>NZ_JBITEU010000009.1:273838-473811 GCF_044455475.1 Streptomyces sp. NPDC051218 | reverse complement strand
GAGTCCCGCTCCTGGGCCGTCCGGTCGTCTTCCCTCGCGTGGTGGAGGGGCGGGTGTCAAGGGTGGAGCGCAGCGGAATCGGCGTAGCCGACGCGTAGCGCAGCGGAGCGCCCTTGACTCCCGGGCCGGAACCGCCAACCTCGGGACACCGGATGGCCCCGGCACGCAGCAACGCCACCGGCCCCGCGAAGCCCCCCGCCCCCCGCTACTTCTTCTTGCCCCTGATGTCGATGTGGGCGTTGAACTTTGCGCCCACTACCGTCACGAATACGTTGCCCTGCCTTCCGCGTGTGGCCAAGGTGTCTCCTACCTGGCCTTTGCCCAGGGCCTCCTTGTCCTGGATCTCGGTTGAGTGGAGGTTCGTGAACTGGTTGTAGCGTTGCGTGGCCAGCTCGGCGGCCTCCTCCCATTCCTCCTGGAACTTGGCGTACTCGGACTCCGTCATGCCCGAGCCGAATGTGAAGTTGGGAGGGTTGGCCTGCTCGTAGTGGTGCCTGCACAGGTCGAGTAGCAGGCCTGCGTTGCTTTTGACTCCGACCTCTTTCACCATGGAGTCGGCCTGCTTCTGGATGGCCGCCTTGCGTTCCGCCACCCGTTCCGCGACCCGCTGCTCGCGGACATCGTCGTCCAGGGTCTTCTTGGCTGCCGCCAGGCCGTTGTTCTTGTCCTCGTTGGTCGCGACGCGGACGGACGCTTCGCGCTTGCGTTGCGGGATCAGGCCCCAGGGGAGGCCGATCGACTCGCTGTACTCCGTGAGTAGTTCGGTCGCTTCCGCCTCGTCGTTCGCGTACTCCACGTGACCGATCATCTTGGTCATGGTGCCCCCTTCGCACTCGCCGGTCCGTCCGGCGGGGAGGGCCGCGGGCAACGTCTCACCGGCGGGGTCGTGCGTCACCGGGTGGCGTGCAGTCCGGTTGCGGCGAGGGTGTCGTGTGTCGTTCGCCGTTGATCGGCCGGCTCCTGTGCGACGGCTAGTGGTTGCTGTGTCCTTGGGGTGGTGCGCCTGCCCGCCCGCCCTTCTCCACTACGACGAACTGGCCCATCATTCCGCCGTCTTCGTGTGTCAGTAAGTGGCAGTGGTACATGTATGGCGTGTCCGGGTCGGCCGGGCCTTCGAATCGCATCGCCAGTTTCATCGTCGTGCCGTTCGGCAGGAACACCGTGTCCTTGGCCCCGCGCAGCTCCGGCGGTGGTGCCTCGCCGTTCACCTCCAGCACCCGGAACTGGACGTCATGGACGTGGAAGTTGTGCGGCATCCCGTTGTTGTTCCGGACCGTCCACGTCTCGGTGGTTCCCCGTGTGACGGTCTCGTCTATTCGGTCCATCTTCATCGCGCGCCCGTTGATTCCCGATTGCTTTAGATCGAAGAACCGCCCGCGCGCCGCGTTCTTGCCGTCAGGTACCTCCAGCTCACCCAGCTGCTGCGGGATGTCGGCCGAAGCGCGCAGCTGCTTCGCTGCCCGCAGCTCCAGGACGTCGAAGGAGTCGTCGCCCCCGCTGAACCGCTGGTTCCACGAACTCCCGTAGTTGTCCTGCGGGAAGCTGCGCAGCACGGTCTTCTCGCCCGGCACCATCCGCACCACAATCTCGGCCCGCTCACCGGGCGACAGCTGTATCCGCTCCATGCGGGCCGGCTGTTCCAGAAGGCCGCCGTCCGTGCCCACCAGGGAGAAGGCTCGGTCGTCCGGGAAGCCGAAGTCGTACGTACGAGCCGTCGACGCGTTGAGCAGCCGCAGCCGGACGAGCTCGTCGCCGACCTTCTGGTACGGGCGGAGTGTGCCGTTGACCATGGTCCGGTCGCCCAGGAAGCCGACGTTGCGCATCATGTCGTGACCGTGGTCGAACTTCGCGCCGTCGAACCTGACGTCCTGCACGATCACCGGCAGATCGTCGACCCCGTACTTCTTGGGCAGCGTGAGCCGCGCCGACTGCTTGTCGTCGACGAGGAACATCCCCGCGAGGCCCCGCTGCACGTGCTTCTCCGTCGCGCCGTGCGGATGCGGGTGGTACCAGAGCGTCGACGCAGGCTGGTCCACGGTCCAGTGGGGACTCCACTTGCCGCCCGGTTCGACCATCTGGTGCGGGCCGCCGTCCATCTTCGCGGGCAGGTGCATGCCGTGCCAGTGCACCGTCGACGCCTCATCCAGACCGTTCCGGATCCGCACACGGACCTTCTCGCCGCGCTCCGCGCGCAGCGTCGGGCCCAGGTAGTCGCCGTTGAAACCCCACGTCGATGTCTTGCGGCCGTCCTTGAACTCCTTCTCGCCCGCCTGCATCCGTAGGTCGAAAACGCGCGTGCCGTCGCTGTCCACGCGGGACTTCGCGAGCGGAGGTATCGACAGTTCGTTGTCGAACCGCTCCTCTCCGACCGTGCTGATCTCGGCGTCGTTCCACAGCCACAGGACGCCGCCGCCGGCAGCCAGCGCCACGACGGTCACGAGCGAGCCGAACACGATGAGGACGCGCTTGAGTAAGGACATGCTTCAAGCCTCGCGATGAGCCTCGCCCGAGACATCCGGGAACCCCCCGATCAAGCCCCGACCCGGACCCCGAAGTCCCCCAGGGTTCCGACCCTTAGGGCAGCGCCAACTCGATCCATACCGTCTTGCCGATCCCGTACGGCCGCGGGTACGTCCCCCACGCGTCGGCCAGCAGTTCCACCAGGGCAAGTCCCCGCCCCGACTCGTCGTCCGGCCCCGCCTCCCTCGGGCACGGCAGCGCGTCGCTCGCGTCCGCCACCTCGACCCGGAAGACGTTCCCGTCCAGCACGCACCGGGCCCCGACCTCACGCCCCGCCGGGACCCGCCCATGCCGTACGGCGTTGGTCATCAGCTCGCTGAGCAGCAGTACGGCCG
The DNA here is from genome assembly GCF_044455475.1 of Streptomyces sp. NPDC051218. Classification (NCBI taxonomy): domain Bacteria; kingdom Bacillati; phylum Actinomycetota; class Actinomycetes; order Kitasatosporales; family Streptomycetaceae; genus Streptomyces; species Streptomyces sp. NPDC051218. Next base: position 470,956 of record NZ_JBITEU010000009.1, on the reverse strand, counting down.
CGTCCGCCACGTCGTCCGGCACCTTCCAGGCCCGCGCCTGCTCGGCCAGCAGTGACCGTGACCTGCCGACACTGCGCGGATCACGCGGCATCCGCCACTCAAACTCCCTCGGCAGAGGGGAAGTTGTGCGTTCCATGCCTCATACGCTGCCGGTCCGGGCATAGCCTTCTGGAGTACCGACACGGGTACAGAACGTAACCGTACCCACGATGCACCCAGAGGGGCGGGGCGCGATGACCGAGGTGAACTCCCAGCCGCCGATGGCCTGGCGCTACTGCGGCAACCAGGTCAAGCGCTGGCGGGAGCAGGCGGGCACCACCCGCGAAGAGCTGTGCAAGGAGACCGGCTACCACTACGAGTACGTCAAGTCGATGGAAAACGGCCGCCGCAAGCCGACCCTCCGCCTGCTCCAGATCGCCGACGAGATGTGCGACGCGCATGGGCTGTTGCTGTCGGCCCAGGACTACCTGAAGCCGGAGCCGTTTCCGGCGCGGTCGCAGGAGTTCATGCAGGCGGAGGCCGAGGCCATCGCCATCCACTCGTACGAGCCGCTGCTCATCCCCGGCCTGTTGCAGACCGAGGAGTACGCACGGGCGTTGATCAGCGAGAGCTGCCCGCCACTGGACGACGAGACCGTCGAGGAGCGGGTGAACGCGAGGCTGCGCAGGCAGGAGGCGCTACGGGCGCGGCCCTCCGTGGTCTTCGGTTTCGTGGTGTACGAGGCTGCGTTGCGGACGATGGTGGGTGGCCGCGAGGCCATGCAGCGCCAGCTGCAACATCTCCTGGAGGCGGGCGAGTTGCGGAACGTGTCGGTGCAGGTGCTGCCGATGGGCAGGTGCAGCGGGCTCGCCCTTACCGGGCCACTGGTGCTGCTGGAAAGTCCGGATCACGAGCACTGCGCGTACAACGAAGTGCAGACGACGAGCGCGCTCTACGCCGACCCCGCCAAGGTCAGTGAACTCGCCCAGCGCCATGGCATGATCCGCATGCACGCCCTCAGTATTGAGGAGTCGGCGGAGTTCATCAGAAGACTGGCGGAGGAGCTATGAGCGACCAGCTTGTCTGGTTCAAGTCCAGCTACAGCGATGACCAGGGCGGCAACTGCATCGAAGTAGCCCTGGAATGGCACAAGTCCAGCTATAGCGACGACCAAGGCGGCGCCTGCATAGAAATAGCCGCCTCCCCCCAATCCATCCACATCCGCGACTCAAAGCTCGGCGAAGCCGGCCCCACCTTCGCCGTCCCCGCCACCGCATGGGCCCACTTCACGGACGGGCTTCGGGACTCGGGATCCGCGCGTCCCCTCTGACGTACCACCCCTCTCGTACAACCCTTCGATCTCCTTGGCTGTCTATGGCACCGTCCAGCACAGCTCCAAGGAGTGAACCTTCATGCCCCTGCCCCTCCGTACCGTCGTTGCCACCGCGGCCGTCACCGCGCTGACCGGCGGTCTGCTCGTCGTTGCTCCCGTGGCTTCGGCGGGCGCCGCGGCCGCCGCTCCCGCCAAGCTCGCCGACGACTTCAATGGCGACGGGCACCGGGACGTCGCGGTCGGCGCGCCGTACAAGACCGTCGGCGGGGCACAGGCGGCGGGTGAGGTGGTCGTGGCCTTCGGGACGGCCGACGGGTTGGGCACCGCCAACAAGACCGCTCTCACTCAGAGCTCCGCGGGAGTGCCGGGTACGCCCGAGGAGAGTGACCATTTCGGGATGTCGATGGCCAGCGGCGACCTGGACGGTGATGGATTCGCGGACCTCGTCGTGGGCGCCGACGGCGAGGACGTGGAGGCCGTCGAGGGCCAGGGCAGCGTCACCATCCTGTGGGGCGGCACCAAACCGTTCACCAGCAGCACCACGACCACCGTGGAGAACCCGCAGAAGTGGCAGGCCCACGGATACGACGTCGCGGTGGGGGACTTCACCGGTGACAGCGGCGCGGACCTCGCGGTGGTCGAGCCGGGCGGGGTCGTCGTGTACGAAGGCGGGTTCGCCCGGGAGAGCAAGCCGGTGCCCGCGTACACCCTGTCGGTCCCCGGTGCGGGTCTTCGGTACTCGGAGGCTGCCGTGGGCGATGTCAACGGGGACGGCCGGGACGACCTGGCGGTGACCGGCGACCCGGACACCGGGCGTCCGGGCACTGACGTCTTCACGGGCCAGGAAGGACGCCCGAACCGGCTTCAGCGCGTGGACGACGGGAACACCGACATCGCTCTCGGTGACATCAACGGCGACGGCTTCGATGACATGGCCACCTCTCTGACGTGGCCCGAGTTCTTCTCCATCGACGACCCCAGTAACGGCTCCGGTTATGTCACCGTCCGCCTGGGCAGCCGGACGGGCTTCGGCGATCCGTTGGTCCTGCACCAGAACAGCACTGGGGTGCCGGGCGCCAACGAGGACGACGACAACTGGGGTGCCTCGGTGGCGATCGGCGACATCACCGGTGACGGCAAGGCCGAACTGGTGGTCGGCGCCAACGGGGAACAGCTCGGTGACCTGGACAACGCCGGTGACGTGACCGTGTTCCGCGGTTCCGCCTCCGGAGTGTCGCAGTCCGGGGTCGTGCGCGTCTCCCAGGACACCGCCGGGGTTCCGGGCGCCGCCGAGGCCGGGGATCTCTTCGGCGCGCAGGTCCGGATCGCCGACTACGACAAGGACGGCAAGGGCGACCTGGCGGTGACAGCCTCCTTCGAGAACAACCGCAGCGGTGGCCTGTGGACCCTGCCGGGTACGTCGTCCGGTCTCACCGGCTCCGGTTCCACGTCCCTCAGCTCGGCCGAATTCGGCCTCGCGGCCGGCTCGCGCTTCGGCGAGACCATGCAGGACTGACGGCGAACGGCCCCCGCCCCGTCGCGGGGACGGAGACGGGGACGGGGACGGGGGCCACGTACGTCGGGGGGCGCGAAGCCGCTGTCCCCGGGCCGCGAAGCCGCTACCCGCGGGCCGCCGCCGGGCGCGGCAGCTTGCAGCCCTTGCGGGTGAGGTCGATCTTGCTGTCGTGTCCGACGCAGGGCACGATCCCGTACGTCTGCTGTGCGTAGTTGATGCCGTGCCGGACCGTCACGTTGCCCTTCCGGTCCACCTCGCACGGGTTGTTGAGGGTGCAGCGCTCGCCGTCCTCGTTGCCCGTGTTGTTGACGGCGGTGACCTTCCCGGTCTTGTGGTCGATCACCGGTGAACCGGACGTGCCGCCGATGGTCTGGCACTCGGGGGTGTAGCGGACGGAGTCCTTCCAGGTCCACTCCCCCTCCTTGAGGCGGTGGGCGAACCCGTCGATCTTGCAGGTGTACGTCTCTTTCCAGTACCCGGAGACGACGGTGATCGCCCGCTTCCCGACCGGGTGGTCGTCCTCGATCTCCAGCGCCTTGATGCCGTACTTCTTCTTGATGTCGGCGTAGGAAGTGGTGAGTTGGTAGAGCGAGATGTCGGTGTCGGTCATCGTCGCGTACGAGATCTTGCTCGCCGTGAGCGTCGCCTTTTCCGCGCCCTTCGCGTCCAGGAGCTTGAAGGTGCGGGTGGACGGCTGGTCGACGATGACCTCGCCCGCGGCCGGGAATCCGGTTTCCAGGCAGTGGCCGTTGGAGAGGACGAGCGCCGGGTCGTCCGCCTTCGACTGCGGCATCCGGACGACGGAGCCCGAACAGTTGCTGAGCGCGACGGTGCCCGCGAAGTCGACGCCCTTCTTCGCGGCCTCCCCAGCCGCGGGCTTCGACGGTGCGCTGTCCGGAGCCGCGATCGCGGGAGCGGAGCCGAACCCTACGAGGGTGAGGGCGAGTAATCCGCCCGCGAGAGCCTTCTTCATGTGTGGAGCCCCCCTTGTAGCTGCGTGTGGCTGTGCCCTGTGTTGTTGTCATGGGCATTCTTCGGGGGGCCGTGAATCAGGGACAAGGGGTGAGAACTCTTGCATTTCGGCGGGACCGGCCGGGGAGAGCCGGTCCCGCCGAGGAACGGACCCTTACGGCTTGGGGAGCGCGCAGCCCTCGCGGCTCAGGTCGATCTTGTTGCCGGGCGCCACGCACGGCACGACGCCGTACGTCTGCTGGGCGTAGTTGATGCCCTCGCGGACCGTCACCTTGCCGTTCTCGTCGACCTCGCACGGATTGTTGTCCGTGCACTCCTCGCCGCTCTCGTTGCCGGTGTTGTTGACGGCGACCACCTTGCCGGTGGCGTCATCGACCACCGGGGAGCCCGAAGTGCCGCCGATGGTCTGGCAGTCGGGGGTGTAGCGGACGGAGTCCTTCCAGGTCCAGTTCCCCTCCTTGAGGCGGTGGGCGAACCCGTCGATGCTGCACTTGTACATCTTCTTCCAGTAGCCGGAGACGACGGTGATCGCCTTGCCCTGCTCCGGGTGCGCGGCGTTCAGTTCGAGCGCCTTGATGCCGAACTGGCTCTCGATCTCGCTGTAGGTGCTGGTGAGTTCGTAGAGCGAGAGGTCGGTGTCGGTCATCGTCCCGTACGCGATCTTGCTCGCCTTGACCGTTCCCGCGTTGCCGCCGCTGGAGTCGAGGAGAGTGAAGCTGCGCGAGGACGGCTTGTCGACGACGACCTCACCGGGCGCCGGGAAGCCGCTCTCCAGGCAGTGGCCGTTGGACATCACGAGCGCCGGGTCGCCGGGCTGCGAGTCCGGCACGCGGACGACGGAGCCGGAACAGTTGCTCAGCGCCACCGTCCCTGCGAAGTCAACCGCCTTGGCCTTGGTGGGGCGTTCGTCACTGACGGCCGCCGCGGGCGCCGCCGTCGCTCCGAGGAGCAGCACGGCGAAGCACGCACCGACGAGAGGCTTGTTCATGTGGGGGGTCCCCTCTGATGACTGTGTGACCGAAGTTGTTTCGGTTTTGTCATGCGCATTGTTGGGGCACCCGGCCGCGAGGACAAGACCGCATACGGACAGAGCTGACCGCTGACAGGACACCCCCCTGTGCGCTACGTGGCGCAAAACACGAGGCGGGTCCCGTTGCGCGCCCGTAAGCTCGCGGCCATGCAGGTCATCCAGTCGACGAAGCTCGCCAACGTCTGTTACGAGATCCGGGGCCCGGTACTCGAGGAGGCGATGCGCCTGGAAGCCGCGGGCCACCGCATCCTCAAGCTCAACACCGGCAACCCCGCCGCCTTCGGCTTCGAGTGCCCGCCCGAGATCCTGGAGGACATCCTCCGCAACGTCGGCGACGCGCACGGCTACGGCGACGCAAAGGGCCTCCTCGCGGCCCGCCGCGCGGTGGTCATGCACAACCAGACCCTGGGCATCGAGACCGACGTGGAGCACGTCTTCATCGGCAACGGCGTCTCCGAGCTGATCGTCATGGCCATGCAGGGCCTGCTCGACGACGGTGACGAGGTCCTCGTACCGGCCCCCGACTATCCGCTGTGGACGGCCGCGGTCTCACTCTCCGGCGGCACAGCCGTGCACTACCGCTGTGACGAGCAGGCGGACTGGATGCCGGACCTCGCCGACATCGAGCGCAAGGTGACCGACCGCACCAAGGCGCTCGTGATCATCAACCCGAACAACCCGACGGGCGCCGTCTACAGCGAGGACATGCTGCGCGGCCTGACGGACATCGCACGCCGCCACAACCTCCTGGTCTGCTCCGACGAGATCTACGACAAGATCCTCTACGACGACGCGGTCCACACCCCCACCGCCTCCATCGCCCCCGACCTGCTCACCCTCACCTTCAACGGCATGTCGAAGGCGTACCGCGTCGCCGGTTACCGCGTCGGCTGGGTGGCGATCTCGGGCCCGAAGGCGCACGCGTCCTCGTACATCGAGGGTCTGACGATCCTCGCGAACATGCGCCTGTGCGCGAACATGCCGGGCCAGCACGGCGTGGTCGCGGCGCTCAGCGGTCGCCAGACCATCAACGACCTCGTACTGCCGGGCGGCCGGCTGGTGGAGCAACGCGACACGGCGTACGACCTGCTGACGCAGATCCCCGGTGTGAGCTGCGTGAAGCCGAAGGGGTCGCTCTATCTCTTCCCGCGGCTCGACCCGAAGGTCTTCAAGATCAAGGACGACCGCCAGATGGTGCTCGACCTGCTGCGCGCCGAGAAGATCATGGTCGTCCACGGCACCGGCTTCAACTGGCCCGAACCCGATCACTTCCGGGTCGTCACGCTCCCCACGGTGACGGACCTGACCGAGGCCGTGACGCGGATCGGCACCTTCCTGGACGGCTACAGCCAGCCCTAGCCGCCGAGAAGCAACCCGAATCAACTTTAGACTGAATCTAATGTAGGATGGCTTTCAAGCTACCCGCCAGGAGGCCATCCCATGTACGAGCCGATCCGCACCAAGTCGGTCCATGCCATGGCCGACCCGGGCGACTTCCCCCACCGCTCCCGCGAGGAGGAGCTGGACATCCAGCTCGCCGCACATCTGGCCGCGCTGCTCGCCGTCACGGACGAGCTGCGCGCCCTCGCGCCCGCCGCGGATCTGGACGAGGCCGCCGAGCAGCTGTCGTCCGAGGTGGCCCGGCTGCGCGGAGGCCTTGCGCCCGTCCGCTCGGCCGTGGTGAGCGCCATTCACGAACCGCACCTCACCGCCCTGCACCAGCGCGCCCACGCCTTCGCCGGGCGTGCGCTGGTTGTGGCCGCGTCCCGGGCGGACACGGCCGCCGCGATTCTCGCCGCGCGACGTATGGATGCGCATGCGGGCGCGGCCCGGCTGGTCGGCGCCCACTGAGCTGCCGCGAAGGCTGCTTGCGCGACCGCGGATGCGCCGTGGCCGGGCGCGCAGTTCCCCGCGCCCCTTCGGGCGCGGCCCATGAACGGCCCCGGTCCGAACGCCTCTAGGCGTTCGGACCGGGTGCCACCTACCCGGGATACGGGATCGTCAGCCGAGACGCTGCACCAGGGCGCGGTACTCGTCCCACAGCTCCTTGGGCGTGTGGTCGCCGAAGGTGTTCAGGTGCTCGGGGACCAGCGAGGCCTCGTCGCGCCAGACCTCCTTGTCGACCGTGAGCAGGAACTCCAGGTCGTCCTTGGCCAGGTCGAGGCCCTCGGTGTCCAGCGAGTCCACCGTCGGCAGGATGCCGATCGGGGTCTCGACGCCCTCGGCCTTGCCGTCGAGCCGGTCCACGATCCACTTCAGGACGCGGGAGTTCTCGCCGAAGCCGGGCCACACGAACTTGCCTTCGGCGTTCTTGCGGAACCAGTTCACGTAGTAGATCTTCGGGAGCTTCGACTGGTCGGGCTTGTCCGCGCCGACCTTGACCCAGTGGGCCATGTAGTCGCCCATGTTGTAGCCGCAGAACGGCAGCATCGCGAACGGGTCGCGGCGCAGCTCGCCGACCTTGCCCTCGGCCGCGGCGGTCTTCTCGCTCGCCACGTTCGCGCCGAGGAAGACGCCGTGCTGCCAGTTGAAGGACTCCGTCACCAGCGGCACCGCGCTGGCGCGACGGCCGCCGAAGAGGATCGCCGAGATCGGCACGCCCTTGGGGTCCTCCCACTCGGGCGCGATGATCGGGCACTGCGAGGCGGGCGTGGTGAAGCGGGCGTTCGGGTGGGCCGCGGGGACGCCGGACTCGGGGGTCCAGTCGTTGCCCTTCCAGTCGGTGAGGTGGGCGGGAGTCTCCTCCGTCATGCCCTCCCACCAGACGTCGTTGTCGTCGGTGAGCGCGACGTTCGTGAAGACCGAGTTGCCCCACAGGGTCTTCATGGCGTTGGCGTTGGTGTGCTCGCCGGTGCCGGGCGCGACGCCGAAGAAACCGGCCTCGGGGTTGATCGCGTAGAGCCGGCCGTCCTCGCCGAAGCGCATCCAGGCGATGTCGTCACCGATGGTCTCGACGGTCCAGCCGCGGGTCGTCGGCTCCAGCATGGCGAGGTTGGTCTTGCCACAGGCGCTCGGGAACGCGGCGGCGACGTACTTCGACTCGCCCTGCGGGGGCGTCAGCTTGAGGATCAGCATGTGCTCGGCCAGCCAGCCCTCGTCGCGCGCCATGACGGAGGCGATGCGCAGGGCGTAGCACTTCTTGCCGAGCAGGGCGTTGCCGCCGTAGCCCGAGCCGTACGACCAGATCTCGCGGTCCTCGGGGAAGTGCGAGATGTACTTCGTGGAGTTGCAGGGCCACGGCACGTCGGCATCGCCCGCTTCGAGCGGGGCGCCGAGCGTGTGGACGGCCTTGACGAAGAAGCCGTCGTCGCCGAGCTCGTCCAGGACCGCCTGGCCCATGCGGGTCATGGTGCGCATGGAGACGGCGACGTACGCCGAGTCGGTGATCTCCACGCCGATCGCGGACAGCGGCGAGCCGACCGGGCCCATGCAGAAGGGCACCACGTACATCGTGCGGCCGCGCATCGAGCCGCGGAACACGCCGTTCTCGCCCTGGAAGATCTCCCGCATCTCCGCGGGGGCCTTCCAGTGGTTGGTCGGGCCCGCGTCCTCTTCCTTCTCGGAGCAGATGAAGGTGCGGTCCTCGACGCGCGCGACGTCGGTCGGGTCGGAGGCCGCGTAGTACGAGTTCGGGCGCTTGATCGGGTCGAGCTTCTTGAAGGTGCCCTTGGCGACGAGCTCCTCGCACAGGCGCTCGTACTCGGCCTCGGATCCGTCACACCAGACCACGCTGTCCGGCTGCGTCAGTTCGACGATCTCGTTCACCCAGGAGACGAGCTCCTGGTGGTTGGTGGGAACGGTGCCCAGAGTCTCAGAGAGAAGGGGAGCCGCGATGTCGCGCGCCACGATTGCTCCTATACGAGGGGTTTATAGGTTTGTTGCCCCGTGGGGGCTGCGACCCGGACGCTTCACGTGTTGATCCCTCTGGCGCTCATCCGGTGCCGACCGCACTCATTTGATCATCCGACGCATCCGCGCATATGTCCAGAGGGCGTCACAAGTGAGCGGCGTGAGTATCGCCACTCGCCCGGTCGGCCTCCCGTACGCGAATCCGTCACTTGTACGCTCGGGTATCACCGTGAGCATCGCCACTTGTGCGCCACGGTTCTCCCATGACTGATGCCTAACTTACGGTTGCGTAGGTACGATTTCTCCCATGACCGCTCCCGTCCCTGACGCGATCACGAACAGCAAGACCAACGGCCGCGACGCGGCCTCCAGCTCCGACTCGTCCGTGCTCGACGCCCTGCCGCTTCCCGACCTCGCGGAAGTGAAGCCCAAGATGCGCGGCTGGCTGCACGCGGGCATGTTCCCGGCGGTGCTCGTCTCGGGCATCGTGCTGCTGGCGCTCACGGACTCCACGCGCGCGCGAATCGCCTGCGGGATCTACGTCCTGTCGGCGTGTCTGCTCTTCGGAGTCAGCGCGATCTACCACCGGGGCACCTGGAGTCCGCGCGCGGACGGCGTACTGCGCAGACTCGACCACGCCAACATCTTCCTGATCATCGCGGGCACGTACACCCCGCTGACGATGCTGCTCCTGCCCGACTCCAAGGGGCAGTGGCTGCTCTGGGGCGTCTGGGGCGCGGCTGTGGCCGGCATCCTCTTCCGGGTCTTCTGGGTCGGCGCGCCCCGCTGGCTCTACACCCCTTGCTACATCGCGATGGGCTGGGCCGCGGTCTTCTTCCTGCCCGACTTCCTGCGGGCGGGCGGCGTCGCCGTCCTGGTCCTGGTGATCGTGGGCGGACTGCTCTACAGCGCGGGCGGCGTGATCTACGGCATCAAGCGCCCCAACCCCTCCCCGCGCTTCTTCGGCTTCCACGAGGTCTTCCACTCCCTGACGCTGGCCGCCTTCGCGGTGCACTACGTGGGCATCTCGCTGGTGGCGTACCAGCACGGATAGAACGGACTCGGACAGAACCGACACGGGCAGGGGCCACGCCCCCTCTCCTCTCTCATGGCCGCGGCTTTCGAGCCGCGGCCCTTTGCGTGCCCGCAACGGACGCACCTCTTGACGGTGACTACTATTTGACAGCTACTCTCATTTCATGGCCACTGTCACAAGCTCGTCTGCCGCAGAACGGCAGAACCCACGCCGCTGGTGGGCGCTCGCCGCCCTGGTCGCGAGCATGCTCGTGCTCGGTTTCGACATGACGATCCTCAACGTCGCCCTGCCGACGATGGCCGGACAGCTGGACGCGAGCACGGGCGAACAACAGTGGATGGCGGACGCGTACGTCGTCGTGTTCGCGGCCCTGATGCTTCCGGCCGGGCTGCTCGGCGACCGGTTCGGGCGCCGCAGGATGCTGATCACCGGGCTCGGGATCTTCCTGGTCGGCTCGTTGATCGGCACCCTCGTCGACTCCGTGGAGCTGGTCGTCGTGGCACGGGCGGTCATGGGCATGGGCGGCGCGCTCGTCATGCCCCTCGCCCTCGCCGTGCTGCCCGCGCTCTTCGCCCCCGGCGAGCGGACCAAGGCCATCGGCATCGTCTCCGCGGCCTCCGCGCTCGGCGCCCCGCTCGGGCCGATCGTGGGCGGCTGGCTCCTGGACCACTTCTGGTGGGGCTCGATCTTCCTGATCAACGTCCCCATGGTGGCGATCGGGATCACGGCCTGCGTCTTCCTGCTCCCGGAGACGACCGACCCGTCCGCCCCCAAGGTCGACGTCGCCTCCACCGCCCTCACCGCGGCCGGGCTCGGCGCGCTCATCTACGCGATCATCGAAGCCCCCGTACGCGGGTGGGGCGACCCGCTGATCCTCGGCATGCTCGCGGGGGCGGCCGTTCTGATCGCCGCGCTCGTCCTGCGCGAACGGAACATGGCGCGCCCGATGCTCGACATGTCCCTGCTGCGCCACCGCGGCTTCCTGCTCAACACGCTCGCGGCGACGCTCGTCATGTTCGTCCTGTCGGGCCTGATGTTCGTGCTTCCGCAGTATCTGCAGGCGGTGCTCGGGCACGACGCCTTCGGCACCGGTCTGCGGATGCTGCCGATGATGGGCGGCCTCCTCGTCGCGGCGAAGGGCGCGGAGCCCGTCGTACGCCGCTTCGGGCCGCGTGCGGTGATCAGTGCCGGGCTCGTCGTCCTCGCCTTCGCGGCGATCCTCGGCAGCCGTACGACGGCCGACTCCGGCTACGGCTTCACCGCGCTGTGGCTCACCGTCGCCGGGGCCGGCTTCGGCTTCGCCGTCGTGCCGGCCATGGACTCGGCCCTCGGGGCGCTCCCCGTGGAGCGGGCGGGGTCGGGCACGGGGCTCCTGATGACCGTGCGGCAGGTCGGCAGCGCCATCGGCATCGCCCTGCTGGGCTCGCTGCTCTCCGGGGTGTACGTGGACCGCCTCGACACCGGCAAGATCCCGGACGCGGCGGCGGATGCGGCGGGCGAGTCGGTGGTGGCCGCCCACGCGGTCGCCGAACGGCTCGGGGTTTCCCGGCTGGCCGACTCCGCCGACGAGGCGTACATCGACGGCATGGTGACGGTCCTCCTGGTGAGCGGGGTCGCGGCGCTTGTGACGGCGCTGCTGGTCGCCGCGCTGCTGCCGAAGGCAGGTCCCGCGCCGCCGGACGACGCCGACATGGCACGGCGGGCCGAGGATGCCCGACAATGAGCGCCATGACGGCCGCACGAACCACCGCTTCCTCGCAGGGCTCCCAGCTGGGGCTCCGCGAACGGAAGAAGCTCAAGACGCGCATCGCGATCCGTGAGGCCACCTACCGGCTGATCGAGGAGCAGGGGTACGAGGCGACGACGGTCGAGCAGATCGCCGAGGCCGCGGAGGTGTCGCCGTCCACCGTCTTCCGGTACTTCCCCACCAAGGAGGACATCGTCCTCACCGACGAGTACGACCCGCTCCTGGAGGACGATCTGCGGGCGCGCCCCGCGGACGAGCCGATCGTGGAGTCCCTGCGGCATGTGCTGCGCAGGGCGGTGAGCCTCGGCTTCACGGAGGAGCCGGAGGTCTCACGCCTCCGCACCCGCCTGATGATCGAGGTCCCCGCGGTCCGCTCCCGACTGCTCGAAAGCATGTCGGTCACCGGCCGGATGCTGTGCCGCGTCATCGCGGAACGCTCGGGCCGCGACCCCGGGGAGCTAGAGGTCCGGGTATTCGCGATGAGCCTCATCGCCGCCCTCACGGAGACGGCGGCGTACTGGGCGGAACACGACCACGAGGACGACCTGGGCGAGTTGGTCGACCGCGCCCTGAGCATGCTGGTCACCGGCTTCGGCACGGGCGGGCCGCAGGCCTGACTCCCGCGGTGAGCTTGGGCAGCGCCCTCCGCATGCTGGTCGGCGGCTTCGGTGCGGGTGGGTGAGAGGCCTGACTTCCGTGCGCGGCCCGGGGCGCTCGAGGTCCGGGTATTCGCGATGAGCCTCATCGCCGCCCTCACCGAGACGACCGCGTACTGGGCGGAACACGGCCACGAGGACGACCTGGGCGAACTGGTCGACCGCGCCCTGAGCATGCTGGTCACCGGCTTCGGCACGGGCGGGCCGCAGGCCTGACTCCCGCGGTGAGCTTGGGCAGCGCCCTCCGCATGCTGGTCGTCGGCTTCGGTGCGGGTGGTCGGAGGGCTGACTTCCGCGTGCGGACCGGGGAGCTGGAAGTCCCGGTGTTCACCGTGCGCCACATCCCCGCCCTCGCCGAGACCGCCGCGTATTGGGCGGAACACGGCCACGAGGACGAGCAGGGCGGCGCCCTCCGCATGCTGGTCGCCGGCTTCGGCGCGGGCGGGCCGCAGGCCTGACTTCCGTGCGCGCGCCGGGGGAGGTTCCTCGGGGTAAATCCCCGGCCGCCGTGGTTGACCGCGTGCCATCCTGGCCGCATGTACGGTCCCGAGATTCTCATCCGCTTCGGCCCCGAGCTGGGAGTCTTCGTCCCGCATGAGCGGCGGGGCGGGCCCACCAAGGCCGTTACGGATGGCTTGTCCACGCTCGGGCACGTCGTCGAGTCGCTCGGGGTGCCGTTGACGGAGGTCGGTTCGCTCGTCGTGGACGGGGCCGACGTTCCCGTCTCGCACATTCCGTCGGCGGACGAGTCGGTCGAGGTCCGCGCCGTCGCCCGTCCGCAGCCCGTCCCCGGCGCTCCCCTTCGCTTCCTCCTCGACGTCCATCTCGGCACGCTGGCCCGCCGGTTGCGGCTCCTGGGCGTCGACGCGGCGTACGAGAGCACGGACATCGGCGACCCCGCCCTCGCCACGCGCTCGGCCGCCGAGCGGCGGGTGCTCCTGAGCAGGGACCGAGGGCTACTGCGGCGGCGCGAGCTGTGGGCCGGGGCGTACGTCTACAGCGACGCCCCGGAGGAACAACTGCGGGACGTGCTGGGCCGGTTCGCGCCCGCACTGGCCCCCTGGACGCGGTGCACGGCCTGCAACGGCTCCCTGCGGGCGGCCACCAAGGAGGACGTGGCGGACCGTCTGGAGGGCGGCACTCGGGGGACGTACGACGTGTTCGCGGAGTGCGGGGCGTGCGGGCGGGTGTACTGGCGGGGGGCGCATCACGACCGGCTGGAGGGGATCGTGGCGGGGGCGGTCGAGGAATTCTCCCCAACCCCAACCACAACCCCAACCCAGCCCCCGCCCCTTCCCGGCTGAGGAGGGGGCCCTCGCGCCGAGCGAGTTTTCGGGAAGGGGCGGGGTTGGGGAAAAGAACCCCAGGCCTCAGACCGACAGCTTCGCCGCCAACTCCCCCGCATCCACCGTCGGCGCGTCGCAGACGAACCGCCGGCAGACGTAAGCCGCCGGAAGTCCGCCCACCATGCCCCTCCCCGCGAGCAGCGGCAGCTCGTCGCCCCCCTCGGGGCCGACCGAGACCACAGCCCCCGGCGCCGTCCCCAGCAGGGCGGTGCGATGCAACTCCCCGCCCACGGAACCGATCACCGCGACCTCACGCGGCCCGTCGAGCGCGGCCTCGGCCACCGCGAGCCCGTGCCCGATGAACCGCGGAGCACGCGGCGCGAGCCCCTTCACCACGCCCAACGCCCGCTCCGCCGCGAGGCGATGCGGCTCGGCGCCGGTCTGCGCCGCGTACGAGAGCAGCGCGCCCGCAGCCGCCGTCCACCCGGACGGCACCGCGTTGTCCGTGGGGTCCTGCGGCCGGCGGATCAGCTGCTCGGCGTCCGCCGCCGTGTCGTACAGGGACCCGGACTCCGCGTCCACGAACTGGCCGAGCACGTGGTCGAGCAGGAACCCGGCGAACTCCAGCCACACGCCCTCCCCCGTCACGGAGGCCAGCGCGAGGAAGCCCTCGGCGACATCGGCGTAGTCCTCCAACACGCCTGCGTTGGCGCCGACTTGCCCGTCCTTGGACGTACGGGAGAGGCGCGCCCTGTCGTCCATGTGCAGCCGCACGAGCAGGTCGCCCGCACCCACCGCCGCCGCCACCAGGTCCGGCCGGTCGAAGTACGTGCCGACCTCCGCGAGCGCGGCGACGGCGAGCCCGTTCCAGGCGGCGACGATCTTGTCGTCCCGGCCGGGCGCGGGGCGCTCCGAGCGCGCCGCGAGCAGCCGCTCCCGGATCGAGGAGATCCGCGCGGCGTCCGCCACCACGCCGCCCGCGTCGGGGAGTTGGAGCACGGAGGCGCCCTCCTCGAAGGTCCCTTCCTCCGTCACACCGAAGTACGTGGCGGCCAACTCCGCGTCCGCGTCGCCGAGCACCTCGCGCAGCTGCTCCGGCGTCCACACGTAGTACGCGCCCTCGACGTGTTTGCCGCTCGCCGCGTCCTCGCTGTCGGCGTCGAGCGCCGAGGCGAAACCGCCCTCGCTCGTGCGCAGTTCACGCACCATGAAGTCCGCGGTCTCCAGAGCCACGCGCCGCGCGAGGTCCGAGCCCGTGGCCCGCCACAGGTGGGCGTAGACCCGGCAGAGCAGGGCGTTGTCGTACAGCATCTTCTCGAAGTGGGGCACGACCCACTCCCGGTCCACGGAGTAGCGCGCGAAGCCGCCGCCCAGCTGGTCGTAGATGCCGCCGCGCGCCATCCGCTCGCAGGTGTCGGCCGCCATCTGGAGGGCGCCCTCCGAGCCGGTGCGGGCGTAGTGCCGCAGCAGGAACTCCACGACCATGGACGGCGGGAACTTGGGCGCGCCCCCGAAGCCGCCGCGCGAGGCGTCGTAGTCGCGCGTCAGGCCGAGCAGCGCCTGGGCGAGCTCGTCCTCGCCGGGCAGCTCGTCGGCGCCGAACGCCAGCTGCCGGTCGGCGAGGTCCCGCACGATCTTCCCGGCCACCTCGGCGACCTCGTCGCGCCGGTCCTCCCAGGCGCGCCGGACGCCGTCGGCCACCTGCTGGAAGGAGGGCATGCCGTGCCGCGGCTCGGGCGGGAAGTACGTGCCGAAGTAGAAGGGCTCGGCGTCGGGCGTGAGGAAGACCGTCATGGGCCAGCCGCCCTGGCCGGTCGCGGCCTGCACCGCCTCCATGTAGACGGCGTCGATGTCGGGCCGCTCCTCGCGGTCGACCTTGACGTTGACGAAGTGCGCGTTCAGGAAGGCGGCCGTGCCGGCGTCCTCGAAGGACTCGTGCGCCATGACGTGGCACCAGTGGCACGCGGAGTAGCCGACCGACAGCAAGACGGGTACATCGCGCCGTCGCGCTTCCTCGAATGCCTCCGGTTCCCAGGGCCACCAGTCGACCGGATTGTCAGCGTGCTGAAGCAGATAAGGCGAGGTCACACCAGCTAGCCGGTTCATGCCATCCAGGCTCTCACAGCGCTTCGCCCTGAGGGCGAAGCCCACCATCTTCCGAATCCGGTGCGCCGCATCGCAGGACAGTAGGCTGAGCACAAGAGTGCCGGAACTGCCGAGGCTCCTCTCGAAGGAGGTACACCATGACCGCCGAGATGGTGGCGCCCGCCTGGATGCATACGCAGATCAGCGCGGAACAGTACGACTCCTGGTCCGAGGAGCAGTGCACCGGCATCGAAATCGTGGACGGGATGGTCGTCGTGAGCCCGAGCGCCTCGAAGCGCCACAACCGGCTGGCCCGCATCCTGGCCAATGCCCTGGACGCAGCCGCGGGCCCCGACTGGAACGCAGACACGGACTTCGACGTCCGCCTGCAGGACGTTCCACTCACCAACCGCCGTCCGGACGTCATCGTCTACCGGGCGGAAACCATCGACCTCACGCCCACCCGCCCCGAGCACGTGCTTCTGGTCGTCGAGATCGTGTCGCCCGGTTCGGAAACCACGGACCGGGTCGTAAAGGTCGACCAGTACGCCAAGGCCGGCATCCCCTTCTACTGGCGGGTCGAGCAGGCCGCCACCGGCGTCCCCATCATCTACACCTACGTCCTCGACCCCGCGATCAGGGCGTACAGGGACGGCGAGATGTTCACCGGAGTGATCAAGGCTGCCGTGCCCTTCTCCGTCACTGTCGACCTGGGTTCCATCTGACCGCCTGCATCTGCGCGACAGCCCCACCGACGACACCTATCGCCGGACTGGTCTGCAGCCTCGCCGTCGGCGGGGCCGGCCGGGTTGGAACCCTCCACACACGCCCCGCTCCCCCTTCTCCACCGTGGCTGACCCTGGCATGGCGACTTCCTTATTGTGCAAGTGACAGTAACTGAAGTACCTTGCAGGACATGCAACATGACGTGTGGTCACCTCCTCCTGTGCTACTGACGGTCGACCTCGTGATCCTGACGCTGAGGGAGAGCCGCCTCCACGTGCTCCTGGTGGAGAGGGGTGAAGATCCCTTCCGTGGCATGTCGGCGCTGCCCGGAGGGTTTCTGAGCCACGATGGTGAGGAGATTTTGGATGCCGCCCACCGCGAACTGAGCGAGGAAACAGCCCTGCCCGCCGGTTCGGTCCACCTTGAACAGCTGGCCGTGTACGGGGACTCGGGCCGTGATCCTCGGGGCCGAGTCGTATCCGTAGCCCACCTGGCGATCGCACCGAGGCTGCCGGAGCCGGTCGCGGGAACGGATGCCACCGATGCCGCGTGGGTTCCCGCAGAAGCCGTCTTGTCCGGTGAAGTGAAGCTCGCCTTTGATCACCGCCGAATCGTTAGCGACGGGATCGAACGCGCGCGCACCAAGCTCGAGTTCTCTTCTCTGGCCACAGCATTCTGCAGAGAAAACTTCACGATCACAGAGCTACAACAAGTGTACGAAGCCGTCTGGGGCACCGAACTCGACACTCGCAACTTCTACCGAAAGGTCCAAGCCGTAAAGGGGTTCATCGTCCCAATAGGCACGAATCGCAGGACCACAGGAGGACGGCCGGCACGGCTGTACCGGACCGGCCCGAAGACGATGCTGTTCCCCCCGCTGATCCGACCCGCGCCATCCGCGATGGAAGAGATCACGAAAGAGAAGGAGGCATAGATGCCAAGTGGCCAAGTGGTGGTTCTCACTGCCCTCAATCTTGAATACCAGGCTGTGCGCCAGAAGCTCGCGGGTACGCAAGTGCATCGCCATAAGCGTGGCACACGGTTCGAGGTGGGAACTGTGCAGGGCACATCGTGCCGTGTCGCACTCGGCTTGACGAGCAAGGGGAACAGTTCCGCGGCAGTGATCGCCGAACGCGCGATTCAGGAATTCTCGCCGGTGGCCGTGCTGTTCGTCGGGGTCGCTGGAGCCCTGTGGGAGACCGCCAGGCTGGGCGACGTGGTGATGGCGACACATGTGTACGCCTACCACGGCGGCACCAGCGAGGACGACGGACTCAAAGCCCGCCCTCGGGTGTGGGAAGCACCGCACGGCATCAGCCAGCTCGCTTCACACCTGGCCCGCCTGAACGACTGGGCGGCCCCCACGGCCGGTTACGAGGACATGCCGCGAGTGTGCTTCGGGGCGATCGCCGCTGGGGAGGTCGTCCAGAACTCGATGATCTCGGACGAAGCGAAGTGGATCCGACAGCACTACAACGACGCACTCGCCATCGAGATGGAGGCCGCAGGTGTGGCACAAGCCGGCCATCTCAACGGGGCGCCGGTGGCCATCGTCCGAGGGATCAGCGACCGGGCGGACGGCACGAAGAACAGTGCCACGGACCGCAACTGGCAGCCGCGGGCCGTGGCGAACGCAGCTGCGTTCGCCACCCGCTTAGCAGTGGAGTTGGTGGAAGAACAGAAGGAGACCGCAATGTCTCAGGGCGACAGGGTCCGTTCGGCCGACAGGTTCGACCCAGGCGTCAGCAACACCGCACACAACAGCACCGTCGGTATCATGGCCGGTTCGGTCACGGGCAGCAGTGTCCAAATGAACTCGGCCCCGAAGGCATCCGGCACGACGGACCTGATCGCGGAGCTGAACGGCTTCCGCGAGCAGTTGGGGCGGTACCGTGCTGAGGGCGCCCTCGACGAGGACACCTACCGAGAGGCCCTGAACGATCTGGACTCCGCCCTCCGGACAGCCGGGAGGGACACCCCCGAATCGTCGAAGCGGACTGCCATGACGCTCAGGAGGCTGCGTGGGTTGGTCGCGGAGTGCCCCGCACTGGTGGCCGAGCTGGCCCCCATGGTGGCGGCGGCCGGTGAGCGGGCATGACCCAGACCAGCGATGCCGCATACAACTCGGCCGCATACGACTCCACCGTCGGAATCCAGGCTGAGACCGTACACAACTCCAGTGTCTACTTCGTCCACCCGGACGCTTCACCCCAGGAGAAGTACAGGGTGGGCGTGCGGCTACTGGAGGACGGCATCCCCAGCCGCGCCCGCGAAATGATCACTGATGCGATCGCTCACGGGTACGACAGCGCGGAAGTTCGTTTCCACTGGGCGCTCGCCGTGCTCAGCGCACGCACCTACGACGACCTCAGCGCCGAAGAGGTACAACGGCTCCACTACAGCTCCGGGCTCGTACAGACCTTCGCCGAGGACGAGTGGAAACAAGCCCTGCGCGTCACTTTCGGCCTGCTGACGGTGCTCAGCACCGCCCACGGCGAGACCGGCCCGGTGCTGAAGCAGCTGCAAGATCTGCCGCTCCGCCAGCACAACGCGATCCTCCGCCACCTCGACCTCATGCTCACCGGAGGACTGAAAGACGACCTGTGGGCGGAGACCTGCGAACGAGCCAGGGCGGAGCGGTTCGGCAACGACCGGAGCCGGCGGGTCTGGGCCTACTTCGCGCCTGCCCCTATCGGGGCGCGCGCCGTTCAGCCCCACCCGAGCACCGCTGCCGCCGCCGAGGCGGCCCTCCCAGTCCGCACAATCCTGTTCATCATCAGCAGCGTGTCCCTCTGGTCCCTGGCACTGATCTCGGATTCGGCCGAGGCGACCGTCGAGTTACTGGTGGCGCTCAGCGCGGGTCTGACTGCGGCCCGCTTCGGCGACCGGTGGTGCCAGGAACCCCGGTTGCACCTCGCTGCCGGGACCCGCGTCCCGCACACGTACAGATCTTCCTCAGACGAGGACGGGTTCACCAAACGCGTCCGCCATTCGTTCGACCACTACTTCAGCGTTCGCACGCCACACGAGTTCACGCCGGACGCCTGGCTCGCCCACACCGCTCAGGTCCGCAACAGCCTCGCCGCCGAGATCGCGGACCTTTATCGGGAGAGCCGGGTCAGTGTGGACCGGGTCACCTGGTTGATCCGGTACCTCGCTGAGGACGCCAGGAACCGCCACAACAACGGCGCCCTGTTCGAAGATCACCGCCATAGCCGGACTCCGGTCAAGACAAAGGCCATGACAGTCGTGGCCGTAGCCGTTCTCGGCGTCACGGCTCTGACCGCGTTTGGAACGGCAGTTTCGAGTGCCCCCTCGCCTAGATCCCTATGGGCGTTCCTTGCCATGCTCGGTGCTGCCTGGTCCGGGCACGCAGCCGCTTCGCTGTGGCTGCAGGTCCGGCGTGAAGAGCACCGGCTGGCCAGGGAGACCCTGAAGTACCGTGAGCAACTGACCGCACGACAGGCTGCGCACCAGCGCTGGCAGTCCCTCCTGGACGCCACGCGTCCCAGCGAGCAGCAAATGGAGACTTGGCTCGCCTGCGACAAGACTTCGTTCGTCGATGAAGCGCTCCGGCACCACCGGCTCACCTGGCGCGATCTGATCACCCACACCATCCTGGTTTCCCCCGCCCCTTCCTACAAACGAGGGCGCGTCAGGCGCGGCCCTTGGCGGTACTCGCACTACGTGTTCCGCTTGTTCCTGTTCACCCAGGACGGCATCCGCGAGATGAGCTCCGAGTTCAGCTTCTCCGACGCAACGCGCAAGAACGAACAGCGGAGCAACTACCGCTTCGACGCTCTGTCCTCCGTCCAGGTAGCGGAGAACGTCGATGGAGGCTACGACCTGGAACTCGTCCTCACCAACGGGCCAGCCAGGAAGATACGCGTCAAGGACGCCGATGCCCATCAGCTGGCGCCGGACGAGAATTCCAGGGAAATATCCGAGATCAACCTCAGCGCGGCCGGATCCACCCATACCTTCCGCCTACTGGAGGGGATCGCGGCAGACGGGAAGGGTTGGATCGAGCGACACAGCCCCGACAACCTGACGCCATTTCAGTTCTCCGGGTGATCCTGAATTCGAGCATGGGGATGCCTGTGAATTCCACGGACGATGTCACCGAGGGAAAAATCCTGCTGACCGAATACGACCGCCTCAAGGAGGAACAGAAGGCCCGCATAGGATTCCGCGACAACCTGCTCTATTTCACGCTCGCCGCGGCCACGGCGGTCGTGGCCATCACCGTCCAGAGCGGACAGTTCCGACTACTCCTCTCCGTCCCCGTGATCTGCCTCATTCTGGGATGGACCTACCTGGTCAACGACGAGAAGGTCTCGGCAATCAGCTATTACGTCCGCGACCACCTGGGCCCGCGCCTGGGGGAACTCGCCTCCACCCACGGCACGATGTTCGGCTGGGAGGTCTACCACCGCAACGTTGCAGGCCGCACCATGCGCAAGCGGCTTCAGACCGCGGTGGACCTGTTCGCGTACCTGGTCTTGCCGATGGTCTGCACGGCCGCGTTCTGGTGCTCTCCCACCGTTCAGCCCCTGCTCGCGCTCACTTCTCTCGTGCAGACGCTCGCCCAGATCGTCCTGGGCTGGCAGTTCCTGCGCCGCGTGGAGCGGTAGCCGCACCGGACGGTGTTGCCACGGGCCCGCGGCGAGCCGCGCGGGTTTCGGGCTTCGTGGCCGCGCGTTGGCTGCGGGCGAAGCCGCCTTGGCGATGCTCCCACGTGATCCGCTGGCGCCCTCGCGTCGAAGGCTCCTACGCAGGACACTTGTGAACGCAGGTGACTGCTGATCTCAGATGTTGCTCTCGGAGGGGGACCCATATGCGGGACAGCCATCGGGCCGAAGCCGAGCGGCTGTTGGTGCGGGCGGTGGAGGAAGAGGTGCGGCGCTCCGGCGGTCGTATCGACGGGGGTGTGCTGCTCTCGCGGGCCCATGGCGCGTTGGACACCATGGGGCAGACCGCCGCCGAGGAGTACGCCGCCTACGAGCAGGCCGTCGACGAGGCGGAGGCGGGGCAGCTCTCCTTCCGGCAGCGTTATGCCAGGGAGGGTGCGGGAACTCCGCTGCTGGTGGCGGCCGTTGCCGCGGTGGGCGCGTGTCTTGCCGACCTGATCCTGGGGACCGGGGTGTCGACCGCCATGGGCGCGGGCGCCGCCGTCGCCGTCGTCGGCGCGGCCACCACCGTCGTGAAGGTCACCGCGGCGCACGTGCCCGCGGCCAGCCGCCGCGCCGGTGCGATCAGCCAGCCGGGCGGGCCCGCGCAGCTGCGGCTGCAGTGGCTGACAGCCCTCGACGTGCGCGGCATCCGGCCCTTCCTCGACCAGCAGCGGGTGTTGCAGACCCCCACCGGCAAGAAGAAGGCCGCGCCGCAGCTGCGCGGCACGGACAAGAGCGCGGCGGCCCGCCGGCGTACCGTACTGGAGCAGTCCTTCACCCAACTGCCCGCGCCCGACGGGCCGTTCGCGGGACGGCGCGCCGAGCTCGCCCGCGTCGCCCAGTGGGTGCACGCGGCGCGGGCCAGCACCGAGACCCGCCCCACCGTCGTCGTGCTGCACGGCGCGCCCGGCTCCGGGCGGTCATCGCTCGCCGTGCGGGCCGCGCACGATCTGCGGGACCAGTTCCGCGGCGCGTGCGTCGTCGACCTGCGGGGCGAGAGCTCACAGCCGCTGTCCACGCGGGACGCGCTCCTGCATCTGCTGAATCGATTGGGCGCCCCGCGCGAGCAGCTGCTCTTCCGGGAGCGTTCCTCGCAGGAACAGCAGGTCAAGCGGCTCAGCGAGCTCTACCACCAGTATCTGACCGGCCTCGCGGTGACCGTCGTGCTCGACGACGCGAGCGACCCGGAGCAGGTGCGCACACTGGTGCCGGAGCGCTCCGACAGCCTCGTGCTCGTCACCGCCCGGGGGCCCCTCGATCTCCCCGCCGACCTGCCCGCCTGGGTGCACCAGCTGCCGGTGGAGCCGCTGGACGCGGCGGGCGCGGAGGAGCTCCTGAGGGAGGCGGCCGAGGACGCCTCCGGGCCCTATGACGCCGAATCCGCCGAAGCTGTACGGGAGTTGTGCGGCGGCCTGCCGCTCGCCCTGCGCGTCGCCGGGTCGTCGATCGGCTCGCGCACGGCGACGCAGCTGGCCGCCGACCTCGCCGCGTACGGCCCGGTGGACCCCGTGGAGCGCGTCCTGTGGCTGCGCTACACCGACCAGAGCGAGCCCGCGCGGCGTCTGCTGCGCAGGCTCGCGCTCGCGGGCCGCGCGTCCCTGGGGACGGCCGCCGCCGCTGCCCTGCTCGGCTCCGACGAGCAGGAGGCGAGCCGCCAGCTGACCGCGCTCTCGCGCGCGGGCCTCGTCGACCACGTGCGCGGCACCCGCTACCGCCTGCACGACCTCGTACGCGCCTTCGCCCTCGCCCGCCTCATCGACGAGGAGGAACCCGGCGAGCGCACCGCCGCGCAGGAACGCCTGATCGTCAGCTACAGCGAGCTCGCCGGATCGGTGATCCGCCTGGTCGACGGCAAGATGTCGACGCGGGCGGGCCAGTTCGACCGGCACGGCTTCTCCTCGCTCGACGCGGCCCTGCGCTGGCTCGACGACGAGTCCAGCTTCATCACCGCGGCGCTACGGCACGCGGAGGGCGTGGACCAAGAGGCGGTGCTTCATCTCCTGGGCGCCCTGTGCGACTACTGCCTGCTGCGCGGCGACCTCTACCGCCTGGGCGAGATCAGCGAGCTCACACAAGCCGTCGGGCAGGGGCTTCTCTCACGGAGCGTGCAGTGGCGCACCGGCATCGCGTCCCGTCAGCTCGGCGAGCTCGACCAGGCGCGCACCACCCTGACGTCCGTCGTGGACCTGTACATGGAGGCCCACCAGGACGCGGGCGCCGCCCTCGCCCTGTGCTCCCTGGGGATCACTTTGCACCACCAGGGCAATCTGACGGAGGCGTCGGCGCGCCTGCGCGAGGCCCTCGATCTCCAGGCCCCCGACGAGCTCGCCGGTGACCGCGCCTGGACGATGCACGCCCTCGCCGCGGTGGAGCGTGACCGCGCCAACCTCAACCAGGCCCTCGGCCTCCTGGAGACCTCGCTCGTCCTGCACCGCGAGAACGACTCCCTGCACGGCGAGGCCTGGGCGCACTTCCAGCTGGGCCAGCTCTGCCTGCGCATGGGCGACGTACCGCGCGCGGAGGAACAGCTGCGGGGCGCCCTCGACCTGTACGGGCGTACGCGCGACGGCCGCGGCGAGGCGTGGGCCCTGACGCAGCTCGCGCGAGCCCGCCTGGTCGACGGCGACGCGTCGGCCGCGGTCGACGGGCTGCGGCAGGCGGTCTCCCGGCACCGCGACAACGAGGACGCGCGCGGCGAGGCGTGGAGCGCCTACTACCTGGGCCAGGCCCTGGAGGAGGCGGGCAGCCTCGACCAGGCGGTGCGCGAGCTGGAGCGCTCGCGGACGATGTTCTCGCGGATGCGGGACGTGTACGGCCTGGCCTGCGCGCGGCACCACTCGGCGCGTGTGACCCGCGACCAGCGCGCCGCCCAGACGGGGTCGCTGCGCAATTCCGGCTTCGCCCGCCAGCTCCTGGTGGACGCCCGCGCCGACTTCCAGCGCATCGGGGTCGCGCACGGCGAGGCCTGGACGTGTCTGGAACTCGCGGTCGTGGATGCGGGGAACGCCCGCGCCCAGCAGGCGCTTGCCCTGTGCGACGAGGCGGCGGCGCTGTTCGCGTCGTACGGCGACCGCAGGGGCGAGGACTGGGCCCGCTTCCTGCGCTGCACCCTGCTGCCCTACGGCTCGCCCGGCGGCTGGGAGATCGGCACCGCCGTCGCCCAGGAGGAGCTCAGCCAGCTGGCCCGCGCCGGCCACCCGACGCGCGACGGCAAGCTCGCCGACTACATGGAGGCGTTCGGCCTGCTCCTGGAGCGCGGCGCCGAGCTCGAGGCGGGCTGGCAGGCCTGGCGCCTGGGCATGGTGCCGAACCGTCACTCCCGTGAGGTGATGGGAGTGACGGTGACGAGGGCGGGCTAGCTCTCGGCGAGGGCGGGCTAGCTCTTGGCGAGGGCGGGCTAGCTCTCGGCGAGGGCGGGCTAGCTCTTGCGGGCCTGGGCCTCGGCGGGCTTCGCCCCGGCGGGCTCGGCCCCGGCGGGCTCGGCCCCGGCGGGCTCGGCCCCGGCGGGCTCGGCCCCGGCGGGCTTCGCCGCACCCTCGGTGGAGTCCGCGGGCTCCTTGAAGTCGACCTTCCGCATGTGCTTGCTCATCGACTTCATCAGCCCCCAGACGGCGAGGGCCATCACCGCGAAGACGATGAAGCCGAGAACACCCGGGGTCACCTTGTCATCGTCGACCTCTTTGGCGAGAGGGACGAGATGCGTCATTGCCAGATGTGCGTTCACGCTAGGCATTGTCGCGGATGCCCGCAAAGAGGTCGTCCTCGGGGAGGGATGTATCGACGAGCGACTTCGCGAGCTCGTACTCCTCCGTGGGCCAGACCTCCTTCTGGAGCTCCATCGGCACGCGGAACCAGCCACCCTCGGGGTCGATCTGCGTGGCGTGTGCGATCAGGGCCCGGTCGCGGACCTCGTAGAAGTCGGCGCAGGGAACGTGCGTGGTCAGCGTCCGCTCGACCCGCTCGAACTCGTCCCACCGCTTCAGCCAGTCCCCGTAGGGCGACTCCAGGCCCTTGTCGAGCATCGCCTTGTGCAGCGCCTCGGTGCGGGGGCGGTTGAAGCCCTGGTTGTAGTAGAGCTTCTGCGGCTGGAAGACCGGGCCGAACTCGCTCTCCGGGTACTTCTCGGCGTCCGCCGCTCCGTCGAAGGCCACCATCGTGATCTTGTGGGTCATGATGTGGTCGGGGTGCGGATAGCCGCCGTTCTCGTCGTACGTCGTGATGACCTGCGGACGGAAGGAACGGATCTGCCGGACCAGCTCACCGGCCGCCTTGTCGACGTCCTCCAGGGCGAAGCAGCCCTCGGGCAGCGGCGGCAGCGGGTCGCCCTCGGGAAGACCCGAATCGACGAAGCCGAGCCAGTCCTGCTTGACGCCGAGGATCTCGCGCGCCTCGTCCATCTCCTTGCGGCGCACCTCGTGGATGTTCTCCTGGATGTACTTGTCACCCTGGAGCTTGGGGTTGAGGATGTCGCCGCGCTCCCCGCCCGTGCAGGTCACGACGTGCACGTCCACCCCCTCGGACACGTACTTGGCCATGGTGGCCGCGCCCTTGGACGACTCGTCGTCGGGGTGGGCGTGGACGGCCATCAGTCGCAGCTGCTCAGTCAAGACTCGATCCTCAGTGATCCGGCGCCCTGGTCAATATGGCGCAATGGGCGGCTTCTATAGTGACGGAACCGGGGGGCGGAAAATTCCGGCATCCCTTTTCCAGGAGGACGATCATGACGGCCGTGAGCGAGAAGCCCGTCGAGGGCCGGTACGGCCACTCGCGCTCGGCCGACGAGCGCGCGGACCGGAAGCTGAAGATCACCGGTGGGGTCCTCGGTGTGCTGTTCCTCCTGATGATCGGCTGGTTCGGATACGACTACGTCTCCGGCACCAAGGTCAGCGGTGAAGTGATCAAGTTCGACGTCGTATCGGCGAGCGCGGTCAAGGTGCACCTGGAGGTGCGCAAGGACGCGGACGCCAAGGGCTACTGCACCCTGCGCTCACAGGCCGAGGACGGCGAAGAGGTGGGCCGCGCGGACTTCCGCTTCGACCAGAACGACGGCCGGATCGACAAGGTCGTCACGCTGCGCACGAAGGCGCGCGGGACGAGCGCCGAGCTGCTCGGCTGCCACTCGGACTGACGCGGGCCGTCTGCGGGCCGTCTGCGGACCGCCCCACGCGTCACGCTGACCGGCCGACGCCCCCGGCGTATCGGCTCTCACCTGCGCCGACGTATTTCTGACGGCTTATGTCCTCCCCCTCACGCGCCTGAATTGTTAGGCTCGTGGTTTCGCCCACCCGTGAGGGAACATCCTTCTGGGTAGGGCGATGCTTTGTATTCCCAGTACCTACGAGGAGCACCTGTGACCCAGACCAGCGAGAACGTCACCTGGCTGACCCAGGAGGCGTACAACCAGCTCAAGGCCGAGCTGGAGTACCTGTCTGGTCCCGCGCGCACCGAGATCGCTACGAAGATCGCGGCGGCACGTGAGGAGGGCGACCTGCGCGAGAACGGCGGGTACCACGCGGCCAAGGAGGAGCAGGGCAAGCAGGAGCTCCGCGTCCGCCAGCTGACCCAGCTCCTTGAGCATGCGAAGGTCGGCGAGGCGCCGGCCGCGGACGGCGTGGTCGCGCCCGGCATGGTCGTGACGATCGCCTTTGACGGTGACGAGGACGACACCCTGACGTTCCTGCTCGCCTCCCGCGAGTACGCGAGCTCCGACATCGAGACGTACTCGCCGCAGTCCCCGCTCGGCAGCGGCGTGAACGGCAAGAAGATCGGCGAGGACGCGCAGTACGAACTGCCGAACGGCAAGCTCGCCTCGGTGAAGATCCTCCAGGCGAAGCCGTACCAGGCCTGAGGCCCGCGACGGCGACTCGCACGAAGGCCCCCGCACGTGAGGTGCGGGGGCCTTCGCGCGTCCGGGTCCGCCTAGCCGTCCGCCCGGCGGTACTTGCGGACCGCGAGCGTGCGGAACGCCAGGATGATGAGCACGGACCAGATCAGTGAGGCCCAGACGGGGTGCTCCATCGGCCAAGCCCCGGTGACCGACTTCGGGACACCCTCGATCGTGTTGCCGAACAGCTCCCGCGCCGCCGCCACCGTGGCACTGAACGGATTCCATTCGGCGACGTACTGCAGGAACCTCGGCATTCCGTTGACCGGCACGAACGCGTTCGAGATGAAGGTCAGCGGGAACAGCCAGATCAGGCCTCCCGAGGTCGCCGCCTCGGGGGTGCGCACGGACAGGCCGATCAGCGCACCGATCCAGGTGAATGCGTACCCGAGCAGGAGGAGCAGGCCGAAGCCTGCCAGCACCTTCCCGATGTTCTCGTGCGTGCGCCAGCCGACGATCAGAGCCACCGCCGCCAGCACGGCCAGGGTCACGGCCGTCTGCACCAGATCCGCGAGAGTACGACCCGTCAGAACGGCACCCCGCGCCATCGGCAGCGAGCGGAAGCGGTCGATCAAACCCTTGTGCATGTCGTCGGCGATGCCCGCGCCCGCGCCCGCCGTGGCGAAGGTGACGGTCTGCGCGAAGATGCCCGCCATCAGGAATTCCTTGTAGGCGCTCGCGCTGCCCGCGGGCGCACCCGGGATGTTGATGGAACCGCCGAAGACGTACGTGAACAGGACCACGAACATCACCGGCTGGATGACCCCGAAGAGGATCATCTCGGGAATCCTGGTCATCCGGATCAGGTTCCTGCGGGCCACGACCAGCGAGTCCCTGGCGGCCTGGACGACACCGCCCTTGGGCCTGGGCGCCAAGAGCGGTCGAGTGTCGGATACAGCGCTCACTTCGCGTCCTCCCCGTCGGTGTCGGTGTCGTCGGCGCCGTTCCCCCCGGGCGGAGCCACCTCGGCGACATGGCCCGTCAGCGAGATGAACACGTCGTCCAGGGTCGGGCGGCGCAGCCCGATGTCGTCGATCTCGACCCCGCGGGCGTCCAGCTCGCGGATGACCTCGGCGAGCAGCTTGGCGCCGCCGGAGACGGGGACCGTGAGCTTGCGGGTGTGGCTCTCGACGGCGACCTCGCCCTTGCCGAGGCCCCGCAGGACCTCGGTGGCCGGGGTGATGTCCTCGCGCTCGTGCACCACGACCTCGACGCGCTCGCCGCCGGTCTGCGCCTTGAGTTGGTCCGAGGTGCCGCGCGCGATGACGCGGCCGTGGTCGATGACGCAGATGTCGTGCGCCAGGTGGTCGGCCTCTTCGAGGTACTGGGTGGTGAGCAGCAGGGTCGTGCCGCCCGCGACCAGCTCCTGGATGACCTCCCAGAGCTGCTGGCGGTTGCGCGGGTCGAGGCCCGTCGTCGGTTCGTCCATGAACATCACCGGGGGTGACACGACGAGCGCCGCTGCGAGGTCGAGGCGGCGGCGCATGCCTCCTGAATACGTCTTGGAGGGGCGGTCGGCGGCGTCGGCGAGGTTGAACCGGTCGAGCAGCTCGCCCGCCCTGACCTTCGCCTCCTTCGCCCTCATCTGGTAGAGCTGGCCGACCATCTGGAGGTTCTCGCGGCCCGTGAGGTACTCGTCGACCGCGGCGAACTGGCCCGAGAGGCCGATCGAGCGCCGCACTTCGTTCGGATTCTTGAGTACGTCGATGCCCGCGACGACCGCGCGCCCGCTGTCCGGCGTCAGGAGCGTCGTCAGGCAGCGCACCGCCGTGGTCTTGCCCGCGCCGTTCGGCCCGAGGAGGCCGAGCACGGTACCTTCCGGGACATCCAGATCGACGCCGTCCAGAGCCCTTACGTCGCCGAAGGTCTTCACCAGTCCCTCGGCGTAGATGGCGCCTGGCATGTGGGTTCCCCCAGTGGTTTGGGTGAGTTTCTACGGAAAGCTTAGATTTGCCGGGTATGACGCGCCCGGTGACCAGTGACGTGAGACACACCCTAACGCGATACATCGCGTCTCTTCAACGGGTTGGGCGAAGCCTGTGGATAACGCAAAATAGCGGGGAACGGAGCCTGACGCAGGGGAATTTCGATGAGCCCGCGCCGTCAGCCGATGCGGGTGTAGGCCTCAGCCGATGACGGTGTAACCCGCCTCGTGCAGAGCCGTACCGACCTCGGAGCAGTGCGCGGGGCCCTTGGTCTCCAGGTGCAACTCCACCTCCACCTCCGTGAGTCCGAGCCGCGGATCGGTCCGCACGTGGCCCACGTCCAGGACGTTGGCGTCGACCACGGACAACACCCCGAGAAGCGTGGCCAGAGCTCCAGGCCGGTCCGTGAGGCGAAGGCGCAGCGACAGATAGCGGCCCCCCGCCGCCATGCCGTGGCGCAAGATCCGCTGCATCAGGAGCGGGTCCACATTGCCGCCCGACAGGAGCGCGACCACCGGGCCCTCGAACTCCCGCGGCCTGCTCAAGAGCGCCGCGACGGGGCTCGCGCCCGCCGGCTCGACGACCATCTTGGCCCGCTCCAGACAGAGCAGCAGCGCGCTGGACAGCTCGTCCTCGGAGACGGTGACGATGCCGTCCAGGAGCTCGTCGATGATCCGGAACGGCACGTCGCCGGGGCGCCCGACCTTGATGCCGTCGGCCATCGTCGCCGGGTTCTCGATCGCCACCGGGTGCCCCGCCGCGAGCGAGGGGGGATACGCCGCGGAGCCCGCGGCCTGCACACCGATCACCTTGACGTCCGGGCGCAGCGCCTTGACGGCCACCGCGATGCCCGCCGCGAGCCCACCGCCGCCGACGCCGAGGACCAGGGTGCGCAGCTCGGGGCACTGCTCCAGGATCTCCAGGCCCACCGTGCCCTGCCCCGCGATGATGTCGGGGTGGTCGAAGGGGTGGATGAAGACCGCGCCCGTCTCGTGGGCGTACTCCTGGGCCGCGGCCAGCGTCTCGTCGACCACCTGGCCGTGCAGCCGCACCTCCGCGCCGTACTCACGGGTCGCCGCGACCTTGGGCAGCGGCGCGCCCACCGGCATGAACACCGTGGAGCGCACGCCGAGCAGCGAGGACGCGAGGGCCACGCCCTGCGCGTGGTTGCCCGCGCTCGCGGCGACCACACCGGCCGCGCGTTCCTCGGGGAGCAGGCCCGCGATCCGTACGTACGCGCCGCGCAGCTTGAACGAACCCGTCCGCTGGAGGTTCTCGCACTTGAAGTGCACCGGCGCGCCCACCAGCTGCGACAGGTGCCTGCTGCCTTCCATCGCCGTCACCCTGGACACGCCCGAGAGCATCTTCTGGGCGCCGCGCACGTCATCGAGGGTGACCGAAGGCAAGGAGTGACGCGTGCGGTAGCTCATGACTGCCAGTCTCCCAGTTCACACCGGGGTCCTCCTGCGGTGACCACGGGGCGAGACTGGTTTGCGCAGCGCCGGTACGCCCCGCGTCCCGGCCGCGTACCCTGTCCCCCAACCCATCGCCCTCGCATGAAGTGAGCCCCCGGCCATGCCCACAACTCCGGACATGACGACCGCCAGCGATCCCGGCCTCCTCGACACGCTGCAGCACCAAGTGGCCGTGTTCGCCCGCCGTGCGGAGCAGACCCGCCTCGGCGGCGTAGGACAGGTCCGCAACTCCATGGACCGCGCCGCGTACCTGCTGCTCAACCGCCTCGACAAGGAGGGGCCGATGGGCGTCAAAGCGCTCGCGGCGAGCATGGGCATCGACTCATCGACGGTCACCCGGCAGGTCGCCCCGCTGGTCGACACCGGTCTCGTCAAGCGCACCTCGCACCCCGAGGACGGCCGCGCCGTCGTGCTCCAGCTGTCGCCGCGTGGCGAGGCGCGCCTCAACGAAGTGCGTTCGTCACGGCGTGACCTCATGGCCGAGCTGACCGGCGACTGGTCCCCGGAGGAGCGCGAAAGCTTCTGCACGCTCCTCACGCGCTTCAATTCCGCGCTCTCCGCCCGCCAGACCTCGCAGCCGGCCCCGGACGCGCCCGCCTCGTAAGGCCGAAAAGCTCCGGGGCGCCCGCCTCTTGACCCGGGACACGTGCCTGGCCTCATATGAGACCGGGGGCCCGGTCCCCTCCAGGCGGGAGACGCGGTGCGCGAACGGCAGGCGTTCCTGAACGCCCGCCGGGCCCGGGAGTTCGAGGCGTTCGTCGCGGGCGCGGCAGGGCGGCTGCTGCATGCCGCGACGCTGCTCACCGCCGAACCCTCCGACGCCAACCCACGCGCGCGTGCCCTGCTCACCGCGTCCCTCGCGCACTCGTACGCGACCTGGGACCGGATGCGCGGCGAGGACCCGTACGACCGCACGCGCCAGCAACTGGCCCTGCGCTTCGCACGCGGGGCCTGGCGGCGCCACCGCGGCCACGGCGGCATCCTGGCCCGCCTCACGCCCCAGGAGCGGCTGATTCTCGTACTGCGGCTCTACGAGGGCGTCGCCGAGGAGCAGACGGCGGCGCTGCTCGGCCTGCCCGCCGACCGGGTGGAGGCGATCTGCGTCCGCGCGATGGAGACGGTCCTGCACCCGCCGCGCGGCCCGGCGCCGACGCTGCCCCTGGGAGAGGCGGCCCCGTCATGAACCAGTACGACCGCAAGGCAGACGCCGTCCGCCGACTCCTGGACGGCGGCGCACCCCCCTCGGCCCCGCCGGAGCTCTACGAGGAAGCCGTCCGCCGCGGCAGCCGCATGCTGCGCCGCAGAAATGCACTGCGCCGACTGCTGTGGCTGCTGCTGCTCGCGGCGGCGATCGCCTTCGTGGTCTGGGCGTCGGTCGAGCAGCCATGGGTGGAACCGCCGTCGGAGACGACTCCACCCCTCACCCGTTGGTGACCGGGGGCCGTGGCGCGGCCTAGCCAAGCGCCTGCTGCAAGTCGGCCAGCAGGTCGTCGGAGGACTCGATGCCCACGGAGAGGCGCACCAGATCCGCGGGGACCTCAAGGGCCGAGCCCACCACGGAGGCGTGCGTCATCCGCCCCGGGTGCTCGATCAGGGACTCCACACCGCCCAGGGACTCCCCCAGGGTGAACAGCTTCGCGCGGTCGCAGACGGCGACCGCCGCCTCCTCGCCCCCGGCCACCTGGAAGGACACCATCCCGCCGAACGCCTTCATCTGCTTGGCCGCCGTCTCGTGACCGGGGTGCTCCGGAAGCCCCGGGTAGAGAACACGCGTCACGCGCGCGTGCCGCGTCAGCATCTCGGCGATCTTCGTCGCGTTCTCGCTGTGCCGGTCCATCCGGACGGCCAGCGTCTTGATGCCGCGAAGCACCAGCCACGCGTCGAAGGGCCCGGCCACCGCGCCCATCGCGTTCTGGTGGTACGCCAACTCCTCGCCGAGCTCGGCGTCGTCGACGACCAGCGCACCGCCCACGACGTCCGAGTGCCCGCCCATGTACTTCGTCAGGGAGTGCACGACGACATCCGCGCCGAGCGCGAGCGGCTGCTGGAGGTAGGGGCTCGCGAAGGTGTTGTCGACGACGAGCCTGGCCCCCGTCTCCTTGGCGACCTGCGCGATCGCCGCGATGTCCGTGATGCCGAGCAACGGGTTGGAGGGGGTCTCCACCCAGATCGCCTTCGTACGGTCGGTCACCGCGGCCCGTACCGCCGCCGGGTCGGAGGTGTCGGCGACCGACCACTCCACGCCCCACCGGGAGACGACCTTCGCGAAGAGCCGGAACGTGCCGCCGTACGCGTCATTGGGGATGACCACGTGGTCACCGGGAGCGAGCAGCGTACGCAGGAGGCAGTCCTCGGCCGCCAGCCCCGACGCGAAGGCGAGCCCGCGCCTGCCGCCCTCCAGGGCAGCCAGGTTCTCCTCAAGGGCGGTACGGGTGGGGTTGGCGCTGCGGCTGTACTCGTAGCCACCGCGCAGCCCGCCGACGCCGTCCTGCTTGTACGTCGACACCTGATAGATCGGCGGGACGACCGCGCCGGTGAGCGGGTCGGCGGTGTTGCCCGCGTGGATCGCGGCGGTCTCGAAACTCTGGCTCCTGAACGTGTCACTCATGTGGCCAGAGCCTAGTCCGGGACAGGGAGGAGGCAGACGAGTTCGGGACTGGTTCGCCAAGTGTCAGAGCAGTCTGGTTCGCTTGTACTCATGGAGATTCTCTGGGTGCTGATGGCGGCGATCATGATCGGCGCGGTTCTGGGGCCGTTCCTGCTGCGCAGGCGCGGCGGAATCCGCCAGGTCGCCCCCGGTTCGCCGGACGCCGCGGACCCGGCGAACTACGGCTTCGCGCGCCAGGAGGAGCTGGACATCCGCATGCCGGGCCCGGACCACGACCTCCTGGACGTCCTCGACGTGGTCCAGCAGTCGCAGAGCTGGAAGGCGGCGTCGCAGCTGCTCGTGGGCACGGAGGTGCACGGCGAGGTGCGCTGGCAGCGCGTGCAGGCGTTCGCGGGCGCGGCGTCCCTGGAGCTGAAGGAGAGGCCCGGCGGGGTCAGCGACCAGCCCGGCGGGCAGTGGCTGCGGGTGTGGCGCGCCGAGGCGCCCAAGGACGCGGGCGGCGCCGCGGTGCACGCCGAGTTCCTGGTCCAGCAGGCCTGGCGCTCGTCCCAGCCCGGGACCGACGAGTTCCGGATCATCCTGGAGGAGGCGAAGGCGGCCTGCGCACAGGCGGCGCTCCTCTCCCCCGGCGACCCCGTCCCGTACATCATCGAGCTCTCCATCGCGCGTGGCCTCGCGTACCCGCGCGAGGAATTCGAGCAGCTGTGGCTGAAGATCCTGGACCGCGCGCCCGCGCACATGGGGGCGCATCTGGCGGCCCTGCACTACTGGTGCGAGAAGTGGCACGGCTCGCGCGAGCTGGCCGCCGACTTCACCGAGGCCGCGGCGGCCCGCGCCCCCAAGGGCTCGCTGCTGTCCGCGCTCCCGCTCTTCGCGGTGTACGAGCACATGCCCGAGGTGAATCTCGTCCGCGGCTTCTACGAGAGCGAGGTCGTCAGGAAGGCCATGGAGGGCGCGCTGTACGCGGTGCACTCGGCCCGCCCCGACGACCCGATGCTCGCCCATGTGCGGCACCTCCTGGTGTACTTCCTGGTCCGCAGCGAGCGCTGGGCGGAGGCGATGAACCAGCTGATGCACGTGGACGGCCACATCGGCGCCCTGCCCTGGACCGAGTCCCTCGACCCCGCCGCGGACTACGCGGTGTACCGCGCGCTCGCGGTCGCGGGGTACGAGGCGAACGGCGGCAGCCCGGCAACGCTGTCGCACTGAGCCCGGCCCAGGGGGCGCACCGAGCCCGGCCGAGGGACGCCCTCGCGGCGGCCGAGGGGCGCACCGAGCCCGGCCGAGGAATGCGGCTCGCCCCGCGCACGTTGACGTAAGAGCCGCGCGATCACGCTTCATCCCGCCTCAGGAGGAACGCCCCCATGCTCTTCGGCCGCACGCCCGAGCTTCCCGCCCCCGAGCAGGCCCTCAAGGGCCGAGCGACCCCCGAATTCGAGGTCCCCTCCCGCCACACGGTCCTCGGCAACTCCCTCCTCGGGCCGTACCCCGACGGCCTGGAGATCGCGGACTTCGGGCTCGGTTGCTTCTGGGGAGCTGAGCGCAAGTTCTGGCAGACGCAAGGGGTCTGGACGACGTACGTCGGCTATCAGGGCGGCTACACGGAGAACCCCTCCTACGAGGAGGTCTGCTCGGGCCTGACCGGTCACGCGGAGGTGGTCCGCGTGGTCTTCGACCCGGCCCAGGTCTCGTACGCCGCGCTCCTGAAGCTCTTCTGGGAGTCCCACAACCCCACTCAGGGCTTCCGCCAAGGCAACGACGTGGGCACCCAGTACCGCTCGGCGATCTACACCCACTCCGCCGACCAGGAAGCGGGCGCGGTGGCGTCCCGCGACGCGTACCAGCAGGTCCTCACCGCGGCGGGCCACGGCGAGATCACCACCACGATCCTCCCGGCGGCCCCCCGCCCGTTCTGGCCGGCCGAGGGCTACCACCAGCAGTACCTGGACAAGAACCCGGACGGCTACTGCGGAATCGGCGGCACAGGTCTCCGGCTGGACAGCCCGTCGGAGACGAACTGGGGCCGCGCCTGCCCGACGGGGATCGCTCCTGCCCCGGGGGCGACGGAGT
The DNA here is from genome assembly GCF_044455475.1 of Streptomyces sp. NPDC051218. Lineage (NCBI taxonomy): Bacteria > Bacillati > Actinomycetota > Actinomycetes > Kitasatosporales > Streptomycetaceae > Streptomyces > Streptomyces sp. NPDC051218. The sequence continues at coordinate 436,106 of NZ_JBITEU010000009.1, read as the reverse complement.
AGCTCACGACACGGAGTAGCTCACGACCCGGGAGGCTCCGGGGTGCCCATCTTGCCGGGCTGACCGCCGTGTCTCGTCTCGTCGTACGGTTCCGTGTCGCGGCCCGGAGTCCTGACGTTGTCCAGCAGCAACTGCCCTTGCTGGTCGACGGTCCGGGTCACGATCTCCTGGAGGATTCCGAAGGCGGCTCCCCAGGCGATGATCTGCGTCGGGGTATCGAGAGCCGTCAGCCCCGGGAAGAACCTGCCGCTGAGCAGGATGATTCCGATGACCGCGGTCAGCGCCCCGACCGGAAGCCGGAGCAGGAGCAGGCTGGTCGCCACGTGGTAGGGGCCGGAGCTGCCGCGCACTCTTCGCAGTGAAACCGCTCCGGCGACCGCCGCCGAGAGCAGCCCGATGAACTCGATGAACCACACGCTTCGCCAGGTCGGCGTGGTCCCGAAGGGACATACTTCCTTCTTGGAATTGGGCTTGTCAGGGTTCTCGGGGAAGCAGAACAGCTCGCCGATGGACTTGTCCAAGAACGCCCACACAGCGAAACCCACGGCGATGAGCGCCATGGCGGTGGCCGCCGCGCACACGATGTGGGTGAAGCTGCGGACCTTCGCTCTCTCCGCCTCCTCCGCCTGGTAGGAAGCGTGCAGAGCGCTGGCGGCCAGCTCCCTGTCGGCTGCGACGAGCGGCGTGTACTTCCCGTCCGGAAGCAGCAGTTCCTCAAGGTGCCGCAAGCGCAGGTCCTCGGGGTCGAGGTGCAAGCGGGCCTGTACGAGTACGGACAGCCCCTTCCAGCGCAGTTCCTCCTGCGGCGCGATGCGCAGGAGCGCGACCTCGGCCTCGTGAACATTCGCCAGCGCCCGGTCGGTCGCCCCGCCGGTGGTCCGCGACCAGAGGCTGCTCTCCTGCAGGGAATCCCTGGCCGCCTTGAGTTGCATCGCGGCCTTGCGGAGGATCTCCGCATCCTGTGGTGAGTTCTCGGCGGCCTGCATGCCGAATCGGTTGATCTGGCCTTGCAGGTCGGCGATGTGGGCCGTGATGCGCTGACACCACGAGTTGTTCCTGTGTACGGCGACGTCGCCTTGGGCATCCGTTTTTTCCTGCATCAGGTCGCCTCTCCGAGGCCGGTGCCCGGCGCCGCGGCTAGTGGCCGCCGCCGCTGGGCTCGAATTGCGTCAGCATTTGTTCCAGGGCCGCCTGGTCCGGGCCCACGAAGGCCGTTTCGCCAGCCGCCGAGCCCAGGGTGTCGATCATCGACCCGGCGATTCCCACCGCCGGCGGCAGATGCGTGGAGAAGATGAACTCAGGTCCTCTGTCCCGTAGTTGCTGGAAGGTGCCGAGGAACTTCTGGGGGTCCACGTTGTGCACCCACGGGCTGTCGACCGTGGCCCACAGCAGCTGCGCCGCACGCAGGTCCTGCGGGGCGACGGCACGGACGTCGTCGGCCTGGGCCAGTTCGGCGCTGGGCAGCGGGCCTCCGAAGCAGTCCGAGCTGAAGCAGACTCCCGAGAGGTCGTCGAAGAAGCCGACGGTGGCCGGGTTGTCGAACAGCGGTGGCCGGAACCCGGTGAGGGTGCGGTCGCCCACGTCCAGGGTCTGGCCCGGGTTGAGCAGATAGACGCGATCCAGCGGCACCGGACGCTCGCAGGACATGATTCCGCAGGCCAGGAACGTGGTCACGAGGCGGGCCTCGGGCGCAGCGGCCAGCAGGTCGAAGATCGCGCCCGTGTGATCGCGGTCCGGGTGCGTGAGCCAGATCCAGCGCACGTCGGCGGGGTCGATGACGGACGCGACCTCGTCCAGGAAGTTCCGGTCGGGCAGCCCGAGGCCGGTGTCGACGACGACGGGCTGGGCGGCGTGCAGCACGAAGGCGTTGACCGGGATGTGCCCGATCCCCGGAACCTCGAGACTGTCGCTCAGGACGCTGACGTCCGGGCGAACCTTGCGCACGACCATGACGCACCTCCGAGCCCCCAGGGGTGGTGATCGCGCCGCGGCCTACCTCTCCATCGTCGGCCCATCCGACGGCCCCCGCATCCGGGCCCATCCGGGCCCATCCGGGCCCTCTGCCGTCAGCGAATCTGCCGCAGGCCAAGAAGTCTTACGCGGCGGGAGGGAGCGCCCGAAGGTGGTGGGACAGGAAAGACCCACCGTCAGGAGGACCCACGATGCCGACCGTCGTCAGTGCCCCGCGAGCAGCCTCCGAGGGCGAGACGCCCTCGACGCGGTTCGACGACCATCTGGCCGCGCAGCTGCTGACCCAGCGGATCATCTTCCTCGGGACCCAGGTCGACGAGGTGTCCGCGAACCGCGTGTGCGCGCAGATGCTGTTGCTCTCCGCAGAGGACCCGCGGACCGACATCAGCCTCTACATCAACAGCCCGGGTGGGTCCGTCACCGCGGGGCTCGCCATCTACGACACCATGCGGCTGATCCCGAACGACGTCTCGACCCTCGCCATGGGATTCGCCGCCAGCATGGGGCAGTTCCTGGTGACCGTCGGCACCGCGGGCAAGCGGTACGCCCTGCCCAACGCGCGGATCATGATGCACCAGCCGTCCGCGGGCATCGGCGGCACCACCGCCGACATCGCCATCCAGGCCGAGAACCTGGAGTTCACGAAGAAGTCCGTCGAGCGGATCACCGCCGAGCACACCGGTCAGTCACCGGAGACCATCTCGCGTGACGGGGATCGCGACCGGTGGTTCACCGCCGAGCAGGCCAAGGAGTACGGGATGGTCGACCGGGTGCTTGATTCGCTCGCCGATGTACGGCCTGCCGCGTCGAAGCCGCGTATGGGACTGGGGGTCTGACCGAGATGAGCCAGTACACGATTCCGACCGTCGTCGAGCGCACCCCTCAGGGCGAGCGCGCCTACGACGTCTACAGCCGCCTTCTCTCGGAGCGGATCATCTTCCTCGGGACCGAGATCGACGACGGCGTGGCCAACGTCGTCATCGCGCAGCTGCTGCACCTGGAGTCCTCGAACCCCGAGCGCGAGGTCGCCATCTACATCAACTCGCCCGGTGGATCGTTCACTTCGCTCATGGCCATCTACGACACCATGAGCTTCATCAGCGCCCCGATCTCGACGTTCTGCGTCGGGCAGGCCGCCTCCACTGCCGCCGTGCTCCTCGCCGGAGGCGACCCCGGCCGGCGGTTCGTCCTTGAGCACTCGCGCGTCCTGCTCGGGCAGCCCGCGAGCGGCGGGCAGCAGGGCACCGTCTCCGACCTCGCTCTCCAGGCCAAGGAGATGCTGCGGATCCGCTCGCAGGTGGAGGACGTCCTGTCCCGGCACTCGGGACACGATGTCGCCACGCTGCGCGCGGACATGGACCGCGACAAGGTCTTCACCGCCGAGGACGCGGTGGCGTACGGCCTCGCCGACGAGGTGCTCAGCCGGCGGATGCTCGCCGCGGCCTGATCCCGTCGGTCAGGCAGCCAGTCGGATGTCCCCCTGGCGCGGGCTCGTGCGCGTCGGCTGCGGGGAGGCGTGCCGGATCAACTCGGTCTGGGCCAGGGAGAGCAGGTCCGCCAGGCTCAGGCCGAGCGCACGGGCGCCGGCCGCGAGGACTTCGGAGGAAGCCTCCTTGCGGCCGCGCTCCAGCTCGGAGAGGTACGGCATCGAGATGCGGGCCGCCTCCGCGACGTCCTTGAGCGTACGTTCCTGGGCGAGGCGCTCGCGGCGCAGCACGTCACCGACCACGTCACGCCACAGGGGCTCTTTCGCCGCCGGTGTCACGGGAGTTGGCACGGGAGTTGACACCGGAGTCGGCACGGGAGTCGTGCGCACGGGGGCGGGGCGCTGCGGCGCGGTCCGCTCCGAGCGCGGGCGCGGGCGCAACGGGATGACGCGGGCCTGCTGCTCGGTCTGCCGGCCCTGCTCCGGTTCGTGGTACCGCTCTTGGCTGCTCACCCTCTCAGCGTAGGAGCCGCCCGGCCCTCCGGGCAGTGATCGGCGTTCCGCCCCCCGCGAACGCCCCCGCGGACGCCCCCGCGGACGCCCCCGCGCGAAGGCCTCACGTCAGCGCCTCCGCGAGCGCCTCGGTCGCCTTGACCACCCAGGCGGGGTCGCCGTGCCGCATCCCCCAGTGCGCCGCCGTCACCGCCCGCGCCTGCGCCCACCTCCTGGCCCGTTCGCGGTCGACCTCCGCCGCGTCGGCGAAGACGGCGAGTCTGCGCAGGGCCGCGGCCCGTGGATCGGGCGCGGTGAGCAGGGGCTCGAAGCGGGTGCGGAGCAGCGTGATCGAGTCGTACGCCGGGTCGCCGACGTAGCCCTTGGGGTCGATGGCGAGCCAGGGGTCGCGCTCCGGACCTTCCGGCCTCTGGCACCCCTCCGGCCTCTGCGACCTCAGTACGTTGGTGAAGTGCAGGTCTCCGTGGATGAGGGTGTCGGGCTGATCCTGGCCCAGTTCCCGCACGGTCCCGATCGCGGCGGCCACCACGCGGGCCGGCAGCGGTGAGCCCAACTCCCGGTCCTCGTCCCGCAGTTCACACTCCCACTCGGCCACGAGCGAGCTCATCCGCGGCAGTTCCGGCGGCGCGGGCACGGCGAGGCGGCGCGCCAGGCGCCCGGCCACGGCCACCGCCTCGTCGGTGTCCTCCACGTCGGCCAACGAACCCCCGCCCGCTCCGGCCGCAGCCCCGGCCCGCTCGAGGAGCATCGCAAACCGCGCGTCGTCCCGCTCGTACAGCCGGACCGCGCCCCGTCCCGACCACGCCGCGAAGGCGTCCGGCTCGTGCACGTTGCCGGGGTGCGGGAAGGAGATCTTCAGGATGGCGGGCGTCCCGTCGTGCGTCCGTCTCACGGGGACGATGATGCCGACCTGCCCGTGCGTGACCGCTTGCGTCGGCTCGCACTTCCAGCGCCGGAGCAGGTCACCGGTCAGCTCGGGAAGTGTCGCGAGCCAGGCCCTGCCCCGCTCGCCCTCCCGCTGGACCGTGCTCAGCGCGAAGCTCTCTGGTACCTCGATGGGTGTCCCGGTCATCCCGGCACCCTAGCGAGGACGGCGGATGGCTACGGTTCACCCCATGCCCTTCGCTGAAGCCGCCGACGGCACCGCCCTGCACTACGAGGTCCACGGCTCCGGCCGCCCCCTGGTCCTGCTCAGCGGGCAGTCCAACAGCCGCCGCTGGTGGGACCCGGTACGGGGTGGCTTCGACGCCGCGTACACGACCGTCGTACTCGACTGGCGCGGCACCGGCGAGAGCGGCCGCCCCGACACCGACAGCTACAGCACGCCCGGCTTCGCCCGCGACGTCGTCGCCGTGCTCGACCACGCGGGGATCGACCGCGCCCATGTGTACGGGACGTCGATGGGCGGCCGGGTCGCCCAGTGGTTCGCCGCCGATCATCCGGAGCGGGTGGACCGGCTCGTCCTCGGCTGTACGTCGCCGGGGGCGCCGCACGGCGTAGAACGCGGGCCCGAGGTGCGCGCCGCCCTCGGGCAGGGCGACGCGGCGGCAGCGCGCCGGGCCCTGCTGGAGCTGATGTACACCCCCGGCTGGCTCGCCCGGCAGGGGGAGCGGCAGGTGTTTCACACCCTCGGCGATCCGGGCATGCCCCCGCATGCCCGCCGGCGCCATCTGCGGGCCAGCGCCCGGCACGACGCCTGGGACGCGCTGCCGCGGATCGCGGCGCCGACACTCGTCGTGCACGGCTCCGACGACGCGTTCAACCCGGCTGCCAACGCGCCCTTGCTGACGGAACGCGTCCCCGGGGCGCGGATGCGGCTCATCCCCGGTGCGCGGCACGCGTACTTCGAGGAGTTCGCGGAGGTCGCGACGCCGCTCGTGCTCGGTTTCCTGGCGGAGGGCGGGTCCTAGCTTCCGCTGCCGTACGGCCTGGTGAGGATCTCCAGGCTGTGACCGTTCGGGTCGTCCCAGTACGCGCCACGGCCGCCGTCGTTGGTGTTGATCTCGCCCTCGACCGTGTGGTGCGGGTCGGCCCAGTAGGTGAGCCCCGCGTCCTTGATGCGGCCGAAGATGGTGTCGAAATCGTCCTCGGAGACCAGGAAGGCGTAGTGCTGGGGGGTGATCGGTCCGCCGCTCTCCATGTAGTCGAGCGTGACGCCGTTCGGGATCTCGACGGGGATGAACGGGCCGTACTGGGGGCTCACTTCGAGGCCCAGGATGTCGGCGAGGAACTGGGCGGACGCCTTCTTGTCCTTGGCGGCGACGATGGTGTGGTTGAGCGCGATGGACATCGTGCGACCTCTTCCCTGCTTCGTCCGAAGTGCCGTGCTGATGTCCACCACCCTAGGCAGGCGGCCTGCCCCCGGCATCGGTCACAGGGCCCCCACCTGGTGCGCAATGCGGCCTAGGGCCGCAGGCCGAGTCGAGTTCCGGCCATGCGGCCCCAGGCGGGAGCGGGCGTGCTCAGATCCGGGCGTGCTCAGATCGTCGAGGTGTCGATCACGAAGCGGTAGCGCACGTCGCTGGCCAGGACACGCTCGTACGCCTCGTTGATCCGGTCGGCGTCGATCAGCTCGATCTCCGAACCCAGGCCGTGCTCGGCGCAGAAGTCCAGCATGTCCTGGGTCTCCTGGATGCCGCCGATCATGGAGCCCGCGAGGGTCTTGCCGCCGCCGATCACGGAGAACAGGTTGAGCGAGACCGGCTCCTCGGGGGCGCCGACGTTCACGAAGGAACCCTCCGGGCGCAGCAGGCCCAGGTACTTGTCCAGGGGCAGCGGCGCGGAGACCGTCGAGAGGATCAGGTCGAACGAGCCGGCGAGCTGCTCGAACGTCGACTCGTCGCTGGTCGCGTAGTAGTGGTCGGCGCCCAGCTTCAGGCCGTCGTCCTTCTTGCGCAGGGTCTGCGAGAGGACGGTGACCTCGGCGCCCATCGCGTGCGCGATCTTGACGCCCATGTGGCCGAGACCGCCGAGGCCGACGACGGCGACCTTCTTGCCGGGGCCCGCGTTCCAGCGGTGGAGCGGGGAGTACGTGGTGATGCCGGCGCACAGGAGCGGCGCTGCGACGTCCAGGGAGAGGCCGTCGGGGATGCGCAGGGTGAAGGCCTCGTCGACGACGATGTGCGTGGAGTAGCCGCCGTAGGTGGGCTCGCCGCTCTTGTCGAGGGCGTTGTACGTCTGGATGTTGCCCTTGGCGCAGTACTGCTCAAGGCCTGCCTTGCAGTTGTCGCACTCGCGGCAGGAGTCGACCATGCAGCCGACGCCGACGCGGTCGCCGACCGCGAACTTGGTGACGGCGGAGCCGACCTCGGTGACGACACCGGCGATCTCGTGGCCCGGCACCATCGGGAAGATGCCCTCGCCCCAGCCGTCGCGCGCCTGGTGGATGTCCGAGTGGCAGATGCCGGCGTACTTGATGTCGATCAGTACGTCGGACGCGCCCACCGGGCGGCGCGGGACGGTGGTCCGCTCCAGGGGGGCCTTGGCGGAGGGCGCGGCGTAAGCGGAGACGGTGGTGGTGCTGGTCTGTGCGGTCATGCCATCCACCGTGCCAGCCTCGCGGGCATCTACCCAGGTCACGGCTTTGCGTACGTCCAGTGGTCCTACTACTGGTGGGGACAGGCTCAGGTGCGTACGACCCCGGATACTGGACTGTATGGACGCCGACCAGCCAGCGCACTCCCCCGCCCCCGGGCCGCCGGAGCCCCTCGACGGCCGCGCCGAGCTCAGCGAGTTCCTGCGCACCCGCAGGGCCCGGCTGCAGCCGGAGGATGTCGGCCTGCCGAACTTCGGGCGCCACCGGAGGGTGCCGGGGCTGCGCCGCGAGGAGCTCGCGCAGCTCGCGGGGGTGTCCGTGGCGTACTACACGCGGCTTGAGCAGGGTAACGGCCGCAACGTCTCGGGCGAGGTCCTGGACGCGATCGCCCGTGCCCTGCGCCTGACGGACGCCGAGCACGCCCACCTGACGCATCTGGCCAAGCCGAAGCAGCACAAGAGGAAGCGCGCGGCACGCCCGCAGCGTGTGCGGCCCGCGCTGCTCCAGCTCGTCGACGCGCTGGACGGCGTCCCCGCGTATGTGGCAGGGCGCCGCACGGACATCCTCGGCTGGAACCGCATGGCCGCCGCGCTCTTCGGCGACTGGGGCGCGCTGCCGCCGGAGGAGCGGAACTGGGCCCGGATCTGTTTTCTGCGGCCCGAGTCGCGCGTCCTGTTCCGGGACTGGGACCAGAAGGCGTCGGACATCGTGAGCTTCCTGCGGATGGACGCGGGCTGCTATCCGAACGACCCGCTGCTCTCGGCCCTGGTCGGCGAGCTCTCCGTGAAGAGCGAGGAGTTCCGGAGCCTGTGGGCCACGCATGACGTGCGGGAGAAGGGCCACGGCGTCAAGCGCCTGCATCACTCCCTGGTGGGCGATCTGACCCTGTCGTACGAGACGCTCCGACTCCCCGACGATCACGACCAGTCACTGATCACGTACCACGCGGAGCCGGACTCGGCATCGGCCGACGCGCTCCGGCTCCTCGCCAGCTGGGGAGCGGACGCCACCCGCGCGGGCGCGGCGGGCGCGGGGAAGTAGCTCTCCCGGGACGCCCGCCGGGCCTACTGCGCTGCTTGTTGGTAGACCAGTACCGGCACGTTCGGTGCGAACGCGGTGACCGCCGCATGAAGCGCCTCTGGGTCTACGCGCCAGAAGGTGATCGGGCGGCTGGCGAGGAGCAGGTCGTACTCCACGTGCGGAGCGACTCTCTCCGCCGATTGTGGCGTCATCTTGCTGTTCGGTCCGGCAAGGCGAGGAGCCCCCGGTCGGCGCCTTAGTCCTATGTGGTTGATTCCTTGACCGGCCGTTTTCTGGTACCAGAGGACCACCGACTCGATGTCTCCCCATGGCGCGAAAGCCGTTTGCTTCTTGTACTGAGCCGGGGCGCCACCGAGCAGGACACCTTCGCTGTCCACCCGAAAGGCCACCAGCTTCTTCCATCCCGCGCCGAACAGCAGTTGGAAAGGAGTGCGGGGGAATGTGGCCTCGTAGACGCGCGGATCATTGTCGGGCATGGGAAAACCTACCGGTGCGTTGATGGGTGTCAGGGCTGGTAAGGCGGCGCCGCTCCCCAGTTCCAGAGGGGGACCGGCTGGTTGGTGGGGCGGGCTGCTGTGGGGGACGAGAAGTGGACCGCCAGACGGGTGCCCCACTCTATGTAGGCGGCGAAAGCGGATCGGAACTCGGCGTCCGTCGGGAGGGACGCTTCGTCTGCCGCGTCCTGCATGAGGTTGACCCAGCGGCGGCGTTGCTGCTCGGTGATGCCCTTGCCGAGGTGCCTGCCGACCATCTCGGCGTGCCCGCCGTGTTCGGTCGAGTACGCGGCCGGGCCGCCGAAGACCTCGCCGAGCCACTGGGCGACGTGCAGGGCGTGCTCGGCGGGCAGGCCGGCGAAGAGCGGGGCGAGGAGGTCGTCTGCGAGCACCTTCTCGTAGAAGATCTCCGTCAGGCGCGCGAGGTTCTCCTCGCCGCCCGCCCACGCGTACAGGGTCGGTGTGGAGGCGCCCGTGCCGCGTACGGCGGTGGGTGTGTAGTGGCGCATCTCCTCGATGTTCTCGACGTACGGGCGGATCTCCGCGAAGAACTCACGGAAGAGCTCCGAGCCCCGGAAGCCCTCCAGGTGGTCCTTCGTCGACGTCCACGTGATGCGGAGGATGAAGTGCTCGAAGTCCTCTTCGCAGCGGGCGAGTTCGTAGTCGACGCAACTGGGGGACGCCGCGAGCGGGACGGCGGCGCGGGTGTACGCGGAGAGGAACTCCGCGGAGCGCTCGGAGGGTATGCGGTAGCGGATGTACTCGACGGTGTGAGCGGTCATGTGAGGTCGGCTTCCTCTGCGGTGGGTGGTGCCGGCACGCGCGCTCCCCAGTCCCACAACGCCTGTAGGACGGGGCCGAGTTCTTTCCCGTGGGGGGTGAGTTCGTAGGTGACCGTGGGGGGCCAGCCGGGTGTCCTGGTACGCAGGACCACACCCGCGGCGACCAGCTGGGCCAGCCGCTCCGTGAGCACCTTGTCCGACAACTCCGGCAGCGTGGCGGCCAGTTCGCTGTACGCGTAGGAACCGGCCCGCAGCAGTTCACGGACGATCAGGGTGGTCCAGCGCCCGCGCAGGGCGGCGAGGGTGATCTCCACGGGGCAGCCGGGGGTGGGTGCCTCGACGCGGGCCCTGGGGTCGTCGGGGAGCCCCTGGCCCGCGCCCTGGCTTACCGTTCGGTGAGTCACGAGGGCGCCTCCTACTGTGCGGTTGTCGAGCCGTCCCAGAAGGGTTGCCCATGCCGAACATTCCCCTGCCCACGCGCGCCGCCGACGTCCCCGCGGCCTTCGCCGAGCGGTTCAACAGCGGGGACCCGGGGGCGGTGCACGAACTGTACGAGGAGAGTGCCGCGTTCGTGCCGGAGTCGGGGGAAGCGGTGTACGGGCTCGCGGACATCGCGCGGGAGAACGGCCCGTTCCTCGCGATCGGACTGCCCATCTCCGTGCGCCCCCGCCGCGTCCACGTGTCCGGCGACATCGCGCTGCTCGTCGTCGACTGGGAGATCGAGGGCGTCGTGAAGTCCACCGCCACGGACGTGGCAAGACGCGGCGCCGACGGGTACTGGCGATACGTGATCGACAGTCCGTTCGGCGCCGCGCCCGGCGTGAGCGGCTAGCTCACGCGACGACCTGCCCGCGGTCTACTTGCCGTAGTAGGCGTTGTAGATCGACAGCGTCGACTTGTTCCCCTTCTTGTCCGTGATCTTGGCGTGGAAGGAGACCCCCTTGCCCGCGGCCGGGTTCTTGACCTTGATCTTGCCGCCGCTGACGGTGGCCTTCGTCCAGGTCTGGCCGTAGTCGTACGACACGTACGCGGCAAGGGACTTGAGGTTGGAGCCCGCGGCCGCGCCCTGCACCGTGACCGGCACGGACTGGGTCTCGCCGGCCTTGGCCCTGCTGCTCAGGTCGACCGCAGCGGCGAACCGCGCCGTGGAGACCGGCAGCTTCGCGTTGTCGGCCTTCTTGGAGCGGAACGTCCAGCTCGCGTCGATGCGGGTGGAGGCGGCCGCCACCTTGACGCTGCGCTTCACGGACGTGGAGAGCTTGTACTCGGCGTCGGCCGCCGGGACCTTGAACGCGGCGCCGCCGGCCACCGGGTCCTCGTTCTCGCCGATCTTGGTGTCGCCCTTGTACAGGGTCGTCTTGACCGACGAGTAGAGCGAGGAGCCCGCGTGCGTCTTGCCGTCGGCGAACAGCGGCAGCGAGCCGATGATCTCGTTGTCCTGCCGGAAGACGCCGTAGTCGCCGCCGACGCGCGGGCCGAAGACGGCCGTGTTGAACGTCTTCTCGTAGCTCTTGCCGGGTGCGAACGTCTGCGCCGCGCCCAGCGAGTAGCCCGCGTCCAGGATCGGCCAGCCGTCCGGGTCGACCCCGGTCTGCTGCTCGAAGGTCAGGCCCCACTTCACGGCGTCGGCCGTGGAGAGGTACAGCGTCCGGGTGGACGGCAGCGGCTGCGGCACGTTGATCGAGGAGCCGCCGGAGCTGCCGGGGAGGTAGCCCAGAGCGCCGATCGTGCCCTTCTTGCCCTTGGCCGCCGCGCCCATGCCCACCTTCACCGTGGCCAGTTCGGACGCCTTGAAGTGCTTGGTGTAGCCGGTCGCGAGCTGCTTGACCTTGCCGCCGAGGACGGTGTCGTACTCGGCGTCGTCACCCTCGGTCCAGTGCCCGTCCCACTGCTGGTGCAGCGAGCCGTCGGTGACCTGCGGGCCCAGGTGCGAGGTCCGGAAGTCGGTGTACGAGTCGAGAAACCAGCCGAAGGAGTAGCCGCCGCCGGCGGTTTCGACCGTGTAGTCGGGCGACGCGAACGACGACTTGGCGTCCGCCGACGGGACGGTCATGTCGACCGGCTTGCCCTTACGGGCGTCCAGCGTCACCGTCGTGTCCTTGGTGACGCTCAGCTTCGGCTGGGCGATCCAGTCGGCGCCCTTGGTGAAGTCCGCCGGGTCGGCGAACATGCCGGTGTTCAGCAGGTAACCGCCCTTGGGGACACGGATCTTGACCGTGCCGGAGGCGTCGAAGGGGTTGTAGGACTTGTCGGTGGCGAGCCCGGAGATCCCCTCCAGGTCGCTGTCGTAGTACTTCGGGGCCTGTCCGTCGCGCCCGATGTGCTTCAGGGTCAGCTCGTACGACTCGACCTCGCGCTCGACCGCGGCGGCCGTGCGCACGGTCTGCCCGCCGCCGGCCGCCACGACGTACGCGGAGTACGCGCCGTCGACCGTGCCGCCGAGCTTGGTGTCGATGGTCAGGTCGACCGAGGCCGTGCCGCCCGCGGGGACCTTCACCGTCTTCGCGCCGAGCTTGAAGAAGCCCGCGGGTGCCGGGGCGCCCTTGGGATTCGTGCCCGCGACGGTCAGGTCGAGGGTGACGTCCTCCTTGCCGAGGTTCTTGTACGTCACCTTCTTCGTGGCCTGCTTGTCGTCGGTGTGCGGCCACTGCTGCGGTGCGAAGGAGAGGGACACCGGCTCGGCGATGACCGTCTGCTCGATGGCCTTGTCGACGGCGATGCGGCCCGAACCCTGCTGGAACGGCGTGTACTTGAACCCGCCGTCCTTGGTGGAAGCGGTCAGCGCGCCCTTGAGCTCGGCGTACTTCCACTCCGGGTGCTGCTGCTTGAGCAGCGCCGCGGCGCCCGCCACGTGCGGGGTCGCCATCGACGTACCGGAGATCGTCAGATAGCCCTCGGGGTTCTGGCCGACCTCCTGGTCGATGACGCTGCCGGGGGCCGCCGCCGCGGTGATGTCCACGCCGGGGGCGGTGACGTCGGGCTTGATGGCGCCGTCGCCGACGCGCGGGCCCTGGCTGGAGAATTCGGCGAGCTTGTCCTTGTCGTCGACCGCGCCGACGGTGAGGGCGGTGTCCGCGCTGCCCGGGGAGCCGACGGAGCCGGGCGCTCCGTCGTTGCCCGCCGCGATCGCGAAGAGGATGCCCTTGTCCGCGGAGAGCTTGTCGACCTGGGCTTCGAGCGGGTCGACACCCGGGGTGTCGCCGCCGCCGAGGCTCAGGTTCACGATGTCGGCGCCCTGCTCGGCCGCCCAGTCCATGCCCGCGATGATCCCGGAGTCGTCGCCGTAGCCGCTGTCGTCGAGGACCTTGCCGTTCAGGAGCTTGGCGCCGGGCGCCACTCCCTTGAACTTGCCGCCCGACTTGGCGCCGGTGCCGGCCGTGATGGACGCGACGTGGGTGCCGTGGCCGTAGCGGTCCTTGGCGTCCGCCGCGGGCGTGAAGTTCTTCTCGCCGACGACCTGGTCCTTGAGGTCGGCGTGCGTGGCGTCGACGCCGGTGTCCAGGACGGCGACCTTGACGCCCTTGCCGTCGAAGCCGGCCGCCCAGGCCTTGTCGGCGCCGATCTGCTTGACGCTCTTGTCGAGGCGCGCCTTGCGTACGCCGTCCAGCCAGACGCGGCTCACGCCGGACGCGGTGGCGGCGCCCTTGTCCGCGATCAGGGCGGACCACAGGTCGCTGGCGTCCTGCTTGGGGGTCGTGATCGCGTCGGCGTTGAGGGACTTCAGGGTCCTGCGGACCGTGGTGTCACCCGCGGCGCGCACATCGGACCTGGCGCCGGCCGCCGCTCCCTGGTAGCCGACGATCAGCTTGAGGCCCTTCTTCTGGGCCCTGCGGTTGTCCTTCTTGCTCAGCTCGGTGATGTCGAAGAGCCGCTGGTCGAGCTTGCCGGTGGCTATCAGGCGCTGCGCGTCGGCCGGGATCACGAGTGTGTGACCGCCGACGCGCTTGGTCAGTACGGGTATCCGCTCGCGGCCCTTGGCCCGCTCGAAGGCGGTGACGCGGCCCTTGGAGTCGGCGGTGACGCGGTCGCCGGTGATGAGGGTGATGCGGTGCGTGGTCTGTCCGGCGCCCTGTCCGGCGCTCTTGAGGCCCGCCGCCTGTGCGGCCGCCGGGAGCGCGTCGGGCGACTGCTTCGCCGCCGACGCCGGGCTGGTCATGCCCGCGGCGAGGGCCACGGCCGCCGCTGTGGCGACCGTGGCCCCAAAGGCTCTCTTCACTTTTCTGCGCAAGTCTCCCCCTGGAGTCAAAGGGGCTCCCGCCCCTGGACGAGGAAGTATTGCCCAGAGCCGAACATCTGCTCAATAGTGCGTCAGAAGTTCAATAGTGCGCCGCAAGGGGCGAGTTGGTCACGGTACGGCCTGCTCCGTGACCTTGATCCGCCCGCCCCGGATCGTGGCGAGGCGCGGCGCCCTGCGGGCGATGGCGCTGTCGTGCGTCACCATCACGAACGTCAGGCCGTGCTCCTTCCAGAGCCCTTCGAGCAGCTCCATGATCTCGTCGCGCATGGACGCGTCGAGGTTGCCCGTCGGCTCGTCGGCGAGCAGCACCTTCGGCCGTTTCACCAGGGCGCGGGCGATGGCCACGCGCTGCTGCTGGCCGCCGGAGAGCTCGGCGGGCAGCTGGCTGCGGCGCTCGCCGAGGCCCACGGACGCCAGGGCATCGGCGGCGCGTTCGCGGCGGTCCGCGGCGCGCAGGCCCGTCGGGACGAGCGCCGTCTCGACGTTCTCCTCGGCGCTGAGCGTGGGAATCAGGTTGCCGGACTGGAAGACGAAGCCGATGGACTCGGCGCGCACCTTGGTCAGGCGCGCCTCGGGCAGCGCGGCCAGGTCGACGCCGTCGAGCTCGACGCTGCCGGACGTCGGCCGGTCGAGCCCGCCGAGCATCTGCAGGAGCGTGGACTTGCCGCCGCCCGTCGGGCCCTGGATGACGAGCCGGTCACCGTCGCCGATGGCCAGGTCCACCCCGGCGAGCGCGTCGACGGTCTCCTTGCCCCTGCGGTACCGCTTGGTGACGTCCTTGAGCTGATACATGCGGTGACTCCTGCGGTACGGCCACGGCGAGGGCCGTCGGCAAGCGTGCGTGTACGCGAAGCTAGGTACGCCCCCTGATGATCGGATAAGGGCGGCTTGAGAGAAGCATGAGAAGCCACAACGGCGGCGGCCCGCACCCCCGTTGAGGGGTGCGGGCCGCCGCCGTTCGTCGTGTGGTCGGCGTCCTAGACGGCCGAACCGGCCTTCCACTGGGCCCAGTCCATGACCCAGCCGTTGAAGCCGTTGTCGGGCTGGACCGTCTTGTCGCCGGTGTTCCGGACGTCCACGACGTCACCGACCATCGAGTTGTCGTAGAACCAGGCGCCCGGGGTGCTCTTGTCGCCCGCGCCCTTGGCGTCCTCGAGGCCGACACAGCCGTGGCTGGTGTTGGCGCCGCCGAAGATGGACTTCGCGCCCCAGTAGTTGCCGTGGATGAACGTGCCGGAGTTCGACAGACGCATGGCGTGCGGCACGTCCTTGATGTCGTACTCGCCCTTGCCGTCGTCGTCCGTGAAGCCGACCGTCGCGCCGTTCATCCGGGTCTCCTTGAACTTCTCGGAGATCACCATCTTGCCGTTGTACGTCTTGTTCTCCGGGGAGCCCGCGGAGATCGGGATGGTCTTGACGACCTTGCCGTCCCGCATGACCTTCATCTGCTTGGTCTTGGCGTCGACCACGGAGACCTGGTTACGGCCGATCTTGAACTGGACCGTCTTCTCCTGGACGCCGGTGACGCCGTCCGCGCCCTCGACGCCGTCCAGGGCCAGCTTCATGGTGACCGTGGAGTTGCCCTGCCAGTAGTCCTCGGGGCGGAAGTCCAGGCGGTTGTTGCCGAACCAGTGGCCGACGACTTCCTGGCCGCTGCTCGACGACACCTTGATGTGGGACTGGACGTCCTTCTTGTTCGTGATCGCCTTGTCGAAGTTGATCGACACCGGCATGCCCACGCCGACCGTGGAGCCGTCCTCGGGCGTGAAGTTCCCGATGAAGCTGTTGTTCGGCGAGACCGTCGTGAACTTCGAGTTCTCGTGCGCCTTGCGGCCGTCGGAGTCCTTGGCGGTCGCGGAGATCTTGTACGTGGTCGCACGCTCCAGCTGACCGCTGGGCTTCCAGCTCTTCTGGTCGGCAGCTATCTGCCCCTCGACCGCGGTGCCGGTCTCGGTCGTCATCGTGACGTCCGTGAGCGAGCCCTTGCTCACCGTGACCTTGGCCGCGCTGTTGATGCTCGCGTTGTCGGAGCCGTCCTTGGGCGCGATCTTGATGTCGGCCTCGGACGTCTTCTTGGCGGCGGCCTCGTCGACCTGGTTCTGCGACTCCTTGCCGCCGCCGGCACTGTTCTTGTCGCCGTCGTCGCTGCTACAGGCCGAGAGCACAAGGACGCCGCCGACCAGAGCGGACACGGCCGCAAGACCCTTGCGCCGTCCGCGCCGACGCCTACTGTCCGTCATCACACGCTTCTCCATCGTTGCCGAAATCCCCAACACGCCAAGAACGCCGGGAGTCCCCGTAATCCCGCATAACGTCCTGCCCGGTTCGTCCCGTTCCACTTCCGCGGAAGATGTGGGGAACACCACGTCATGCGGTGCGCCGGTGACAGCCGTGCACCTCTGAGACGACGGAACCCCGGGCGGCGGTTGCCGTCCGGGGCTGCGGGTTCCGTTTTTCCGTCCGGTTAGACGTAAGACCTCTCGTCCACCGTCTACCGCCTACAGCCCACGGCCACCAGCACCGTCCCGGGCCATGTCCTCGTCGGCCTCGTCGTCGTCATCATCCTCGTCCGGGTCCCAGTCCGGCGAATCGGGGTCGTAGTCGATCTGCTCGCTGCTCCAGGAGGCCTGCGAGAGCTCCACTCCCGGCAGGCTGCTGACCAGGTCGAACGGGTCCACCAGATAGGCGAGCGCCTCCGCGTCGTCCTCCTTGACGGCCGTCTCGGCGTGCACCCGCTCCTCGGCGGGCATGTGCTCGTCCTCCGCGATCCGGCGCAGGGCCGAGGACGCCAACTCGCCGGATCCGTCGGCCTCCACCACCAATTCGACGCGGAGCCGTACAAAACGTGATGTCTCAGGTGTGCTCATGAGTCGGAGCGTACGACCCAGGGCCCCCGCGACTTTCCCGCGACCCGCGCCTTTCATTACCATCGCCCCACACGGCCAATTCGCCAGCGCCACAAGGGGGATCCGATTCCGTGTCCGCACGTCGATCGTTGCTCACCGCCACCGCCGCAGGGGCCCTCCTCGGCGCCCTGTGGTTCGTTCCCTCCGCGAACGCGACGGCGACCTTCAGATCCCCGGAGGCGCCCGACGCCCCCCGGGTCGTCCACACCGAACAGCGCCGCGCGACGCTGAACTCGGAGAGCGCCGCCACGTCGGAGAACACCGCCGCCCCCACGGAGGACCACCTCGCCGACACGGGCGCCGGAGTCGACACCACCCCGTACCTGATCGGCGGGACAGCCTTCCTGGGCCTCGGGGCGGGCTTCGTCGCGTTCTCGGTACGCAGGGAGCGGCAGGGGCCGGCTTACTGAGGGCGCGCGATCGGGTGACCCTGGCCGCGCGGCAACTGCGCCTGATACGGGGCTGGGGCTAGGCATGCGGGTATGAGATTCGAGTCCCGTTTCAGCAAGAGCGGCGCACCGCGCGCCCGCAATCTCCGTCTCGTCGGTGCCGTGTGCGCCCTCGTGGCCTCGGCGGCCCTGGTGACAGGGTGCGGCGAGGACAGCGGCAAGGCGTCCGCGGAGGCGACCTCGAAGGCGGCGAAGTCCGTCCCGAAGGAGGCGCCGACCGAGAGCCCCACGGGCAGCGCGTCCCTCACGCAGGACCAGCAGGAGCGCAAGGCGCTGCTCGCCACCACCAAGGTCACCTACGACAAGGCCGCCACCACGGCGGTGGGGAAGGTCTCGGGCGGCAAGCTGACCGACCTCGACCTCGACGGCGTGGACGACGGTGACGACGACACCGACACCGACGATGACGACGCGAGCGCGAGCCCGAGCGCGAGCGGGAGCCCGAGCCCGAGCGGCAGCGCGAGCACGCCGCAGTGGGTCGCCGAGGTCGCCGAGAAGGACGGCACCGTGCACCACGTCCGCATCGACGCGGTCTCGGGCAAGGTGATCAGTTCCGCCCCCGACAGCGACCAGGACGCCGACGACAAGAAGGAGACGGCCGACTGGCTCTCCCGCGTCAAGCAGACGCCGGAGCAGGCGGCCAAGACCGCGACGGACAAGAAGAAGGGCACGGTCACGTCGATCGGCCTCGACGACAACGACAACAAGGCGCTCGTCTGGTCCGTCGACGTCGTCACCGACGACTGGAACAAGACCGACTTCGACATCGACGCGGTCAAGGGCAACATCACCCGCGAGCACGTCGACCGCGACTGACACTCCGTCACCATGCGGAAGGGGGCGCCGTCACCTTTGTGACGGCGCCCCCTTCCGCGTACGAGAAGCACTCTCCGTACGACCTGCTGTCGCTAGGCCAGCGGGCCGGTCACCGGCTCGACCGCGGCGAGCAGCGCGCCGGAGCGCACGAACGCGTCGGCCGCCGCGAGGTCCGGTGCGAGGAAGCGGTCGGGGCCCGGTCCCTGGACGCCCGCCTTGCGGACCGCCTCGATGACCGCCCGCGTCGCGGGGGCCGGGGTGAGGCCTGCACGGAGTTCGACCGCGCGGGTCGCCGCGTACAGCTCGATCGCGACGATGCGGGTCAGGTTGTCGACGGCCGTACGCAGCTTGCGGGCGGCGGACCAGCCCATCGAGACGTGGTCCTCCTGCATCGCGGAGGACGGGATGGAGTCGGCGGATGCCGGGACGGCGAGCCGCTTCATCTCGCTGACAAGCGCCGCCTGCGTGTACTGGGCGATCATGAGGCCGGAGTCGACGCCCGCGTCGTCCGCGAGGAACGGCGGCAGGCCGTGCGAGCGGTTCTTGTCGAGCAGCCGGTCGGTGCGGCGCTCGGCGATCGAGCCGAGGTCGGCGGCGGCGATCGCGAGGAAGTCCAGGACGTACGCGACCGGCGCCCCGTGGAAGTTGCCGTTCGACTCGACGCGGCCGTCGGGCAGGACGACGGGGTTGTCGACGGCGGCGGCGAGCTCGCGCTCGGCGACGAGGCACGCGTGCGCCATCGTGTCCCGGCCCGCGCCCGCCACCTGCGGGGCGCAGCGCACCGAGTACGCGTCCTGGACGCGCGGCGCGTCGTCCTGGTGGTGGCCGGTCAGCTCAGACCCTTCGAGAACGGCGAGCATGTTGGCGGCGGAGGCCCCCTGACCCGGGTGCGGGCGGATGGCGTGCAGCTCGGGGGCGAGGACCTTGGCGGTGCCGAGGAGCGCCTCCAGGGTCAGGGCCGCGGTGATGTCGGCGGACTTGTAGAGGGCGTCGAGGTCGGCGAGGGCCATGACCAGCATGCCGAGCATGCCGTCGGTGCCGTTCAGGAGGGCGAGGCCTTCCTTCTCGCGCAGCTCCACGGGGGTGATGCCGTGCGCGGCGAGCAGCTCGCCCGCCGGCTTCAGCTCACCGTCCGGGCCCTCCGCGTCGCCCTCGCCCATGAGCGTGAGCGCGCAGTGGCTGAGCGGCGCGAGGTCGCCGGAGCAGCCGAGCGAGCCGTACTCGTGCACGACGGGGGTGATCCCCGCGTTGAGCACGTCGGCCATGGTCTGTGCGACCTCGGGACGTACGCCGGTGCGCCCCGAGCAGACCGTCTTCAGCCGCAGGAACATCAGCGCGCGCACCACCTCGCGCTCGACGCGCGGGCCCATCCCCGCCGCGTGCGAGCGGACGATGTTGCGCTGCAGCTGGGCGCGGAGGTCCGGGCCGATGTGCCGGGTGGCGAGGGCGCCGAAGCCGGTCGACACGCCGTAGACGGGGTCGGGCTTGGCGGCGAGCGCGTCGACGATCTCGCGCGAGGCGGCGAGGGCGGTCACGGCTTCGGCCGAGAGATCGATGCGGGCGTTGCCGCGGGCGACGGCGATGACGTCCGCCGCGGTTGTCCCGGACGTCCCCAGGACCACGGTGTGCATATCCATATTCAGCAGCGTACGGACTGAATCCCAAAGTGTCACGACCGAAGCGGGACTGAGCCACTTACCGGCCCTTGCACCAGCCCCCGCCGGGGCCGGCGAAACGGCTGAGCCCGCACTCCCCTGCGGGCCGGTGGGGGGCCGCCCGCGCAGTTCCCCGCGCCCCTGCCGGGGCCCGACCACGGCACGCCGGCCCCCCACCGGCCCGCGAGGAATGACAACGCCCAGCCCCATCAGGGGCGCGAGGAACTGCGCGACAAGCCCCCACCGGCCCGCACGGGGATATGCACGCCCAAGCCCCATCAGGGGCGCGAGGAACGGCGCGACAAACCCCCACCGGCCCGCACGGGACACGCACGCCCAGCCCTGCCAGGGGCGCGAGGAACGGCGCGACAAACCCCCACCGGCCCGCAGGGGGAGGAGACCAACCCCCGCCCCCTACCCCCGCCCCCGCCCCCGAAAGCGCCGCCGCTCCCCAGCAGGCAGCGCCCCCGCGGAGTCCGCGAGTCGCACCACCGGATCGTCCAACCCCTCGCGCCCCGCAACCACCGGCTTCGGCGCGCGCGCAGCCTTCGCGCGGTACTGCGCCGCGTCCGCGAGGCGGAACAGGCGGCGGGCCGAGCGCACCTCGCCGATCGGATCCTCCGTGGAGGCGACCCCGCACGCGACCCCCTCCCCCTGCTCCAACTCGGCCGCCCGTACGCACAGTTCGTCCGCCACCCGCACCACCTCATCGGCGGAAGGCCCCACCGAGAGCAGGCAGAACTCGTCCCCACCGAGCCGCGCCGCCAGCGTCCCCGGCAGCATCGCCCCGCACAGCGAGAGCACCGAACCGAAGCGTTCGAGGAGGCGGTCGCCGACCGCGTGGCCCTGGGTGTCGTTGACCCACTTGAGGCCGTTCACGTCGCACACGACCAGACTCACCACCGTCCCCTCCGCCCGGTGCCGCTCCACCGCCTCCTCCAGACGGAGATCGACCGCACGCCGGTTGGCGAGGCCCGTCAGCGCGTCGGTGAAGGCGAGGCGGCGGGCCTCCTCCAGGCGCTCGGTCTGTGCGATGCCCGCCGCGACCACCGAGGCGAGCACCGTCGCGAAGTCCGCGTCCGCGCGGCCGAAGGGCAGCGCCCCCACCGGCCGCGCCACATACAGCTCGCCCCACGCCCGTCCGTGCAGCACGATCGGCGCGACCACACAGCAGCCACGCCCCCGCCTGCGCAGGGCCGCGACGCGCTGATGGCAGTAACCGGGCGCCGTGGCCTCCGCGGGCCCCCGCGCCGTCTCCACCCAGGCGTGCGGCTCACCGCCACCCGCCCACCGTTCGTGCAGAAACTCGGTGATCTCCGGGAACTCGTTCACCGGATACGCCTCGCGCTCCGGGAACTCTTCCTCCCCCTCGGCCCGTTCGCCCACGTTCACGAGCACCCTCAGCCGCCCGAGGTCACGCTCCCAGACGGACAGGGCCGCGAAACTCCCGGACAGCGCATGGCACGCGCCGCGGGCAGCCGCCCGCCAGGACTCACGCGGAGTGTGCGCGGCGGCCATCCCCTGCGCCAGCACGACCACGGCCCGCAGCCTGACATCCTCTCCCATCTCCCTAGGCTAGGAGATTTACGACAATTTGGGCGTTTGGAACATCACGCAGCGTGTGTGCCGCCGCTTACGCCCCCCCACACACACCAGGAGCGCCCCTCACTCCCCCGGCCACTGCGGCTTCCGCTTCTCGTTGAACGCCGCGACGCCCTCCGCCCGGTCCCCGGAGAAGGCCACCGAGCGCCAGGCGGCGTCCTCGACCTCGAGGCCGGCCCGCAGATCGAGCCCGTGCCCGAGTCGCAGGGCCCGCTTGGCGGCACGCAGCCCGACGGGCGAGTTGGCGGCGATCCGCTCGGCGAGCGCGAGCGCCTCCGTACGGTCCTCACCCTCGCCCACCAGCTGGTCGACAAGCCCCAACTCCCGCGCCTCGCCCGCCTCCAGACGCCGCGCGGTGAAGATCAGCTCGGCGGCCCGCGCCGCGCCGACCCGGCGCGGAAGCAGCTGCGTACCGCCGCCGCCCGGGATCACGCCGACCGACACCTCGGGGAGCCCGACCACGGCGGTCGGGTCGGCCACGATGAGGTCACAGGCGAGCGCGAGCTCGAACCCGCCGCCGAGCGCGAAGCCGTGCAGGGCCGCGACGGTCGGCATGGGCAGTTCGAGTACGCCGGTGTAGGCGGCCCGCGCGGTGGGCCGCTGCCGCACCAACTCGGCGTCGGAGAAGGAATTGCGCTCCTTCAGGTCGGCGCCGACACAGAAGGCCCGCTCATGGGTGGAGGTGAGGACCACGACGCGGGCGTCGGGGTCCTGAGCGAGGGCGTCGCAGGCGGAGCCGATGGAGCGGGCCATGTCCGTGGACACGGCATTCATGGCCTTGGGCCGGTCGAGAACGAGCTCGGCGACATAGGCGTGCCGCCTGACGCCGACGAAATCCCCGAACCGCTGCTCGCCACTCATCGCATTCCTCCACGTCAGGTTAACGACCGTTACCTCTTTGTACGAGGATCATGTCACCGTCACGGAGCGCCCCGTGGGCGGGCGGGCAAATTCCGGGTCAGCTGCGCCGGGCCAGCAGCCAGGGCTCGACGACACCGAGGCCTCGTACGGGCCGCTGCCACATCGGCTGCAGGGCGAAGCGGTAGGAGGGCGGCTCGGAGCCCTCCTTCTCGGCCAGCTCCGCGGCCTCCGCCGCCTCGGTCTCGGAGGCCGGCGCATCGCCCGTCCGCGTCAGTTCCTCGGCGAGCGCGCCGTCCACCAGGACCGCGTCCTTGGGCGCTATCGACGTGAGGCGGCTCGCGAGGTTCACCGTCGTACCGAAGACGTCGCCCATCCGCGTGGTGACCGTGCCGAACGCGATGCCGACGCGCAGCTCCGGCATCGTGTCGTCGTTGGCCATGGTCTCGATCAGCCGCAGCGCGATCTCCGCGGCGACGCCCGCGTTCTCGGCGGCGTACAGCACCTCGTCGCCCAGCGTCTTGATGAGCCGCCCGCCGTGCGCGGCAACCAGGTCCGCCGCCGTGGTCTCGAAGGCCTCGACGAGCTCGCCGAGTTCCTCTTCCTCCATGCGGCGGGTGAGCCGCGTGAAGCCGACGAGGTCGGCGAATCCGACGGCGAGGCGCCGGTCGACCATTTCCTCGTCGTCGGCGGCCTGGACGACCCGGCCGGTGGCGGCGGCGAGCTGGCGCCGCCACACGTAGACGAGGAACTCCTCCAGCTCGGGCAGGAGCAGCTCTATCAGCGGATACGTGACTTCGGTCCGCGTCATGCCCGGCTCGGGCGGCTCCGTCAGACCCTCCAGGAAGGAGTCGATCTGCCATTCGGCCAGGCGGGCGGTGGTCTGTCCGGTGGACCGGGCCACCTGTACCGCCATCGCCTCGCTGAGCAGTCCCGCCTCCACGAGGCCGGCGAGGCGGCGCAGTGCGAGGACGTCGGCCTCGGTCAGGGCCTTGGCCTGGCCGATGTCGGGAAAGCCCATGGCCCGCCAGAAGCGGGAGGCCAGCTCCATGGATACGCCCGCGCTGCGGGCCGCCTGGAACGGGGTGTAGCGGCGGTCCGCGCCGAGGATCAGCCCTTCGAGGCGCAGGGCGAGGGGGTCCTTCTCCGGATCGCCCGGCTTCTCGTCCCCGGCGTCCATCGAGTCGAACGCATCGACGGGCCCGGCGGTACGTCCGGGCTCACCGTCGGGGCCGGGGGATGCACCCGCTCCGGAGCCCGTGTCGTCGACGGTCACGCCTGCTGCCCTTCCGATCTGCCGCGGTCAGGTATCGACCGGCGCCAACTTTACGGCAGGTGTGCCGCAGCTCACGCCTTTCTCTGGCGGGGCGCCTTGGACTGGGTCCCCCGCAGCTGCCCCGCCGAACACCTCTTCCCCACCCACCCGCCCGTTTGCCCCGCATCCTCACCTGAACGAACAAACCTCTCCCACCCACCCACCCGATTACCCCGGGGTCTCCACAGGGGTCCGCAGGGCAGCCCCTGCGCACACCCCGCAGCCGGGAGCGCGATGACCCCGGGGCGTCCGCGAGGCACGCACGGCAGCCCTGGTGCACCCGCACCGGGAGCGCGCGATTACCCCGGGGTGTCCACAGGGCGGCCCCTACGCACCCGCAGTCGGCAGCGCTCGCGAGGGGGCGTGGCGGTATGTCTGCCCGGAGCACGGTTCGCGGCACTCCGGTGCCGAACAGCAGCTCGGCCACCGGACGATAGCGAGGACGGACATACCGGCGCGGCCCCGCACCCACAGACGGACCAGCCCCGCAGCCGCACGCACCCGCAGACGAACCGACCCGCCCCCCTACGCCCCCCGCAAATGCACAACATCCCCCGCCCCCACCGGCTCCTGCACCCCCTCCTCCGTAGCCAGGACGAGGCGGCCGTCGCCGTCCACCGCTACCGCCTCCCCCGTGATCGAACGGTCGCCCGGCAGTTCCGCCCTGACCTTGCGGCCCAGCGTCGCGCAGCCCGCCGCGTACGTTTCCTGGAGGCGGGAGGCCAGCGGATCGCCCTCCGCGGTGCGCCAGTCCCCGTACCACTGCTCCAGGGAACGCAGCACGGCCCGCAGCACCGTGTCCCGGTCCGTCGAAGCCGCACCGGCCAGCGCGAGCGACCCCGCCCCCGGCACCGGCAGTTCGTCCTCGCGCAGGGTCACGTTGATGCCGACGCCCACGACCACCCCGCCCCCGGAGCCGGAACCCGCCCGTTCCGCCAGAATCCCCCCGGCCTTGCGTTCCTCCCCACCCACCGTCACCAACAGGTCGTTCGGCCACTTGAGCGCCGTATCCACCCCGGCAGCCCGCGAAAGCCCCGTGGCCACGGCGACCCCGGTCAGCAGCGGCAGCCACCCCCACCGTTCGACCGGCACCGCGGGCCCCGGCTTGAGGAGTACGGAGAAGAAGAGGCCCGAGCGCGCCGGCGCGGACCAGCGGCGGTCGAGGCGGCCGCGGCCCGAGCTCTGCTCCTCGGCCACCAGGACCGCCCCCTCGGGCAGTTCGTCCGCACGGGCGGCCAGGTCCGTGTTGGTCGACCCCGTCGTGGGCACCACGTCCAGAGAGGTCCAGAGGCCCCCGTCCCGCACGAGCGCTCGCCGCAGCGACGCCACGTTCAGGGGCGGCCTTTCCAGGTCGGACCAGCGGTTGCCCTCAGGGAGGTCGGAGGAGTCGTCTGAAGCATCTCGCGGCGTCATGCAAGCCACCTTAGGTGTGGTAAACGCCGCACTGCCGAACCGTATGCGCGCCGATACCCTACGAGTCAGTAGCAAGCCAGCCGCAAGCAGCCAGTCGCCCCTTTGAGCAGGCAGGGAGCCATATCCCTATGTCCGAGCCGGAAGAGCCCAACGTGCCCGTGCAAAGCGCCGCAAGCGATACCCCCGGGACCAGCGCGGGTATCGACATCCACACGACTGCGGGAAAACTCGCTGATCTGCAGCGCCGCATCGAGGAGGCCAAGCACGCCGGTTCGGCTCGTGCGGTCGAGAAGCAGCACGCCAAGGGCAAGTTGACGGCGCGCGAGCGCATCGAACTGCTCCTCGACGAGAGCTCCTTCGTCGAGTTCGACGAGTTCGCCCAGCACCGCTCGACGGACTTCGGACTCGAGGCCAACCGTCCGTACGGCGACGGCGTCGTGACCGGTTACGGCACCGTCGACGGCCGCCCCGTGGCCGTCTTCTCGCAGGACTTCACCGTCTTCGGCGGTGCGCTCGGCGAGGTCTTCGGCCAGAAGATCGTCAAGGTCATGGACTTCGCCCTGAAGACCGGCTGTCCGGTCGTCGGCATCAACGACTCCGGCGGCGCCCGCATCCAGGAGGGCGTCATGGCCCTCGGGATGTACGGGGAGATCTTCCGCCGGAACACCCACGCCTCCGGAGTCATCCCGCAGATCTCCCTCGTCGTCGGGCCCTGCGCGGGCGGCGCCGTCTACTCCCCGGCGATCACCGACTTCACCGTCATGGTCGACCAGACGTCGCACATGTTCATCACGGGACCCGACGTCATCAAGACGGTCACCGGTGAGGACGTCGGCTTCGAGGAGCTCGGAGGTGCCCGCACCCACAACAGCACCTCCGGTGTCGCGCACCACATGGCGGGCGACGAGAAGGACGCGATCGAGTACGTCAAGTCCCTTCTCTCCTACCTCCCTTCGAACAACCTCAGCGAGCCCCCGGCCTTCCCCGAGGAGGCGGACCTGGAGCTCACGGACGAGGACCGCGAGCTCGACACGCTCATCCCGGACAGCG
The DNA here is from genome assembly GCF_044455475.1 of Streptomyces sp. NPDC051218. NCBI lineage: Bacteria > Bacillati > Actinomycetota > Actinomycetes > Kitasatosporales > Streptomycetaceae > Streptomyces > Streptomyces sp. NPDC051218. The sequence goes on along the minus strand of NZ_JBITEU010000009.1, from coordinate 410,043 downwards.
CGAACCAGCCGTACGACATGCACGGCGTGATCGAACACGTCCTGGACGACGCCGAGTTCTTCGAGACGCAGCCGCTGTTCGCGCCGAACATCGTCACCGGCTTCGGCCGCATCGAGGGCCGCCCCGTCGGCATCGTCGCCAACCAGCCGACGCAGTTCGCAGGCTGCCTGAACATCGACGCCTCCGAGAAGGGCGCCCGCTTCGTCCGCACCTGCGACGCGTTCAACGTCCCGGTCATCACCTTCGTCGACGTGCCGGGCTTCCTGCCGGGCGTCGAGCAGGAGCACACGGGCATCATCCGCCGCGGCGCCAAGCTCATCTACGCCTACGCGGAGGCGACGGTCCCGCTGATCACCGTCATCACCCGCAAGGCGTTCGGCGGCGCGTACGACGTCATGGGCTCCAAGCACCTGGGCGCGGACCTGAACCTGGCCTGGCCGACCGCGCAGATCGCGGTGATGGGCGCGCAGGGCGCGGTCAACATCCTGCACCGCAAGACCATCGCCGCGGCCGAGGCCTCCGGGCACGTCGAGGAGACCCGCGCCCGTCTCATCCAGGAGTACGAGGACCGGCTGCTCAACCCGTACACGGCCGCCGAGCGCGGTTACATCGACGCCGTGATCATGCCCTCGGAGACGCGTTCCCATCTCGTACGGGGCCTGCGTCAGCTGCGTACGAAGCGGGAATCCCTTCCCCCGAAGAAGCACGGCAACATCCCCCTCTAGATCCTGCCCCCGAGAGGAGACCGTTCATGATCAAGGTCGTACGGGGCAATCCGACCCCGGAGGAGCTGGCCGCCGCACTCGCGGTGGTCCAGGCGCGCGCCGCGGCGGTCGCGAACCAGCCGTCCGGCGCGCCCCAGGCCCTCGACGCGTGGGCGGATCCCGCACGCGTGGCCCGCCACCGGCTGCCCGCACCGGGGCCGACGTCGTGGGGCCGCAGCTACTGGCCCGGGTGAGCAGGGCCGCGCGGCGCGAGAATGAGTGAGACGGGCCGGGGCGCCTGAGTACGCGTACTCAGGCGCCGCGGCCCCACCGCGCGCAGTATCGGTGTCATGTTGTGGTCGGACCCGGAGAACAACCCGCCCAAGGACATGCGGGACATGCAGGCGAAGATGCGCCGTGCGGGACTCGTCCTCGCCCTGGCCATGGTCGTCGCGATGTTCGTCCTCGGCATCCACTGAGGCTCGCTAACCTGGCCCGCATGAGTGATCAGCCCCGACAGCCCCGCCGCCTCGTCCTCGCCTCCAAGTCCCCCGCCCGGCTCGGCCTCCTGCGCCAGGCCGGTCTCGCCCCCGAGGTGATCGTCAGCGGGGTCGACGAGGACGCGATCTCCGCACCGACCCCCGCCGAACTGGCCCTCGCCCTCGCCGAGGCCAAGGCGTCGGTGGTCTCCGCGCGCCCGGACGTGAAGGGCGCGCTGGTCGTCGGCTGCGACTCGGTCCTCGAACTGGACGGCCAGGCGCTCGGCAAGCCCGCCGACGCCGAGGAGGCCACGGCCCGCTGGAAGTCGATGCGCGGGCGCGCGGGCGTCCTGCAGACCGGCCACTGCGTGTACGACACCGTGGCGGGCCGCCACGTGTCGGCGGTCGCGTCGACCGTCGTGCGCTTCGGGGAGCCGTCGGACGAGGAGATCGCCGCGTACGTGGCGAGCGGTGAACCGCTGCACGTGGCGGGCGCGTTCACGCTCGACGGCCGCTCGGCCCCCTTCGTCGACTCGATCGAGGGCGACCACGGCAACGTCATCGGCCTTTCGCTGCCGCTGCTCCGCCGCCTCCTCGCCGAACTGGGCGTCGGCATCACGGAGTTGTGGGCGCAGTAGGCAGGACGGTCGAGGGCACGGACGCGGGCCCGAAGGGCTCAGGCGGGCTGTGGAGCGCCGTTCTCGGGGGCGCCGCTCTCCGAGGCGTCGCCGTCCGCCGCCGCCCCCTGCCGGTCGTACGCGACCAGGGTCAGGACGATCAGGCCGAGCACGATCATCATGAAGGCGAAGGCGGGCCAGCCCACCAGGCCCACCGAGAACGCCCCGAGCAGTCCGTGCACCACGGCGGCGCTGATCAGGAGCAGTCGGCCGAAGCGGCCCGGCGCCCGGTCCGTGATCGCCGAGCGCAGCATGATGACGCCGCACAGCGCGAGGTAGAGGCCGAAGACGCCGCCCGCGATCCACGTCGACACGGACATCGCGTGCGGGTCGAGCCCCGCGAGGGACATGTCCTGCTTGTTGACCACAAGTCCGAGGAACCAGTTGAGGAGTGCGATGCCGACCGCCTCCACCAGAAGCACGATCGCGCCCACCCAGGCCACCGGTCTACGCGCCACGGCGCCCACCCTCTTCCGCTGTTACCGCCAGTACGTGTCAGACATCGCGAACGCTACTAACGGGTAAACCCGGGGACAAGGCTTCTGCCGAAGGCAAAGAATCATTGGGCCATTCGTAGGGACTCCACAAAGATTGCCCCTCTGCCGCAGCACGCTCTCACAGAGACCTTGGCCACACCGGGACGTTAGTCTGCCGGTAAGGGACCCTGCGTACCGTGGTGCGACAAGGGATTTCGCGGTACGGGCAGGCCCGGATCACGCTCCGTGTGGGCAAGCTCACCATTGGGGACGGGTCGAAAGGTCGTGTCGGCAGTCCCTAAACTCGGCTTGTTTCAAGGAGGGAGCCATCGTGCGCAAGGTGCTCATCGCCAACCGTGGCGAAATCGCTGTCCGCGTTGCTCGGGCATGCCGGGATGCAGGGATCGCGAGCGTAGCCGTCTACGCAGATCCTGACCGGGATGCTCTGCATGTACGTGCGGCAGATGAGGCGTTCGCGCTGGGCGGTGACACTCCGGCCACCAGCTACCTGGACATTTCCAAGGTGCTTGCTGCGGCCAAGGACGCGGGGGCGGACGCGGTCCACCCCGGTTACGGATTCCTTTCGGAGAACGCCGACTTCGCGCAGGCCGTCCTGGACGCGGGTCTGATCTGGATCGGCCCGCCGCCGCAGGCCATCCGTGACCTCGGTGACAAGGTCGCGGCCCGGCACATCGCGCAGCGCGCGGGTGCCCCGCTGGTGGCCGGTACGCCGGACCCCGTCAGCGGCTCCGACGAGGTCGTGGCCTTCGCCCAGGAGCACGGCCTGCCGATCGCGATCAAGGCCGCCTTCGGTGGCGGCGGACGCGGTCTGAAGGTGGCCCGGACCCTCGAAGAGGTGCCCGAGCTGTACGACTCAGCGGTGCGCGAGGCCGTTGCCGCCTTCGGCCGCGGCGAGTGCTTCGTGGAGCGCTACCTCGACAAGCCGCGGCACGTGGAGACGCAGTGCCTGGCCGACAAGCACGGCAACGTGGTCGTCGTCTCCACCCGTGACTGCTCGCTCCAGCGCCGCCACCAGAAGCTGGTGGAGGAGGCGCCCGCGCCGTTCCTGAGCCAGGCCCAGAACGCCGAGCTGTACGCGGCGTCGAAGGCGATTCTGAAGGAAGCGGGCTACGAGGGCGCCGGCACCGTCGAGTTCCTCGTCGGCACCGACGGCACGATCTCCTTCCTGGAGGTCAACACCCGTCTGCAGGTGGAGCACCCGGTCACCGAAGAGATCACCGGCATCGACCTGGTCCGCGAGATGTTCCGCATCGCCGACGGCGAGGAACTGGGCTACGGCGACCCGGAGATGCGCGGCCACTCCTTCGAGTTCCGCATCAACGGCGAGGACCCGGGCCGCGGCTTCCTGCCCGCCCCGGGCACGGTGACCGTGTTCGACCCGCCGTCGGGTCCGGGCGTGCGCCTGGACGCGGGCGTGGAGTCCGGCTCGGTGATCGGCCCGGCGTGGGACTCGCTCCTGGCCAAGCTGATCGTGTCCGGCGCGACGCGTCAGCAGGCGCTGCAGCGGGCCGCGCGCGCCCTTGCGGAGTTCAACGTGGAGGGCATGGCCACGGCCATCCCCTTCCACCGCGCGGTCGTCAAGGACCCGGCGTTCGCCCCCGAACTGACCGGCTCCGCAGACCCGTTCACGGTCCACACCCGCTGGATCGAGACCGAGTTCGTCAACGAGATCCCCGCGTTCTCCGCGACGGCCGACGCCGAGACGGACGAGGAGCCGGGCCGCGAGACGGTCGTCGTCGAGGTCGGCGGCAAGCGCCTCGAAGTCTCGCTGCCTTCCTCGCTGGGCATGACCATCGCCCGCACGGCCGCCGCGGGCGGCGCCCGCCCCAAGCGGCGCGCGGCGAAGAAGTCGGGCCCCGCGGCCTCCGGCGACACCCTGGCCTCCCCCATGCAGGGCACGATCGTCAAGATCGCTGTCGAGGAGGGCCAGGAGGTGCAGGAGGGCGACCTGGTCGTCGTCCTGGAGGCCATGAAGATGGAACAGCCGCTGAACGCGCACCGCTCGGGCACGATCAAGGGCCTCACGGCGGAGGTGGGCGCGAGCCTGACCTCCGGCGCGGTGATCTGCGAGATCAAGGACTGACCCCTGAGAACGCCGGACGGGCTGGACAGATCAGCCCGTCCGGCGTTCGAGGACGAACTCGGCGAAGCCGGTGATGAACGGCGCGCACGCTTCGGGCACACTTGAAGCACGCGTACGTCCAGGGAGGCACGCCATGGCAGAGGCCAAGAGCCCGCAAGAGCGCCCCCGCTTGAAACGAGCGGACGCGCGCCGCAACTACGACAAGCTCCTCGCAGAGGCCCGCACCGCCTTCGCCGAGCACGGCACGGACGCCTCGCTGGAAGACATCGCCCGCCACGCGAACGTGGGCATCGGCACCCTCTACCGCCACTTCCCCAACCGCCACGCCCTGATGAACGCGGTCTTCGAAGAGGCGCTGAGCGATCTGCTCGTCCGCTCCCGCGCGCTGCTCGAAGATCCGCAGCCCTGCTCGGCCTTGGTGACCTGGCTGCGCGCCATCATCACTCATGCGGGTGAGTACCGCGGGCTCTCGCGCGCCCTCATGTCGGCGTCGCACGACGACAGTTCGGCGCTCTCGCAGTGCAGCAGGCCCATGCGTGAGGCGGGCACGGCCCTGCTCGTGCGGGCCCAGCAGGCCGGTGCCGTACGCCCCGGTGTCTCGATCGGCGACCTGTTGCAGCTGACCAACGCGATCGCGCTGGCCGCCGAAGAGACCCCGGACGACCCCGAGTTGGCCGACCGCCTCCTGATGCTGACCCTGCGCGGCCTGAAGGCCGAAGGATCGGCATCCGAAGACCGCGGTTCGGCCCCGGCGGCCACGGGCGGTTCAGCGGCGGCGTAGATCCGCCACCCGCGCGGCCCGCTCCCCGGGCTGCTGCTCCCCGAGCACCGCACTGCGCAACTGCGCCCCGGGGCCCGACCCGTGACCGCCGTGGTTACGGCGCTGTCCCGGCAGTGGCACGTCCCGGCGCGGCTGCCGCGCCGGGACGGAATCCACCCCCGGCCCGGAGTTGGGGCTCACCGTCCCGCCGGCGACGGCGATCTGCACTCCCTGGTCGGCCAGGGCCTGCAGTTCGGTGGCCGCACGGTCGTCGTGCGTGGGCGGTTCGTCCGTGACCAGGCGGGTGATGACGTCCGTCGGCACCGTCTGGAACATCGTGTCGGTGCCGAGCTTGGTGTGGTCGGCGAGGACCACCACCTCGGCAGCGGCCTGGACGAGCGCACGGTCCACGCTCGCCGAGAGCATGTTGGACGTGGAGAGCCCGCGTTCGGCGGTCAGACCACTGCCCGACAGGAAGGCGCGTGAGACCCGCAGGCCCTGCAGGGACTGTTCGGCCCCGCTGCCCACGAGCGCGTAGTTGGACCCGCGCAGGGTGCCGCCGGTCATGACGACCTCGACGCGGTTGGCATGGGCCAGCGCCTGTGCCACCAACAGGGAGTTGGTGACGACGGTCAGACCGGGTACCCGCGCGAGCCGTCGGGCCAGCTCCTGCGTGGTCGTACCCGCCCCGACGACGATGGCTTCGCCTTCTTCGACGAGTCCCGCCGCGAGATCGGCGATAGCCGTCTTCTCGGCGGTCGCGAGATGTGATTTCTGCGGAAAGCCGGACTCCCGCGTGAATCCGCCCGGCAATACCGCACCGCCATGTCTGCGGTCGAGGAGTCCTTCTGCCTCCAGCGCGCGCACGTCCCGCCGTACGGTCACTTCGGAGGTCTGGACGACGCGGGCGAGCTCCCGGAGCGATACCGCTCCGTTGGCCCGCACCATTTCGAGGATCAATTGGCGACGTTCTGCAGCGAACACGAAACTGACAGTAACCCCAACGACCGTCTGCTTTCAGCAGTTTGCGCCGAATTACAGAAGTTGTTCGCACAGCTGGGCGCGAAGTGGTATAGGTGCCTACTCACCGCGCCTATGCCGAGAGAATGGGCGACAACAGGCTGTGACCTGCGTGGAGTTGCCGCCCCGCGCGAATCCCGGTCAGTCGGCGTTCCACCGACCATCGGCCCGCGATCAGGCTTCGCCCGCCGACTTCCGCGTGTGCAGTTGACGCGCGACCTCGGCGATCGAGCCCGAAAGGGATGGATACACGGTGAACGCATTCGCGATCTGCTCGACCGTCAGATTGTTGTCGACCGCGATCGAGATGGGGTGGATCAGTTCCGAAGCGCGCGGCGCGACGACCACACCGCCCACCACAATGCCCGTACCGGGACGGCAGAAGATCTTGACGAAGCCGTCGCGGATGCCCTGCATCTTCGCGCGCGGGTTGCGCAGGAGCGGCAGCTTGACGACGCGGGCGTCGATCTTGCCGCCGTCGACGTCGGACTGGCTGTAGCCGACGGTCGCGATCTCGGGGTCGGTGAAGACGTTCGACGAGACGGTCTTCAGGTTCAGCGGCGTCACCGCGTCGCCGAGGAAGTGGTACATCGCGATGCGCCCCTGCATGGCGGCGACGGAGGCCAGCGCGAAGATCCCGGTCACGTCACCGGCGGCGTACACACCGGGGGCGGACGTCCTGGAGACCTTGTCGGTCCAGATGTGCCCGGAGTCCTTGAGCTTGACCCCGGCCTCCTCCAGGCCCATGCCGCTGCTGTTCGGGATGGCACCCACGGCCATCAGACAGTGCGTACCGGAGATGACACGGCCGTCGTTGAGGGTCACCTCCACGCGGTCGCCCACGCGCTTGGCGGAGGCGGCGCGTGAGCGCGACATCACGTTCATGCCACGGCGGCGGAAGACGTCCTCCAGGACGGCGGCGGCGTCCGGGTCCTCGCCGGGCAGCACGCGGTCGCGGCTCGAGACGAGCGTGACGTTCGACCCGAGCGCCTGGTAGGCGCCGGCGAACTCGGCACCGGTGACACCGGATCCGACCACGATGAGCTCCTCGGGGAGCTCGTCCAGGTCGTACACCTGCGTCCAGTTGAGGATCCGCTCGCCGTCGGGCTGCGCGTCGGGAACCTCGCGCGGGTGCCCGCCGGTCGCGATGAGCACGGCGTCGGCGACGAGGGTCTCCTCGGTCCCGTCGGCCGCGCGCACGACGACCTTGCGCGAGCCGTCGGTGTCCTGCTGACCCTCCAGGCGGCCACGGCCGCGCAGCACGCGGGCGCCGGCGCGCGTGACGGACGCGGTGATGTCGTGGGACTGGGCGAGCGCGAGGCGCTTCACACGGCGGTTGACCTTGCCGAGGTCCACGCCGACGACGCGCGCGGGGGTGTCGATGTGCGGGGTGTCGTCCGCGACGATGATGCCGAGCTCCTCATAGGAGGAGTCGAAGGTGGTCATCACCTCGGCCGTGGCGATCAGAGTCTTCGACGGGACGCAGTCGGTGAGCACCGACGCCCCGCCAAGACCGTCGCAGTCGACGACGGTCACCTCCGCGCCGAGCTGGGCGGCAACGAGTGCCGCCTCGTATCCGCCGGGTCCGCCGCCAATGATCACGATCCGAGTCACGTACTCCATTGTCCCGCACGCTTCAAGGTGCTTCGCCCCGGGGGCGCCATCCGGACGTTCTCCCTACTGGAGGGGCCTGCGCGCACCACTGGAGGGGCCGGTGCGCACCGGAGGGGCGCACGCGTCACCTGCCGTACCCTCGATCACATGTCGCTCTACGCCGCGTACGCCGGCAATCTGGATCCGCGGCTCATGTCACGCCGCGCCCCGCACTCGCCGCTGCGCCAGACGGGCTGGCTGAACGGCTGGCGGCTGACGTTCGGCGGGGAGCACATGGGGTGGGAGGGCGCGCTCGCCACCCTCGTCGAGGCACCGCGCTCGCAGGTCTTCGTCACGCTCTACGACGTCGCCCCCATGGACGAGGACTCCATGGACCGGTGGGAGGGCGTGGGGCTCGACATCTACCGCAGGATGCGGGTGCGCGTGGACACCCTCGACGGCGAGGAACCCGCTTGGGTGTACGTCCTCAACGGTTACGAGGGTGGCCTGCCGTCCGCGCGCTATCTGGGGGAGATCGCCGACGCGGCGGAGACCGCGGGGGCGCCGCACGACTATGTGATGGAGCTCCGCAAGAGGCCCTGCTAGACCCTTCCAGGCGCTCGCGGGATGCCCCGGGGACGCTCGCGGGATGCCCCGGGGGGCTCTCGTCGGAAACGACAAGACAACGATCCGAATCCCGTGAGCATCGTCATCTACGCGCGTAGGGCGAGAGCGGCTACTCTCGTCCGCGTGAACGCTTCAGTTATTTCGGATGACCAGGGCGACCCCTACGTCGCCGCCGACGCCGCCGCCACGCGTCTGCGTGAGCTGACGGGCGCCGAGACCCATGACGTAGCCCTTGTGATGGGCTCCGGCTGGGCGCCGGCGGTGGACGCGCTCGGCGAGCCCGACGCCGAGTTCCCCGTCACCGAGCTGCCCGGCTTCCCGATGCCGGCCGTGGAAGGACACGGGGGGCGTATCCGCTCCATCTCGATCGGGGAGAAGCGCGCCCTGGTCTTCCTGGGCCGCACCCACTACTACGAGGGCCGTGGCGTCGCCGCCGTCGCGCACGGCGTGCGTACCGCGGTGGCCGCGGGCTGCAAGACGATCGTGCTGACCAACGGCTGTGGCGGCCTGCGCGACGGCATGCGCCCCGGCCAGCCGGTCCTGATCAACGACCACCTGAACCTGACGGCCACGTCGCCGATCGTCGGCGCGAACTTCGTGGACCTCACGGACCTGTACTCGCCGCGGCTGCGCACCCTCTGCAAGGAGATCGACCCCACCCTCGAAGAGGGCGTCTACGCGCAGTTCCCCGGCCCGCACTACGAGACTCCGGCGGAGATCCGCATGGCCCGCACGATCGGTGCGGACCTGGTGGGCATGTCGACGGTCCTCGAGGCGATCGCCGCGCGCGAGGCGGGTGCGGAGGTGCTCGGCATCTCCCTGGTCACGAACCTCGCCGCGGGCATGACGGGCGAGCCCCTGAACCACGAGGAAGTCCTCCAGGCGGGCCGGGACAGCGCTACCCGCATGGGCGAGCTGCTTGGCGACGTCCTGGGCCGCATTTAATTTCTCCCCTGCGGGGGCTGCGGCCTGGCGGGGGCGTCGTCTTGCTGGGCGGGTTCCTTGCCTGGCGGGGCGACTTGCCCGGCGGGGTGCGTTGGCTGGGGGGCGCGTTGCTCTGGGGGGGGCTTCGGTCGGCCGGGGGCTTTCTCCCCGGGGGAGCGCCCCTGCACTGTGCCCTGGTGGCCCGAAGCGCTGGTGGCCGCACAGGCCTTCCCGCCCACCCACCCGATTGCCCCGCAGCGTCGAGCCTGTTGCCGGACGGGCTTTCCCACCCACCCACCCGATTGCCCCGGAGCGTCGGGCGGGTGCGTAAGCCCTTGCCACCGCGGGGTGAACGGGTGGGTGGGTGGGAAAGATCCACCGCGAAGCGGTGGTACGGAAAGGCCCCACCGGGCCGCACCAGACAGCCGCACACCCGGCCCAAAACAAGCAAGCTCCCCCGAACCGCAACGGGTAGACGCACCGGGGGCCACTCCAGAACCGCCCGGGCACCCCACCCCGCACCCGCCCCGGGCTCGGTTAGCCACACCCGGCCCGCACAGAACCCCGCATACGAGAGGCTGAAGAACCGTGCTGGACGACTCCGAACTCATCGCGCGGGCCCAGGCCTGGCTGGCCGAGGACCCGGACAGCGAGACCCGCGAGGAACTCGCGAAGCTCATCGACGCCGAGGACACCGCAGAGCTGACCGCCCGCTTCAGCGGCACCCTCCAGTTCGGCACCGCAGGCCTCCGCGGCGAGCTCGGCGCGGGCCCCATGCGCATGAACCGCTCCGTGGTCATCCGCGCGGCAGCCGGCCTCGCCGCGTACCTGAAGGCCCAGGGCCAGGCCGGCGGCCTCGTCGTCATCGGCTACGACGCCCGCCACAAGTCGGCGGACTTCGCCCGCGACACGGCCGCCGTGATGACCGGCGCCGGACTCAGGGCGGCGGTGCTCCCCCGCCCGCTCCCCACCCCCGTACTCGCCTTCGCCATAAGGCACCTCGCCGCCGTCGCCGGCGTGGAGGTGACGGCGAGCCACAACCCCCCGCGCGACAACGGCTACAAGGTCTACCTCGGCGACGGCTCCCAGATCGTCCCGCCCGCCGACGCGGAGATCGCGGCGCAGATCGACGCCGTCCCGAGCCTGCACGACGTGCCCCGCCCCGAGTCCGGCTGGCAGACCCTCGGCGACGACGTCCTCGACGCCTACCTCGCCCGTACCGACGCCGTCCTGTCCCCCGGCTCCCCCCGCACCGCCCGCACCGTCTACACGGCGATGCACGGCGTCGGCAAGGACACGCTCCTCGCGGCGTTCGAGCGGGCGGGCTTCCCCGCCCCCGTACTCGTCGACGAGCAGGCGGAGCCCGACCCGGACTTCCCGACCGTCGCGTTCCCCAACCCGGAGGAGCCGGGCGCGATGGACCTCTCCTTCGCGAAGGCCCGCGAGGCTGACCCGGACCTGATCATCGCCAACGACCCGGACGCGGACCGCTGCGCCGCGGCCGTCAAGGACGGCCCCGACGGCGCGGACTGGCGCATGCTCCGGGGCGACGAGGTCGGCGCGCTCCTCGCGGCCCACCTCGTGCGCCGGGGCGCCCGCGGCACGTTCGCCGAGTCGATCGTGTCCTCCTCCCTGCTGGGCCGGATCGCGCAGAAGGCGGGCCTCGGTTACGAGGAGACCCTCACCGGCTTCAAGTGGATCGCCCGCGTGGAGGGCCTGCGCTACGGCTACGAAGAGGCCCTCGGCTACTGCGTGGACCCCGAAGGCGTACGCGACAAGGACGGCATCACGGCTGCGCTGCTGCTGACCGAACTCTCGTCCGAGCTGAAGGAGCAGGGGCGCACCCTGCTCGACCTTCTGGACGACCTCGCCGTGGAGCACGGGCTGCACGCCACCGACCAGCTTTCGGTCCGTGTGGAGGACCTCTCCCTGATCGCGGACGCGATGCGCCGCCTGCGCGAGCAGCCGCCGACCGCGCTCGCGGGCCTGCCCGTGACCAGGGCCGAGGACCTCACGCAGGGCACGGAGACGCTGCCGCCCACGGACGGCCTGCGCTACACGCTCGACGGGGCCCGCGTCATCGTGCGCCCGAGCGGCACGGAGCCGAAGCTGAAGTGCTACCTGGAGGTGGTGGTCCCGGTGTCGGAGAAGTCCGGCCTGGCGGCCGCCCGCACCGAGGCCACGGAACTCCTCGCTGCGATCAAGCGCGACCTTTCGGCGGCCGCCGGCATCTAGCCCGATGGCCGATGGCTGACAGCCGATGGCCGACAGCTGACAGCCGATGGCCGACAGCTGATAGCCGAGGCGGACAGCGGCGGGGGGGGGCCACCCGTCCGGGTGGTTCCGTCGGCGCAGCTGCCGCAGCGACCCCGTGCGCTGCCGGTCCCCCAGGAAGGGTGACCGGCAGCGCACGATCACGTTCCGGGAGCTGCCGCAGTGCCGTACGGACCGACCCCAGAGACCTCCACCGCCCCGGCGTCCGCCGCCGCACCCCGGATCGTTCCCCCGGCCGGCCGTCCCGGCAGCGCGCCGCACCGCGACACGGGCCGCAGGGCACGCGCCACCCGCGCCCTGCGCCACGCGTCGCCCGCACTCCTCGCGTACGCCGTCGTACGCCTCTTCGGGGCCGTCGTCTTCGCCCTGTGGGCCCGCAGGGAGCACCGGGACGTCTGGCATCTTCTTGCGGAGTCGTGGGACTGCGACTGGTATCTGCGGATCGCCGACGAGGGTTACGCGAACACCCTGGGCACCCAGATCGACGCGAACAACCTCGCCTTCTTCCCGCTGCATCCGCTGCTCATCAGGGCGGGCAGCGTGCTCGTCCCGGAGCCGCGCGGCGCCGTGGGTCTCGCGGTCTCCGTCCTCTGCTCGTTCCTCGCGGCGTGGGGGATCTTCGCGGTGGGCGACCACTTGTACGGGCGCAGGGCGGCCGTCCTGCTCGCCGCGCTCTGGGGTTCGCTGCCCGTCGCGCTCGTGCAGTGGATGGGCTACACGGAGTCGCTCTTCACGGCGCTCACGGCATGGTCCCTGTACGCCGTGCTCACCGGCCGCTGGATCTGGGCGGGTTCGCTGGCCGCGCTCGCGGGCCTGACCCGCCCTACGGGGGTGGCGCTCGCGGCGGCGGTGTCCCTGACGGCCCTGCTCACGCTGTGGCGCACGCGCCGGGCGAAGGGCGACGGCAAGGTGCGCGTACACGCGCTTCTGGGCGCCCTGCTCGCCCCGCTCGGCTGGCTCTCGTACGTCGGCTGGGTGGGGCTACGACTCGGCCGCTGGGACGGCTACTTCGCCGTGCAGAAGCTGTGGCGCAACGAGTGGGACGGCGGGGTGGCGACCCTGCGGACGATGTACGACCTGCTCGCGGCCCAGCGTCCGCAGCTGTTCCTGATCATGGTGACCGCGACGCTGCTGGCGTCGGTGGCGCTGTTCGTCCTGTCGGTGGGCGACCGGCAGCCGCTGCCGCTGCTGGTCTTCACGGGCCTGCTGCTGCTGATCGTGCTCGGCAGCAAGGGGGTCTACTTCCCCCGTGCCCGCTTCCTGCTCCCCGGCTTCCCCCTGCTACTGCCGCTCGCGGCGGCGCTGGCCCGCGCACGGACGCGCGTGGCCGTGACGGCGATGGTGGCGGCGGCGGTGACATCGGCGGCGTTCGGGGGCCACATGCTGCTGGCGTGGATGGGACCGCCGTAAGCGCCGCAACCAACCCAGGGCGAAAACCGCAGCGAGCCGCACCGGCCACCACCGGCGCGAGACTCTCGTAGCCCCAGCGGACGCACGTGGCCGTGACAGTGACGGTAGTAGCGGCGACCACATCGGCGGCGTTCGGCGGCCACAGGCTGCTCGCATGGACGGGGCCGCCGTAAGCACCGCAACCAACCCAGGGCGAGAACCCCAGCGACCACCACCCCGACCACCACCGGCGCGAGACTCTCGTAACCCCAACGAACGCACGTGGCCGTGACGGTGACGGTGGTAGCGGCGACCACGTCGGCGGCGTTCGGCGGCCACATGCTGCTCGCATGGACGGGGCCGCCGTGAGCGCGGCCTCTAGCCGACGGCGAGAACCACCGCGAGCAGCACCGCCCCGGCCACGGCCGGCGCGAGGATCTCGTAGCCCCAGCGGACCACGGGCTCGCCTTGCGCGGACTCCGCGCCGGCGCGCTGCTCGGACAGGTCGCGCAGGTCGTCCATGATCTGGTCACCGGCGGCGCGCTGGGACGACGCCTGACCGGGCCGCATCGAAGCACGCAGACCCGGGCCCCCGACGCTCGGATCACCGGCGCCCACCCCCTGCGACCTCCGCCGCGCCGCCTTCTTGCGGCCGCGCAGGGAGACCGGGATGGCCCAGAGCTGGTACTGGGTGCCGGACTGGGTGAAGACCTCGTTCGAGTACCCGGAGCGCAGCCCTGAGACGGCCGCCCACGGGAGCGTGATCGTGCGGAAGGGGTTGCGGATGCGGAGCCGGTCGTCGTTGGCGTACACGGCGGGGCGCACCGTGAAGGCGACGACGAGCGGCACCGCCAGGAGCAGCCCGGCGAGCGCGAGCCACGGGGTGCGGCCCTCCCCCCTGATCAGCGCGTCGATGCCGAGCCAGCCGCCGAGGGCGAGCAGCAGGACGCCTCCGGCGATACCGCCGGACGACCGGAAGGTCCGATCCTTGTACTCGGGCTCAGCCTGGGGGTGCTGGGGCTCACTCATGGGTTGATTCTGCCTGAGCGCTTCACCGCGGGGTGATCGGGTGGGCGGGTGGGCGAGACGCGCCGCGAAGCGGCGGCCGGGCGGAAGAGGGCGGCGCCCCGCCGAAGGGGGAGCAACCCGCCCCCTGTACAGCCGCTACGCGCGTAGATATGCTCCCCTCGTGACCATGCCCCATGCATCCGCCCCCACCGCACACGCGCTGACGGACGCCACAGCGTCGGACCGCACGCTGCGCCACTTCCTCCACGGGCTGCCCGGCGTCGACACGGTCGGCCTGGAGGCACGCGCCGCAGCGCTCGGCACCCGTTCGATCAAGACGACGGCGAAGGCGTACGCCATCGATCTCGCCATCTCGATGATCGACCTGACGACGCTGGAGGGCGCCGACACCCCGGGCAAGGTCCGGGCGCTCGGCGCGAAGGCCGTGCACCCCGATCCGACCGACCGCGGCACGCCCAAGACCGCCGCGGTCTGCGTCTATCCGGACATGGTGGCCACCGCCAAGGAAGCCGTCGGCGACAGCGGCGTCAAGGTCGCCTCCGTCGCGACCGCCTTCCCCGCGGGCCGCGCCGCCATCGACGTGAAGCTCGGCGACGTCCGCGAGGCCGTCGCGGCGGGTGCCGACGAGATCGACATGGTCATCGACCGCGGCGCCTTCCTCTCCGGCGACTACATGACGGTGTTCGAGCAGATCCGCGCCGTGAAGGAAGCCTCCGGCGAGGCCCGGCTCAAGGTCATCTTCGAGACCGGTGAGCTGTCCACGTACGACAACATCCGCCGCGCCTCCTGGATCGGCATGCTCGCGGGCGCGGACTTCATCAAGACCTCGACCGGCAAGGTCGGCGTGAACGCCACGCCCGCGAACACCCTCCTGATGCTGGAGGCCGTGCGGGACTTCCGCGAGCAGACCGGGGTGCAGGTCGGGGTGAAGCCCGCGGGCGGCATCCGCACCACCAAGGACGCGATCAAGTTCCTCGTCCTGGTGAACGAGACCGCGGGCGAGGACTGGCTGGACAACCACTGGTTCCGCTTCGGCGCCTCATCGCTCCTCAACGACCTGCTGATGCAGCGCCAGAAGCTGGCCACGGGCCGCTACTCCGGCCCCGACTACGTGACGGTGGACTGACCCATGACTTCCCCACGCTTCGAGTACGCTCCCGCGCCGGAGTCCCGCGCGGTCGTCGACATCGCGCCGTCGTACGGCCTGTTCATCGACGGCGAGTTCGTGGAGGCCGCCGACGGCAAGGTCTTCAAGACCGTCTCGCCCTCCACCGAAGAGGTCCTCTCCGAGGTCGCGCAGGCCTCCTCCGAAGATGTCGACCGCGCGGTGAAGGCCGCCCGCAGGGCCTTCGAGAAGTGGTCGGCGCTTCCGGGCGCCGAGCGCGCCAAGTACCTCTTCCGGATCGCGCGGATCATCCAGGAGCGCAGCCGCGAACTGGCCGTCCTGGAGACCCTCGACAACGGAAAGCCCATCAAGGAGACGCGCGACGCCGACCTCCCCCTGGTCGCCGCGCACTTCTTCTACTACGCGGGCTGGGCCGACAAGCTCGACCACGCGGGCTATGGCGCGGACCCGAAGCCGCTCGGCGTCGCGGGCCAGGTCATCCCCTGGAACTTCCCGCTCCTGATGCTGGCCTGGAAGATCGCCCCGGCCCTGGCGACGGGCAACACGGTCGTCCTCAAGCCCGCCGAGACGACCCCCCTTTCCGCCCTGTTCTTCGCGGACATCTGTCGCCAGGCGGGCCTGCCCAAGGGCGTCGTCAACATCCTTCCCGGGTACGGCGACGCGGGCGCGGCCCTCACCTCCCACCCGGACGTGAACAAGGTCGCCTTCACCGGCTCGACGGCCGTCGGCAAGGCCATCGCGCGTCAGGTCGCGGGCACGGACAAGAAGGTCACGCTGGAACTGGGCGGCAAGGGCGCCAACATCGTCTTCGACGACGCCCCGATCGACCAGGCCGTCGAAGGCATCGTCACCGGCATCTTCTTCAACCAGGGCCAGGTCTGCTGCGCGGGCTCGCGCCTCCTCGTACAGGAGTCGGTCAAGGACGAGGTGCTCGACGCCCTCAAGCGGCGGCTGACCACCCTGCGCCTGGGTGACCCGCTGGACAAGAACACGGACATCGGCGCGATCAACTCCGCCGAGCAGCTCGCCCGCATCAAGGCCCTGACCGAGACGGGCGAGGCCGAGGGTGCCGAGCGCTGGTCCGCCCCGTGCGAACTGCCCTCGTCCGGCTACTGGTTCGCGCCGACGCTGTTCACGAACGTCACGCAGGCGCACACCGTCGCGCGCGACGAGATCTTCGGCCCGGTGCTCTCGGTCCTGACCTTCCGTACGCCGGAAGAGGCCGTCGCCAAGGCCAACAACACCCAGTACGGCCTCTCCGCCGGCATCTGGACCGAGAAGGGCTCGCGCATCCTCGCGGTCGCCGACCGCCTGCGCGCGGGCGTCATCTGGGCCAACACGTTCAACAAGTTCGACCCGACCTCGCCCTTCGGCGGCTACAAGGAATCGGGTTACGGCCGCGAGGGCGGTCGCCACGGCCTGGAGGCTTACCTCGATGTCTGAGCGTTTGAGTGTCTTCAAGACCTACAAGCTGTACGTCGGGGGCAAGTTCCCCCGCAGCGAGAGCGGCCGGGTGTACGAGGTGTCCGACTCGAAGAACAAGTGGCTGGCCAACGCCCCGCTGTCCTCCCGCAAGGACGCCCGTGACGCGGTCGTGGCCGCGCGCAAGGCGCAGGGCTCCTGGGCGGGCAAGACGGCCTATCTGCGCGGCCAGATCCTCTACCGCGTCGCGGAGATGCTGGAGGGCCGCAAGGAGCAGTTCGTCCGCGAGGTCGCCGACGCGGAGGGCCTGTCGAAGTCGAAGGCCGCCGCGGTGGTGGACGCGGCGATCGACCGCTGGGTCTGGTACGCGGGCTGGACCGACAAGATCGCCCAGATCGTGGGCGGCGGAAACCCGGTCGCGGGCCCCTTCTTCAACCTCTCGTCGCCGGAGCCGACGGGCGTGGTGACGGTCGTCGCCCCGCAGAAGTCGTCGTTCCTCGGCCTGGTGTCCGTCATCGCCCCGGTGATCGCGACGGGCAACACGGCCGTGGTGATCGCCAGCGAGAATTGCCCGCTCCCGGCGCTCTCCCTCGGCGAGGTGCTCGCCACCTCCGACCTGCCCGGCGGCGTGGTCAACATCCTCTCGGGCCGCACGGCGGAGATCGCCCCGTCCCTCGCCTCGCACCAGGACGTGAACGCGATCGACCTCGCGGGCGTCGAGGACGACGTACTGGCCAAGGAGCTTGAGGTCGCCGCGGCGGACAACCTCAAGCGCGTCGTCCGTCCACAGCCTGTGGACTGGTCGGCGGACCCGGGCACGCACCGCCTGACGGCCTTCCTGGAGACCAAGACCGTCTGGCACCCCACGGGTTCACTGGGCGCGTCCGGCTCCTCGTACTGAGGCCCCGCCACCCGACAGCACACCGAGCCGCTCCGCACGGCAAAGCCCCGGCCCTCCTCCGTCCAGGAGGTGCCGGGGCTTCGCCCTTTTCCGCGGCTCGGTCAGATGCCGAGCCGTGCCGCGATCCCGTCCAGGACGCAGTCGAGGCCCGTCTCGTACATCCAGGTGGCGTCGTCCTTGCGGCGCGACCGCATCCCGTAGCGCTGATAGGTGGGGTAGCGGCCGGTGTCCATGAGGTACGTCATCTGCGGCGCGAGGCCCATCCGGGTCTCCTCACCGGACGACCAGCCCTCCGACTCCGTCCAGCTGCGCAGGGCCACTTCGGACGAGGCGGCGCCGTGCGCGAAGGAGCTCACCGTCCGGAAGGCCACCATCATGGCGTCCTCGTCGAGGCCGATGCCGTCAAGCGCCGCCAACTGCCGCTCGGCGATGGCCATCCGGCCCGGCGTGAGCACGAACAGGGCCGTGGGCAGCTGACCCACCCACGGGTGGCGCAGCATCGCCTGACGGGTCAGCAGGGCGAAGGCCCGCAGCACCTCACGCCATTCGGTCAGCTCCTCGGGAATCCGGTGCTCGGCCGCCACCCGCTCGGCCATCAGCGCCCACAGGTCGTCCTTGCCCGAGACGTGCCGGTACGCCGCCATGGGCGCGACGCCCAGTTCCGTGGCGAGCCGCCGCATGGTGACGGCGGCGAGACCCTCGGCGTCGGCGACCTCCACCGCGACGGCTCCGATGCGCTCCAGGGACAGCGAGGCGCGGGGTGCCGTCGGCTGCTCCAGGCGCTCCCAGAGTGTCTTGTCGGGCACCGTCGCCTTGCCGTCCTTCTTCTGGCCAGCCACAGCAGGGCTCCTCTCATCAGGACGTGAGCGTACAACGTATCTGCGGGTGGACGCTGTACACACTGCCGTGTACGGTGTACACATTCAATACGCCGTACACACCACTCGCTTCCCGGGGGACCCCATGACCAGCAGCAACACCCAGCCTCTTCGCGTGGCCGTCCTCGTCGGCAGCACCCGCGAGGGCCGGTTCGCACCCGTCGTCACGCGGTGGCTGACGGGGCATCTCGCCCAGCGCGACGACCTGACGGCCGATGTCGTCGACCTCGCCGAGACTCCGCTGCCCACCGTCTTCCCCGCCTTCGGGCAGCCGCCCGCTCCCGGCACCGAGGAAGCACTCGCCCTGGTCTCACCCCGCCTGGCGGCGGCCGACGCGTTCGTCTTCATCACGCCGGAGTACAACCACAGCTTCCCGGCATCCCTGAAGAACGCCATCGACTGGCACAACGAGCAGTGGCACGCGAAGCCGGTCGGCTTCGTCTCCTACGGCGGCCTGTCGGGCGGTCTGCGCGCGGTGGAACAACTCCGCTTGGTCATGGCCGAGTTGCAGGCGACGACCATCCGCAACACGGTCAGCTTCCACAACGCGTGGGGCGGGTTCGGCGAGGACGGCACCGTCGACGACCCCCAGGTCGACACGGCGGCCAAGGCACTGCTCGACCAACTGACCTGGTGGGCCCACGCACTGCGGGACGCCAAGTCCGTTCGCCCGTACAGCGCCTGACGTCACCTCAACATCCGCCGAGGGGGAATCATGAGTCAACGTACGGAAGAGACGAGCATCCCGGGCACTCCGGAAACCCCGGGCGCCGAACAGCCGCCCGCCGAACCGGGCGGGCCGTCCAAGCTCGTCCTCTTCGGGCTGCTGCTCGGACTGATGCTCGGACTGCTCGACGGCACGATCGTGGGCACCGCCCTGCCCACCATCGTCGGCGACCTCGGCGGCCTCGACCACCTGTCCTGGGTGGTGACCGCCTATCTCCTGACGGCGTCCGTCTCCACTCCCCTCTGGGGCAAGCTCGGCGACCTGTACGGGCGCAAGGGCAGTTTCATCTGGTCGATCACGGTCTTCCTGGCGGGCTCGGTCCTCTCCGGGATCGCCCAGGACATGACGCAGCTCATCGCCTTCCGCGCCGTGCAGGGCCTCGGGGCGGGCGGTCTGATGGTCGGCGCCATCTCGATCATCGGTGTCATGCTGCCGCCGTCACAGGCGGGCCGCTCACAGTCGATGATCGGCGCGATGATGCCCGTGGCGCTGGTCGGCGGACCGCTGCTCGGCGGTTTCCTCACCGACCAACTGGACTGGCGCTGGGTCTTCTACGTCAACGTGCCCGTGGGCGTCCTCGCCCTGCTCATCATCGGCCTGCGGCTGCGCCTGCGCACCGAGCGGGTCACGGCCGCCCGCATCGACTTCGCCGGCGCCGCCCTCCTCTCCACGGGCATCCTCGCCCTGACGCTGCTCGGCAGTTGGGGCGGGACGACGTACGGCTGGGCGTCACCGCAGATCCTCGGGCTCGGCGTGATCGGCGCCGGCTGCCTGGTCTGGTTCGCGCGGGTCGAGCGGCGGGCGGCCGAACCGATCATCCCGCCCCGCCTCTTCGCCGACCGCAACTTCACGCTCGCCCAGGTCCTCACCTTCCTGGTGGGCGCGGCCATGCTCACCGCGTCCTCGTACCTGCCGCAGTACATGCAGTTCGTCCGCGGCGCCTCGTCCACGGCCAGCGGCATGCTGCTGCTCCCGCTGATGGCGGGCATGTTCGGGGCGCAGCTCCTGCTCGGCCGGATCACGTCCAAGGGCGGCGGCTACCGCGCCTGCACCATCATCGGCGGCGCGTTGACCGCCCTCGGCGGCCTCGCGCTCCTCGCGGTCGGCGCGGACACCCCCACCGCCGTGACATCCGCGCTGACGTTCGCGCTCGGCACGGGCATGGGCTTCTTGATGCAGAGCACGCTGCTCATCACCATCAACAGCGCGGACCCGCGCGACATGGGCGCCGCCACCGGCACCACCACACTCCTGCGCACCATCGGCGGCTCACTGGGCATCGCCGTCCTGGGCGCCGTCTACGCGAGCCGCCTGACATCGGGCGGCATGCCGGAGGGCGGTAGTTCCTGGACCCCCGAGGCGGTCAGGAACATGCCGGAAGGAGTGCGGGAAACGGTGCGCACGGCGGTCACCGGCGGCATGCACGGCGTGGCTCTCGGCGCCGCGTTGCTCGGTGCGGCGGCCTTCGCGGTGGCGTGGCTGGTGCGGGAAGTCCCCCTGCGGAAGGGGTGACAGGGGGAACCCCGCGTCAGCGGCCCTAGCCGGGCAGCACGCTCGTGGCGGGGCCGACCACCGGCAGGTCCTTGAGCGCCGCGCCCTGCGTCAGTGGAGCGGTCAGCGGCGCCGTCGAGACCGGCTTGAAGTCCGCGATCTGGGTGCCGAGAGCGTTGTCCAGCGGGTCGGACCCGGTGCCCGCGAGCGGGTTGAGCTTCAGCTCCTTGGTCGGCCCGAGTCCCCCCGCGGTGACCTCCTCGACGGCCCGGAGTACGCCCGCACCGGCCGCCGGGAGGTTTTCGGACGCCGAGGGCTCCGGAGCGGCGTTCGCCGTCGCCGCGCCGCCGATGCCGAGCGCCGTTCCTGCGACGGTGACCGTCAGGCCCGCCCGCAGCAGGACGCGGGAGAGGTGCTTGGAGGCTGTTGCGTGCCGTGCCATGGGTTCCGCCCTAATCCTCTTGAGTAATCAGATGCGCACGTAGCGTAGTTGAGGTGGGTTGCGGGCACCAAAGCCCTACCCGTCGGGTCGCCTGGGCGGCTCAATGCAGCAAACTGTTCTCTCGTGAGTTCCCATCCCCCGATACCCACCCGAGTCGTGCTGCTCGCCGGCCCCTCGGGCTCAGGCAAGTCGTCGTTCGCCGCCCGCTCCGGACTGCCCGTCCTGTGCCTCGACGACTTCTACAAGGAATGTGACGACCCGACACTGCCGCAGGTCCCCGACAGCACGGACATCGACTGGGACTCCCCCGACTCCTGGGACACGGACGTCGCCGTCGCCGCCATCGAGCAGCTGTGCCGCACGGGACGTACCCGCGTCCCCGTCTACGACATCGCCACCAGCTCGCGTACGGGCGAGTCCGCGATGGACATCGAGCGGACACCCCTCTTCATCGCGGAGGGGATCTTCGCGGCGGACATCGTGGACCGGTGCCGGGACATCGGCGTGCTCGCCGACGCGATCTGCCTCCGGGGCCGTCCCTCCACCACCTTCCGGCGGCGGCTCCTGCGGGATCTGCGCGAGGGACGGAAGTCCGTGACGTTCCTGCTGCGGCGCGGGTGGCGGCTGATGCGGACCGAGCGCGTGATCGTCGCCCGGCAGACCGCGCTCGGCTGCCACCCCTGCGGCAAGGACGAGGCCCTCGGACGGCTCGCGGCAGCCGCCGCCGGCCGGTGCGCGAAGGCCCGCGCCGAAGCCGCGTAACTCCGCGAGGGGAGCGGTTCACCCCGTACCAAAAGCAGAAGGACCGGAAAGACCCCCCGGCCTTCCGGTCCCGCCACTTGTTCCCCCCGTGGATCCCCCGTGATCCCCGTTTTCCCCCGTGTCCCCCCTGCCACCGCCGCCTCCCCCCGGGAGCGGCGGCCCCCCATGATCCCTAGGCGACCAACTCGCCGAAGGACTCTTCCTGGTCACGGCCGAAGCTGAGGACCTCGTCCTCGCGCAGCCGGCGCAGGGAGCGCCAGATGCTGGACTTCACCGTGCCCACGCTGATGTCGAGGATGTCCGCGATCTCGGGGTCCGTGCGGCCCTCGTAGTAACGCAGGACCAGCATCGTCCGCTGCAGTTCGGGGAGGCGGGCCAGGGCCTGCCAGAGAACCGCGCGGAGTTCGGTGCCCCGCATCGCGTCCGTGTCGCCCGCCGTCTCCGGCAGCTCCTCGGTCGGGTATTCGTTGAGCTTGCGGCGCCGCCAGGCGCTGATGTGCAGGTTGGTCATGGTGCGGCGGAGGTAACCGCCGACCGCGGCCTTGTCGCTGATCCTGTCCCAGGCGCGGTACGTCGAGAAGAGGGCGCTCTGGAGCAGGTCCTCGGCCTCGAAACGGTCACCGGTCAGGTGATAGGCGGTCGCGTACAGGGAGGCACGACGCTCCTGGACGTAGGCGGTGAACTCCGCCTCCGACACCGAAGTGCGCTCCCCCGTGTCCTCCCTGTACGCGGCTCCCCCGTGAGCCCCCCCATCGTCTCCGCGGGTCTCCCCCCGGAACGCGTCAACCACCGTCATGTACGTGGTGTGCTGACGCCCGGTGCCGCGAGCGCACCCCCGCCCGCTCACGGCACCGGACTTCTCGTGCCTCTCGGCAGGTCGGATCACGTCATGGAGACGCGTGATTACTGCGCTTGAGCTGGTGCTGTGCAGTGTGTTCATCTCGCGCCCCCCGTCGGTGGAGTCCGGCCTTTTCCGTGTGACCAAAACTCTGCCGGACCCACTTCATGACGGTGTCCGCCGACTGTCACAGGCCTGCAACAGCGCTTCTAGTTGTAGGGGGTAGGTGTGGGAGCACCTCAACAGTCGAACTGTGGCCTTGCCATGGGACAGAATGACCTCCGTGCCTTCCCTGTTGCTGATCGAGGACGACGACGCCATCCGTACGGCCCTTGAGCTCTCGCTCACCCGCCAAGGGCATCGGGTGGCTACTGCTGCCACCGGCGAGGACGGCCTGAAGCTGCTCAGTGAGCAGCGGCCGGACCTGATCGTGCTGGATGTGATGCTGCCGGGCATCGACGGCTTCGAGGTGTGCCGTCGCATCCGGCGCACCGACCAGTTGCCGATCATCCTGCTGACCGCACGCAGTGACGACATCGACGTGGTCGTCGGGCTCGAATCGGGTGCCGACGACTATGTCGTGAAACCCGTGCAGGGACGGGTGCTCGACGCCCGTATCCGCGCGGTCCTTCGCCGCGGTGAGCGCGAGGCCAACGACGCGGCGACGTTCGGGTCGCTCGTCATCGACCGTGCCGCGATGACCGTCACGAAGAACGGCGAGGATCTGCAGCTCACGCCGACCGAGCTGCGGCTGCTCCTTGAGCTGAGCCGCAGGCCCGGACAGGCCCTGTCGCGGCAGCAGTTGCTGCGTCTGGTGTGGGAGCACGACTACCTCGGCGACTCCCGGCTCGTCGACGCCTGCGTGCAGCGGCTTCGCGCGAAGGTGGAGGACGTGCCGTCCTCGCCGACGTTGATCCGTACGGTGCGTGGGGTCGGCTACCGGCTGGACACTCCTCAGTGACCAAACCGCAGGACAAGCTCCGCGGTTGGGCCGCGGCGCGCAAGGCGATCATGGCGGGGCTGCGCTTCACGAGCCTCAGACTCCGGCTCGTCGTGGTGTTCGGTCTGGTGGCGCTCACCGCCGCCGTGACGGCTTCCGGAATCGCGTACTGGCTCAACCGCGAGGCCGTCCTGACGCGTGCGCAGGACGCGGCCCTGAAGGACTTCCAGCAGGAGATGCAGACGCGCGCCGGCGCCCTGCCGCCCAATCCGACGCAGGACGAACTGCAGCAGGCCGCGGGGACGATGGCCAACAGCAGCCAGCGCTACAGCGTGCTCCTGATCGGGGAGAACACCGACGGTGACACGATCGTCGGCTACTCCGACCTGGACGCCTTCACGCTCGCCGACGTGCCCAAGTCGCTGCGCAAGACGGTGAACAAGGAGCAGCCGCTCACCTCAAGCAACAAGAGCCCGTACCACCTGTACTGGCAGCGGACCGTCGACGAGGGCACCCCGTATCTCGTGGGTGGCGCCAAGGTCATCGGCGGCGGGCCGACCGGTTACATGCTCAAGTCCCTGGAGCCGGAGGCGAAGGACCTCAGTTCGCTCGGCTGGTCGCTCGCGATCGCCACGGGGCTCGCGCTCATCGGTTCCGCGCTGCTCGCGCAGGCCGCCGCGACCACCGTGCTCAAACCGGTGCACCGGCTCGGGGTCGCCGCGCGGCGGCTCGGCGAGGGCAAGCTGGACACGCGCCTTCGGGTGTCGGGCACGGATGAACTGGCCGATCTGTCACGGACGTTCAACCGCACCGCGGAGAGCCTGGAGAAGAAGGTCGACGACATGAGCGCCCGTGACGAGGCGTCGCGGCGCTTCGTGGCCGACATGTCGCACGAGCTGCGTACGCCGCTGACCGCGATCACCGCGGTGACCGAGGTCCTCGAGGAGGAGCTCGACGCGGAGACCGGCAGCGTCGACCCGATGATCGAGCCCGCCGTGCGTCTCGTGGTCAGCGAGACCCGCCGCCTCAACGACCTGGTGGAGAACCTGATGGAGGTCACCCGCTTCGACGCGGGCACGGCGAGGCTCGTCCTTGACGACGTGGACATCGCCGACCAGATCACGGCCTGCATCGACGCCCGTGCCTGGCTCGACGCGGTCGAGCTCGACGCGGAGCGCGGCATCACGGTGCGGCTCGACCCGCGCCGCCTCGACGTCATCCTGGCGAACCTCATCGGCAACGCGCTCAAGCACGGTGGCTCCCCCGTGGAGGTCTCCGTACGGCTCGCGGGCGAGAAGCTCCTCATCGCGGTGCGGGACGGTGGCCCCGGCATCCCCGAGGACGTCCTGCCGCACGTCTTCGACCGCTTCTACAAGGCGAGCGCGTCCCGGCCGCGTTCGGAGGGCAGCGGGCTCGGGCTCTCCATCGCCCTGGAGAACGCCCACATCCACGGCGGTGAGATCACCGCCGCGAACTCGCCCAAGGGCGGCGCGGTGTTCACGCTGTGGCTGCCGCGCGATCCGTCGGCGCTGCTGCCCGATGACGAGGCCGCGGAGGGCACGGACGGCGACGCCGCCGTTGAGGGGGAGAAGCGATGAACCGCCGACGGCTGCGCGCCGCGCTGCTGGCCACCGCGCTGACCGCGACCCTCGCGGGCTGCGGGATCCGCTCGACGGAGGTGCCGACGGACTTCGGCCCCGGCCCGTCACGGGTGCCCTGCGTGATGTCCGGTTCGAGCATCGCCTCGCAGTCCAGCGGGGTCCCGGTGCAGGTCTTCCTGGTGTGCGCGGCGCAGCTGGTGACCGTCGACCGGTCGGTGCGCATCCCCACCGAGAAGGCGACGACGGACCGGGTGCGTATCGCGCAGGCGCTCCTCGACGAGCTGTCGCACGCGCCGTCGGACCAGGAGAAGCAGGCGGGCTTCGCCACGGACGTACGCGGTGGCACGGTGGTCGGCGGCCCGGGGAAGGGTGACCCCGAGGACGCGCTGCGGTTCAGCACGTCTCCGGAGGACCTGTCGGCGTTCGCGCTCGCCCAGGTCGTTTGCACGTTCGCGGACAGCGCGGCGGCGGGCGACGACCGCGAGGTCATCATGGGCGGCCCCGGCGACGCCCCCCTGCGCCGCTACGAATGCACCCAGGAGGTCCGCCAGCGCCCCGGGACGGTGGCCCCGCCCACGGAGACGGTGAAGTGACCGAGCCGGTGAAGCGGCCGATCAGGACAGTCACGGTGTGCGATCAGGACACTGCCGGGCACCGGGAGTGAATGCGCGGAACCGATCCTGCCGCTAGGCGCGTCTTGGGGTGCGTGCGTCAAGGCTCGGGCGGCCACGGGGCCGCCATCCGCTTCCGTGCGGCAGGAGGATTCCTCCTCGTCGCGCATCTTCTGTTCGTCGGCTGGCTCACTCTGCGTCCACTGGACGTGCCGTGGGTCAGCGCGGCGAATCTGCAGCCGTTCGCCGGCATCAAGGCGGATCTGGCGCTCGGTCCCGCGCAGGCAGCCCGGCAGATAGGCGGCAGTCTGCTGCTGCTCTCCCCGCTCGGTGTGCTGCTTCCGCTCGCCGGTGGGCGGGTCCATGTGTCGCCGCTGGGTTCGCTGGTGCGGACGGTCGCGGCGGGCGCGCTGATCTCGCTGGGCATCGAACTGCTGCAGACCGGGGTCCCCGGGCAGGTCGTCGACGTCGACTCGCTGTTCCTGAACACCGTGGGCGTGGCCCTCGCGCATGTCGCCGTGGTGCCGGCGCTCAGGGCCAGGCTCCGCCGCCGTACTGATGTGGAGCACCGCGCGGCCCTCCCTCGGGAGGACGCTTCTCAGGGGTCGACCCCGACGATTCCCAGGGTCGGTATCGCACCCTAGAGCGACGCTTTGCCCGCTTCGCGAACGTAGCTTTGAGACATCGGGGTAGACGCCCCGGACCTCATACCGACGGTTCACGAAGGAGCCACCATGACCGCCCTTGCCCGCCCCACCAACGGCCGGATGATCGGCGGAGTGTGCGCCGCCCTCGCCAAGCGTTTCGGCACGTCGGCGACCACGATGCGCGTGATCTTCGTGATCTCGTGTCTGCTGCCCGGCCCGCAGTTCCTGCTCTACATCGCCCTCTGGGTCCTGTTGCCCTCCGAGGGCAAGGCCAGGCAGGCAGCCTGGTGAACCGGCGGCCCTCGCTGCCGCACACGTACGCCGATGGGGCGCACCCTTGAGCAGGGGTGCGCCCCATCGGCGTGTGCGGGGACCGTGGTGATCAGCCGAGCGGCACACCGTTCACGGGCAGGCCCTCCAGGGGGAGACCCTGCAGGGGCAGCCCCTGCACGGGCAGGGCGCCGGCCAGCGGCAGGCCGCCGAGCAGACCGGTGACCGGGTCGGCCGGAGCGGGCTTGCCCCGGTCCTCGGCGGGCTTCATGCTCTCGCCGAGCTTGCCGACGGTCGGCGCGGAGGCCTGCAGGGTGCTGCCGACCACGTTCTGGCCGGCGGCGACCGCCTCGGGGCCACCCGCGGGCAGGTTCTCGCCGAGCTGCTCCGTGGGAAGCATGGCGGTGGCGGAACCCAGGGCGCCCGTGGCGTCGGGCAGGGCCGGCGCGGCGTTGGCGGCACCCGCGCCTGCGGCGGCGAAGGCGGCGCCGAGAGCGGCGACACCGAGGGTCTTGGCTGCAGACTGCTTCATCTTCAATGCGTCCTTGATGACGGGGACTTTTGAGCGGCCCATGACCGTAAACATGTGAAGGGGCAGTCCGCAAACAGCAAAACGCGACCGGGAATTAATGTTCCCGGCCGCGCCCACAATGCTGAATTTTCTGTTACGCGTCGGCAGAAGCCCTGGTGGAGGCGGTCTGACGGAACAGCCATTCGGACTTCAGCTCGGCATATCCGGGCTTGATCACGTCACTGATCATGGCAAGGCGTTCATCGAAAGGAATGAACGCTGATTTCATCGCATTGACTGTGAACCACTGCATGTCGTCGAGCGTGTAACCGAATGTGCCGACCAGGTGCTCGAATTCGCGGCTCATGCTGGTGCCGGACATCAGACGGTTGTCGGTGTTCACCGTGGCCCGGAAGTGCAGCTTGCGCAGCAGACCGATGGGGTGCTCGGCGTACGAGCTCGCCGCGCCGGTCTGCAGGTTGGAGCTGGGGCACATCTCCAGGGGGATGCGCTTGTCGCGCACATAGCTGGCGAGGCGGCCGAGCTTCACGGTGCCGTCGTCGGCGACCTGGATGTCGTCGATGATCCGCACGCCGTGGCCCAGGCGGTCGGCGCCGCACCACTGCAGGGCCTGCCAGATGGACGGCAGGCCGAAGGCCTCGCCCGCGTGGATCGTGAAGTGGTTGTTCTCGCGCTTGAGGTACTCGAACGCGTCGAGGTGCCGGGTGGGCGGGAAGCCCGCCTCCGCGCCCGCGATGTCGAAGCCGACGACGCCCAGATCGCGGTAGCGGTTGGCGAGTTCGGCGATCTCCAGGGCGCGGGCGGCGTGCCGCATGGCGGTGAGCAGCGCGCCCACGCGGATGCGGTGGCCGTTCTCCTTCGCGCGCCGCTCGCCCTCCCGGAAGCCTTCGTTGACGGCCTCGACGACCTCTTCGAGGGTGAGGCCCTGCTCCAGGTGCTGCTCGGGGGCGTACCGGATCTCGGCGTAGACGACGCCGTCCTCGGCGAGGTCCTCGGCGCACTCGGCCGCCACGCGCCTGAGGGCGTCCTTCGTCTGCATCACCGCGCAGGTGTGGGCGAAGGTCTCCAGATAACGCGGCAGCGAACCGGAGTCGGCGGCTTCCCTGAACCAGATCCCGAGCTTGTCGGGGTCGGTCTCGGGCAGTCCCTCGTAACCCGAATCGCGGGCGAGGTCGACGATCGTGCCGGGGCGCAGGCCGCCGTCGAGGTGGTCGTGCAGGAGCACCTTCGGGGCGCGGCGGATCTGGTCGGCGCTGGGCGTTTCGCGGTCCGTCTGACCGGCTTTGGTGGTCTGGCTCGTCATCTCGGCACTCTAGCGCCTACGCGCGTAGATCGCCGGGCCGATCTCACGGGTCGATACGTAACAGTGACCCTGCGGAAGGGTGGCGTACACCATCGCTTCTGACACTGTTCTGTCATGGCACAGCAAGCGACGCCCGATTCCGCGCGCGCGGCCAGGCTCGGGCGCGTGATCGGCGCCCGGCCATCGGCGGTCAGCGGCGCGGTGCTGCTGCTCCCCGGCGGCCACGAGACCTCCGCCCGCAAGCCGACCCCGTTCGCCGCGAACTCGATGCGCGCGCTCGGCCGCAGGCTCGCCCAGGACGGGCGCGCGGAGGGGCTCGCCGCGCACGTCGTGCACTACCGCTACCGCGGCTGGAACGGGGCGCAGGCGCAGCTCGCGCGGGACGCGGAGTGGGCGGCGGACGAGATCGTCCGGCTCTACGGCGACGTCTCGATCTGCCTCGTCGGCAGGGACATGGGCGGCCGGGCCGCCCTGCGGGCCAGTGGCCACGACGCGGTCAACTCCGTCCTCGCGCTGGCCCCTTGGCTGCCGGAGGACGATGTGGCCGCGTCCCCCGAACCGGTGAAACAGCTCGCGGGGCGGCGGGTTTTGATCGTGCACGGCACGAACGACGAGCGGACCGACCCCGAGCTCTCGTTCCGGCTCGCGGCGCGGGCGAAGAAGGCGAACCGGGAGGTGTGCCGGTTCGAAGTCCATTCCGACGGGCACCGGTTGCAGCAGCACCAGGGCGAAGTCGAGGCGCTGGCATCGGACTTCGTCCTGGGTTCCCTGTTCGGCCATGCGTACGCGCGCCCGCTGGAGGACGCGCTCGCGGCGCCGCCGCCGCTGGGGTTGCGGATGCCGCTCGCCGCCGGGTTCGGGGAGTCGATGCGGCACTGAGGGGGGTGGGCCTGCGGGGCTTGCACGATGTCCTCGAACGCCGGACGGGCTGTTTCCATCCGCTACTCCGGCAGCAGCCGCCCCCGCCGCCCCAACAGAAACCTCTTGAACGCCGCCACCGGCGGAGTGTCCGGATGCCCGTCCAGCCAGGCCACGCCGATCTCGCGTACCGCCCGCTGGCCTGTCACCGTCAACTCCACGACTCCCGGGCGCGGCACGGCCGGTGGGGGCAGGAGCGCGACGCCCAGGCCCGCCGCGACCAGGCCACGGAGCGTCTCGGCCTCCTCACCCTCGAACGCAATCCGTGGCTTGAAGCCGGCCTCCTGGCAGAGGTCGTCCGTGATGCGCCGCAGGCCGTAGCCGGGTTCGAGGGTCACGAACGCCTCGTCCGCCGCCTCCGCGAGACGCACCCGCTTGCGGGCGGCGAGGCGGTGGTCGTCCGGCACGACCAGGCGCAGGCGCTGTTCGTCCAGGCGGCGGGCGACGAGATCGGGCGCGTCCGGCACGGGCGACGTCAGGCACAGGTCCAGCTCCCCCGCCCGGAGGCGCTCGATCATCGCCTCCCCGTAGTTCTGTACGAGGCTGAAGCGGACCCTCGGATGGTCCGCGCGGAAGGCGCGGATCAGACCGGGCACGGTCTCCGAGCCCATCGTGTGCAGGAAGCCGAAGGCCACCTTGCCCGACGCCGGGTCCGCGTCCGCCCGTACGGACTCCGCGGCCCGCTCCACCTCACCCAGCGCCCGTTCCACCGAGGCGAGGAAGGTGCGGCCCGCCGGGGTCAGGGACACCGTCCTGCCGTGCCGCGCGAACAGGTCGACACCCAGGTCCTGTTCGAGGCGTACCAGCGCGCGCGACAGCGTCGACTGCGGCACCTGCATCTCCTGCGCGGCCCGCGTCACGTGCTCCGTGCGCGCGACCCCCGCGAAGTACGCGAGCCGCGGCGAGAGCAGCGCGGACCAGGACTCCGGGGTCAGCTCGGCCGGCGCGGACACTGTCGCGCCGATGTCTCCTACGTAACTGCTCTGCGACAGACGCCGCCCTGAACTGCGCTCATGCACCATGGGAACGATTATGACCAGTTCATGCATTGGACGGATGAGTCCTGTGTGCTTACGTTCGATGCATGCCTCCTGCCAGTAGCGGGGCGTCCGCCACCCACGCGGCCGCCCTTCCTCCGTCGTCCACCGATGCCTCTCCCGAAGCCGACTCCCGGCTCACACCCGGCGGGCCCGGCTACCGCCGGATGAGCTTCGCCCTCTTCCTCGCCGGTGTCGCGACCTTCGCCCTCCTCTACTCCACGCAGGCGCTGCTCCCCCTCGTCTCCGCCGACTTCGGCGTCAGCGCGAGCTCCGCGAGCTGGACGGTGTCGGCGGCGACGGGCGCACTGGCCCTCTTCGTCCTGCCCCTGAGCGCGCTCAGCGAGCGCTTCGGGCGCCGGACGCTGATGACGGCCTCCCTGACCGTCGCGGTGGTCGTGGGTCTTCTCGTCCCCTTCGCGCCGTCCATCGGCGCGCTCATCGCGCTGCGCGCCGTGCAGGGCGCGGCGCTCGCCGGGCTCCCGGCGTCCGCGATGGCCTTCCTCGCGGAGGAGGTGCGGCCCAAGGCGCTGGTCGCCGCGATCGGCATGTTCGTGGCGGGCAACTCCATCGGCGGCATGAGCGGACGCATCATCACCGGCTGGGTCGCGCAGGCATGGGGCTGGCGCGCGGCCGTGGCTGTGGTGGGTGTCGTGGCCGTCCTGTGCGCGCTCGCCTTCCGCGCGCTGCTGCCCGCGCCGCGCCACTTCACGGCGGGCTCGCTCAACCCCAAGGCGCTCGGCAGGACGATCCGTTCGCACCTCTCCAACCCGCTGCTGTGCCGCCTGTACGCGATCGGCGCGCTGTTCATGACGGTCTTCGGCGCGGTCTACACGGTGATCGGCTACCGCCTCACCGAAGCGCCGTTCTCGCTCCCGCAGGGCATCATCGGCTCGATCTTCCTCGTCTACCTCGTCGGTACGGTCTCGTCGGCCGCCGCGGGCAAGCTGGTGACGCGGCTCGGCCGGCGCGGGGCGCTGTACCTGGCGGTGAGCACGACGGCCGGCGGTCTGCTGCTCTCCCTCTCCGACTCGCTGGTCATGGTGCTGCTCGGGCTCGTCCTGATCACCGCGGGCTTCTTCGCGGGCCACGCGGTCGCCTCCTCGTCCGTGAGCCGTACGGCCACCGCGGGGCGCGCGCAGGCTTCGGCGCTCTACCAGTCCGCGTACTACCTGGGCTCCAGCGCGGGCGGCACGCTCGGCGCGGTCGCCTTCCACGCGGGGGGCTGGGCCGGGACGGTGGGCCTGGGGCTGCTCGCGGTGCTCGGCGTCGTCTCCATCACCGTCTGGGGGTCGCACGCGGCCCGGGTGCAGGAGCGGCGGGCGCGTCAGGAGCGGCGGGGGCTCGTGGCGGCGCACTGAACCACCCTTCTCACCTGCGGGTTTCTTCACTCCGGGGGCCGTTGTCAGTGGGCTGCGGTAGCTTCCAAAGTGCTGGGACTTTCGTGGCAGCCGCAGGGGTGGGTGGGTTGGTATGACGGACATCGCAGGTACGACGTCGGAGCTCGACGTCACGCTGGAGAAGCACCGGGTCGAGCTGACCGGGTACTGCTATCGCATGCTGGGGTCGGCCTTCGAGGCCGAGGACGCGGTGCAGGACACGATGGTGCGGGCGTGGCGGAGCCATGAGAAGTTCGAGGGCCGCTCCAGCCTGAGGTCCTGGCTGTACCGCATCGCGACGAACGTCTGCCTGGACATGCTGAACGCCGGCAACCGCCGCGCCCGCCCCATGGACCTGACGGCGGCGGCGCCGCTGGCCCAGGCCGCGCTCACACCCCGCCCGGACAACGTATGGCTGGAGCCGATGCCGGACGCGCGCGTGCTGCCCTCCGTCAGCGACCCCGCCGAGGCCGCCGTGGCGAAGGAGTCGGTGCGGCTCGCCTTCGTCGCCGCCCTGCAGCAACTGCCGCCCAAGCAGCGGGCCGTGCTGATCCTGCGCGAGGTCCTCGCGTGGAAGGCCAGCGAGGCCGCCGAGCTCCTCGACACGTCGGTGGCCTCCGTCAACAGCGCGTTGCAGCGGGCGCGGGCGACGCTGGCCGAGGGGCCCGGGGACGACACCGCCGTGTCCGACCCACTCGACGAGGAGCAGCAGAAGCTCCTTGAGCGGTACGTCGCCGCCTTCGAGGGTTATGACATGGCGGCCCTGACGGCGCTGCTGCACGAAGACGCCATCATGACGATGCCCCCGTTCGACCTGTGGCTGCGCGGCACGTCCGACATCACCGGCTTCATGTCGACCATCGGCGCCTCCTGCGCCGACAGCAAACTGTTCCCGGTGCAGGTCAACGGCACGCCGGGCTTCGCCCACTACAAGCCCGACCCCGAGAAGGGCGGGTTCGCGCCGTGGGCGGTGCAGGTCATCGAGATCTCAGAGGGGCGGATCGCGGGCTTCCACTGCTTCCTGGACACGCCCCGGTGGTTCCCGCTGTTCGGCCTGCCGGTCCATCTCGATCTCAATGGGGAGCCCGACGAGGTGCAGTAGCTCGCGCAGGGCCGGGGCCGGGTTCCTGACGCGGATCCGGCCGCCTGCGCGGCGGGCGGTGAGTTGCAGGCGGGCCAGGGTGTCTATCGCGGAGAGGACAGGTGGGCCTACGTCTGCGACGTCGCATACGAGGGTGTCCGCGTCGTCCCTCGCGCGCAGCAGGCTTCTGGCCTCCTCGCAGAGGCGGTGCGTGGCCTCTCGGTCGAGGGTGCCGGTGAGGGTCAGGTCTGGCTGCGTCTTTGGGGTCACGTTGGGGTGACTGGGCTGGGCGCCGGAACTCATCGGTAGGTTCGTTTCGCCTGCGGCGGGCTCAGTCCCCAACCCCGCCCCTTCCCGAAAACCGTGCCTGCGCCCCGGACCTACCTGGGGCTCCGCCCCAGACCCCGCTCCTCAAACGCCGGAGAGGCTGATTCTCAGCCCGTCCGGCGTTTGAGGACGAACTCGGCGGAGCCGGTGATGACGGCACGCAAGGCCCCCGCGCCAGAGCGGGTTTTCGGGAAGGGGCGGGGTTGGGGAAAAGAACCCCCTACGCGATGCGGTCCAGGACGATCGGCGTCGCCGCGAAGCCCGTGCCCTCCGGCGCGATGTCGAAGGAACCCGCCACCGCCTGCAAGGCGTACTCGAAGCGCTCCGGAGTATCCGTGTGCAGGGTCATGACCGGCTCCCCCGCGCGGACCTGAGCGCCCGGCTTCGCGTGCAGCTCGACACCCGCCCCCGCCTGCACGACGTCCTCCTTGCGCGCACGCCCCGCGCCCAGGCGCCACGCGGCGACGCCCACGTCGTACGCGTCGAGGCGCGTCAGGACGCCCGACGTCGGCGCCGTCACGACGTGCGTCTCCCGGGCCACCGGCAGCGTCGCGTCCGGATCGCCGCCCTGCGCGGAGATCATCCGGCGCCACACGTCCATCGCCGAGCCGTCCGCCAGCGCCTTCGCCGGGTCCACGTCCTTCAGGCCCGCCGCGTCCAGCATCTCCCGCGCCAGCGCGAGGGTCAGCTCGACGACGTCCGCCGGGCCGCCGCCCGCGAGGACCTCCACCGACTCGCGGACCTCAAGGGCGTTGCCCGCCGTCAGGCCGAGCGGCGTGGACATGTCCGTCAAGAGCGCCACCGTGCGTACGCCGTGGTCCGTGCCGAGGCCCACCATCGTGGACGCCAGTTCACGCGCGTCCTCCAGCGTCTTCATGAACGCGCCCGTGCCGACCTTCACGTCCAGGACCAGCGAACCCGTGCCCTCGGCGATCTTCTTCGACATGATCGAGGAGGCGATCAGGGGGATGGCCTCCACCGTGCCCGTCACGTCCCGCAACGCGTACAGCTTCTTGTCCGCCGGAGCCAGGCCGTCGCCCGCCGCGCAGATCACCGAGCCCACGCCGTCCAGGACCGAGAGCATCTCCTCGTTCGAGAGGAGGGCCTTCCAGCCCGGGATCGACTCCAGCTTGTCCAGGGTGCCGCCAGTGTGGCCCAGGCCCCGGCCCGACAGCTGCGGGACAGCGGCTCCGCACGCGGCGACCAGCGGGGCGAGCGGCAGCGTGATCTTGTCGCCGACGCCACCCGTGGAGTGCTTGTCGGCCGTGGGGCGGGACAGGGACGAGAAGTCCATGCGCTCGCCGCTCGCGATCATCGCGGCCGTCCAGCGGGCGATCTCACCGCGGTTCATGCCGTTCAGCAGGATCGCCATGGCAAGGGCCGACATCTGCTCGTCGGCCACCACGCCGCGCGTGTACGCGTCGATGACCCAGTCGATCTGCTCGCCGCTCAGCTCGCCGCGGTCCCGCTTCGTACGAATCACGGAGATGACGTCCATGGCATTACCCCTCTTGCGCCTACAACGGTGATCTACAACGGATCAAAAACGGTGATCGCGAAACTCTACGCGCATAGAGCCGCGAGATGAAGAAGGCCCCTGCCGACCGGATCACAACCGGCAGGGGCCGTACGTCAGTTGAGGTGCTGCGGCCCGAACGGGTCCGGCAGCATCTCGCCCAGGGTCCGGATGCCCGCGGCGGTCTCCAACAGGAGCGTCGCGCCGCCGAACTCGTAGAGCAGCTGGCGGCAGCGGCCGCACGGCATCAGGATCTCGCCCTTGGCGTCGACGCAGGTGAAGTGCGTCAGACGGCCGCCTCCAGTGAGCTGGAGCTGCGAGACCAGGCCGCACTCGGCGCACAGGCCAAGACCGTACGACGCGTTCTCGACGTTGCAGCCCGCCACCGTGCGGCCGTCGTCCACGAGGGCCGCGGCACCGACCGGGAAGCCTGAGTAGGGCGCGTACGCACGGGACATGGCCTCGCGCGCAGCATCCCGCAGCGCGTCCCAGTCGGTATCGGTCACGTTCCTTGTCCCTTTCGGTAGGGCTGGCCGTCCGCCTTCGGCATCCGGAGCCGCTGAGCGGAGAGCGAGAGCACCAGCAGCGTGACGACGTACGGCGTCGCGGTGACGACCTGGTTGGGCACCTCGTCGGTCAAGCCGTACCACGCGAACATCAGCGCCGAGACGGCCGCGGTGATCGCCGCGGGGACGTAACGCTTGCGCCAAACGAGGTACGCCGCGCCGATGACCAGCAGGATCGCCAGGAGCAGGAGCAGTGCGTGCACGTTCGTGCCGCCGCCCCGGAGCTTCAGGCTGTCGGTGTAACCGAACAGGCCGGCACCGAGCGCGAGTCCGCCCGGCATCCAGTTGCCGAAGATCATGGCGGCGAGGCCGATGTAGCCGCGTCCGCCGGTCTGGCCCTCCAGGTAGATGTTCGAGGCGACCAGGGAGAGGAACGCGCCGCCGAGGCCCGCGAGGCCACCGGAGATGATCACTGCCAGGTACTTGTACTTGTAGACGTTGACGCCGAGGGACTCGGCGGCGACCGGGTTCTCGCCGCAGGAGCGCAGGCGCAGACCGAACGCCGTGCGCCACAGGACCCACCAGCTCAGCGGCACCATCGCGATGGCGATGACGGTGAGCGGCGACAGGTTGGTGAACAGGCCGCCGAGCAGGCCCGCGATGTCCGAGACGAGGAACCAGTGCTTCTCGTTCAGGTCCTGCAGCCAGTTCGAGAGGCCCGGCACGGAGAACTCCCCGAGCGAGTCCACCGGCGGCGACTGCTTCGACGTACCACCCTCCTTGCCCTCGAAGGCGAAGGTGGAGAGATAGCGCGTGACGCCCAGGGCGAGGATGTTGATGGCCACACCGGAGACGATGTGGTTGACGTTGAACGTGACCGTGACGATCGCGTGCAGCAGACCGCCGAGCGCGCCGCCGAGGATGCCGAACAGGATGCCGACCCACGGGCCCCACTGGTAACCGGCGAACGCGCCGAACCAGGTGCCGAGGATCAGCATGCCCTCAAGGCCGATGTTGACCACGCCCGCGCGCTCGGCCCACAGACCGCCGAGGCCCGCGAGGCCGATCGGCACGGCGAGCCGCAGCGCGGTCGACATCTGGCCGGTGGAGGTGATGCCGTTCGCGTCGGTGATCAGCCGGACCACGGACGTCAGGACGAGGACGCCCGCGATCACGAGAAGGAGGACGGGGAGCGATATGCGGCGGCGGCCCGGCGTGGGCTGCTTGGCCGGGGGCTTGGCTACGGTTGCCGAGCTCATCGGGCAGCCACCTCCTTCACGGTGTCGTTGGTGCCGTTGTTGCGGGCTGCGGCGGCCAGTTCCTCGCCGACGCGGCGCTGCTGGCGCTTGAGGCCCCAGCGGCGTACCGCCTCGTAGGAGACGACGACCGCGATCACGATGAGGCCCTGCATGATCACCGCGATCTCCTTGTCGTACGCGACCGGGGTCGCGTAGTCGAGGGCGGGCGACGCCTTGTCGAGGAAGGCCCAGAGCAGCGAGGCGAAGGCGATGCCGACCGGGTTGTTGCGGCCGAGCAGCGCGATGCCGATGCCGGTGAAGCCGAGCCCCGCGGGGAAGCTGAGGCTGTAGGTGTGGGTGTCGCCGAGCAGGATCGGCATGCCGGCGAGGCCCGCGACCGCGCCGGAGATCAGCATGGCGCTGAGCACCATGCGCTTGGCGTTCACTCCGGAGGCCGCGGCGGCCGACGTGGAGGCGCCGGTGGCGCGCAGGTCGAAGCCGAAGCGGGTGCGGTTGAGGATCACCCAGTACAGGACGCCCGCGAGCGCGGCGATGATCACGAAGCCGTAGATCTCGCCGGACTCGCCCATGCTGATCCCGGGGAACCAGCCGGACTTGTGCATCTCGCCGGTGGTCTGGTTGTTGCCGACCGGGACACCGAAGTTGTCGGTGAGGGTCATGTAGCCGATGACGCTCGTCGCGATGGCGTTGAGCATGATCGTCGCGACGACCTCGCTGACGCCCCGGGTGGTCTTGAGGATGCCCGCGATGCCCGCCCAGAAGGCGCCGGTGAGCATGGCGACCAGCATCAGGAGCGGGATCTGGAGCGGGGCCGGGAGCGCGATGTGCGCGCCGACCACGGCGGTGGTCATCGCGGCGAGGCGGTACTGCCCGTCCACACCGATGTTGAACAGGTTCATGCGGAAGCCGACGGCCACCGCGAGCGCCGCCAGGTAGTACATCCCGGCCTGGTTGATGGTCAGGACCTGGACGTCGGAGTAGCTGATCTGCTCCAGCATCAGCGTGTACGGCTCGATCGGGTTCTTGCCCGAGGCGAGCAGCACGACCGAGGTCAGCGCCACGGCCACGACGAGCGCGATGACCGGTCCGGCCACCGCGAGGAGCACGCGCTCCTTGTCGAACTTCTTCATCGGGCCTCGTCCTCCGAAGCGTCGCCAGAGCCCTCTTCGGGGTCTTCTTCTACGTGTTCGAGGTGGCCGGAGGCCGCGCCGGTCATGGCCGAGCCGAGCTCCTCCGGCGTGATGGTGGCCGGGTCGGCGTCGGCGACGAGCCGTCCGCGGTAGATCACGCGGAGGGTGTCGGAGAGGCCGATCAGCTCGTCCAGGTCCGCCGAGATGAGCAGGACCGCGAGCCCTTCGCGCCGCGCCTCACGGATCTGGTCCCAGATCTGGGCCTGCGCGCCGACGTCCACACCGCGGGTGGGGTGGGCGGCGATCAGGAAGCGGGGCTTGTGGCTCATCTCGCGGCCGACGATCAGCTTCTGCTGGTTGCCGCCGGAGAGGGACGCGGCCGTGACGTCGATGCCGGGCGTACGGACGTCGTACTGCTCGACGATGCGCCGGGTGTCGGCCTGCGCGCCCTTGGGGTCGAGCCAGAAGCCGCCCTTGCCGCGGGAGTTGGGCTTCTCGGTGACGTGCCCGAGGATGCGGTTCTCCCAGAGCGGCGACTCCAGGAGGAGGCCGTGGCGGTGGCGGTCCTCGGGGATGTAGCCGACGCCCTGCTCGCGGCGGTGGCGCGTGGCCAGGTCGGTGATGTCCTTGCCCGCCATGCGGATGACGCCGGAGTCGGCGTGCTTGAGGCCGATCAGCGCGTCGATCAGCTCGGTCTGGCCGTTGCCCTCCACGCCCGCGAGGCCGAGCACCTCGCCCTCGTGGATAGTGAAGGAGATGTCGTCGAGGAGAGCGCGGCCCGACTCGCCGTCGGCGAGCAGCTTGAGCTCCTTGACCTCGATCATCGCGCGGTCGGTGACCGTCGACTCGGCCGTCTCCGGGGTGGGCAGCTCGCTGCCGACCATCAGCTCGGCGAGCTGGCGCGGAGTCGTCTCGGAGGGGATCGCCGTGCCGACCGTCGTGCCGCGCCGGATGACGGTGATGTCGTCGGCGACGGACAGGACTTCGCCCAGCTTGTGGGAGATGAAGATGACGGACAGGCCCTCGGACTTCAGCTCGCGCAGGTTGTCGAAGAGCGCGTCGACCTCCTGCGGCACGAGCACGGCCGTGGGCTCGTCCAGGATCAGCGTGGTGGCGCCGCGGTAGAGGACCTTGAGGATCTCCACGCGCTGCCGGTCGGCGACGCCGAGGTCCTCGACCATGGCGTCGGGGCGCACCCCGAGGCCGTACCGGTCAGATATCTCGGCGATCTTGCGGCGGGCCGCGCCACCGATGCCGTGCAGCTTCTCGCTGCCGAGAACGATGTTCTCCAGGACCGTGAGCTGGTCGGCGAGCATGAAGTGCTGGTGGACCATGCCGATGCCGCGCGCGATGGCGTCGGCGGGGCCGGCGAAGGTCACCTGGGTGCCGTCGACGGAGATGGTGCCCTCGTCCGGCTTCTGCATGCCGTAGAGGATCTTCATCAGGGTCGACTTGCCCGCGCCGTTCTCGCCGACGAGGGCGTGCACGGTGCCCTTGCGGACGGTCAGGCGGATGTCGTGGTTGGCCACGACGCCCGGGAAACGCTTGGTGATGCCGGTGAGTTCAACGGCGGTGCCACCCGGGCCGGTCGAGACCTTGGCGGTGGGCTTGTCCTTGTCGGGACTGGTGGACGCGTCGATGGCGCACTCTCCTCGGGAATCCTCAGGAAAGGGGCCACCTACGCGCGTAGCGCCCCTGGTTCGACGGGAGTTGAGCAGTGGGCCGCGCGAACGGGGCGCGGGGGAAACCATCGTCCCCCACACCCCGTTCGGCGACCATCACGCTGTTGTTACGGCTGTTGCCGCAGCAGGCGTTACGGCGTCGCCTTGACCTTGATCTTGCCGCTGATGATGTCCTCTTCGGCCTTCTTCAGGGCAGCCTGGAGGCCGGCGTTCTTCTTGAACTCGGGGTTCGAGTCGGCGAGCGCGACGCCACCGGACTTGAGGTCGGCGCGGACGACGCCGCCCTCGGCGTTGTCGTCGGCGACGGACTTCGCCAGGTTGTACACCGACCCGGCGACATCCTTCGTCGCGGAGGTCAGGATGTACTTCTTGTACTTGGCGAGCGCGTCCTGCTTGTACTGGTCGGAGTCGACGCCGATCGCCCAGACCTTCTTGGCGGCGGCGGCCTCGATGACGCCCTGACCGGAGAGACCAGCGGCGTGGTAGACCACGTCGGCGCCGTCCTCGATCTGGCCCTGCGCGGCGGTCTTGCCCTTGTCGGGGCTGGTGAACCCGCCGTCCTCGGCCTTCTCCGTCAGGTACTGCTTGACGACCTTGACCTTGGGGTTCGTGTCCTTGACGCCCTGCGTGAAGCCGGCCTCAAACTTGTGGATGAGGGGCACGTCCACGCCGCCGACGAAGCCGACGGTCTTGCTCTTGGTCGTCTTGGCGGCGGTGACGCCCGCGAGGTACGAGGCCTCCTGCTCGCTGAAGACGAGGTCGGCGACGTTCTTGGCCTTGACCGTCTCGTCGTCGACGATGCCGAAGGTGACCTTCGGGAACTTGGCGGAGACTTCCTTGACCGCGGGGGCGTAGGCGTAACCGACGCCGACCACCGGGTTGTAGCCCTGCTTGGCCAGCTGGGTGAGGCGCTGGGCCTTGTCGGCGTCGGACTCGCCGTCGTTCGGCTCGACGGCCTTCTTGCCGATCTTCAGGTCCTTGGCGGCCTTGTCCATGCCCGCCGTCGCGGCGTCGTTGAAGGACTGGTCGCCCTTGCCGCCGACGTCGTACGCGATGGCGACGCCCTTGCTCTTGCCGTCGCTCTTGGAGCCTGCGGCGTCGCTGGACGTGCCGCCGCAGGCGGTGGCGGAAACGGCGAGTGCGGCGGCGGCTGCGCCCGCTGCGGCAATTCGGGAAACCCGGCGCATAGAGAGGAACTCCTTATGTACAAGCAAGCACAAGCACGTACGAGCGCCTCACCTGGCGCTGATTTCGCCGCAGCGTAACGCGCGTAGACCTGACATAAGAACCCTTCTGTCCCGTCCGTTATCGAGCTGTGGCCGCGAGGTTGCGGGAGCATGTACGCGCTGTGGGGCGCCCCTCACCGCACGGGGCGCCCCACCAGCCACGGACCGGGTTACGGCGTGGTCTTGACCGTGACCTTGCCGGCGACGATGTCCTTCTCTGCCTTCTCCACGGCGGCGACCACGTCCTTCATCGCCGTGTACTTCGGGTTCGTGTCGGCGAACCCGACGCGGCCCGACTTGAGGTCGTAGCGCTGCTCGCCCGTGATCGGCTTGCCGTCGACGACCGACTTCGTCAGGTCGTACACGGCCCCGCCGACGTCCTTGAGGGCCGAGCCGAGGATGTAGTCCTTGTACTTGGCGAGCGCCTTTTGCTTGTACTGGTCGGAGTCGACGCCGATCGCCCACACCTTCTGCGAGCCGGCCTCCTGGATCACGCCCTGCCCGGAGAGCCCCGCCGCGTGGTAGAGCACGTCGGCGCCCGACTCGATCTGGCCGCTGGCCGCGTTCTGGCCCTTGTCGGGGCTGCTGAAGCCCCCGTCCTCGGGCTTCTCGGTCAGATACTGCTTCTCGACCTTGACCTTGGGGTTCGTGTCCTTGACGCCCTGCACGAAGCCGGCCTCGAACTTGTGGATGAGCGGGATGTCCACGCCGCCGATGAACCCGACGTGATCGGCCTTGGTGGCCTTGGCCGCCGCGACGCCCGCCAGATACGACCCCTGCTCCTCGTGGAAGACCAGGTCGGAGACGTTGTCCGCCTTGACGGTGTTGTCGTCGATGATCCCGAAGGTGGTCTTCGGGAACTTCGCCGCGGCTTCCTTGATGGCGGGGGCGTAGATGTAGCCGACGCCGATGACCGGGTTGTAGCCCTGCTTGGCCAGCTGCTCGATCCGCTGCACCTTGTCGGCACTGGACTCGCCGTCGCCCGGCTCCATGTCCACGCCGCCGATCTTGAAGTCCTTGCGGGCCTTCGCG
The DNA here is from genome assembly GCF_044455475.1 of Streptomyces sp. NPDC051218. Classification (NCBI taxonomy): domain Bacteria; kingdom Bacillati; phylum Actinomycetota; class Actinomycetes; order Kitasatosporales; family Streptomycetaceae; genus Streptomyces; species Streptomyces sp. NPDC051218. The sequence continues at coordinate 368,403 of NZ_JBITEU010000009.1, read as the reverse complement.
TACCCGGCGTAGGCGGCGTCGTTGAAGGACTGGTCGCCCTGGCCGCCGATGTCGTAGGCGAGGCCGATGCCCTTCGCGCTGTACTCCGAGGAACCGCCGGACTTGTCGTCCTTGCCCTCGTCCTCCGACGCCTCGTTGCTGGTCTTGCCGCACGCTGAGGCCGCGAGGGCGAGGGACGCCACCACGACGGCCACTTGGGAGAGCCTCGATCCCCGTGTTCCACGAGATCCTCGACGAAGACGCATAGGACGCACCCCTTACGTTCCCCAAAGCACCCTTGACGGGCCTGATTTCGGCGCACAGTAACGCGCGTAGAAAGGGAGGGGAACGGGGTTTCGCACTGCCGTTACCTATTCGTGCCGAGGGCCGGTTACGTCCGGGTGAACGGGTCCGCCGTAACCGGCCGATAGCGGTGGTTACCTACCGGATGCCGTCGATCAGCGCCGCGGCGGTGAAGAGCTCGACGCCCACGGTGATCGCCGTCTCGTCCGCGTCGAAGTCGCCCTGGTGCAGATCGCGGACGGTGCGCTCGCCGGGCGTACGGACGCCGAGGCGGGCCATGGCTCCGGGGACGTGTTCGAGGTACCAGGAGAAGTCCTCTCCCCCGAGGCTCTGTTCGGTGTCCTCGACGGAGTGCGCCCCGAGCCGCAGCTCCATGGCCTCCCTCAACAGCTCGGTCATGTCCGGGTCGTTGACGACGGGCGGTACACCGCGGATGTAGTTCACCTCGGACTTGGCGCGGTAGAGATCGGCGATCTCCTGGATGGCTCCGTGCACCAGGTCGGGCGCCTTGCGCCAGGCAGCGAGGTCGAGGCAGCGGACGGTGCCGGAGAGTTCGGCGTGCTGCGGGATGACGTTGCAGGCGTGCCCGGACTCGACGCGGCCCCAGGTCACCGCGAGCCCCGAGCGGGCGTCGATGCGCCGGGCGACCAGGGCGGGGACCTCGGTGACGACCTTGGCGGCGGCGGTGACGAGGTCGGTGGTGAGGTGGGGGCGCGCGGTGTGGCCCCCCGCGCCGTCGAGCGAGACCTCGAGGCGGTCGCAGGCGGAGGTGATGGCACCGTGCCTGAGCCCGATCTTCCCCGCGTCCACCCGCGGATCACAGTGCACGCCGACGATGCGCCCGACTCCGTCCAGCACCCCCGACTCGATCGCGTCGGGCGCTCCCCCGGGCAGCACCTCCTCCGCCGGCTGGAAGATCAGCCGTACGGGCCGGGGCAGTTGCCCTTGCTTCGCGAGTTCGGCCAGGACGAGGCCGGCCCCGAGCACCACGGTGGTGTGCACGTCATGTCCACAGGCGTGGGCGCGGTCGGGCACGGTGGAGCGGTACGGGACGCCGAGCTTGGTGTCCGGGATGGGCAGCGCGTCGATGTCGGCGCGCAGGGCGAGCACGGGGCGCACGGAGTCGCCCTGCTCACCGATGTCACAGACGAGCCCCGTGCCGATGTCCAGTACGCGGGGTTCGAGGCCCGCGCGTTCGAGCCGGGCCTTGAGGGCCGCGGTGGTGCGGAACTCCTGGTTTCCGAGCTCGGGGTGCATGTGCAAGTCGCGGCGGAAGGCGATGAGTTCGGCGCGCAGGGCTTCCGGGAGCGCACCCGGGAGTACCGCTTCCCCGGGGGCGTCCCCCGCTGTTTCCCCGGGCAGATCGGCCCCGGACCCTCGCTCGGACTCTCGTGACATCAGTTGGTTCACCCTCTGAAGGGTAGGGCGAGGCACGGTCCAACTGACCCACGATCAACAAAACTTCAGCCCGATAGGGTAAGAAAAAGTGGCCGCGGGGCGCATGAGCGCTAGTTGAGGTGGGTAAAGTTCCTGGCTTTCAGGCCGTGGCCGCGACCTTCGGTGCCGGGGAGGCGAGGGAGGCCAGCCGGTGCACGTCGCGTGCCGTTCCCGTCACCCCCGACAAGAAGCCCTGGGCCCGTGGTGAGGCGTTCTCCGTCAGCCAGGCCGGGTCGATGTCGCAGACCGCGACGCGGACGTCCGTGCCCGCCAGGGCCAGGGGCAGGGTGTGGACCACCGTCGACGGGAAGCTGAGGATCGTGCGGCCGATCGGGCCCCGGCGGGCGATCAGCTCCAGGGGCAGGTCCGGGCGTACCACCTGCAGGCCCGTCTCCACCGCCAGGCGGTGGAGTTTCTCGGCGCTTTCGCGCCGGTGGGCGAAGTAGCGTGTCGCGCCGTGCGCCCGGGACAGGGAGCGGACCGCTTCCACGTAGCGGTCCGGGTCCACGACGCCGGTCTCCACCAGCGACGTGCCCACCAGGTCCGCGCCCTTGGAGATGCGCGGCGGGCCGAACCGCTCCCGCGTCCACGCGAAGGTGTTGGCCGTCACCGCCACGCCCTCCGGGGCCTTCTCGATCGGCATGGACGAGAAGACCTCCACCGTGCGCTTGCCGCCCGGCGTCAGGCGGCGGCGGGCGGAGGACGAGATCGGGGCGAAGGCCAGGTCGCGCATGCCGGGGCGGCCCCCGCGGCGGTGCCAGCGCACCAGGCGCTCGCCCGCCGCCAGCTGCGCCACGAACTCCATCGTGGCCGTGCCGTCGTCCACGACCACCAGCGAGCGGGCCTTGGTGATGGTCAACAACAGCTGGACGTAGCGCGAGAACGGGTCGCCGATCACGATCCTGTCCGCCGCCCGCAGCGAGCCCGTCAGGCCGGCGATCGTCTGGAAGGGAGCAGCGGCGCCGCCGCGCGCCTCCTCCCAGCGGACGTTCAGGCCCTCGTCGCGGGCCAGCTGGGCCATGCGGCGCAGCTGGCCGCGGGTCATGGGGTCGTTCGGGGACAGGACGACGACGGTGAGCCCCCCGGCCGGGCCTGTCGCCCCCGCCGAATGCGCCCACTCAAGGACGTTGAGGAGCTGCACAGGGCTCTCTACGAACGCCAGGGTGGTGGGCGCCGCAGCGGTGGGGGCCGTCGGCCCGGGTCGGGGGCTCATCGTCGTATGACCGTGTCCTGTCCTTGTGGGGGTCCCGGGAGCTACGGGACTCCCGGTGAGAGGTCCCGTTAAGAGCGCCTGCGCGCTCAGACCGCGACCGGCTCGCGCTCGGCGGCGTCGGCCTCGGCGACGACGCCCGCGACGCGGCGCAGCTTCTTCATCGGGCCGAGCTCCGACTCGTAGACCTTCTTGACGCCGTCACCGAGGGAGGCCTCGATGGTGCGGATGTCGCGGACGAGGCGCGTGAGGCCCTGGGGCTCCACCGACGCGGCCTGGTCCGAGCCCCACATGGCGCGGTCGAGGGTGATGTGGCGCTCGACGAACGTGGCGCCGAGGGCGACCGCCGCGAGGGTGGTCTGCAGGCCCGTCTCGTGGCCGGAGTAGCCGATCGGGACGTTGGGGTACTCGGCCTGGAGGGTGTTGATGACGCGGAGGTTGAGCTCCTCGGCCTGCGCCGGGTACGTCGACGTGGCGTGGCACATCAGGATGTTGTCCGAGCCCAGGACCTCGACCGCGTGGCGGATCTGCTTCGGGGTCGACATGCCGGTCGAGAGGATGACCGTGCGGCCCGTGGCGCGCAGGGCGCGGAGCAGCTCGTCGTCCGTGAGGGAGGCCGATGCGACCTTGTGGGCGGGGACGTCGAACTTCTCCAGGAAGGCGACGGCCTCGGTGTCCCACGGGGACGCGAACCAGTCGATGCCGCGCTTCTTGCAGTGCTCGCCGATGGCCTGGTACTCGGCCTCGCCGAACTCCACGCGGTGGCGGTAGTCGATGTACGTCATCCGGCCCCAGGGGGTGTCACGCTCGATGTCCCACTGGTCGCGCGGGGTGCAGATCTCCGGGGTGCGCTTCTGGAACTTGACCGCGTCGCAGCCGGCGTCGGCGGCCACGTCGATCAGGGCGAGGGCGTTGTCCAGCTCGCCGTTGTGGTTGATGCCGATCTCGCCGGTGATGTAAACGGGCCGGCCGGGTCCGGCCGTCTTCGAACCGAAGGTGCGCAGACGGGAGTTGGAGATCGTAGAGCTCATGGCAGGAACTTTCCTTACTTGTTGAGGGAGGGGCCGAGGATCCATGCGGCGATCTCTCGGATCGCGCCGTCACCACCGGGGAGAGCGGTGACCGCGCGTGCGGCGCCGCGTACGACGTCGTGGGCGCTCGCGACCGCCACGGGCCAGCCGACGAGGCCGAAGCACGGGAGGTCGTTGACGTCGTTTCCGACGTAGAGCACGCGCTCGGGAGCGATGCCCTGCTCCTCGCACCACTGCTTGAGTGCGAGGTCCTTGCGGTCGATGCCGTGCAGGACGGGAAGCTTCAGCTTCCTGGCCCGCGCGGCGACGACCGGGTTCTGTTCCGTGGACAGGATCAGCAGCGGGATGCCCGCGTCCCGCAGGGCGGCGATGCCGAGGCCGTCCCCGCGGTGCACGGAGACGAACTCCCGTCCTTCGGAGTCGATCAGCACCCTGTCGTCCGTCTGGGTGCCGTCGAAGTCGAGTACGACCGCGTCGATGTCGTCGCGGGTCGGAAGGGCGTCGGCCCGGCCGGAGTCGAAGAGGGGCGCGAGGGCCCTGGCGCGGGCGAGGTCGTGCGGGTCGTCGATCTCCAGGACGCGCGCCGGGTCCGTGCGGACCAGTTCCGTGCGGCCGAAGAAGCGGTGCTTGTGCTCGCGGAAGCCGGTCGTGTCCATGGCGTAGACCGCGCCGGTCTCCAGGAGGTCCTGGGGGCGGTCCTGGCGGCGCGGCCGGAAGGACTTGTCGTGGTTGATGCCGTAACCGCCGTCGGTGGCGGTGGAGTTGGCGACCTTCGTGGTGCCGCCCAGCTCGCCGGTGCGGCGGGCGTCCATGGCCTTGGGCTCGTCGTCGGCGTCGCGCCACACGAAGCCGTGGAAGGGCGCGACGGTCAGCGCGGTGTCCGCGCCGCCGTCGATGATCGAGCCGACCACGCCGTCCACGTCCTCGCGGACGATGAAGGGGCTGGTGCACTGCACGAGCAGGACGACGTCCACGGAGGTGCCGTGCAGCGTCTCGTGGGCGTCCATCGCGTGCAGCACGGCGGCCTCGCTGGTCGCGGTGTCCCCCGCGATCGCCGCGGGCCGCAGGACCACCTCGGCGCCGGCCGAGCGCGCCGCCTCGGCGATCACGTGGTCGTCCGTGGAGACGACGACGTCCGTGACGAGCCGCGCGGCCAGGCACTCGCGGATGGCGCGCGCCACCAGGGGCACACCGCCGACCGGGGCGAGGTTCTTGGCGGGCACGCCCTTGGAGCCGCCGCGGGCCGGGATGACGGCCAGGACGCGGCGTACGGGGGTTCCCGCTGGGTGGGGGTGGGACATAGGGGCTCCTTGGGGGATGCCGTGAGTGCCTTGTCTGGGGATGGCTTGCGGGCTGCCTTGTCTGGGGATGCCTTGCGTGGGGTTCACAGCTCGCCCATCCGCCGGATGACGGGGGCCACGCGCTGCACCCCGTGCCGGTAGGCGCCGCGTGCCGCGCTGCGGACGGCCTGGCGCACGGGGCCGGGCTCACGGTCCGCGGCGGGGGCGCCCGGCAGCGGGGAGCCGTCGGGGCCGAGGTGGTGGCGGGCCAGGATGCCGGGGAGGTATCCGGGGGCGGTGATGAGGCTGTAGTACGGGGTGATGGGCGGCAGCTGGTCCTGCGCGAGGAGGCTCACGACGCGCTCACGTGCCGCGTCGAAGGCCTTCGCGTACGTCCCGTCGGGCGCGACGCCCTGCCGTGCGACCCACTCGGGGGCGGCCTCGGGGCTGTACCCGGCGTCGATCTCGTCCCAGGACGCCAGGCATCCGGAGCCGATGAAGTGGTGGTTGCCGAGCGCCTCGCGCACCCCGAGGTCGGTGAGGACCGCGGTGGGGATGCGGCGGTGCAGGGATTCGAGCGCGGCGGTGGAGCTGACCGTGACGAGCAGGTCGGTGCGGTCCAGGACCTCGCCCATGTTGCCGTACACGAGGCGGCAGTTGGCCGGCAGGTCCTCGCCCTTGGCGAGCTTCTGGTAGGGCAGTTCCTCGATGTGCGTGGTGTGTTCGCCGGGCTTGCTGCGCAGCTTGATCAGGACCTCGCGGTCCGGGTGGAGCCGTGCGTGCTCGACCATGCGGCGCAGCAGGTACGTGCGGTGTGCGCGGTTGTCGGGCACGGAGGGCTGCGCGGCGAAGACGACCGTGTACGGGTCGTTCTTCTGGGCGGTCTCCTGGTCCGTCTCCTGGTCCTTTTGGCGGTAGGCGGCGCCGCCGAGGAACGGCAACGCGCTCTCCACGACGCCCGACGCGTCGGCGCCCACTCCCTCGTACACGGCGCGGAAACGTTCCGCGTCCTGGCGGGAGTTGGCGAGGACGACGTCCGCGCCGTGCCGGAGCAGCAGGCCGTCGGCGAGCTTCTCGTAGACGACGCCGACGTAGCCGGTGACGATCACGGGGCGCCGCTTCCCGGAAACCGCCGAGGCCGCTGTACGGGCGAGCCCGTGCAGCACCGCCTGGACCGCGCCGCCCACGAGGGCGAGCACGATCACGTCGGGCGCTTCGCGCTCCACCTCGCGCAGGAACTCGACGGCGGTGACCTCGCGGAGCGTGTCCGCGCGCACCCCGACCTCTTCGAGCTGCCGGACGGTGGGCGTGGCCCTGCCCCGGAGGAGGCGTCCGTCGAGGTGAGTGTCCGCTCCCTCGCCGGCGAGGCGGCTCGCGGTGAGCGCGCCCCATTTCCACCGGGTGTCGGAGTCGGCGAGCACGGTGATCCGTGTCGTCCCGCTGTTGCTTACTGGCACAGGAAGGACGCTAGGAAGGCATGGAGATTGGCGGCCCAACTCAGGTGCAACAAACGGTTAACAGCACGCCGACGAATGGCGAATCAGCCCGGGAATCAGCGGTCGAGCAGGCGGGTTAACCGTTCCGCCATGCTTCGTTCACCTGAGATCTCACCCTCGGCCAAGACGAATGCCGGGCCGACACCTAACGTCACCCACGTGGTTAAGCTCTCCGTCATCGTGCCGTTCTACAACGTGCAGCAATACGCGCCCGACACCTTGAGGAGTCTGCGAGCGAACGCACGCGAAGACTTCGAATTCATTCTCGTCGACGACTGTTCGAAGGACGAGACTCCAGAGATCCTGGAGCGTGCCGCGCGCGAGCTGCCCGGCGCCGTCCATCTCCGACATGAGACGAACGGCGGTCTGGCGACCGCCCGCAACACGGGCCTCGACGCGGCGCGCGGCGAGTACCTCACCTTCCTGGACGGTGACGACTGGCTCGCCCCCGGTTACTACGCGCAACTCGTCGCAGCCATCGAGGAGTTGGGCTGCGACTTCCTGCGTACCGACCATGTGCAGTGCACCGCTCGGGCCCGCAGCATCCACCGTGTCCCGCACGGCAGGCGCGGTGTCGTCATGCCGCCGCGGGACGTCATCCTGCCCGCCGACCGGTCGACGTCCGTCGACTACGCCTACGCCTGGGCGGGCATCTACCACCGGCGCCTCGCCGACCAGGGCATCCTGCACTTCACGGACGGCCTGCGCACCGCGGAGGACCGGCCCTGGATCTGGCGCCTGCACCGCGAGGCGGAATCGTTCGCAGCGGTGGGTCTGCTCGGCGTGTTCTACCGGCGCGGCGTCGCATCGTCACTGACCCAGATCGGCGACGTGCGACAGCTCGATTTCATCCGGGCATTCGACCAGGTGGTACGCGAAACAGCCGAGGACCGGGACGCCGACAAACTCCTGCCGAAGGCCGTCCGTACCTATTGCGCGATCATTTCCCACCATCTGGGATCCATCGAAAGGTTCGAGCCACAAGTGGCGCGGAAATTGAAGTCACTGAGCGCGGCCGCCCTGAAGCGGATGCCGCAGGGCGTTCTCGACGACGCCCTCGACTCCATGGACATACAGCGGGCGACCCGTCTTCGCCGTCTTCGCCGGCGCCCGGTCTCGGCGGAGGTGGCCGCGTAATGGCGACGACGCAGATCTTCCTCGCGTCCACGCTGTACGGCACCGCGACGCTGGCCGCCGCGATCGACGCCGACCGCTTCGGTCCCGCCGACCGGCGGCTGCTGCTCGTCAGCAACAACGCGGCGACGCCGGAGACGACGGTCGCCGTGGACGAGATGCCGGGCTTCGAGCGGCTGCGGGACCGGTTCGACGACGTACGGTCGTGGAACGAGACCATCTCCCCTTTCCACCCGGGCGGTTGGGCCCCCCGGGCGGACGACATCCCGATGTGGGAGCGGTACATCCGGCTCCTGTGGGACCTCGGTGACGACGACATCGAGCTGGCCGTCGAGTCGATCCAGGTCAACCCGGCCCTGGCCCTCGCGCAGATCTTCACGGGCGCGCCCGTGGACGTCTACGCGGACGGCCTGATGAGTTACGGCCCGACCCGCAACAAGATCGATCCGCTGGTCGGCACGCGCGTGCGCCGCCTGCTGCACCTGGACCTGGTGCCGGGCCTGACCCCGCTGCTCCTGACCGAGTTCGACGTCGAGCCGGAGATCGTGCCGACCGAGGCGTTCGTGAAGGTGCTCGACCGCCTCGCCGAATCCGACGCGGGTGCCGCGGACGTCCCGGACATCGCCGAACCCGCCCTGCTCCTCGGCCAGTACCTCTCCGCCCTCGGCATCCTGACCGCCGAGGAAGAGGAGGAGCTGCACGTACGCATGGTGCGCGGCGCCGCCGAACTCGGCCATACGCGCGTGGTGTTCAAGCCGCATCCGACGGCACCGGCCCGCTGGTCGCGCATGCTCGAGAAGGAGGCGGAGGCGATCGGCGTGGAGCTGACCGTCCTCGACTCACCGGTCCTCGCCGAGGTCCTGTACCAGCGGATGCGGCCCGCGCTCGTCATCGGCTGCTTCTCGACGGCGCTGCTCACCGCCTCCGCGCTGTACGGCCTGCCGGTCGCCCGCACGGGCACGGAGACCCTCCTGGAGCGGCTCGCGCCCTACCAGAACAGCAACCGCGTCCCGGTCACCATCGTGGACGCGCTGATCCCCGACCTCGCCGACAAGGGCGCGGTCACCGGGCGGCAGCCGGGCATGCCGGTCGCCGACCTGGGCGAGCTGCTCGTCGCCGTCGGCTTCGCCATGCAGCCGCAGATCTACCCGCGCCGGCGCGAGGCCGCCGAGAGCTACCTCTCGACGCGTCTGACCCCGCACACCTGGCGCTACTTCAAGCGGCGCCGCCTCACGGCCCTCGCCCTGCCCGGAGCGCTGCCCCCGCAGCTCTCGTTCATCCCGCGCAACGCGGCCGTACGCAGGGTCGCGCGCCGCGCCCGTTCGGTCCAGCGCTCCATCAAGCGGACCGCACTCGGATGACCTCTCCCACCGCCACGCTCCCGAGGGAATCCTCAGGGGCGGACACACTCGCGCGCACCATCGCGACCCCCACCGTCCGACGGGTACGCCCGCGCCTCAGAGCCCTGGACGGGCTGCGGCTCATCGCGGCCCTGATGGTCGCGGCCTACCACTACGGCGGGCGTGACGGCGAGATCTCCGAGGCCTGGGGCAGCTCGCCGCAGCTCCAGTTCCCCACGGCGCACAACTGGTTCGCGTACGGCTGTCTCGGCGTTCAGATCTTCTTCGTGATCAGCGGCTTCGTGATCTGCATGAGCGGCTGGGGCAGGCCGCTGCGCGCGTTCTTCGCCTCACGCGCCTCGCGGCTGCTGCCCTCCTACTGGGCGGCGATCATCCTGGTGACGGCGGTCTTCGCGCTGCCCGTCGTGGCGTACAAGGCGGTCTCGCCCAGCGACGCCCTGGTGAACCTGACCATGCTGCAGCAACCGCTCGGCGTGGACCGGGTGCTCGGGGTCTGCTGGACGCTCTGGGCCGAGCTGCGCTTCTACGCCCTCTTCGCGCTCTGCGTCGTCCTGCCCGGCGCGAACCGGGCCCGCGTGATCCTGTTCTGCGCGGTGTGGACGCTGGCCGCGGTCGTCGCGGAGGGTGCGAACGAGCCGCTGCTCGACCTCGTCCTGATGCCCGAGTACGCGCCCTTCTTCATCGGCGGCATCGGCATCTACCTCGTCCACCGCGACCGCAAGGACCTCACGGCCTGGGGCATCGTGGGCGTGAGCTGGCTGATCGGCCAGCACTACGCGGTCGACCGGCTCTGGCACGCACCGAACCCCGAGTTCTTCTCCTACCGCACGTCCTTCGGCATCATCGCCGTCGTGACGGCTGGCTTCGCGGCGGTCCTGCTGATCGCGCTCGGCGCGCTGCACCGGGTCGACTGGAAGTGGCTGACGGTGGCGGGTGCCCTGACGTACCCCTTCTACCTGGTGCACGAACACCTGGGCTGGGTGACCGTGGGCGCGCTGCACCGGGGCCTCGGGCTTCCGTCCTACGCGACCCTCGGCCTGACGATCGCGGCGATGCTGCTGCTGGCGTGGCTCCTGAACCGTTTCGTGGAGGAGCGTCTGACGCCGCTGATCCGCAGCGGGCTCACGACGCGGAAGTGACTCCGTCCGCGGTGGTGTCGGCGTCGTCCGCCGCCACCGCGCGGGCCACGTCCAGCGCCTCGCCCATGGCGGCCTCGGCCTCGCCCAGGGCGTCCGCCAACTCCTGGACCAGCCGTTCCAGCGTCTCGGCTTCATTCATGGGGCCAGACTACGTTTCCCGCATCGTCGCCCCGATCCCGGCCACCACCGCGGCAAGGCCCTTCTCGAACCCCGCGTCGTAGTCGCGGAACATCTCGTGGCCGGCCGCCGCCGCGAGCGGGTACGCGGCCAGGCGTTCGGCCCGCGCCTCCAGGTCGTACCCGCCCTGCGCCTTCGCGGGGTCGGGTCCCATGGACTGCTCCTCGATCACGTATCCGATGGTGTAGCTGTACGCCGTGAGCCAGGCGCGGGCGGCTCCGCCCGGTGTGAAGCCGCCGCCGGTGAGCGTGCGCAGGTGGGCCTCCATGGGGGCGGCGTACGACAGGTCGGTGAAGTGCGTGCCGCTGTAGACCTTCGCGCCGTCGCGGTACATCAGCAGGTGACGGCGCAGGCCGCGCATCGCGGCGATGAGGGCGGTCCGCCAGTCGGCGTCCGGCTCCGCGCCCGCCAGGAGCTCCTCGTTCATGCGGCGCAGCATCTCGGTCGCCATCTCGTCGAGCAGCGCCTGCTTGTCCTTGAAGTGCCAGTACAGAGCGGGCGCCTTGACGTCCAGCTCCTTGGCGATGGCGCGCAGCGAGAGCCCGTCCAGGCCCGTCTCGTTCAGGAGCTTCAGGGCGGTGCGCGCGACGCGGGTGCGGTCCAGCGGTGTCGTAGCCACCTTGACAATTTAACACCGTTAAGCGCAGGCTCTGGAGCATGGCACTTAACAGCGTTAAGGACGCAGCCATGACGGCTGTCGTGACGGACGTACTCATCGTGGGCGCAGGCCCCACCGGCCTGACCCTCGCCTGCGACCTCGCACGGCGCGGCGTGCGCGCCCTGGTGGTCGAGCAGGCCGACGCCCTGTTCCCGGGCTCCCGCGGCAAGGGCATCCAGCCGCGCACCCAGGAGGTCTTCGACGACCTCGGCATCCTCGGAGCGGCCGAGGCGGCGGGCGGCACCTACCCGGTCGGCATGATCTGGCAGAACGGCGAGCGGCAGGGCGAGCACCGGATGTTCGACGAACGGGAGCCGACACAGGACGCCCCGTACGACCGGCCGCTGATGCTCCCCCAGTGGCGCACCCAGGAGATCCTGTACGCCCGCCTGCGTGAACTCGGCGGCGACGAGATCGCGTTCGGCGCCGCACTGACCGGCATCGCGCAGGACGACGACGGCGTCACCGCACACCTCGCGGACGGCCGGACCGTCCGCGCCGCGTACGCCGTGGCGGCGGACGGCGGCCGCTCCGCCGTGCGCGCGGCACTGGGCATCGGCATGACGGGCGATTGGGGTCTCCCCTGCTCGAACGAAGCTGAGAGCTTGGGGAAGGTCGACCCGAACCCGGTCCTGGTGGCCGACGTCCGCATCCCCTCCCTGGACCGCGACAACTGGCACATGTTCCCGCCCACCGCCGAGGGCGCCGGCTTCCTCGCGGTCTGCCCGCTGCCGGGCATCCCGGACTTCCAGCTGACGGCCCAGTTCACGGACGGGACCGCCCCCGACCCCTCGCTCGAAGGCGTACGCAAGGTCGTCGCCGCCCGGACGCACCTCACCGCGGACGAGGTGACGGAGGTGCGCTGGGCCTCCGCCTTCCGGCCGCGCGCCGCGCTGGCGGACCGGTTTCGCGAGGGGCGCGTGTTCCTCGCCGGAGACGCGGCGCACGTGCACTCACCGGCCGGCGGGCAGGGCCTGAACACCAGCGTGCAGGACGCCTACAACCTGGGCTGGAAGCTCGGCGCGGTGCTGCGGGGCGGCGCGCCCGCCGCCCTCCTCGACACGTACGAGGAGGAGCGCCTGCCCGTGGCCGCGCAGATGCTCGGCCTCTCCACCCGTATCCACCGGGGAGAGGAGCGCCGCGGGGACGCGACCCGCCAACTGGGCCTCGGCTACCGGGACAGCTCCCTGGCGGTGGAGACCCGTACGGGCCTCGCGGACGACGCACTGCGGGCCGGCGACCGCGCGCCGGACGGGCCCTGCGCCGGGGGAAGGCTGTTCGACGCGTTCAGGGGCCCGCACTGGACGCTCCTCGCGGTCGGCACCGATGCGGAACTGCCGTCACTGGAGGGGGACTTGACGCACGTACACCGCGTCGACGCCTACGCACCGTACGGCAAGGGCCTGTTCCTGGTGCGCCCCGACGGGTACGTCGGCTGGGCGGGCGAGGACGCGAGGGGCCTCGCTGACTATTTCAGGCTGATCCACCAGGCCGGTTGACCTCAATCAAACAGGACGGTTGACCTCAATCAAACTTGAGGTTCTACGTTCTGCGCATGGACACTTTCACGTACTCCCACAGCGACGAAGACCTCATCAACCAGCCCATCGGATACTGGGCATCGGCGGCGGGCGATGCCGTCGTGCACCACATCCGCACCATGCTCGCCGAGTTCGGACTCACCCAGCCCGAGTGGTGGATCCTGAACCAGATCGTCGCCGATGACGGCCGCGACAAGGCGGCCGTGGTGGATACCCTGCGCGGTTACCTGAACGTGGGCGACGGGGCCCTGCGCCACGACATCGAAGCGCTGCACGACCGCGGTCTGCTCACCGAGGACGCCCGGAGCCGCCTGCGCCTCACCGAGGAGGGGCGCAGGGTCCGGGGCGACGCCGCCGCACGACAGCAGAAGACGCGCGCGGAGATCCACGAGGGCGTCACGGACGAGGAGTACGTCCGCACCCTCAAGGTGCTTCAGCGCATGATCCACAACGTGGGCGGCACGGCCTGGCACCACTGAGCACCTCTGCCGTCACTCACCCACTGGCGAGCGACAGCTTCGCCGCGAACCCGAGGAACAGCGCGCCCGCCGCCGAAGTGGCTCCCGCCGAGAGCCGCTTGCGGCGGCGGAAGGCGGCCGACAGCTTCGTGCCGCTGAAGATCAGGGCGGTGAGGTACAGGAAGCTCGCCACCTGGGCGAAGGCCCCGAGCACCAGGAAGGAGAGCGCGGGATAGGCGTATCCGGGATCGACGAACTGCACGAAGAAGGCGATGAAGAAGAGGATGGCCTTCGGATTGAGCAGGCTGATCACCAGGGCCCTGCGGAAGGGCCGCTCCCCCGCCTCGTCCGTCCCGCTCTCCTGCCGCTCGGCGACCTGCTCGCGCCGCGCGCGCCACATCCCCCACGCGGCCCGCAGCATCCCGACCGCGAGCCAGGTCAGATAGCCGGCGCCGGCGTACTTCACGATCCCGAACAGCAGGGCGTTGGCCTGCAGGAGCGAGGCGACACCGGCCGCCGAGAGCGTCATCAGGACGGTGTCACCGCACCAGACGCCCGCGGCGGCGGTATAGCCGGTGCGTACGCCGCGGCGCGCGGCGACGGAGAGCACGTACAGCGAGTTCGGCCCCGGCAGCAGAATGATCAGGGCGAGGCCCGCGAGATAGGTCGGAAGATCGGTGACACCCAGCATGGGGCGGAGTCTCGCACGCGCGTACGACATGAGGGATCAGGTGTCCGTACATCGGACACCGCGACTTCTCGTCGTGCGTCAGAAGGCGTCCGTCGGCTCGTACGCGCCCCAGACCTCCCGCAGCGCGTCGCAGACCTCGCCCACCGTCGCCCGCGCCCGCAGCGCGTCCTTCATCGGGTAGAGGACGTTGGCCTCCCCCTTCGCCGCGTCCTGGAGTGCGGAGAGCGCCGCGTCCACCGCCCGCTGGTCGCGCTCCGCCCGCAGCTTCGCGAGGCGGGCCGCCTGCTGGGCCTCGATGGCCGGGTCGACGCGGAGGGGCTCGTAGGGGTCCTCCGCGTCGAGCTGGAAGCGGTTGACGCCGACCACGACGCGTTCGCCGGAGTCGGTCTCCTGGGCGATGCGGTAGGCGCTGCGTTCGATCTCGTTCTTCTGGAAGCCGTTCTCGATGGCGGTCACCGCGCCGCCCATGTCCTCGACGCGCCGCATGAGTCCGAGGATCGCGTCCTCGATGTCGTCGGTCATCTTCTCGATGACGTACGACCCGGCGAACGGGTCGACCGTGGCGGTCACATCCGTCTCGTACGCGAGAACTTGCTGCGTGCGCAGGGCCAGGCGCGCGCTCTTGTCGGTCGGCAGCGCGATCGCCTCGTCGAAGGAGTTCGTGTGCAGCGACTGGGTGCCGCCCAGCACCGCGCCGAGGCCCTGGACCGCGACCCGGACGAGGTTCACCTCGGGCTGCTGCGCGGTGAGCTGGACCCCGGCCGTCTGCGTGTGGAAGCGCAGCATCAGGGATTTCGGGTTCTTCGCACCGAACTCCTCGCGCATCACGCGGGCCCAGATCCTGCGTGCGGCACGGAACTTGGCCACCTCCTCCAGGAGCGTCGTACGCGCCACGAAGAAGAAGGAGAGGCGGGGCGCGAAGTCATCCACGTCCATGCCCGCGGCGACCGCGGTGCGCACGTACTCGATGCCGTCGGCCAAGGTGAAGGCGATCTCCTGCGCGGGCGTCGCACCCGCCTCGGCCATGTGGTAGCCGGAGATGGAGATGGTGTTCCACTTCGGGATCTCGGAGCGGCAGTACTTGAAGATGTCCGCGATCAGGCGCAGCGACGGCTTGGGCGGGAAGATGTACGTGCCGCGCGCGATGTACTCCTTCAGGACGTCGTTCTGGATCGTGCCCGTCAACTCGCCCGCGTCGACGCCCTGTTCCTCGGCGACCAGTTGGTACATGAGGAGCAGCAGGGCGGCGGGTGCGTTGATCGTCATCGACGTCGACACCTGGTCCAGCGGGATGCCGCCGAACAGAATGCGCATGTCGTCGACCGAGTCGATCGCGACCCCCACCTTGCCGACCTCGCCGGACGCGATCGGGGCGTCCGAGTCATGGCCCATCTGCGTCGGCAGATCGAAAGCGACCGAGAGACCCGCCGTGCCGTTGGCGATCAGCTGCTGGTAGCGGGCGTTGGACTCGACCGCCGTGCCGAAGCCCGCGTACTGGCGCATCGTCCAGGGGCGCCCCGTGTACATGGAGGGATACACGCCGCGTGTGAAGGGATAGGCGCCCGGCGCGCCCAGCTTCGTCGCGGGGTCCCACCCGTCGAGGGCCTCGGGGCCATACACGGGCTCGAACGGCAGTCCGGATTCCGACTCACGCGCCATCGCTCTGTGCCTCCTGCCAGAGATCCCGGAGATCCTTCTCCGTTACCTCTCCGGTATAGCGGTCCGCCTCCAGCATGGGGCAACGTTCAGGCGTGGTCACTCGCGGGGAGACTCCTCGCGAGTCTGTCGAGCGTCGAGCGATGACGGGGGTCATTGTGCGCAGAGGTGCGATAGCCGTAGGGGCCGTGGTCACGGTCGCCCTGGTGGGCGGGTGCAAGGCGCAGGCCGTGAACTCCGACGGGAAGGCGCAGCCGGTCCGCATATCACCCACGAAGACGGCGGCGGACGGCCCGGACGCGCCGTCCACCAGGCCAGGGCGGACCGCGACCCCGCAGACGGCCCCGAAACCCGCCCCGAAGACCTTGCTCGCCCCCGGACAGCGCGGCGACCAGGTGCGTGAGCTGCAGGCCCGGCTCCGGCAGATCGCCTGGTTCTTCGACAACCCGTCGGGTATGTACGGCTCCGCCACGACCACCGCGGTCAAGGGGTTCCAGGGCAAGCGCGGGCTGCCCCGCACGGGCACGACGGACACCGTCACCTGGCAGAAGCTGGTCGGCATGACCCGCACGCCCACGAAGTACGAGCTCTACTCCGGGGGCGGCATCCCGGCGTCGAAGCCCGACAAGCGCTGCCTGACCGGCCGCGCCCTGTGCATCAGCAAGGCCAGTCGCACGCTGACCTGGATGATCGACGGCAAGGTCGTCTCGACGATGGACGTGCGCTTCGGCTCGCAGTACACGCCCACCCGCGACGGCACGTTCACCGTCTACTGGAAGTCGCGGCACCACGTCTCGACGCTCTACGACACCGCCATGCCGTACGCGATGTTCTTCAGCGGCGGCCAGGCCGTGCACTACTCGTCGGACTTCGCGGCGACCGGCTACAACGGCGCCTCGCACGGCTGTGTGAACGTACGGGACGAGAAGAAGATCGCGAACCTGTTCGCGCAGGTCAGGAAGGGCGACAAGGTCGTCGTCTACAAGTGAGGCCGCGGGACGGGCACGGGAGGGGTGCGGGAGGAGCGGCGCGGGATTAATCAGCGTGGGCGGGATCGGGGGAACGTCTCCCGCCCACGCTGGTGGCACTGAGCCAAAGGTACGGGGGGAACCCCTGGCTCGTGCGCGGGCCGATGACCAGTCGGCTCACTTCTTACTGCGTCACTGCTTCAAAAAACGTCACACCCACGGTGGGCGGGGCTTTTCAGCAGGTCAGGAGCGTGGCAGTACGGGCTGCGCGCTGTAGGAGGCGGAGACCGCGGGGGCGGGCACCGGTCGCGGGAGCGAGGGTGCGACGACGGGCGGGACGGGGTTGCTGCCGCCGTTGCCCCAGTGGTCGTTGCCGCCGCCGGCCGAGCCGTCGCCGTCGCCCTTGTCGCCGTCGCCCTTGTCGTCGTCATCGCCGTTGCCGTTGCCGCCGGGCTTCCCGCCGCCGTCGTACTCGCGGTCGCCGCCCGATCCGTCCAGGACACGGCCGCAGAACTCGGTCACCCGCCGGGAGCCCTTGGCCGCCTCCTCCAGGCGGCGCCTCTTCTCGCCCTGGAGTTCCCCGCTGCGGTAGTCGCGGCAGGCGGAGACCACCTTGCGGTACCAGCCCTTCGCCTCGTCCTCGCGCTGCGGGTCGCCGGAGCCGGGCCGCGCGGTGCCCGCGGTGTCCTGGGAGGCGCCGTCGGGGGTTTCGGACTGCTGCGGGGGCGCGCTGCTGCCTGGCTCGCGGGAGGGGTCGTCCGGGGTGGTCGTCACATCGTCGGGCTCCACGTCCGGGGTCTCGCTCGCACCCTCCGAGGGGGAGACGAGCGGCTCGGGCGACGCGACGGACGATGCGGATGCCGCGGGGCCCGGCTGCTCCCGGTCGCCGAAGGGCGAGGGCAGCACGCCCGTACCGGCCGCGACGGCGACGCCGCCGACCATGCAGCCGGCGAGCACGGCGGCGAGGCCGTAGCGCAGGGGGCGGGCCCAGGGCGCGGGGCGGGAAGGCTCTACAGGCCGCCCGATACGTACGGTTTCGCCCGCTCCCACGCGCGTAGAAGCTGTCCGGGCCTTCGGGCCTCGGGCTTCCCGGAACGCCGCGAGGGCGGCGGCCTCACCAGGGAGTTCGGAGGAAATGTCGGCGGGTACGACCGATCCCGCGCGGTCGTCCGCCGCCAGTGCGGCCAGGGCCTTGGCCAGCTGTGCGGCCTGTTCCCGTGCGTGATGGTCGGTGCCGTCGATGGACTCACCGCTCAGCAAACGCTCCGCCGCGTCGCGGTCCAGCCACCTGTAATCCTCGTCGGCCATCACATGTCCTTCTGCGCCCGCGAACGAGAATGCGTCACACCGGCGGGCGTCACCACCCGCCCGCGCCGCTCCCTCTGGGGCGGTACGGCGTCCAGCGCGCCCTCGCTCGGCGGGGCGTCCGCGCCGAGGAGTTCCGCGAGCCGCTTCAGGCCCCGATGTGCGGCGGTGCGGACCGCGCCGGGGCGCTTGCCAAGGGTCTGGGCGGCGCTCTTCGCGTCGAGGCCGACGACCACCCGGAGCACGACCGCTTCGGCCTGGTCCTGCGGGAGTTGGGCTATCAGGGCGAGGGCGTCGCCGGTCGCGAGGGACTCCATCGCCTCGTCGGCGGTGTCCGCGTCGCCCGGCTTTCCGGTGAGCTCGGTCTCGTCGCCGCCTATCGCCGGGCGGCGGCCCCGCATGCGTATGTGATCGAGGGCGCGGTTGCGCGCTATGCGTGCGGCCCAGCCGCGGAACCGGTCCGCGTCGCCGCTGAAGCGGTCGAGGTCCCTGGCTATCTGCAGCCAGGCCTCGGACGCGACGTCCTCGGCGTCCGGATCCCCTACGAGTGTCCGTACGTAGCCGAGCAGCCGCGGGTGCACGGAGCGGTACACAGTACGGAACGCGGTCTCGTCCCCGTCCTGCGCCGCAAGCACCGCGGCGGTCAGTTCCGCGTCGTCCCCCAGCACAACTTCTCCCTATGCGCCTACACCGGTTGCGGTCCTGCCCCCGCAGCCTGGCGCGAAGCAGCACGCTACGGGCTGAAGTGGGGTCACGTCCATGTTTGGTACAACGTGCAACTAGCGCGTGACAGTACGCGGTGTGACAGAAAACGCACCCACGGCGCTGAAGGGAGTACGGACCGCGTGCGGTCCGTCCGCGTGACGGCCGGGGTCTCTCCTGTGGGGGGTGGCGACCCCGGCCGCTCACCTTGGCAGGGGCCTGACGGACTTGACTCGGCGGCTCCGCCACCCCGGGGCTTTGATCCCCGCCCCCCTTCTAGCTCACCGTCGCGCAGTTCCCCGCGCCCCTTTCAGGGGCGCGGGGAACTGCGCGGCCAACCCCCACGCACGTGCAGACGAAAGACGACGGGGGCGCCCCCGTCAGGGGCGCGGGGAACTGCGCGGGCAACCCCCAGCCGCCCGCAGGCGAGGGGCGACGCGAACCCCCCTCCCCCCCTCCCCCCCCGGGAGGGCTAGCGGCGCCAGTCGTCGGTGGGGCGGGTCCGCGGGGCAGGCTTCGCCGACCCGCGGGCCGAGCGGAACGCCGCGAGCGCCCGGCGCTGAGCCTCCACGTCCACACGGTCGACGCGAATCGCCTCCGCCAGGAGCCTGGCGAGACCCCCCGCAGCCGCCGCAGGCCCCCTCACCCCGCACCCCCCAACTGCTGGGCAAGCCGCCGAAGCCCCCGATACGCGGCAGTCCGTACCGCCCCGGGGCGTTTACCGAGGACCCGCGCCGCCGCCCCGGCGTCAAGGCCCACGACCACCCGCAACAGCACCGCCTCCGCCTGATCACGCGGCAGCCCGGCGATCAACGCGAGCGCATCCCCCGTGGAGATCGATTCGAGCGCCTGCTCGGAGGTGCTGTGCGGCCCGGGGAGATCCAGCACGTCCTGTTCGAGGGCGGAAGGCCGCGGCCTGACCTTCTGGCGCCGCAGATGGTCGAAGGCCCGGTGCCGCGCGATGGTCGCCGTCCAGCCGCGAAAGCCCGCGCCGTCACCGCGGAACCGCCCCAGATCGCGGGCGATCTCCAGCCAGGCCTCGGCCGCGATGTCCTCCGCGGTCTCGCCGTCGTGGCCGACGAGGCCCCGCAGGTAGCCGACGAGCCCCGGCTGCACCAGCCGGTACGCGACCGCGAAGGCCGCCTCGTCGCCTTCCTGCGCCCGCGCGACCGCGGCGCCCAATTCCTCGTCGCGCACCCGTGCGCGACGGGGTTCCCCTCCTCGACCCACGCTTTCCCATCCGTACCGACGCGACACAGCTCACCGTGTCCGTGCCCCCACGCTGAGCTGCGCCAGGGCTCACAGAAATGTCACAGGTACGGACCGGCGGTCATCCCGCCCTCGCCCACCGTCGGGACGAAGCTGTCACGGATCCAGCGCAATCCCCCGTCCACCTGTCACACCCCTGGAGTGCGGCATACGTCACGTCACATTTCACCCACCGCCGTACAACCGTTTGACCCCACGGGCGGTCGTACGCACTCGCTTTGGTCAACCGGATCAAGCCGCGATTCCGTTAAGGGGTGGGGCATTTGAGCCCGCGCAAACCGCGCGAAGCAGCGCGCAGCACGCACGCGTACAGACCACTGAGTCTCAAGCGCAGGGCGTGGCTGACGATCGGAGCCGTCGTCCTTGGCGGCGCGGGGGCCGTCACGTACGCGATGGCGGATCCCTCGAACGGCGACCAGCCGGGCGACGTCTCACGCGACAAGCGCCCGGTGAGCGTGCACGACATCGCGCTCAAGGCCGACGGAACCAGGGAGAGGGAGCTGCCGCGTACGTCGACGGAGCAGTTCTCGCTGCTCGGCGTCTCGTGGACCGGCGTGACGCAGGAGTTGGAGGGCACGGCCCAGGTCCGCACCCGCTCCATCGAGAGCGCCGAGTGGAGCGGCTGGCAGAACCTGGACCTGGAGCTGCACCTGCCCGAGAAGGCGGAGGCGGGCATGCGCGCCGCCTCCGAGCCGCTGTGGGTCGGCCCGTCGGACGGCGTCGAGGTCCGCGTGGTGGCGGCCGACGGCACCTCAACTTCCGCGCTGCCCAGGGGGCTTGAGGTCAACCTCGTGGACCCCGGTGTGACGTCCAAGGAGGCGAAGAACCCGGCGCTGGACGGTTCGGCGATGGCGCCGGCGGCGCTCGCAGCGCCCGTGGCCGACGAGACGACGGTGCCGCCCGACCCGGGCACGGGCGGCGGTTCGGGTTCGCCCGAACCGACGGAGGCCCCGACCTCACCGGCCCCGACCGCATCGGATCCGGGCACCGAGCCGCCCGCGTCACCGACCCCTTCGGGCTCGGCATCCCCCGACCCGGAGCCCGAGCCCACGGTTCCGACAGCCCCGCCGTCCACCGTCACCAAGCCGCCCATGATCAGCAGGGCGGCCTGGGGCGCGGACGAGTCGCAGGTCAAGGATCCGCCGGAGTACATAGAGAAGGTCAAGGCGGTCTTCGTCCACCACACGACCGGTACGAACGACTACAGCTGTGCCCAGTCGCCGTCCCTGGTCCGCGGCCTCATGGCGTACCACGTGGAGACCGAGGGCTGGAACGACCTCGGCTACAACTTCCTTGTGGACAAGTGCGGTCAGATCTTCGAGGGCCGCGGCGGCGGCACCGATCTGCCGGTGCGCGGCGCGCACACGTACGGCTTCAACGGCGAGTCGGCGGGCATCGCGATCATCGGCGACTTCGAGGGCAACGAGAACCCGAAGCCCGGCGAGACGTACAAGAAGGCGGGCAAGCCGACCCGCGCCGCGCTGGAGTCCGCCTCCCGCGTCGCGGCCTGGAAGCTCGGCCAGTACGGGGGCAACCCCGCGGGCAAGGTCACGCTGACGGCGGCCGACGACACCGGGGTCTGGAAGAAGGGCGACACTCCGTCGCTCAACACGATCTCGGGCCATCGGGACGGCTTCGCGACCGCCTGCCCCGGCAAGACCCTCTATCCGAAGCTCGGCGAGATCCGCCGCTACGCGACGAGCGCGGCCCGCAACTCGGCCATTCCCACCGCCGACTTCAACCGTGACGGCATCACGGACCTGGTGGCGGGCACGCCCAAGGCGTCCGGCGGCGTGGGCACGCTGACGGTCGTACCCGGCGGCCTCGACGGCCCGGTGGCCGGATCCAAGAAGACGCTCACCCAGTCGAGCCCCGGCGTCCCCGGAGCCTCCGAGGCGGGCGACAACTGGGCCGCGGCCACGGCGTGGGGCGACATCAACGGCGACGGCCACGCGGACCTCGCGATCGGCGCCCCCGGCGAGGACGACGCCACGAACAAGGACCGCGGCGCCGTGACGATGCTCTACGGCCCGGACTTCACCAGCGGCACGGACATGCAGCTGGCGGACGACTTCCACTACCCGGGCGCCAGGTTCGGCTCGGCCGTGGCGGTCGGCGACTTCAACGCGGACGGCAAGGCGGACGTCTTCTCGGCGTCCACCGGCACGGGCGGCACATGGGCGGCACGCTTCAAGGCGGGCACCGAGGTGGGCGGCACGCTGACGTCGGGCGACACAGCCATCTCGTACGCGGATGCCGCGTCCGGCGACTTCAACCGCGACGGCTACGCGGACGTGGCCCTGAACTACCGCGACCAGGCCGGAATCGGCAAGGTCCAGTGGTTCAAGGGCACGAAGTCCGGTCTGAGCAGGGTCGGTTCCCTCTCGGTGAAGGGCGGCCGCTCGGTGGCCGTCGGCGACGTGAACGGCAACGGCTACGACGACCTGGTCATCGGCCAGCCGTACACGGCCGAGTCGGGTGCGTACGCGGGCGGCCAGGTGACGGTGGTCCCGGGCACGTCGACGGGCTTCACGACCACGGGCCTGAAAACCGTCCACCAGGGCACGTCCGGAGTGCCCGGAGCCGCCGAGTCCGGCGACGCGATGGGCTGGTCGGTCTCGGCGGGCGACTTCAACCTGGACGGTTACGCGGACGTCCTGGCGGGCGCGCCGA
This sequence comes from Streptomyces sp. NPDC051218, assembly GCF_044455475.1. NCBI lineage: Bacteria > Bacillati > Actinomycetota > Actinomycetes > Kitasatosporales > Streptomycetaceae > Streptomyces > Streptomyces sp. NPDC051218. Next base: position 345,935 of record NZ_JBITEU010000009.1, on the reverse strand, counting down.
ACGAGGACATCACGCGGTCCGGTGCGGCGAAGAAGGACGCGGGTACCTCGCTCCTCCTGAAGGGCACGTCATCGGGCCTGACGGGCACGGGCGCGCAGGCGTTCTCCCAGGACACCGAGGGCATCACGGGCTCCACGGAGTCGGCGGACCGTCTCGGTTCCTCGGTCCTCCTGGCCGACCTGTCGGGCTACGGCCGCGCGGACCTCGCCATCGGCGTGGACGGCGAGGACGAGGGCAACGGCACGATCCTCCAACTGGACAGCGGTTCGTCCGGGGTCTCGACAGCGAGCGACGTCTACTACGGGCGTACGCAGCTGGGAACTCCGGCGGCAGCGCACTTGGGCCAGCTCCTGACCCCGTAACCGCGGGCCGGCACCCAGGCGCCGTGCTGCTCCCCGAAGGCGGGGGGGGTGGCGCGGCGCTCGGCGTTCCGGAGTCGACCGCCAGGGCCAGCCGTGGTTCGACACCCCGCAGCCCGCCCCTCCGCAGGGCCGCACGGACGGCGCGCACCCCGCGCGGCGGCCTGGGCCCCCTCAGCGGTCTCCGCACGCGCCTGACGACAGTCGGCGCCGAGCAACTCATCGGCGACGGGCCGGAAGAGGCGCGGCTGGGTGCGACTTTCCTGCATCCGCTCCTACGCGAACGGGCCACCGCCGAGCCACACGCCACAATGCCGCTTCAGCAAACCGCCCGTCTCTCCCGCCGCATGGCATACCCACTTCCGATGGGAGGCCGCCGAGGAGGACACACCGGCTCCGCCTCACGGGCCAACTGCCTAGCCAGCCCGCGCAGTCCACGATAAGTAGCCGCACGCACGGCCCCAGGCCGCTTCCCCAGTACCTTCGCGGCGGCCGGCCCGTCGAGCCCCACCACGACACGCAGCAGCACCGCCTCGCCCTGGTCCGGCGGAAGCTCGGCGACGAGTCCCAGGACGCGATCGGTGGTGAGCGACTCGATGACCTCACCGGCGGTGTCATCGGCGGCCGGCAGCGCGAACGCGTCCCACTCCAGCACCGAGGCGCGCGGTCTGCTCTTCTGTCGGCGCAGGTGGTCAATGGCACGGTGGCGAGCCACAGTTGCGGTCCACCGGCGGAAGTCGGCGCCTCCCCCGCGAAACCGGCCCAGGTCCCGGACGATCTGCAGCCACGCCTCGGAAGCCACGTCCTCGGCGTCATCACGTACGAGCCCGCGCAAGTACCCGAGCAGCGCGGGCTGCACACACCGATAGACGGCCGCGAAGGCCGCCTCGTCCCCGCCCCTGGCACGCCCTATGGCCCGCGTCAGTTCCTCGTCGCCCGCCGCCGCACGGCGATGTCGTTCCCCACCCTGCCCCACGCTCTCCTCTTAACCCCGCTGACACTGTTCACCGTGCCCGTGCCCCCGAGAAAGCCCCCTTCGGGGCGGTCTATGCCGCGCGCCGAGTGCGACCCGGAAGGGTGAGGTAGAACGTCTGCAATGACTGCTCCGTGGAATCAGCGGCAGCGTCAAAGCAATTGACGACCTTCCCCAAGGGATTCCACACCCTCCCGTCCGGCATCCGTACACCCACAGATTGTCCGAAGTAGAGACGCTGGCTCTCGTCGAATTCGACCCAGACGGCTCCGGCGCGACGCACCAGCACCTCCCCGACGTAGGCGCCCAGGCCGAAGAGTGCCCCGCCGACTTCCTCGCGTCGGCGGCCGCCCTTGCGCAGTCCTTCGATGAGGAAGTCGACGACGCGGAGGCTCGCGACGGAGTAATCAAGCGGGAGCCGATTCCGCACGGTCACCCGCGCCACGAACTCCCGGGCCCGCCCCCGCATCTCCCCCGCTCTCGGCGCCCGTCTTCCCTCACCGTCCATGACTCCCACCCCTTCAACTCGGTAACAGGGAGAGCGCGCAGCGCACCCTCCCTCTACCAAGCGAAAGTCACCACTTTCGCGTGACGGCTCTGGACGTGCTGCTTCTCACAGGGCAACTCCCGCCCCAGGTACAACCATTGGACACACTCATACGTCGCGCGGGCTCCTGGAGACGTCAGCTGTCACCCTCGGAGCCTGGCTCGAACGTTGGATCCAGGGAGTACTGCGCAATCCCGAACGGTTGGAAATCAGCATCCGCGAGGACCTTGTACAGAAACTCCGATGTAGACATGTCATACCTGTGCCATTCTCCGTCCTCGGCTCGCGCGAGGATGGGGTACTCGCCGGGTTGCCCGGCATCGACCAGCCAGAAGTATTCATCAGCCCACTCGGTGGAGCCCCAGGGAACAAGCCCCTTGCCGCCCGGAGCGTAAATCGCGTACGGCTCGACGGAGGAAAGCCCGTCGGCTCCGCCTCCCTGGTCGACTGAGAGAGCAACTCGCCATTGCGTGAGGAAGTCGAAGGCAAGACCTTCGTCACTTCCGAGGAAATAGACAGAATCACTGAAGACCCCGCCACCAAAGATCTCGAAGAGCTCTTTGTAGTCGACCGGCAGGGGGCACTGGAGCTCACCTTCGATCCCCTCCCAGTCGACAGACATTCCCAGCGGTTCCCATCCAGTCAACTCGACCACTCGCTGGACCCACATATCAGAACCTCTCAGACAGAAAGAGTGTGGGCGAATACCAGAGACGATATTCACCCACACCCATACAATTCCTGGACGAAGAACCTCAATCAGGCTTCACGACTCAGGGTTCAAGCCCTGTAGGCGTATTCCAGATCTTCGTTCCGGGCTCGAATTCCCCGGTATCCATGTTCAACCATGTGATGGTCAAGTAGTCTGGAGCACCTTTTCGCCCGGTGTAGTGAGGATTTACTTGGTAGTAGACGGTTTGTCCGGACTCCACCATCGCGGCCACCTGGTTCTCCACCCGTTTCATCTGCGACCTGTTGGGGGTGGCCCACAAGGAGACAAGATTCCGACGCTCGGTCCCGCTCCCACCCAAACGATTCGCCAGGAGGTGGCCACGGTTCATCCCCTTCTTGAATCCCGGAGGAGTCAATTCAGGGTAATCCCGCTGGGGGCGTGGGACAGGACTTCCCGCGATCTTGGAGCCGGCGTCGCCCCGTGCAGCCCCCGCGTCATTGATCCAGCCGTAGTCACCGTTGTTGAGGCAGGCACTTACTCCCGTCGCCCTCTTCTGCTGATCGAGCGGCTGGTAGTACACCATACTCTGGCCTTGTGCACAGTCATCCCTGGTGAAGGGGAAGCGCGCGGCCCCCGGCTGCCATTCCTTTTCGGAGTCCGGCTTGAGCAACAAGCCCTTGCCGAAGTCGGGCTTGGCGCCGGGCTCCGACTCGTAGCCATCCGAAGCCGTGGGCGAATTCCACCCGATTCCGTTCAGGAGAACATCAATCGGGCTGGTCAGGTTACGGGCACCCTTGGCGACCTTTACCGCACCCTTGGCCGCACTCTTGACGGTGTCGACGACATCGGAGCAGATCCCGCATCCGAATATATGGCCGTCCAACTCGACATTTCCGACGGGATTGCCACCCGCGAACGCATATCGGTTCCCCGTCATCGGGTCAGTCCCGAGCCCCATATCCGCAAGAGCCCCGTTGTACATATCCCGAGTAGTGAACCGATTGAGCCCCGGACTGTAATCCCGGAACCCCATGTCATACGTCGCCGAAGCCGCGTCCCAGCGCTTCGAGTTGAAGCGGTACGGGTTGTACGCGTCCTTCGTGGGGTTGCCCGCCTCCGGCTTGTCGATTCCTGTGAAGTCCGCGGAATCGTCCGAGCCGTATGCCGAGTAGCCGTACGTCGCCTTCGTGTTGCCGTCCTTGCCGGTCAGCGTCTCGACGTCCGTGTGGCTGTTGTAGCCGTAGTACGTGGACTCCCCGGCCGAGCCGTCCGCCGCATGCTTGATCTGCGAGAGGCGGTCACCCCACGGGCCGTACTGGTACGACTTCGTCAGCTTGCCGGCGACCTCCTCGCCCAGGACCTCGCCCGACATGCCGAGGTACGTGTAGTCCGTCGACCTGCCTCCCGCATCCGTCCGCGACGACGTGCGGTCCAGCGGGTCGTACGCGTACTTCGTCGTCTTCAGGGCACCACTCGCCGCGTCCGCCTTCTCGTGCTGCTTCACGCGGTCGAAGCCGTCGTACGCGTTGCGCTCGATGACCTTGCCGCCCGCCGTCACCGACTCCTGGCGGCCGAAGGCGTCGTACGTGTGCAAGGCCGACGCGCCGCCCGTCGTCGTCTTCAGCAGACGGTTGCGGTCGTAGCCGAACGTCGTCGTCTTTCCCTTGACCGTCTGCGAGATGACGTTCGCGTTGTCGTCGTGGACATAGGTCTCCGTACCCGCGCCGTCCCCGGTACGGACGGACTTGGCCAGGCGGTCCGCCGGGTCGTAGGTGTAGGCCGTCGTCGACGACATGTACTTCACGTGGTCGTCGGCGTTCATCTTCTTCGCCACGTCCTGCGCCTTGTTGCCGTTCGCGTCATAGGCGTAGGTGTGCGAGGAGACGAGCGTCGTGCCGTCCGGCTTCTTCTCCGTCTGGGACTTGAGCGCGCCGTCCAGGTAGTAGGCGTAGTCGACCTTGTTCTTGTTTGCCTTGGTCTCCGTCTTCCGCTCGCCCCGGTACGTGTAGTCGTACGACGTGACCTTCGGTGAGGCGTCCGACTCCGACTTGCCCACCGTCGCCGTCTTCACCAACTCGCGGAGGTCGTACGTGTACTTCGCGTACTGGTCCGGGTGCTTGAGCGTCTCCGGCCGACCGTTCGCGTCGTACGTGTAGGAGGTGGTCTTCTTCTCCTGGCCCGCCAGCGCCTCCGCGACCTTCTCGACCTGGTTCAGGCCCGTGTACGACATCGTGTACGCGTCGACCTTCGTACCCGTCGAGGTGTCGTCGATCGACGTCAGGTTGCCGTTGATGTCGTACGCGTACGCGAAACGCTTGCGCTCCGTGTCCGCCGCCTTCTCCGCCGCGTTGTCGCGGACCAGCTTCACGGTGTCCGCGGGCGCCTTCAGGTCGGCGTTCTCGCCCTTCTTGTAGGTGGCGGTACCGAGCTTCGTCCAACCCCCCGACTTCCCGGACTCCGCGTACGCCGTGTACGTGCCCGCCTTCGCGATGGGCAGCTTCCAGGTGTGCGGGGACGACTCCGTTCCCTTGCCCGCGCGAGCCTGGGACTCGTACGCCACCAGCTCACTCGCCCCGACCGGAATGCCGTCGTCGTCACGCGACTTGAGCTTGCCGTCGGGGTAGTGGCCCCAGCGCATGGTCCGGCTCGTCGAGCCGCCCGCCGACGTGAGCTGGCGGGCCGTCTGCTGGCCGAGTGCGTTGTAGTCGTACGTCGTGCGGATGTCCCACACGTCCTGCGACGTCTTCACCCAGCCGTTGTCGTAGTAGCCGTACGTGGTGTCGTTGCGCGTCGTCTCGCCCTCGGAGGGCGGCATGGACGTCTTCTGCACCCGGCCCACCGCGTCGTACGTCGTCTCCGACCAGACCTTCCTGTTGTAGCGGGGGTCCTTCGGGTCGTAGGGCTGGATCTGGCGGGAAGGGCGGTTCAGGGGGTCGTACGTCGTCTCCGCGACGAAGTCGTCCGGCTCGCCCTCCGTCGCCACACCTCTCGGCGTGAAGACCTTGACCCGGTTGCCGACCTCGTCGTAGCCGAACTTCGTCGTACGGACCGTCGTGCCCTCGTGCGGGGTCTCCACCACCGCGAGCTTTCCGCGCTCGTCGTAGTGGTTCCTGGTCGTGTTCTCCTCCGCGTCCGTCGTGGAGACGGTCAGGGAGTCCTTGTCGTACGCCTGCTTGACCGTGCGGCCCGCCGCGTCCCCGACCGCCACGACACGGTGGTTCATGTCGTAGTCGGTCTTGGTCGTGTAGTCGTCGGGCGAAGGGGACGCGTTCTTCTTGGGGTCGATGACGCGGACCGGGTTGCCGACCCCGTCGTAGACGTAACTGACCTTGTCCTTCTTGGCGTTCACCACGGACGTGAGCTGGTAGATCTCGTCGTAGGAGTTCGTCGTGACGTAGTCGTCGGGGATCGCAGGTGTCGCCGTGCCCTTCGGTTCCGTCGTCGTCTTGAGGTTGCCTACGCTGTCGTACGTGTACGCCGTCCTCCGCTCCCCGGACGTGTCCGAGTCCTTGGGCGCGGTGGCCGACACGACCTGGTCCGCGTCGTCGTAACTCGCCGTCGACACAGCACCGTTCGGCGCCGTCGACTTCGTGACGTTGTCGTTCGCGTCGTACTCCGGCGCCGGAGTCGTGATGAACACGCCCGCCGCCTGGTCCTTCGGCGTCTTCGACACCAGCGGGCGGCCGAAGCCGTCGTACGTCTGGGTCGTCTTCTTGCCCAGCGCGTCGACGACCTCCGTCACCTGGCCGCGCGCGTCGTACTCCGTCGTCGTGATCTTCGCCAGGGCGTCCGTCGTGGTGCGCGGGTAGCCCGCCGCGACGAAGTCCTTGTACGCCGTCGGATTGCCGTTTGCGTCCGTCGCCCGCGTCAACTGGCCGTAGGCGTCGTACTCGTACGACGTCGTGTAGTCGCCCTCCTGCGACGAGGCGACGCCCTTCGGGTCCGTGACCGTCTTCAGGTTGCCCTTCGCGTCATGGCCGAACTGCCAGACGCGGCCCTCCGCCGATGTCTTCTTGACCAGGTCGGCCGCATAGCCGTCCGCACGCGTCTTGTACTCGTAGCGGACCGAGTGGGCAGGCGACTTGCCCGGCGCGCAGTCTGCCTCCGCGGGGACGCCCGCCTTGTTCTCCTCCGCCGAGCGCTCCCAGAGCGGGTAGCCGGTCTTCTCGTCGTAGCAGTACGCCGTCTTCGCGCCGTTGTTCTCCTCCAGGAGCGTGACGTTGTGGTCGGCGTCCCACGTCATCGTGGTCTTCTCGGACTTGGCGTTGGTGACCTGGACCGGGCGGTCCTGGGCGTCCGTCGTGTACGTCGTCGCGTGCTTCTCGGCGTCGGTGGCACTGGTCTCGGTGCCGTTGCCCACCGCTGGCTTGTACGTGAAGCCGGTCGTGGTGCGCAGCCGGTCCGTGATCGTCTTGGTCGACGCCATCGAGTCGGGGCCTTCGCCGTACTCGACGCCGGTCGCCTTGCCGCGCGGGTCGGTGACCTTGGTCAGCTTGGTGTTCTTGTTCCCCTGCGCCGCGTCGTACGCGAAGTTGAAGACCTTCGGCTGCGCCGCTCCGTCGCCGTCCGTGAGGCGGCCGAGGTGGCCCTTCTCCGTGTAGAGGAAGGAGACCTTGCGGCCCGAGACGTCCGTCATGGACTTCACGTGGTCGTAGATCTTCGGGTTCCACAGGTCGGTGCCCGAGGCCTTCTCGCCCTTGGCGTCGATGTAGTCGTACGTGGCGTCGCCGGCCCCGAAGTAGTCGAGCTTCAGGGAGCTGCGGCCCGCCGGGTCCTTGATCTCCTTGAGGAACTTGACCCAGCGGTTGCCGGAGTCGCGCAGCTCGTAGACGTAGCTCTGGGTGTTGCCGTTCTTGTCGACGACCGAGGTGAGGTAGCCGTCGCAGCCGAGCACGAAGCGCGTGCCGTCCGGGCGGGTCAGCGTCCAGGCGTCCGGGACCTCCGGGCTGCTGCCCGTCTGGCACACCTTCACGACGTCCGGTTTGGCGGTGAGGCGGTAGCGGTAGCCCGCCGAGGGCTTCCAACTCCCGTCGCCCTGCTTGCGGAACAGATGCTGCGTGCCGTCACCGTCGATGACGTACGCCTCGCCGGGTTCGGAGTCCGGGTGGAAGTCGAGCATCGAGCCGAGCCGCAGGGGCCCCGCGGCCTGCGCCGACCAGCCGTGGCCGAGCTGGCTGTCGGAGGTGTCCTGCGCGTTGTACGTGAAGCGCGCGAAGGTGTTGATGCCGCGGCCGGGGTTCGTGAAGGCGTTGTACGACCACGCCGCGTTGCCCGAGCCGAGGTTGTTCATCAGGGTCGAGCCCGCGCCGGTGTTCATGCCCGTGTACGCGTGGTGCTTCTCCATGCCGACGCGGTCCGCGGTGGGGTCCTCGACAGCTGTGGCCTGCTCCAGACCGCCGATGCCCGGCTTCTGCGAGAGCCAGCTGCCGTCGGTCTTGTTGAGGATGTCCCAGATGAGGGTGTATCCGGAGCGCCGGTTGCCGTCGGCCGTGTAGGGCGACTTGACCGTCGCCCTGACGGTTACGGTGGCACCGGGCGCGAGGGCCGGGATGTCCGCCTTCAGCTGGTTGTCGGCGGTCGTGGCGTCCGTGCCGTCGGGCAGGGCCCACTTGTACGACAGCGTGCGCTCACCCTCCGGCCAGGCGGCCGTCGTGGTGTTGGTGACCGTGACATCCACGGGGTAGGTGTTGTTCTCGGACATGCGGGTGGGCGTGTCCGGTGCGTAGTACGTGTCCCAGGGCGTGGGTTCCGCGGTGATGACCCGGAGCTGGGGCCGCTGCGTCGCCTCCGGGGCCTCGCTCGACCGGAAGCGCGTGGGCTCCTGATCGGCGGCGCTCAGAAGGACACCCTTGTTGGTGCTCGGGCGCTTCGCCCACTGCCGGGCGAGCGAGGTGACGTCCCAGGTGTACGCGCCGCTGCGGCCGACGGTGTCGGCGACGGGCGCCGACGCGTCACCGCCGTCCGAGCCCCACTGGGCCTTGGCTCCCGCCTTCTCCCAGGTGGCGGACTTCTCGGTGAACTCGCGCTTGAGGGGGCTGAGTTCGATGAGCCGGCCCCGGGCCTTGGTCCCGGCCTTCTGCTGCCCTGCCGTTCGCAGGCGCAGCTCGGCCTGGAGGACGGTGGCCTTCTTGGGGATGCCGGAGGTCGGGAACTTCAGGGCCGCGCGCGTGGTGCCGTACGTGCCGTCGCCGGTTCCGGCGCTCAGCCACTTCTCGTCCAGGTTCGTACGCGGCTCGGAGGAGGAGAGCGTGGTGTCCGACTGGCCGGCCCGTAGGACCCGTAGCGTGTGCCCGGCCTTGGGCACACCCACGCGGCGCACCGGTGAGGCGAGCAGGCGCCCGTCCCTGGTCTCGGCCAGGAGGCGGTACGCGTAGTGGCGCGCGGTCTCCGTCGCGCTGTTCGCGCGGGTCGGCTCGGCGGTCGTATCCCTGTACGAGGTGGTGTCCTTGCCGAGCGGGGTCACGAGGGTGGCGGCGGTCGCCTTGAAGTCGGGGCGGGTCGAGCGGTGGAGCTGGTAGCCGACGACAGCCTCCCCCCTCCCCTTGCCGGAGCTGGACTCCGGTTTCGGCCACGACAGTTCGGGGCCGGTGCCGTGCACCACGGCGGGGGCGTCGAGGGTGACTCCGCGCGCGCCGTAAGTGACCTTGGGGTCAGGGGTGTTGGTGGGGTACTTCCGTGGCGGGGTTCTCGGAACCTTGGGGCCCTTCTGGGGGCCGTCACCCTCGTCCGCGGCCGGAGCCCGCACGGGCGCCGGTCTCTCCTCGGTCTCCGCGTGGGCGGCCTGGGGCAGCACCGTGCCCACCACCGCCGACGCGAGAAGGCCGACCAGCAGCCTTCGATATCCGTTTCTCACCGTGTCTACTGCCCTTCCGGAGCCTTCTTTCGGAAATACGCGCAGTTCACTCGCACGAGCAGAACGCGAACAGAAAGAGGGCAGGATCGAGTACCGCTCAAGGAATTCCTGGAGCGGCTCAGAAACATGGATCAATCAGCAGCCGAGAGTTCTACGCAGTCGTTCTTCACCGCGTCAACCCGCCGCACATACCGGGCACTTGGTGATAGGTCCGAAATCTTCTTCCCCTGGTGGACCTTCGTGCACGTGTTGTATAACCGGCCGGAATTTGAATGGTGCTCGCTTACGCGAATCACTCATGGGGTGGGGAAATGACGACCGAAAAGCTGGTGGACGCGCAGCGGGCGGATGTGCAGGTGACGTATCCGCCGATGGCCGAAGCGAAGGTGGTCGGCGAGATCTCGGACCGGCGCGTGGTCGCCGTGGGCGCGGTGCTGTTCGCCATCTGCGCCGCAGGCGTCACGTATGGCTTCCTCGGCGGCGACGAGCAGGAGGAGAGACCCGTGCCGACGGCTTCGGTGACCTACCGCATCACCGGCACGGGCAACGCCGACGTCTCGTATCTGGCCCGGAGCTCGGAGGGCAGCGCCACCGTCGAGGCAGGTGTCGACCTCCCGTGGAAGAAGACGGTGCGCGTACCGCTCGGCAAGGACCCGGCCGTCAGCATCCAGCTCGGCAAGAAGGGTGGCGAGGCGAGCTGCGCTGTGGCGGTCCGGGGTGAACACCGGCAGCGCGCCACCGCGTTCGGCTCCTACGGACGGGCCACCTGCACCGCCGAACTGCCCGCGCGCGAACGGCCCGACGCAGGGCGGCCCGACGCCGAACGGCCCGACGCAGGGCGGCCCGACGCAGGGCGGCCCGAAGCCGAATCCCGGTGAGGCGGCCTCCGAGAGGTCCCGGTCCCGGTCCCGGCCCCAGCCCCGGCCCCAGCCCCGGTCAGACCCGGGGTCAGACCCTGCTCCCCCGCTCCCGCCGCGACACCACCGCCCGCAGCACCCGGCGGCCCTCCATCGACACGTCCAGCGCCTGGCGCAGGCCCCCGGCACCCGTGTCCTGGCGGGCCAGGAGTTCGAGGATGCGTACCTGGCGCCTCAGTTCGGCGGCGACCAGCGGAGTCATGCCGTCGGCGCGGGCCGCGCGCCGCGCGGTCAGGGCCGACGTCCTCGGCCCTCCGTCCGGCGCGGTGTCGAGCAGCCGGTGGATCTGCAACGCGGCGACGGAGCAGGCGTCGGCCCACTCCCGGAGCTCGGTGGCGGAACGCCGCGAGGGAACGGCACCGAGCATGCGGTAGGCGAGGGTGCTCGCCTCGTCCGCCGAGGGGTCCTCCAGGACGTCGGCGCCGCCCAGCGTCACCCGCGCGTCGGCGAGTTCCGCGTCCCAGGCCACGCCCTCCGCGAGGCTCCCCCACAGCGGGCGCAGCACCTCGTCACCGCCGCCGAGCAGCGGCACACACCGGTCGAGGCAGGCGAGCCCGCTCGCCGCCAGACCTCTCTCGTCGGCCTCGGCGATCAGCTCGACCAGACTCGCGCCGCTCATGTCGTACGCCTCCCGTCGTGGACCGTGCACGTCCATGCAGGTCCGTGCGCGTCCCCTCGCGGACAGCGCACGTCCCCTACTGCGTGCGGGTCCCCGGGAACGTCACTGCGGCACGACGCCGAGCCGGTCGAGGAAGCGGAAGAAGAGCTCCTCGGCCGAGGGTTCGGCGGCGGCCTTCAGTACGTCGAGCAGCGGCGCCGGCGCCACCGTCCTGCCCGATTCCGCCGCCCAGGTGACCGCGCGGTCCGCGGCGTCGCGGGGCTCCAGGAAGTAGTCGTCGAGGCTCAGGCCGTCGTCACCGATGTACCCGGCCATCGCCTCGCGGGCCAGGCACGTCGTCCATACGCCGCTCTCGGGGGCCGCGGCCTCGACGACCACGCAGTCGCTGTCCATGACGTAGCCGAAGAGGGCGGGCGAACCCGTCTCCAGGGCCAGGGTGTTCATGTTGCCGACGTCGCGCGTGCCGTCGCCGCCCGGCACCTCCCACACCTGCCAGCCGTCGTCCCGCTGCACGAGGAGGCTCAGCTCGTCCCGCACCCCCGCCACCGCCGAGAGCTCCACGAGTGGCCGCTCGCTCCTGCCCACGACGTAATAACCCCAGTAGCCCATGCTCGCGTCCCCCCGTGTACTCGACTCCGCTGCTCAACTGCGCTCGACGGCTGCGATGGCGATCGGCTTTGGGCCGAATACACCACAGATGTAAGCAAGTTCGCCACCAAAAAGCCGAAAACGGATCTCGCCGCCGCCCCCGCCGCGCCCCCTCCCTCGCGTCTTCCGGCCGCCTACCCCACCTGGTCGGCCAGCTTGACGAATTCCGCCCACGGCATCGACGGCTTGCGCGCGTCCCACAGCTTCTGGACCGTCGCCCGCAGCGGCATCCGGATCCCCTGCGCCACCTGTTCCTGCGTCTGGGAGTTCGCCAGGTCGCACCAGACCGCGAAGGAACCGCCGAGGATCTGGTCGTCGTACTCCGCGCTCACCGGCTTCGTGCCGCGGATCACCAGCGGCGTCCACTGCTCGTAGATCCGCTGCCCGGTGGGGTAGCGGAAGGCGTTGGGCTGGCCGAGGACGTAGTAGAGGTACTCGTCGTTGTAGTTGATGACCTTCCGGCCCTCCTTCAGATACTCGACAGGCTCCCTCGACCCGATCTCCTTGCCCGTCCAGTACGCGACGTCGATATCCTCGTCGGCCTTCGCCACGCCGCCGCGGAAGAACCCGTCGTTCCAGGCCCTGAGCCCGCGCTCGTAGGGGCGCATGGTCTCGGCCCTGTCGTTGAGCCAGCCGGTCGCGAGGTCCTGGACCCGGGCGTTCGGCCCGTACTTCTCGCGGGCCGCGGACGCCAGTTGCGGGAAGCTGGCCTCGGGGTTGCTGACCGTGAGGGCCTGGTACTCGTCGGCGCCCAGATGCCAGTAGCGCCCGGGGAAGAGGTCCGCGTACTCCTCCAGGAGGTCGTCGACGATCTCCGCGGCCTGCGGCTTGGAGATGTCGACGGCGCCGCGCGTGGCGACGCCACGGGTGTCGCGGAGCTGGAGGGAGGGGTGCGCGGCGATGACCGTGCCGAGGTGGCCCGGTGAGTCGATCTCCGGCACGACGGTGATGTGGCGGCTGGCCGCGAGCTTGAGGATGCTGCGGACCTGCGCCTTGGTGAGGTGGTCGCGCGAGACGATCTCCGGGTGCGACTTCGACTCGATGCGGAAGGCCTGGTCGTCGGAGAAGTGCAGGCCGAGCTGGTTGTACTTGAGGTCGCCGAGCTCCCGGATGCGGTCCTCGATCCAGGCCGCGTCGAAGTGCTTGCGCGCGATGTCCATCATGAATCCGCGCTGCGGCTTGGCGGGGCTGTCGCGCACGACGCCCTCGGGCGCGGTCCGGCCGCCGCGTACCTCCTGCTTCAGGGTGCGGGTCCCGTAGAAGACGCCCGCTTCCTCGGGGGCGGTGATCTTCACCCGCTGCCCCTTCACGGAGAGGGTGTACGACTCGTCGCGCCCCCCGGAGCTGTCCTCGGCGCTGTCCGCGGAACCGTCGTCGGAGAGCGCGAGCTCCACGTCACCCTTGCGGGGTTCGGCGTCACCGGCGTACTTCAGCTTCAGCTCACCGGCGAGCAGCTTGCCCTCGTCCGCGAGTTCGTCGTCACCGACGACCACACGCCCGCCGCTCCCCGGCTTCCATCCCGGGCCGCGCGCCGCGCTGTGCTCGCGTACGGCGGGGATGGTCGACGGGGCCTTGGAGAGGGGGTACGACTTCGTGGGCGAGGGGCTCGGGGTGGCGGACTTGCTCGCGGAGGGCGAGGCCACGGAGCCGCCGCCGCTCCCGCCGCCGGGCCAGACGACCACGGCTAGGGCGACGGCACCGGCGACGAGGACCGCGGAGGCGAGCGCGAAACGCTGCTGGATCATCGGCTGCCGCCCTGGGGGCGGCCGCACGCAGCCGGGGGTACGGGTGGGCGCGTGGTGATCCGCCCCGCGGGGCGGGCGGCACGGGCGTCAGCAGTCAGAGCCAGCATCCGGCCACCGTAAAGCGGGGCCCGCGGCCACCCCGTCCACCACGCGAAGCGAAACTCTCCCATCCGGGTGATATTTCACGCATCCGCCCACCGGGCTTCACCACACCTCGCTAGCGTTACGACAAAACCCCCACAGCCCCCAGCCGATGCCCCCTGCCCTGGAGCCCCCGCTGTCCGCGCACAGTTCACCGAGTCCCCCGGCGGAGCCGACACGCACCCCGGAGCAACTGAACTCCGCCGAGCCCGGCGTGGCCGAGGCCGCCTTCCTCGCCTGCTGCGGCAGCCGGCTCTGGGCCCGCCGGCTCGTCGCCCACCGGCCCTACCCCGATCTGGAAGCCCTGCTCGCCGCGTCCGACGAAGCGGCGTACGACCTGCCGCCCGCGGCCCTCGCCGAGGCCCTGGCCTGCGAACCTCTGGGTCCGGCCGTCCCGCGCCAGGGCACGTACGGCGCCGCGGACACCGCTCTGCGGGCCGCTCACGCCGCGTACGAGAGCCGGTTCGGTCATGCCTTCGTGATCTGCCTGGACGACGTCCCGCCGACCCAGGCCCTCGACCATCTGCTCGCCGGAATCCGCGCGCGCCTCGCAGGCGACCCGGAGGAGGAGCGGGTCCTGGCGGCCGAGGAAATGCGGAAGCTCGCCCGCGGGCGACTCACCCGGCTCGTGCACGACCTGAATAGCCCGTACGTGCCTGTTTGATTGCCTGTTTGATCACACCTGGCTACCCCGCGCGAGCGAACCGACAACTCGTCGATACGATGACGAGCGGCCGGTGGACCGTACCCGGCCGGGCCCGTCCGACCGCCCAAGCCGGCTGGCCCCAATCCCCGCTCCCGGAGGGTTCTGCCGTGCCGGCTGGAACGCTGTACCGCGGCCGGGAAGGAATGTGGTCCTGGGTGGCTCACCGAGTCACCGGCGTCCTCATCTTCTTCTTCCTGTTCGTGCATGTGCTGGACACCGCTCTCGTCCGCGTCTCCCCGGAGGCGTACGACGATGTCGTCAGCACTTACAAGACGCCCCTCGTCGCACTCCTTGAGTACGGCCTGGTCGCCGCCATCCTCTTCCACGCGCTGAACGGCCTGCGTGTCATCGCCGTCGACTTCTGGTCGAAGGGCCCGCGCTTCCAGAAGCAGATGCTCTGGACCGTCATGGGTATCTGGATCGTCCTGATGGTGGGGGCGCTCTACCCGGTCCTCGGCCACGCCGTCCGCGAAGTCTTCGGGAGCTGACGCCAGACATGTCCGACACCACGCTCGAGAAGTCCGGCGGGTCCGGAGTGGGTCCCGTCGAAGGCGCTTCGCTCTACGACGCCGACAACCCGGCCCCCCTCATCGAGGCACCGCGCAAGCGCACCTCCAAGACCCCGCGCTCGACCCGCGGCAACTTCGAGATGGCCGCATGGCTCTTCATGCGCCTGTCCGGCGTCGTCCTCGTCGTCCTTGTCATCGGCCACCTGCTGATCCAGCTGGTGCTCGACGGCGGCGTGAGCAAGATCGGCTTCGCGTTCGTCGCCGGTCGCTGGGCCTCGCCGTTCTGGCAGGTCTGGGACCTGCTGATGCTGTGGCTCGCGATGCTGCACGGGGCCAACGGCCTGCGCACGGTCATCAACGACTACGCGGAGCGCGCCAACACGCGCCTGTGGCTCAAGGGCCTGCTGTACACCGCCACGGTGTTCACCATCCTTCTGGGCACGCTGGTGATCTTCACCTTCGACCCGAACATCCGCTAAAGCCGAGGCGAACCCAGTGAAGATTCACAAGTACGACACTGTCATCGTCGGCGCCGGCGGCGCGGGCATGCGCGCGGCCATCGAGGCGACGAAGCGCAGCCGGACCGCGGTCCTGACGAAGCTCTACCCGACCCGCTCCCACACGGGCGCGGCGCAGGGCGGCATGGCCGCCGCGCTCGCCAACGTGGAGGAGGACAACTGGGAGTGGCACACCTTCGACACGATCAAGGGCGGCGACTACCTGGTCGACCAGGACGCCGCCGAGATCCTGGCGAAGGAGGCCATCGACGCGGTCCTCGACCTGGAGAAGATGGGCCTGCCCTTCGGCCGTACGCCCAAGGGTGAGATCGACCAGCGCCGTTTCGGCGGTCACTCCCGCAACCACGGCGAGGCCCCGGTCCGCCGTGCCTGCTACTCGGGCGACCGCACCGGCCACATGATCCTCCAGACGCTGTACCAGAACTGCATCAAGGAGGGCGTGGAGTTCTTCAACGAGTTCTACGTCCTCGACCAGCTCATCGTCGAGGTCGACGGGGTCAAGAAGAGCGCGGGCGTCGTCGCCTACGAACTGGCGACCGGCGAGATCCACATCTTCCAGGCGAAGGCCGTCATCTACGCCTCCGGCGGCACCGGCAAGTTCTTCAAGGTGACGTCGAACGCGCACACGCTGACGGGCGACGGCCAGGCGGCCTGCTACCGCCGCGGTCTGCCGCTGGAGGACATGGAGTTCTTCCAGTTCCACCCGACCGGCATCTGGCGCATGGGCATCCTTCTGACGGAAGGCGCCCGCGGTGAGGGCGGCATCCTCCGTAACAAGGATGGCGAGCGCTTCATGGAGAAGTACGCGCCGGTCATGAAGGACCTCGCGTCCCGTGACGTCGTCTCGCGTTCGATCTACACGGAGATCCGGGAGGGCCGCGGCTGCGGTCCCGAGGGCGACCACGTGTACCTCGACCTGACGCACCTCCCGCCGGAGCAGCTGGACGCCAAGCTCCCGGACATCACGGAGTTCGCGCGCACGTACCTCGGCATCGAGCCCTACACGGACCCGATCCCGATCCAGCCGACCGCGCACTACGCCATGGGCGGCATCCCGACGAACGTCGAGGGTGAGGTCCTCGCGGACAACACCACGGTCGTCCCGGGCCTGTACGCGGCGGGCGAGGTCGCCTGTGTCTCCGTGCACGGCGCCAACCGCCTGGGCACCAACTCGCTCCTGGACATCAACGTCTTCGGCAAGCGCGCGGGCGTCGCCGCCGCGGAGTACTCGGCGAAGCACGACTTCGTCGAACTCCCCGAGAACGCCGAGGAGCTCGTCGTCACCCAGGTCGAGCGCCTGCGCGACGCCACGGGCAACGAGCGGGTCGCCGAGCTCCGCAAGGAGCTGCAGGAGACCATGGACGCCAACGTCATGGTGTTCCGTACGGAGCAGACGATCAAGACGGCGGTGGAGAAGATCGCGGAACTCCGCGAGCGCTACCTCAACGTCTCGATCCAGGACAAGGGCCGGCGCTTCAACACCGACCTCCTGGAGGCCGTCGAGCTGGGCAACCTGCTCGACCTGGCCGAGGTCATGGCGCAGTCGGCCCTGGCCCGCAAGGAGTCGCGCGGCGGTCACTACCGCGAGGACTTCCCGAACCGCGACGACGTCAACTTCATGCGCCACACCATGGCGTACCGCGAGGTAGGCGACGACGGCGCCGAGTCGATCCGGCTCGACTACAAGCCGGTCGTGCAGACCCGCTACCAGCCGATGGAGCGTAAGTACTGATGGCAACTCCGACCCTCGACAAGGAAGACGCCAAGCCCGAGGCCGGCTTCGCCGACTCCCCGTACATCACGGCGACCTTCCGTATCCGCCGCTACAACCCGGAGATCTCGGCGGACGCGACCTGGGAAGACTTCCAGGTGGAGATCGACCCCAAGGAGCGTGTCCTCGACGCCCTCCACAAGATCAAGTGGGAGCTGGACGGGACGCTGACCTTCCGCCGCTCCTGCGCCCACGGCATCTGCGGCTCTGATGCCATGCGCATCAACGGCCGCAACCGCCTGGCCTGCAAGACCCTGATCAAGGACCTCAACCCGGCCAAGCCGATCACGGTCGAGGCCATCAAGGGTCTGACGGTCCTGAAGGACCTGGTCGTCGACATGGACCCGTTCTTCCAGGCGTACCGCGACGTCATGCCGTTCCTGGTCACGACGGGCAACGAGCCGACGCGCGAGCGTCTGCAGTCGCCGGAGGACCGCGAGCGCTTCGACGACACGACGAAGTGCATCCTGTGCGCGGCGTGCACGTCGTCGTGCCCGGTCTTCTGGAACGACGGCCAGTACTTCGGCCCGGCGGCGATCGTGAACGCGCACCGCTTCATCTTCGACTCGCGTGACGAGGCGGGCGAGCAGCGCCTGGAGATCCTGAACGACAAGGACGGCGTGTGGCGCTGCCGCACGACGTTCAACTGCACGGACGCGTGCCCGCGTGGCATCGAGGTCACGAAGGCAATCCAGGAAGTGAAGCGGGCGTTGATCACTCGGCGGTTCTGATCACGCCGCCAGCCGCACGCTGACGTGGGCCCCGCTCCCGGTTTCGCACCGGGGACGGGGCCCATGTGCGTTCCCAGGAGCCCCACGGATAGCGTGTGTTCGCTTGTGTTACGCCCTCACCACCCCACGGGAGAGTCCTAAGTGAACCGCCGCCCCATCCGGCTCCTGACGGCCGCACTCACCGCGTCCGCGGCCCTGCTGTTGACCGCGTGTGGATCGGGAGGGGGCGACGACGACTCCTCGCCCGACAAGATCGAGGGGGCCGGGGGCGGGAGTTCGAAGACTTCCGCGAGCCCTTCGGCGAAGCCGGGAGGGGCGGAGCGGCCGGAGGTGGAGCTGCCGGACTCGTTCCAGGCCGACTTCGCCGGGTGGCGGGACAGCGACCCGAAGAAGCAGGCGATCCTGGATGACGGCAAGGAACGCCTCAAGGCTGAGTACTTGGCCATCATCGACGCGGACCCGCAGGCCAAGGCCGTGAGCTTCTACACCTCGCAGCAGGCCCTCACTACGTCCAGGACGTACATCAAGGGGTACGTGGACAACAACCACGACCTGGTCGGCAAGGCCAGGGTCTTCAATCCGCAGGTGAGCATCTCCGACACCGGTGGTGGCGTGCTCTTCTACTGCGTGGACGAGAGCAAGGGCTACACCCTGGACCGCAAGACCAAGGAGAAGACGGGCACACCCGACGATGTGAACCCCGTCCTCCAGTACCGCACGACGCTGAAGAAGACGTCCGAGGGAGTCTGGAGCACCGTCTCGCTCCAGACGGTGCGCGGCGGGTGCGACAAGTGATGAGGCCACTGAAGAGGGCTCTGCCCGTGCTCACCGCGGCGGTGTTCGCCCTGGGTGCCTGGCCGACGACCGCACATGCCTTCGGCGAGGACAATGACCACCAGCCTCCCGGCCCATCCGGTGGCGCCTCCGGCAACTCGCTCACCGCCGGTGCCACCGCCACGAGCGTGACGGTCGAGCAGGTCTCCGGTGGCAAGTCGGGCACGTCCGGCAAGGGCCTCGCCCCGGTGGACCCGAACTGGAAGCCCCCGGCCTGCTGGTACGAGCCCGTGGCGACGTCCGAGCAGGTGAAGGCCGCGACGGACCAGCTCAAGAAGACCCCCAACGAGAACCTCGTCCCCGTCACGCCCTCGCTCAGCTGGGGCGAGCAGTTGATGGTGGACACCTTCGAGAAGGGCAAGTCGCCGAGCGCCGGCATCAAGGCCTACAAGAACTTCAACCTCGGCAAGGACGGCAAGTTCTGGCGCGGTGTCGTCAATCCGGACATGGAGGACGACACGGAGGCGTACAACTGCCAGGAAATCCTCTTCTGGCAGGATGCCGGCGCCCTGCCGAAGATCGCCAACGCTCCCACACCCAAGATCCTCGCCTCGTACGCGTACGACAAGGTCAAGGTCCCGGACACCGAGGTCGAGCTGAAGCCCGAAGGCAGGTCGACGGTGAATCTGCCCACCTGGGTCTGGCTGGACAAGGGCACGTTCGAGGACGTCAGGGTCCGCGCCGAACTGCCCGGCACAGATGTCTGGGCGGAGACCACGGCCAAGCCGGTCAGCCTGCACCTGGAGCCGGGAACCGCGGACGCGCGGACCTTCCCCGCCTCCGGCGAGTGCAAGGTCAACGAAGACGGCAGCATCGGCACCCCGTACACGAAGGGCTCCTCCAAGGAGGACCCGCCGTGCGGCATCGCGTACCAGCGCGCCACCGGCGGCAAACCGTTCCAGCTGAAGGCGTCCGTCACCTGGGAGATCACCTGGCAAGGCAGCGGCGGCGCAGGCGGGGACCTTCCGAACGGCACGTTCGACGGGACCCAGGACGTCGAGGTCCAGGAGATCCAGGCGATCAACCGCTGAGCACCCCGGCCGGGTGACGCATCCGGCCATGTGGCGGTTGAACAGCGACATTACGGCCGATTTCGTGCCGATCGACTTACCCTGACGGAATGTCAGACAACCAGTCGGTCGGCCTGTCAGCTGACCAGCCTTCGGTGGACGAGAACTCGTCCGAACTGCTCGGCTTCGACAACATCGTGTTTCCGGTCGGCCGCCTCGACGAGGCCGTCGACTTCTACGAGCGTGCCGGTTTTCCGGTGACCCACCGGATCGACGAGGTCGGGCTCGCGATCCTGAAGGTGGGCAAGGAGACGCCCGGGATCTTGCTGCGGGTGGAGGAAGGGGTCGAGCACCGGCCCTCCGCCTGGGCCACGCCCCGGGTGTGGCTGGAGGTGCGGGACGCGCGGGCCACCGGGCGGGCGCTGGAGGCCGGCGGGGTCGAGGCGCTCGCGCCGCCCTTCTCCGTGGCCACGGGGTGGACCGTGGAGATCGCCGATCCGTGGGGGAACGTCGTGGGGTTCACCGACTACCGCAAGCGGCCCGAGCTGGCGCGGAGTTAGTCGGCGGGCGGGGGCGCGGGGACGCGGGGACGCGGGCGGGCGGGTCTCAGGCCGGCCCCGGCGCTACCGGCCTCTCGAAGAACGTCTCCAGGGACACCGTCGCCTGCGTCCCGCTCACCCCGTCAATCGCGTACAACCGCCGCAGCACGTCCTGGAGTTGCTCCGTCGTCCCCGTGCGGACCTTCACCAGGACGCTTGCCGCGCCCGCGATGACGTGCGCCTCCTGGATCTCCGGGATCGCCGCGAAGTCCGCGGCGCGGTCCCCCATCCAGGCCGTCGAGTCGACCATGACGAAGGCCAGCACTCCGCGGCCCACGGCCGCCGGGTCCACCTCGACCGTCGTGCGGCGGATCACCCCGCGCTCGCGCAGCTTCCGTACTCGCTCATGCGTCGCGCCCGCCGAGAGTCCCACCGCTTTGCCCAGGGTGGCGTACGGCTGGGCGGCGTCCTCCTGCAGCAGTGCCAGCAGTTCGCGGTCGGTGTCGTCCATCAGCTGTGATCCCGCCGTCCGTTCAGTACCTCTTGAACTCTTGTTGCGCTCTTGACGAGCACCATACCTCGTACTGCAATATCGTCACACTAACGAATGATGTTCAGTTGATGTCTGAGTCAGGGGTCGCCATGTCCTTCCAGAAAGTCCCGACGTCGTACGAGGTTCTGGACGAGCGTTTCCGCACGGGGCGATGCGCCAACGGGGACGCCAAGCTGGAAGTGCTCCACGACGACTGCCGGTGGGCCGAAGGGCCGCTCTACCTGCCCGCCTGGCGGCAGCTCGTGTGGAGCGACATTCCCAACGACCGGCTGCTGCGCTGGGACGAGGCGACGGGCGCCGTCGGGGTCTTCCGGTCGTCCGCCGGGTACGTGAACGGCAACACCCTCGACCGCGAAGGCCGGTTGATCTGCTGCGAACAGGGCAACCGGCGTGTGACCCGCACCGAGCACGACGGCCACGTCACCGTCCTTGCCGACCGCTTCGAAGGCAAGCGGTTCAACAGCCCGAACGACGCCGTGGTCCGTTCGGATGGGTCGGTCTGGTTCTCCGACCCTGACTTCGGGATCACCAGCGACTACGAAGGGTTCCGCGCGGACCCCGAGATCGGTGGGTGCAACGTCTACCGGATCGACCCCGTGACCGGTGACGTGCGGCGCGTCGCCGACGGCTTCGAGGGGCCGAACGGGCTCGTCTTCTCGCCGGACGAGCGGCAGTTGTACGTCTCGGACACCCGTGCCGCCGCGATCCGCGTCTTCGACGTACGCGATGACGGGACCCTCTCGGACGGCGCCGTCTTCGCCGAGGCCAAGGACTCCGGCTTCGACAACATCCGCTTCGACGACGAAGGCCGGCTGTGGGCAGCCGCCTTCCACGACGGGGTGCACTGCTACGACCCCGACGGCACCCTCATCGGGCGGCTCACCGTCCCCGAGGCCGTATCCAACATCGCTTTCGGCGGGCCGAAGAACAACCGTCTCTTCATCACGGCGACGACCTCGCTCTACTCCCTGGTGATGTCGGTGACCGGGCTGCCGAGGGTCCGGGCGGCCTGACCTGGGCAGCTGGACTAGTTGACCGTGTCCAAGTCGCCCTGCGCCAGCTCCACGTCGTACACGAGCGGTTCGTCCGTGACCACGACGTGCCGCGCGCGGGCCGCGTGGCCGGGAGCCGTGACGGCCAGCAGGTACGCGCCGGACGACGGGGCCGCGACGATGTAGGAACCGTCGGCCAAGGACGCGACCCGGTCCAGCTGGCGGCCGCCCTTGGAGAGGAGGGTCAGGACCGCGCCCTCCACCGGGTCGCCCTCCACGGTGCGGATGAAACCGTGCACCACGGAGGCGCCGCCGCGCGAGGCGTTCCGCTCCCCCACGCGCGCGTGGGGCACGGGTGCCGCCCTCACCGGCCCTTCGGGCGGCGACTCGGGCTCCTCCCGCGGCTCCACCGCCAAGTGCGGCAGGCGCTTCTCCAGGCCCGCGGGAAGCCACCAGTTGGAGCGGCCGAGCAGATGCATGGCGGCCGGGACCAGGGCCGTGCGCAGGATGAACGCGTCCAGGGCCACCGCCGCGGCCAGACCGATGCCCGCCATCGCGCCCTCCATGTCGCCGCTCAGGACGAACGCGGAGAAGACGCAGATCATGATCAGGGCCGCGCAGTTGATGACCCTGCTCGTCTCCGCCAGGCCGACGCGAACCGCTCGTGCGTTGTCCTTCGTGTGCACCCATTCCTCGTGCATGCGGCTCACCAGGAACACCTGGTAGTCCATCGAGAGCCCGAAGAGCAGCGACAGCATGATGACCGGCAGGAAGGCGGTGATGGGGCCCTCCTTGCCGATGCCGAGGACCTCCGTGCCCCAGCCCCACTGGAAGACCGCCACCAGTACGCCGAAGGAGGCCGCCGCCGCGATGAGGTTCATCAGGGCCGCGGTCAGCGGCACCACGAGGGAGCGGAACGCGACCAGCAGCAAGAGGAAGCCGAGCGCGATGATCGCTCCTACGAAGTAGGGCAGTCGGTCACCGGTCACCGCGGCGAAGTCCTTGAAGATGGCGGTGACGCCGCCTACGTGGGCCTCGACTCCCGCTTCCGGAATCACGTCTCCCCGTAGACGGTCGATGAGTTGGTCCGTCTCCTCGGACTGGGGAGATGTGGTCGGGACGACGGTGATGACCGAGATGCCGTCCGACGGCGGGGCGGCCGCCACCCTCGCGACGCCCTCCGTAGCGCGGATGGTCGCCACCAGGTTCCCCGTGTCGGTCTCCTCGGCCACTACTTGCAGTGGACCGTTGAATCCCGGACCGAAGCCCTCGGCCAGCATGTCGTACGCCTGCCGGGTCGTCGTCGACTCCTGGTGGTTGCCCTGATCGGTCGCGCCGAGCCGCAAGGAGAGCAGCGGCAGGGCGAGGAAGGCCATCACCACGAGGGCGAGCGCCGCGATCGAACGCGGCCGCTTCTGGACGTACGAGGACCAGCGCGCCGCGAGTCCGCTCGCCTCGGCGGGCTCCGGTCCCGTGGTGGCGAGGCGGCGTCGCTGCCTGCGGCTGAGCACCCGGGGGCCGAGCAGCCCGAGGAGCGAGGGCAGCAGCGTGATGGCCGCGAGGACGCTCAGGACCACCGTGAGGGAGGCGGCGATCACCACGCCGTCCAGGAAGCGCATGTTCATCACCAGCATCCCGGCGAGCGCGATGCACACCGTGCCGCCCGCGAAGAGCACCGCGCGGCCCGAGGTGTTCAGGGCCTGCACCGCGGACTCCTCGGGCTCCATGCCGCGCAGGATGCCGCGCCGGTGCCGGGTGACGATGAAGAGCGCGTAGTCGATGCCGACGCCCAGGCCGATCAACGAGCCGAGCAGCGGCGCCACTTCGGGGATGTCCGTGACGTGGCTGAGCAGCATCGTCGAGAGCATGCCGAGGCCCACTCCGAAGACGGCGATCACGATCGGCAGGACCATCGCGAAGAGCGATCCGAAAGCCAGGAAGAGGACGACGGCGGCGGCCCCGATGCCGACCATTTCGGCGATGCCCGTGGGCGGCTCCTGGGTGCGAGTGATCGCCTGGCCGCCCAGCTCGACCTGGAGGCCGGGCCGTTCGGCGTTCTGGGCCGTGTCCACGACGTCCTGGACGAGTTCCTTGGGGACCGAGTTCGCCTCCTCGGCGAAGGTCACCTGGGCGTAGGCGATGCGCCCATCCTCGCTGACCTGCGCCGCCCCTGCCCCCTTGGAGGCGTAGGGGCCCGCGACCTCGCCGACGCCCTGCATGCCGGCGATCTCCTTGAGCGCGGGCTCGATACGGGAACGTACGTCCTCGTCACGCGCCGAAGCGCCCTCGTCGACGCGCCAGACGACCGTGTCGGTGTCTCCGGAGCTCTCCGGGAAGGCCTGCGTCATGAGCTCGTACGCGCGCTTGGAGTCCGTGTCCGGCAGGGAGAACACATTCGAATAGTCGGTACCCGCGGAGGTCCCCGCTGCCCCCAGGCCGAACAGGGCTCCCACCCACAGCACAAGGACCACCAGACGGTGCCGATAGCACCACCGCGCCAATGCCGCCACGATCCATTCCTCCTCCGCGTCGTCAGGTCCCCCGGGTCCGTGCTTTCAGGTGCCTCAGCATCGGCGGCACCGCGCGCCGGCGGCGCGAAGCGGCCATGATTCTCAAGTAACTCCAAGGCACGGACCGGGTCTTCGTACAACGCCCGCGCCGATACTGAGGTCATGAGCCACGCCGAAGGCCAGCAGGGAACAGATGTCGGAGTGGGGACCGGACCGCGCGGTACGGGCGGTATGGGCGGTACAGGCGGTACAGGCGGTCCGGGCGGTACGGGCGCCGGTGCCACCGTGCTCGTCGTCGAGGACGAGCCGAGCATCGCCGACGTGCTCGCCATCGCCCTGCGCTACCACCGCTTCGACGTGATGGTGGCGGGCACCGTGCGCGAGGCGCTCGCCCTCGCCGGGCGCACCCGGCCCGACGTGGCGCTCCTCGACGTGATGCTGCCGGACGGCGACGGCCGCGCCCTGGCCGGTGAACTCCGCGCCCGGTGGCCCGATTCGGCGCTGCTCTTCGTGACCGCGCGGGACGCGCCCGCGGAAGTCGTGGGTGCGCTCGGCCTCGGCGACGACTACATCACCAAGCCGTTCAACATCGACGAGGTGATCGCCCGCATCGGGGCGGTCCTGCGCCGCACCAGGGCGGGCGACGTCCTCCCCCAGCGCCCGCCGCTGCGCTACGGCGACCTGGAGCTGGACGAGACGACGTACGTGGTGCGCCGCGCGGGCCGCACGGCGCAACTCCGCCGGTCACGCTGGGCGTGGAGCGGCAGGACGGGGTGGTGCGGCTGCGCGTGGCCGACCGGGGGCCGGGCCTCGCCAAGGAGGACGCGGCGCGCGTGTTCGACCGGTTCTTCCGCGCGGGCGGGGGCGCGGGCAGCGGGCTGGGGATGGCGATCGTGCAGGGGGTCGTCGCGGCGCACGGCGGTGAGGTGGGGGTGGAGACGGAGCCGGGGGCGGGACTCACGGTGACGGTCACCTTGCCTGCGCGAGCGGCTGGTTGACGGGGGTGAGGCCCTCCCGGGTGGTACGGAGGCGAGGGGCGAGCGGAGGCGAGGGGCGTGAGGGGGCTCAGGGGGCGTCTCAGGCCCGTACCAGCGCCCACACCGTCTTCCCGTGCCGCCCGCGCTGCCAGACGCCCCACGCCTCCGCCAGCGCGTCGAGCAGCCGCAGACCGCGGCCGCTCTCCTCCAAAGGCCCCGCTTCCCGCAACTCCGGGCTCGCAGGGCTCTCGTCGGAGACCTCTATGAAGCAGTCGCCGTCCGCCAGAACCGTGATGGCCACCTCGAACTCCCGGTCGAAGGCGGGACCGTGGCACACCGCGTTCGTCACCAGCTCCGACACGAGCAGCACGGCGTCGTGCAGCGCCGCACTCTCCTCCTTGTGCCCCCACGCGGCGAGATGATCATGGACGCGGAGCCGCGCGAGCGAGACGGAAGCCGGATGCGGTGGCAGCCGGAAAGCCTGACGTCGCAACAACGTTCCCCCCTATGCCACACCACAGTGGCACACCAAAGCGCCAGCAAGCGCACACACTTCCGACACTTAATGCTGCGCAGTGGTCATGGTCGGTGTCACACCGTCACCTTAAGGCCCGGCTGTATCCGGCCAGGGCCCAGCACATCGAACCAACGCACGATCACGCCTGGCGGGAAGCCAGTTCGACGACCGTGACGTCGGACGGCGCCCCTACCCGCACCGGCGGTCCCCACGCACCCGCGCCACGCGTCACGTACAGCTGCGTGTCGCCGTACCGCTCAAGTCCGGCGAGCGTCGGGTTCGCCAGGTCGGCGATGAAATTGCCTGGCCACAGCTGTCCGCCGTGCGTGTGCCCGGAGAGCTGGAGGTCGACGCCGTGCTTGACGGCGTCATGGATGACGACCGGCTGGTGGGCCAGGAGCACGGACGCCCGCGAGCGGTCCCGGTCGCCGAGCGCCTTGGCGAAGTCGGGCCCGTGCCCCTCACTCTCGCCCGCCACGTCGTCCACGCCCGCGAGGTCGAAGGCCGGCAGCTCGGTGCGGGCGTTCTCCAGGGGGCGCATGCCGAGTTCGCGTACGTGATCGACCCACTGCTCGGCTCCGGAGAAGTACTCGTGGTTGCCGGTCACGAAGTACGTCCCGTGCCGTGCCCGGAGCTGCGCGAGCGGCGCGGCTGCCGGGCCGAGGTCCTCGACGCTGCCGTCGACCAGGTCGCCGACGACCGCGATGAGGTCGGGCTGGGTGCCGTTGATCGTGTCGACCACGCGCTGGGTGAAGCCGCGGCCGAGAATCGGCCCCAGGTGCACGTCGCTGACCACCGCGATCCGGAACCCGTGCGCCCCGCGCGGCAGCTTGGCGAGCGGCACGGTGACGCGCTTCACGCGAGGGCCGCGCAGGACGCCGTACGTTCCGTGGCCGACCGTCCCGACGGCGACGGCCGCGGCAGTCCCGCCGACGATGCGGGAGACGAAGAGACGGCGGGAGGGGGCGGTCGGCCCTGTCGCCACCGGAGCGGAGGCGGTGGTTTCCGCCGGCCGGGCAGGGGCCTCCTCCTCCGGCTGGACGGCGTCCTCCGTAGAGCCGGCTTTCGCACCACGCCGCAAGAAGAAGGGCCGTACGAGCTCACCGGCAAGAAGCGCGAGCACGAGATAGATCGACAGCGCCATCCACATGAAGCCCGGCCAGGCCAGCATCTGCTGCAGCCAGAACGGCGCCCCCGCCCGCTCACTGGCGACCGCGGCGAACATCAGCAGCGGCCCCGCCACGAAGACCACGGCGCCCGCGCGCCGGGCGATCCCGGGCCGGGACGTGGTGTCCCGCACCAGGCGCCGCCACGCGTACCACTGCATGGCGACCAGGGCCGCGAGCGCGGCGATACCGGCCAGCACGAACAGGATGACCACGGTTGCGCGCCCCTCAGCAGTGCTCGAAGTGACCGATCAGCTACGACGTATCAGCTATGACGTACGGCGCAGAGCACGCACTCCGCGCAACCCGATGGCCCCTACCACCGTCCCCAAGACAAAGGAGGCGACGGCGAGCGTCAGGTGCACCCAGAAGTACGCGGTGGGGTCGCCTGCGTCATCGAAGGCGAGCCCGCTGCCGTCCTTCCACAGGTTCTTGACGAAAGTGATCCAGATGAACCAGCTCCACACGCCGAAGGCGAGCAGGAACCAGGAGACCGGGCGGCTGAGCTTCATACGTTCAGTATCGCGAGCCTCCCTTCCGTATCGCCGCCGGGGTGGGGAGTCCGGGCCGCCCGGGACACAGCCGACCTCGGCGGCGACTTCCACAGCGGCGCCCTGTACGTTCTCGTCCGTGCCTGCCGTAAAAAAGACCGCCTTGTTGGTCACTTCCGCCGCATTGCTGACCATGTCGACCACGGCTCCCGCGTGGGCGGACGACAAACCGGGGGGCGACAAGAAGCCCAAGCCCCCGGCTTCGATGTCGACGGTGGGCGGCGCCAAGCTCGGCAAGCCGGGCACCCAGGTGAGCCTCAAGGACGGCGCTCCCGTCCTCCCCAAGGACCTGTCGGCGCGCTCCTGGATGGTGTCGGACGCCGAGACGGGCGAGGTGCTCGCCTCGCACAACTCGCACTGGCGGCTCGCCCCCGCGAGCACACTGAAGATGCTCTTCGCGGACACGGTCCTGCCGAAGTTCCCCAAGACCCAGAAGCACAAGGTCGAGCTCTCCGACATGGCGGGCATCGGCGCGGGCAGCAGCATGGTCGGCATCAAGGAGAACGAGACCTACACGGTCCACGACCTGTGGCTCGGCGTCTTCCTGAAGTCGGGCAACGACGCGGTGCACGTCCTGTCGGCGATGAACGGCGGTGTCCCGCAGACCGTCAAGGACATGCAGTCGCACGCCGACGAGCTGCAGGCCCTGGACACGCACGTGGTCAGTCCGGACGGCTATGACGAGAAGGGTCAGGTCTCCTCGGCGTACGACCTGACGCTGTTCGCCCGCTCGGGGCTGCAGAAGAAGGACTTCCGCGAGTACTGCTCGACGGCCACCGCCAAGTTCCCCGGCGAGACCAAGAAGGTCACGAAGGGCAAGGACAAGGGCAAGAAGAAGCGCGAGTCCTTCGAGATCCAGAACACCAACCGACTCCTTACGGGGGACGTCGGTATCGCCCCCTACAAAGGCATCGCGGGCGTCAAGAACGGCAGCACCACGAACGCGGGCAACACCTTCACCGGTGTCGCCGAGCGCAACGGCAAGGTGCTGCTCGTGACGGTGATGAACCCCGACTCGGGAGAGCAGTTCGCCGTCTACAAGGAAACCGAGCGTCTCCTGGACTGGGGCTTCAAGGCATCCGGCAAGGTCGAGCCCGTGGGTGAACTGGTCGCTCCGAAGAGTGCCGGTACGGGCAGCGGCAAGGGCGCTCCCGGTGCGGCGGGCAAGGGCGGGTCGGACGCGTCCAAGAACGTGGCGCACGCCTCCGACAAGGGGTCGGGCAGCGGCGTCGGCATCGCACTCGGGGTCGCGGGCGGCGTTCTCGCGCTCATCGCCGCCGGGTGGTTCGTGCTCAACCGCCGGCTGCCGCTTGACCTGTCGCGCCGGAAGAACCGCCCCTGACGTCGGCTTCTTCTTCTGTACGTGCCTCTGTACGTGCCTGCTTCCGCGTCGCCGTCCAGGCGGCGCAGAACAGCAGGAGCTTCGCGGTGAAGTTGATCCACAGGAGCAGTGCGACGGGCACTCCGAAGGCGCCGTACATGCTCTTCGCGGCGACGCCCTTCATGTAGCCGCCGAGCAGCAGCTTGAGCAGCTCGAACCCGGCGGCGCCGATCAGGCCGGCGGTGATCAGGTGGCGGCGCGGCGGCTGCACGCCGGGCAGCAGGGTCAGGACGTAGAGCAGGAGCAGGAAGTCCGCGAGGACGGCGATGGCGAACGCGATCGCCTGGAGCAGCACACCGCCCCAGCCGTCCTCGGAGATCCCGAAGAGATCGGCGCTCCAGCCGACGGCGATCGAGGCGAGGGTCGAGGCGGCCACGGACGCGAGCCCGGCGCCGCCGAGACCGATGAGCACCCCGGCGTCCTTGACCTTGCGCATGACGGGGTTCTCGTCGGTGTCCTCCAGCTCCCAGACGACCCGCAGGCACTCCCTTATCGAGCCGACCCACCCGATGCCGGTGAAGAGCAGCAGGGCGCCCGCGATGAGCCCTACGGTGCCGGCGTTGGCGACCAGGGCGTCCAGGTTCAGCTGGTCGGAGATGCCGGGGACCTGCTTCGAGATGGTGTCCTCGAGCTTGTTCTGCCGGCTCTTGGAGAGGGTCGCGGCGGCGACCGCTGCGGCTACGGTGATCAGCGGGAAGAGCGCCAGGAAGCTGATGAACGTCATCGCGGCCGCGAGACGGGTCCAGTGCACGCTGTCGAGCCGCTCGTACGCGCTCCACGCGTGCGTGCGCATCAGGCGCTCCACCAGGGGCCCGATGCCGGGGAGTTTCTTCAGCCAGTCCATGATGCCTCCCTGCCCGTTGTGCGGAAGACCAAGGTCCGGGTACCCCAGAAACGCAGGACGGTGGCGAGTGCCATGCCGACGCCCGCTCCGGAGACGGTGTCCGCGCGCTGTGAGGTGAGGCCGAGGCCGTAGTGGGACACCGCGATACAGAGCAACTGCACGAGGGCGCCCGCGATGTTGACGGCGAAGAAGATGCCGTACTGGCGAAGACGCGAGGCTCGCGCCACTGCGGCCCCCTCGCGCCGCCGGTAGGTGCCGAGCGCGTTGCCCGCGTACGCGACCGTGCAACCGGCCACGAACGAGAGCGCCTTGGCGGTCAGTGGGTCGAGACCGACGGGCCCGCGCAGCCAGACGAAGAGGCCGAGGTCGACGGCGTACGCGCAGATCCCGACGGTGGCGAAGCCGAGCAGTTCGGGGCCCATGGCCCGTAGCCGCTGCCTGAGGGCGCTCACCAGTCGGCGACCGCTAGGCCGTACATGGCGATCCACACCAGACCGATGACGGCAAGGGCACGGTCGCGCAGGACGACGTCCTCGGGTTCGCCGGCCGTGCCCCGGTCGGCGAAGACGGCGTACCGCAGGACGGCGAGGACGAAGGCGGCCATCGACAGCTGCCGCCAGGGCAGCAGGCTGCCGTTGGCGGTGCCGCCGCTCTCCATGGCCCACAGGCAGTACGCGAGGACGGCGACACCGGCGGCCAGCTGCCACACGAAACGGAGGTAGCCGGTGGTGTATTCGGTGAGCAACGCGCGCGTGGCGCCCGCTTTTCCGGACATCTGCACGGCTTCGGAGTAGCGCTTGGCGGAGACCATGAAGAGCGCGCCGAAGCCCGTGGTGATCAGGAACCAGCGTGAGAGCGGGATGTCGAGGGCCAGTCCCCCGATCATCGCCCGCATCAGGAATCCCGTGGTGACGACGGCGAGATCGACGACGAGGATGTGCTTGAGGCTGACGCAGTAGGCCAGTTGCATCACTACGTAGGCGGCGAGCAGGCCCGCGGTCAGGGGCGTGCAGAACGCGGCGGCGGCGACCGGCGCGAGCACGGCGAGCAGCCCGCCGACCGCGTACGCGAGCGTCACCGGCACCTGACCGGCGGCGACCGGCCTGCGGCACTTGGTGGGGTGGGCGCGGTCGGCCTCGGCGTCGCGTGCGTCGTTGATGAGGTAGACGGCGGACGCGGCGGCCGTGAACAGGGCGAACACCACGACGAGTTGGATCAGCGAGTGGCGCGAGAAGAGCTCGCCCGCGGCGGCGGGGGCCGCGACGACCAGGACGTTCTTCACCCACTGGCGGGGGCGCGCGGTCTTCAGGAGGCCGAGCGGCAGGGCCGTGACGGAGCCCGTGCCGGGCGGCCGGGGCGGCTGGGGGCGTTCGAGCAGGGCGGCGGTGCGGTCAGCCATGCGCGCGGCCCCCGTTCATCCAGGCGGAGCCCATGCGCGCGGTGAGGGCCCCGAGGGCGGCTCCGGCGACCACGTCGCTCGGGTAGTGGACGCCGACGATCATCCGCGAGACGCACATCGCGGCGGCGAGCGGCGGCACGACGCGCGCTCCGACGGGACTCAGCGCGCCGTACGCGACGGTGGCCGCGGCGGCCGAAGTGGCGTGCGAGCTGGGGAAGGAGTGCCGTCCCGCGGTCCTGACGAGGGGCTGCGTGCCCGGGTCACCGCCGGGGCGCGGACGCCGTACGACGCGCTTGAGGCCCATGCTCGCCAGGTGCGCCCCGGCGGTCAGCGCCGTGGCGCGCAGCCACGCGCCGCGCCGCTCACGGTCGACCGCGGCGCCCGCGAGCCCCGCGGCGATCCACAGGGCGCCGTGCTCGCCGGTCCAGGACAGGGCCCGTGCGGCGGCGGCCACGCGCGCGTCGGAGCCGCAGTCGCGCAGGGCCGACAGCAGCCGGTGGTCCATGTCGTGCATGGGGCCTCCCTCTCCGGGGACTTCAAGGACCTGAGCTCCGACTCTTCTAGGCGACCTCTCAATATTTACGCCAATATAGGACGACACTCCATCAATCACCCATTTCGGTGAGAGCTCGGACGAATATGGGCAAACTGCCCTTGCTCGGACGATACGGTCACGCCTATGCCTGCCGACTCCGCTCCGCCGCCCGCCGACTCCGCGATCGCGCCGACCGTGTCCGTGTCGGGCTGGGGGCGCACCGCACCCTCCACGGCCCGCCTGATCCGCCCCCGTTCGCCCGAGGAGGCCGTAGCCGCCCTCGATGCGTGCGGGGAGCGTGGCGGCATCGCCAGGGGCCTCGGGCGGGCCTACGGGGACGCCGCGCAGAACGCGGGCGGCGCCGTCATCGACATGACCGGCATGGACCGCGTGCACGCCATCGACGCCGACGCGGGCACCGTCCTGTGCGACGCCGGGGTC
This sequence comes from Streptomyces sp. NPDC051218, assembly GCF_044455475.1. Lineage (NCBI taxonomy): Bacteria > Bacillati > Actinomycetota > Actinomycetes > Kitasatosporales > Streptomycetaceae > Streptomyces > Streptomyces sp. NPDC051218. The sequence continues at coordinate 313,976 of NZ_JBITEU010000009.1, read as the reverse complement.
TCCCTGCACCGCCTGATGGAAGTCCTGCTGCCGCTCGGCTGGTTCGTACCGGTCACCCCGGGGACCCGCTATGTGACCGTCGGCGGCGCGATCGGCGCGGACATCCACGGCAAGAACCACCACGGGTCCGGATCGTTCTCGCGCCATGTGATGGCCGTGGAACTGCTCACCGCCGACGGCTCGGTGCAGGCGGTCGAGCGCGGCAGCGCCCTCTTCGACGCGACGGCGGGCGGCATGGGCCTGACCGGCCTGATCCTCGCCGCGACGCTGCAACTGCAGCCGGTCGAGACGTCGTTGATGACGGTGGACACGGAGCGCGCCACCGACCTGGACGACCTGATGGCCCGCCTCACCGCCACCGACCACCGCTATCGCTACTCCGTGGCCTGGATCGACCTCCTCGCGCGCGGGGCGTCGATGGGCCGCTCGGTGCTCACACGCGGCGACCACGCTCCCCTGGACGCCCTCCCGGCACGCGCGCGTAGAGCCCCGTTGGCGTTCCGCCCCGGCCAACTGCCGCCCGCCCCGCGCTTCCTGCCCGAAGGGCTGCTCGGCCGCAAGTCAGTGGGCCTCTTCAATGAGCTCTGGTACCGCAAGGCGCCCCGCAGCCGGGTGGGCGAACTGCAGAAGATGTCGACGTTCTTCCACCCCCTGGACGGCGTCCCGCACTGGAACCGCGTGTACGGCCGCGGCGGCTTCGTGCAGTACCAATTCGTCGTCGGGTACGGCAAGGAGGAGTCCCTGCGGCGCATCGTGCGGCGCATCTCCGAGCGCGGCTGCCCCTCCTTCCTCGCCGTACTGAAGCGCTTCGGAGAGGGCGATCCGGGCTGGCTCTCCTTCCCGATGCCCGGCTGGACCCTCGCCCTGGACATCCCGGCGAACCTGCCGGGCCTCGGCGCCTTCCTCGACGAACTCGACGAGGAGGTCGCCGCCGCCGACGGCCGCGTCTACCTGGCCAAGGACTCCCGCCTGCGGCCGGAGATGCTCGCCGCGATGTATCCGCGGCTCGACGACTTCCGCGCCCTGCGGGCCGACCTCGACCCACGCGGCCTGTTCCGCTCGGACCTCTCGCGACGCCTCGCCCTCTAGCCCCTCCAGGAGTTGGCCCCATGAAGGACGCCTTCGGCACCCCCCAGTCCCTGCTCGTACTCGGCGGCACCTCCGAGATCGGCCTCGCCACGGCCCGCCGTCTGGTCGCGCGGCGCACCCGCACCGTATGGCTGGCCGGGCGGCCGTCCCCGGGCCTGGAGAAGGCCGCCGCGGGCCTGCGCGACATGGGTGCGGACGTCCGCACCGTCGCCTTCGACGCGCTCGACTCGGAGTCCCACGAGGCGACGCTCGGCAAGATCTTCACCGAGGGCGACATCGACATGGTGCTTCTCGCCTTCGGCATCCTCGGCGACCAGGCACGCGACGAGGACGAGCCGCTGTCCGCGGTGCGTGTCGCGCAGACGAACTACACCGGCGCCGTATCGGCCGGCCTGGTGTGCGCGCGGTCGCTGCAGGCCCAGGGCCACGGCTCCCTGGTGGTGCTCTCGTCGGTCGCGGGCGAGCGCGCACGCCGGTCGAACTTCATCTACGGGTCCAGCAAGGCGGGCCTCGACGCCTTCGCCCAGGGCCTGGGTGACGCACTGCACGGCACGGGGGTGCACGTGATGGTCGTGCGCCCCGGCTTCGTACGCTCCAAGATGACGGCCGGCCTGGAGGAGGCCCCCATGGCGACCACTCCGGACGCGGTCGCGGCGGCCATCGAGACGGGCCTGCGGCGGCGCTCGGAGACGGTGTGGGTGCCCGGGGCGCTGCGGGTGGTCATGTCCGCGCTGCGGCACGCCCCCAGGGCGGTGTTCCGCCGGCTTCCGGTGTGAGGCCTGCGGTGTGAGCTCTCCGGGGCGGCGGTCAGCGGGCGGGCAGCGTCCCGTGCGCGGCCGGGGCCGAGGCCTGCGGAGGCACGAGCGGGCCGCCGCCACCGAAGGCGAACTCCCGCAGCTTGCGCCACACTCCGTCGGCGCCCTGCTCATAGAGCGCGAAGCCGGTGCAGGGCCACTCGGCCTGGTACTCCGAGAGCTCCGCGTACGCCCGGTCCATGGCCTCTTCGGAGATGCCGTGCGCCACGGTGACGTGCGGGTGGTACGGGAACTGCAGCTCGCGCGCCATGGGCCCGGACGCGTCCCGCACCCGCTCCTGCAGCCAGCCGCAGGCCGCGCCGCCCGACACCACCTGGACGAAGACCACGGGTGACAGCGGGCGGAACGTGCCCGTACCGGAGAGCCGCATCGGGAAGGGGCGCCCGGCGGCCGCGACGGCCCCCAGGTGCGCCTCGACCGCGGGCAGCGCCGAGGCGTCCACCTCGGTCGGCGGCAGCAGCGTGACGTGGGTGGGGATGCCGTGTGCCGCGGGGTCCCCGAAGCCCGCGCGCCGCTCCTGGAGCAGGCTGCCGTGAGGCTCCGGGACCGCGATCGACACACCGATCGTTACGGTCCCCACGTCGTACTCCTGTCGGTCGGGTGGCGGGCAGAGGGCGCTGCTGTACCTGGCGTGGTGCAGGGGGCTGTGTGGCTCAGTGCTTGGCGGGCAGCAGGCCCACCTTGTCGTACGCCTGGGCGAGGGTCTCCGCGGCGACGGCGCGTGCCTTCTCCGCGCCCTTGGCCAGGATCGAGTCGAGCGTCTCCGGGTCGTCCAGATAGGCCTGGGTGCGGTCCCGGAAGGGGGTCACGAAGTCGACCATGACCTCGGCGAGGTCGGTCTTCAGCGCACCGTAGCCCTTGCCGGCGTACTTCTGCTCCAGTTCCGGGATACCGGCGCCGGTGAGCGTCGAGTAGATGCTGAGGAGGTTGCTGACGCCCGGCTTCTCCGCGGTGTCGTAGCGCACGACCGTGTCGGTGTCGGTGACCGCGCTCTTGACCTTCTTGGCGGTGGCCTTGGGCTCGTCGAGGAGGTTGATCAGGCCCTTGGGGGTGGACGCCGACTTGCTCATCTTGATCGACGGGTCCTGAAGGTCGAAGATCTTCGCCGTCTCCTTGAGGATGTACGCCGCCGGGACGGTGAACGTCTCGCCGAACCGGCCGTTGAAACGCTCAGCGAGGTCGCGGGTCAGCTCGATGTGCTGGCGCTGGTCCTCGCCGACCGGGACCTGGTTGGCCTGGTAGAGCAGGATGTCCGCGACCTGGAGCACGGGGTACGTGAAGAGGCCCACGGAGGCGCGGTCCGCACCCTGCTTGGCCGCCTTGTCCTTGAACTGCGTCATGCGCGACGCCTCGCCGAACCCCGTGAGGCAGTTCATGACCCAGCCGAGCTGGGCGTGCTCGGGGACGTGGCTCTGGACGAAGAGCGTGCAGCGCTCCGGGTCGAGCCCGGCGGCGAGGAGCTGGGCGGCGGCGAGCCGGGTGTTGGCACGCAGTTCGGCCGGGTCCTGCGGCACCGTGATCGCGTGCAGGTCCACCACCATGTAGAAAGCGTCGTGGGACTCCTGCAGCGCCACCCACTGGCGGACCGCGCCAAGGTAGTTGCCGAGGTGGAACGAGCCTGCGGTGGGCTGGATTCCGGAGAGCACGCGAGGACGATCAAGGGCCATGGGGCCATTCTCTCAGGTGTCTCTCATTGCTCGGAAACAGATGTGTGACGGGTGTGCCGCGATCTTGTCCTGTCGCCCCGGGTTCTCCCCCCGCTTCTCCCCCGGTTCTCCCTCGCTCCGATCCGGTCGTCTCCGGTCGTCGCGAATACGGAACCGATCCCGGTCGGCCGGTGTATCAAGAGTGTGAGGGCACAGGGGGAGGTCCTGGAGGGGGGCCGCGTCGTCGACGAGGGTGCGGTGATCGCGCGTGTGCGCGCCGGGGAGGCGGAGGCGTACGCGGAGTTGGTGCGCGCCTTCACCGGGCTCGCGCTCAGGGCGGCCGTGGCACTCGGGGCGGGAGCGGACGCGGAAGACGTGGTGCAGCAGGCCTTCTTCAAGGCGTACTGCTCCTTGGGGCGGTTCAGGGACGGCTCGGCGTTCAAGCCGTGGCTGCTGTCGATCGTCGCCAATGAGACGAGGAACACAGTGCGTTCGGCGGTCCGGCAGCGGTCACTCGTCGGACGCGAGGCGGCGCTCGCGGAGGCGGAGCCGCTGATACCGGAATCGGCGGACCCGGCGGTGGCGGCGCTGCGTGACGAGCGCCGGACGGCTCTGCTCGCCGCGCTCGACCGGCTGAGCGAGGAGCACCGCCTGGTCGTCACGTACCGCTACCTCCTGGAGATGGACGAGACGGAGACGGCCGAGGCGCTCGGCTGGCCGCGGGGCACGGTCAAGTCCCGGCTGAACCGCGCGCTGCGGAAGCTGGAGCGAATCCTGCCGCAGGGAGCGGAAGGAGGTGACGGGTGACGGGCATGGGTGAGCGGGGCGACGGCCGGGAGCGGGGAGCCGCCGATGAGGCCGGGCGGGGCGCCCGTCGGCTTCCCGAGGAGCTGCGGGCTCTGGGCCGGTCCTTCGACTCCGCCGCTGGCATCGATGCCACCGGGGAATCGATGGCCGAGCGGGTCCTGGCGCAGATCATCGCGGAGTCGGTGCCGGTCCCGGTGGCCGAGCCGCCGGGCCGTGTCTCCCGGCTGCGGTCATGGCTGCGGGCGCGGTGGCGGCTCCTTACGGCCGCGTTGTGCGGGCTCCTGACAGCGGCGGTGCTGACGCCGCCGGTGCGGGCGGCGGTCTTCGAATGGTTCGACTTCGGCGGTGTCGAGGTGCGGTACGACCCGTCGGCGCCCCCGCCGACCAAGGCCGGCATGCCGGGGTGCGGTGACGGGGTGAGCCTGTCGGAGGCCGAGCGGCGGGCCGGGTTCGCGCCCGTGGTCCCGGGCGTACTCGGCGCTCCGGACGCCGTGGCGGTGACGCGCGAGCCGGGCGCGCGCGTCCTGATCACGCTCTGCTGGCGCGACGACGGGCGGACGATACGGCTCGACGAGTTCGCGGCCCGGCTCGACCAGAGCTTCAGCAAGACGGTGACGGAGCGTCCCGACTGGGTGGCGGTCGGCCGGGAGACGGGGCTGTGGTTCCCGCGCCCGCATCGGCTCACGTTCTGGATGGTGGAGGGCGACGGCGACCGGTGGACGCGCTCCGAACGGACGGCGGGGCCGACGCTCCTGTGGACGCACGGGCCGAAGCTCACGCTGCGGCTCGAAGGCGTGGCGTCGAAGGAGCGGGCGCTGGAGATCGGGAAGTCGGTTCCGATCGGCCGGGGCGGATCGGGAACCTGAACGGCTCGGGCGGTGTACCAAAAGTGACGCGGTGCGGACGGTCGTGCCGGAGAGCGGCTGGGGGTCGGATATGCGGATGCGGACGACACGGGCGATGTGGGGATCGGCGGCGGGGGCCGTGGCCGCCCTCGCACTGGTGGTCATGGGGGCGCCGCAGGCAGCGGCGGGCGGATCGACGAGCGTCCTCGTGGTCTCGCCCGAGAGCGGCCAGAGCACGGCGCTCTACATGAGCGACGAGGAGTACGGCGATCTTGAGCGCGGCCTCGGCGTCATAGGCGACATGGGTAAGGGCCGGAGCGAAGAACCGCCGGGGCTTTCCATGGACGACCCGACCCGTCAGATCAATGTGACGTGGATGCTCCACGACGTGCAGCCGTGGCGGGTCGACCGGGCGTATCCGGTGGCACCCGGCAAGGACGGTGAGGAGGGCAAGGAGGGCAAGGAGGATAGGGGCGCCGCGGTCGTGTGGATCCACACGACGACGGACGTCGAGTCCATGACGGGCACCTGGCACAAGGCGAAGGACCCGACGCGTCTGACGGCACTGTTCAAGAAACTCGGCGTCCTGGGGGCGACTGCGGACAGGGGACGGCACGCGATACCGCCGAGGCCGGAATCGACCCCGCCGCAGGAGTCCACCGCCGCATCGGGGCCCCGGGCCGGCTCCGGTCAGGCTGCGGGTGACCGGAGCCACGCCGCGCCGGGCGACGACAGCACGGACTGGTGGTGGGCAATACCGGGCGGCGCGGCGGGGGCCGCGGGAGTGCTGTTGCTGCGGGGGCCGCTCGCCGAGCGGCGGTCGCTCCTTGCCTCGCCTCGCGGACGGCGGGCTCATGAGAACGGCCCGCGACAGGAGTTGAGGGACGTGTGACGGCTGCGGCCGTCTCCCGCCGCTGAGAGCTTGGGGAAGGTCGGCACCTCGAAGGTTCTGGCTCGCAGGGCTTCCTGGGGGATTTTGCGGTGCGCCAGTCGCCGTGCTGCAGAAACCAGCCTGTCGGGCACGCCGGGACGGCAGGTTTCTTCGCCCACGATCCGAGCGACGATAGAACTTGGGCGCCACACCCGCCCCACGCCGCAGGACGAACGGAGACCCCGTGTCGACTACCGAAGAGTTCATCACCTCGGCCGAAGCGCACAGCGCGCACAACTACCACCCGCTGCCCATCGTGGTCGCGTCCGCCGAGGGTGCCTGGATGACCGACGTCGAGGGGCGCCGCTACCTCGACATGCTGGCCGGGTACTCGGCGCTGAATTTCGGGCATGGCAACCGCCGCCTGATCGACGCGGCCAAGGCGCAGCTGGAGCGTGTGACGCTCACCTCGCGGGCCTTCCACCACGACCGGTTCGCCGAGTTCTGTACGCGGCTCGCGGAGCTGTGCGGCAAGGAGATGGTGCTGCCGATGAACACCGGGGCGGAGGCGGTGGAGACGGCCGTGAAGACCGCAAGGAAGTGGGGGTATCAGGTCAAGGGCGTGCCCGACGGGCGGGCGAAGATCGTCGTGGCACGGGACAACTTCCACGGGCGGACCACGACCATCGTCAGCTTCTCGACGGACCACGAGGCGCGGGCGGACTTCGGTCCGTACACACCGGGCTTCGAGATCGTGCAGTACGGCGATCTGACGGCGCTGCGGGCGGCGGTCACGGAGAACACCGTGGCCGTACTCCTCGAGCCGATCCAGGGAGAGGCCGGTGTTCTCGTGCCGCCGGCCGGATATCTGGCGGGCGTGCGGGAGTTGACGCGGGAGCGGAACGTCCTCCTCATGGCGGACGAGATCCAGTCGGGGCTCGGCAGGACGGGCAGGACGTTCGCGTGCGAGCACGAGGGTGTCGTCCCGGACGTGTACATCCTGGGCAAGGCGCTCGGCGGGGGCGTCGTGCCGGTGTCCGCTGTGGTGGCGGACGCGGATGTGCTGGGGGTGTTCAAGCCGGGCGAGCACGGGTCGACGTTCGGCGGCAATCCGCTGGCGTGTGCGGTGGCGTTGGAGGTGATGGCGATGCTGAGCTCGGGCGAGTTCCAGCAGCGGGCCACCGAGCTGGGCGAGCATCTGCACGCCGAGCTGGGGCTCCTCACCGGTACGGGCGCGGTGACGCAGGTGCGGGGGCGCGGGCTCTGGGCGGGCGTCGACATCGAGCCCACGCACGGCACGGGCCGCGAGATCTCCGAGAAGCTGATGCAGCGGGGTGTGCTGGTCAAGGACACCCACGGGTCGACGATCCGGCTCGCTCCGCCTCTGGTGATCAGCAAGGAGGACCTGGACTGGGGGCTTGATCAAATTCGGGCTGTGCTGGCTTAGATCGCTGGGGGGGGCGGAATCCCCGGCTCAGTGTTTGGCGCCGACTCCGCCGAACATGGCCACGTCCTCGGCTTCGGCTGCCGACCCCTCCGCTCGCCAGCGGTTGCAGGACACCACCCCGGGAGCGAGCAGCTCCAGTCCCTCGAAGAAACCGGCGACCTGCTCGGGGGTGCGCTGTGTCAGCTTGGGCGTGCCGTTCTCGTTCCAGAACGCGACCGCCTCGTCCACGTCGGGCATCTCCGGGCTGGTGATCGTGTGCGAGAGGACCAGATGGCTGCCGGCCGGCAGCGCGTCGAGCAGGCGGCGCACGATGCCGTACGCCTCGGAGTCGTCGTCGATGAAGATGACGACACCGAGCAGGATGAGGCCGACCGGCTGGTCGAAGTCCAGGGTCTTGGCCGCGTGTTCGAGGATCTTCTCGACGTTGCGCAGGTCCTCGTCGAGGTAGTCGGTCCTGCCTTCGGGGGCGCTGGTGAGCAGGGCGCGCGCGTGGGTGAGGACCAGCGGGTCGTTGTCCACGTAGACGACACGCGACTCGGGGGCGAGCCGCTGGGCGACCTCGTGGGTGTTGTCGGCGGTCGGCAGGCCGGTGCCGATGTCGAGGAACTGCCGGATGCCGCACTCGGTCACGAGGTGGCTCACGGCGCGCCCGAGGAACTGCCGGTCGGCCAGCGCGTACGCGCCGATGCCGGGGTGCAGCGCGCGGATCTGGTCCCCGGCGGCCTGGTCGACGGGGTAGTTGTCCTTGCCGCCGAGCCAGTAGTTCCAGATCCGGGCCGTGTGAGGCTGCGTGGTGTTGATCCTGCTGTCGGTCATGTGCGCGGTCGCCTCCGAGTCCGTGGTCGAACAACCGGCAGCGTACTCGGGCGACTTGAGGGACGGCCGCACAGCCCCGACCGGCCTCAGAGGATCACGTGCGGCAGGAATCTCGCGTACTCGTCCGTGATCAGGCCCGCCGACTCCCGGATGCCGAGCCCCGCCGCCTCGTCCTCGACGACCCACGCGCCGAGCACCACACGGTTGCCGTCGAAGTCGGGCAGGGGCGCCAACTCCTGGTAGCAGCAGGCGTCCTCGCGTACGACGGGTGCGGCGCCCGGTGGGTGGACCGTGACGCCGGCGCCTTCGCGGCCGAGGAGGGGCTTGGCGACGTAACCCCGCTCGGAGGCGAGCTCGCGGGGGCCGTCCAGGTAGGCGGGGAGGAGGTTGGGGTGGCCGGGGTACAGCTCCCAAAGGATGGCCAGCAGCGCCTTGTTGGAGAGGAGCATCTTCCAGGCGGGTTCGATCCAGAGGGTGGAGCCGGTGCCGCCGCCGTTGTCGAGGGTCTCCAGGACGTGCGGGGCGAAGCGGTCGGTGGTCAGCCACTCCCACGGGTAGAGCTTGAAGCAGCTGCGGATGAAGCCGAGCTTCTTGTCGACGAAGCGCCGCGAGAGCCGGTCCCAGCCGATGTCCTCCATGGAGATCGCCTCGGTGGCGAGCCCGGCCTGCTGCGCGGTCTCGCGCAGATACGCGACCGTCATCAGGTCCTCGCCCAGCTCGTCACCCGCCGAGTGCGCGAAGTACAGGGGGCCGCCGGGCGGGAGCAGCGACGCCTGCTTCTTCCAGGCGTCGACGAGGCGTTCGTGGAGAGAGTTCCACTGGTCGGCGCCCGGGAAGCGCTCCTCCATCCAGAACCACTGCGGGCTCGCGGCCTCGACCAGGGAGGTCGGGGTGTCGGCGTTGTACTCCAGCATCTTGGCCGGGCCGCTCGTGCCGTCGTAGTGGAGGTCGAACCGGCCGTACAGGGAGGGAAGTTCTGCCCGGCGGTGCCAGGCCTCGGTGACCGCGTCGGCCACTCGGGGGTCCGTGATGCCGAGGTCGGCGAGGCGGCCGTGCGTGACGATGTGCTCGGCCGCGGCGAGGCACATCGTGTGCAGCTCCTCGACGACCTCTTCGAGGGCCTCCACCTCGGGGAGCGTGAAGACGTAGTAGGCGGACTCGTCCCAGTACGGGCGCAGTGAGTCGTCGGGGTAGCGGGTGAGGGGGTAGATGAGCCCCTGGTCCTCGACCGTCTGCTGCCAGCCGGGGCGGGGGGTGGTGGCGCGGCGCTCCATGGTCCGGCTCAGCCGCCGCCGCTGCCGTTGCCCGAGCAGCCGAAGCCGTCGCGGTCGACTGCCTCGCTGCGGCTGAAGGTGCCGTCGTCGGCGTAGCGCCCGTCGATGTCGGCGTCGTAGTACCAGTCGGCGTCCATACGGCCGGTCCTGCCGGTACCGGTGCCCGTACCCGTGCTCGTCCCGTACGAACTGCCGCCGCTCTGACGCCCCTTGCCGTACGAGGACGACGAGCCGGAGGACGAGCCGGAGGATGAACCGCTCTTGCAGTTCTTGTCGGCGACGATTTTGTAGCCGGTGAGGTAGTCGTAACTGTCGCGGTCCACGCACCGCTTGTCCGGTTCCGAACCGCACGAGGTCAGGGCCGCCGCGAGGACGCCCATTCCGCCGAGTATCACCGTGCTGGACCGCAGCCTGCGCCGCGGGTCCTTCTGCTCTGCCATCTGCTTTCCGTTCCCCCGTTGTCGTACGTGCGTTGTCGTACGTGATCACTTGATCGGCGATCAGCGTAGGTAAGGGGCCCCGCGCCACGCCAACCGGCTCAGCCGAATCCCCTTCCTCTACAGTCACTTCGTGTCTCTTGGGATGATTTGCGCACTCGGTTCAGCGGTCTGCTTCGGCACGGCCTCCGTCTTCCAGGCCATCGCGGCCCGCGCCACCGCGCCGGGGACGGGGTCCGGGGTCGACCCCGCGCTGCTGCTGCGCGCGGTGAAGCAGTGGCGGTACATCGTGGGGCTCGGGCTCGACGGGCTCGGGTTCCTGCTCCAGATCGTGGCCCTGCGTTCCATCCCGATCTACGCCGTCGGCGCGGCCCTCGCCGCGAGCCTGGCCGTCACCGCGGTGGTGGCATCGCGGTTGCTGCGGGTGCGGCTCAGCGGGGTGGAATGGTCGGCCGTGGGGGTGGTGTGCGCGGGGCTCGCGATGCTGGGGCTCGCTTCCGGGGACGAGGGGGATGACGCCGGTTCGAGGACGCTGCGGTACGTGATGCTGGGCGTGGCGGTGGGGGTGTTGGTGCTGGGGGCGGCCGCCGGGCGGCTGCCAGGGCGGGGGCGGGCGTTGGCGCTGGGGCTCGGGGCGGGGTTCGGTTTCGGGGTGGTGGAGGTGTCGGTCCGGCTGATCGACGACGCGTCGCCGGGTGCGCTGGTGGCCAACCCCGCTGCTTACGCCCTGCTGGTGGGTGGAGGGGCGGCGTTCCTGCTCCTTACGTCGGCGTTGCAGCGGGGCTCGGTGACGACCGCTACCGCGGGGATGGTGATCGGGGAGACGATCGGGCCCGCGGTGGTGGGGGTGGTGTGGCTCGGGGACCGGACGCGGGACGGGATGGAGTGGCTGGCGGTGCTGGGGTTCGCGGTAGCCGTGGCGGGCGCACTGACCCTGGCCCGCTTCGGCGAGGCGCCGACTCCTGCGGAGGGCTCGGAGCCGATCGGTTCGCCCGGCCCGTCGGGCCCCTCCGGCGCGTCCGGCCCGCCCGGCCCGTCGGGTCCGTCCGGCCCGCCCGGCCCGTCGGGTCCGTCCGGCCCGTCGGGTCCGTCCGGCGGCTGAGGACACTTGGTGGCGGGGCTGTGGGGTTGCCCTGGCGTGATTCGTGAGGCGGTGGGGTCAGGTCAATCAGCCCGTCCGGCGACTGAGAACACTCGGACTCGGCGACAGGGCTCTGGGGTTGCCCCTAGCGCGCTTCGCGATGCCGTGGGGTCAGGTCAACCAGCCCGTCCATTCGCGAGGCCGTGGGGCACGGTCAATCAGCCCGTCCGGCGTTTGAGGACGAACTCGGCGGAGCCGGTGATTGCGGTGCGCACAGCTGCGGGGCGGTGATTGCGGTGCGCACAGCTGCGGGGGCGGCGTCTCGGTGCGTACGGCTGCCGGAGCGGTGGCCTCGAAGCACACGGCTGCCGGAGCGGTGGCCTCGGAGCGCACGGCTGCGGGGGGCGATATATACCCCCGAGGGAAACAGCCGCGGAGGGGGACGGTTCAGCCCTACGGCAGTGCCCTGCACAGGGCATCCAGCGCTGCCGCCCAGCCGTGGTCCGCCGGCGTGCCGTATCCCACCACCAGCGCGTCCCGCTCAGGGAGGCTCGCGGCGGGGTGGCGGAAGCTTGCCAGGCCCTGCACCGCGAGCCGTTGCCAGCTCGCCGCCTGTACCACCGCGCGCTCCGTGCCCGGCGGGAGTTCGAGCACCGCGTGCAGCCCCGCGGCGATCCCCGTGGCCCGCACCTCCGGCGCCCGTGCGGCGAGGGCGGCGACCAGTTGGTCCCGTCGGCGCCGGTAGCGCAGGCGCGCGCCCCGCACATGGCGGTCGTACGCGCCCGACGTGATGAACTCCGCCAGCGTCAGCTGGTCCAGCGCCCCGCACGCCCATTCCGCGCCCCCCTTCGCCTCGACGACCTCGGCGGCGATGGGCGCCGGAAGGACCATCCAGCCGAGCCGGAGGCCGGGGGCCAGGGACTTGCTGGCCGTGCCGAGATAGACCACGCGGTCGGGGTCCAGGCCCTGGAGCGCGCCCACCGGCTGCCGGTCGTAGCGGAACTCACCGTCGTAGTCGTCCTCCAGGATCAGGCCGCCCGCGCGCCGGGCCCAGTCGACGGCCGCCGCGCGGCGGTCGGGATGCAGTGGGTCCCCGGTGGGGAACTGGTGGGCGGGCGTCAGGAGGGCGACCTTGGCCGATCCGGCCCCCAACTCCGCGGTGGATGTGCCCAGTTCGTCGTAGGGCAGCGGCCTTGTCCGCAGCCCCGCCCGGTGCAGAAGATTCCAGTGCACGTCGAGGCCGTACGACTCGACCGTCACCTCCCGCAGACCGCGCGCCCGCAGCACACCGCCCAGCACGCGCAGCCCCTGTGCGAACCCGGCGCAGATGACGATGCGGTCCGGATCCGTGTGCACGCCACGCGCCCGGGAGAGATACCCGGCGAGTGCCGTGCGCAGCTCGATGCGGCCGCGCGGATCGCCGTACCCGAGGGCGTCGTTCGGGGCGGTGGCCATGGCCCGGCGCGCGGCCTTGAGCCAGGCGGCGCGCGGGAACGAGGAGAGGTCGGGGGTGCCCGGCATCAGGTCGTACGTCGGGCTGCCCGCGGCCCTGCGGTGGGGGGCGGGTTCGGCGGGGCGCGGCACGGCGCGTTCGGCGACGCGGGTGCCCGAACCCTGGCGCGCGGTGAGCCAGCCCTCGGCGACGAGGTCGGCGTACGCGTCGGCGACGGTGTTGCGGGCGATGCCCAGGTCCACGGCGAGGGAGCGGGACGAGGGGAGGCGGGTGCCGGGGGCGAGTCTGCCGCCGCGCACCGCTTCGCGCAGGGCGTCCGTGAGGCCCTTGCGCACGCCGGAGCGCGTCGCGTCTCCCCCGGTCTCCAGGTGGAGGTCGACACCCAAAGTGGCCCAGGAATCTTCCATGGGAATGGACCATACCCGTGGGCTACTGTGCCCGTACGTTCGATGTCATGACGACGATCGACAACACCCACGGACAGCCGCAGCAGACCAAGGAATACGTCCACGAGCACACGCCCCGCCTCGACTGGCACACCCAGGCCCCCGAGGTGTTCAAGGCGATGATCCGGCTCGACGCGGCGGCCCGTAAGGGCGTCGACCCGGTGATCCTGGAGCTCGTGAAGATCCGCGCCTCGCAGCTCAACCACTGCGCGCTCTGCGTCGACATGCACAGCAAGGACGCGCTCGCCGCGGGCGAGAGCGTGGAGCGGATCATCCAGCTCAGCGCGTGGGAGGAGTCGCAGCACTTCTACACGGCGAAGGAGGTCGCCGCGATCGAACTGGCCGAGGCGATCACCGTCCTGACGGACGGCTTCGTGCCGGACGAGGTGTACGACAGGGCGGCTGCCCTCTTCGACGAGCAGGAACTGACGCAGCTGATCGCCGCGATCACGGTGATCAACGCGTGGAACCGCTTCGGCGTCTCGACGCGTCAGGTGCCGGGCCACTACAAGGCCGAAGCCAAGGCCGGAGGCCACAAGTGAGCCCTCGGACCACCCACCTCGACAAGGGCGTCACCAGCGCGCTTGCCGCGCTGAGCGCCGCCGCGAAGAAGGGGCTCGGCGACCCTGTGCTCGCCGAGCTCGTGATGATCCGGGCCTCGCAGATCAACGCGTGCGCGTTCTGTCTGGACATGCATGTGGACATCGCCGTGAAGAACGGCGAGACGGCGAAGCGGATCGCTCTCCTCAACGCCTGGGCGGAGGCGGGTGAGCTCTACAGCGAGCGGGAGCGGGCCGCGCTCGCGCTGACCGACGCGGTCACGGTCCTCACGGACGGGTTCGTCCCCGACGCGGCGTACGAGGCGGCGGCGAAACACTTCGACGAGGCCGAACTCGCCCATCTCATCGGGGTGATCACCGTCATCAACAGCTGGAACCGGGTGATGGTCAGCCGCCGGATCGAGCCGGGAGGGTACGCGCCGTGACGGTACGAGCAGTGACGGTACGGGCCGTGGGCCTCGCGGACGATTTCCGCGCGCTGCATCGTGGGCGCGCGCCCGGTGACCCGCTGGTCCTGCCCGGACCGTGGGACGCGGCCAGCGCGGGGGTCTTCGTGGACGCCGGATTCCCGGCGCTCGCGACGCCGAGTGCGGGGATCGCGGCGTCGCTCGGTTACGCGGACGGGGAGGTGCCGCCGGACGAAATGTTCGCGGCGGTGGCCCGGATCGTGCGGTCGGTCGGCGAGGCCGTGCCGGTGTCCGCGGACATCGAGGACGGCTACGGGCTGCCGCCGAAGGAGCTGGTGGAGCGGCTTCTGGAGACAGGCGCGGTCGGCTGCAACCTGGAGGACTCGGGCTCGTCGGGCGGCGCTCTGAAGGACCCGCGCGAGCAGGCGGACTTCCTGGCGGAAGTACGTTCTGTCGCGGGCCCGGGGCTGTTTCTCAACGCGCGCGTGGACACGTTCATCCGGGGCGTCGCTGATCCCGGGCTGGCGGTGGAGCGGGCTCGGCTGTACGTCGAGGCGGGCGCGGACTGCGTCTACCCGATCATGGCGCCTCCGGAGGCGCTGCCGGTGCTGCGGGCGGGCGTCGAGGGCCCGATCAACGCGGTGGCCAAGCCCGGCGGCCCTTCCCTCCGGGAACTGGGCGAGTTCGGCGCCACGCGGATCACGTTCGGCCTCGGGCTGCAGATCCGGGCGACGGAGGCGTTGCGGACCATCGCCGCAGAGTTGGGGTAGCCGTGGAGGCGCCGTTGAATGCCCGGCCGAGAGGCCGGGCGACCGCACGACCACGCGTTGAACAAACGTTGCACAGATGCTCGACACGGGACTACGCTGGCCTACATGGCGAGCACCATAGGGTTCAGGCCCACAGAGGCGGACGAACGCATCATCAAGGCCGCCATGCGAGGCGGCGACAGCACGAGTGACGTCATCCGCCGCGCCCTGCGTCTCCTCGAGCGCGAGGAGTGGATGACTGAGGCGCGAGCGGCGGCGGAACGTCTGGCGGACGAGGACCTCTCCACGGAACCGGACGCCTGGTGATCCGGGGGGCCGTCTACCGGGTCGACCTCGGCGATGCCAAGCGGGGGCACGAGCAGCGTGGGCGTCGGTACGGGCTCGTGCTCAGCCCCACCTCCATGCCCTGGAACGTCGCGACGATCATCCCGACGTCCACCAGCGCACAAGCGGCGGTATTCCGTCCGGAACTGGAGATCGCCGGCACCCTGACGCGACTGCTTGTCGACCAGATCCGCTCCGTCGACGTCACGTACATCCACGGCGACCCCGTGCACTACCTCGACCGGCATGAGATGGCTGAGGTCGAGCACGCCCTCAGCCACTACCTCGGCATGTGACGCACCGTGCCGGGCCCTCGTTGACGGGGCCCGGCACGGTGCGTCGTGGTTACTCAGGCAGCCAGCCCCGCCACTTCGACTCATGGTCGGCGACCCACGCCTTCGCCGCGTCCTCCGGCGCCATCTTCTTGTCCGCGATCATCAGCGAGACCTCGTTCTGGTCCTCCTCCGACCACTTGAAGTTCTTCAGGAACTCCGCCGCGTCGCCGCCCTTCTTGGCGAAGTCGGCGTTGAAGTACTTCTGCAGGGGCGTGTGCGGGTAGGCGCACTTGATCTTGGCGGGGTCGGCGTCGCAGCCCTCCTTGTACTCGGGCAGCTTCACCTCCGTCATCGGCACCTTCTCGAACAGCCACTGCGGCTTGTACCAGTACGACAGGAACGGCTTCTTCTGCTTGGCGAACTGCTCGATCTGCGTGATCTGCGCCGCCTCGGAACCCGCGAAGACGACCTCGTAGTCCAGACCGAGGTTCTTCACCAGGGCCTTGTCGTTCGTGACGTACGACGGGGAGCCGTCCATGAGCTGGCCCTTGCTGCCGCTCTCGGAGGTGCGGAAGTCCTTCGCGTACTTGTTGAGGTTCTTCCAGTCGGTGACGTCCGGGTGCTTCTTCGCGAAGTACGTCGGGACGTACCACCCGATGTGCCCGGTGACCCCCACATCACCGCCGGGGACGATGGTCTTCTTGTCCTTGATGTAGCGCTGCTCCTGGTCCGGGTGTCCCCAGTCCTCCATGATCGCGTCGACGCGGCCCTGGCTGAGCGCGTCCCAGGCGGGGACCTCGTCGATCTGGACCTTGTCGACCCGGTAGCCGAGCTCGTGCTTGAGCAGATACTCGGCGACGGCCACGTCCGCCTGCGCGCCGACCCAGGACTGGACGGACAGCGTCACGGTCTTGGCGCCCTCGGCGTTGGCGTACGGGGACGCCTGCTTGGTCATGTCGGAGGCGCAGCCCGAGAGGGCGAGGAGGGCACAGCCCGCCGTCGCCGCACTCGTCACGCGCATCACACGCGTACGTACTCGCATGTCACGCACCCTTCTTCGTGCTGTGTCCCCGGCGTACCGTCGGCTGCGTGACCCGGTCGAGCATGAGCCCGAGGCACACGATCGCCGCACCGGCCACGAGGCCCGTGGCCAGGTCACCCTGAGCGAGGCCGAACACCGCTTCGTAACCGAGTGCGCCACCGCCCACCAGACCGCCGATGACGACGACGGCGAGGATCAGGACGACCGCCTGGTTGACGGCGAGCAGGAGCGCCGGGCGGGCCAGCGGGAGCTGGACCTGGCGCAGTTGCTGCCAGCTGGTGGCGCCGAGGGAGTGGGACGACTCCATGGCGGCGGCGTCGACCTGGCGCAGCCCCTGCGTGGTGATGCGGATGACGGCGGGCAGCGCGTACACGATGGCCGCCGCGACCGCGGGGGCGCGGCCGATGCCGAAGAGGGCCACGACCGGGATCAGGTACACGAACTGCGGCATCGTCTGGAAGACGTCGAGCACGGGCCTCAGGATCTTCTCCAGGCGTGGACTGCGCGCCGCGGCGACGCCGATCGCGAAGCCCAGGACCACGGTGACGGCGACGGCCGCAAGGACCTGCGCGAGCGTGTCGAGGGACGGCTTCCACACGCCGAGTACGCCGGTCGCCGCCATGGCGAGGACGGCGGTGAGCGCGGTCTGCCAGGTGCCGATCAGCCAGGCGAGGGCCGCGATGACGAGGAGCACCGACCACCAGGGCAGGCCCTGGAGGCCGTCACGGATCGGGTCGAGGACCCAGGTGGTGAAGCGCGCGGCCCAGTCGGCGGTGCCGCCGACGACGGGCACGCCGGTGTAGATGTGGTCGACCATCCACTCCTTGGCCGTGTTCACCGGCTCGGCGATGTTCACGATCCAGCTCTCGGGCCACTCCAGGCGGTCCGCGAAGCGCGCGGCGAGCGCGGCCACGACGGTGGCCGCCGCTGCCACGGACCAGCCGCGCCCGCCCCGCAGCGGCGAGTCGTCCTGGGTGTTGGCGCCCAGCCGCTCCCCCGCGGCGCCCGTCACGCGGTCCAGGACCACGGCGAGCAGCACGATCGGGATGCCGGCCGCGAGCGCGGCTCCGACGTCCACCGAGCCGAGGGCCTGGTAGACGCGGTCACCGAGACCGGCGCCGCCGATCATCGACGCGATGACGGCCATGCCGAGCGCCATCATGATCGTCTGGTTGAGGCCGAGAAGGAGTTCCTTGCGGGCCAGCGGGAGGCGCGCGGAGAGCAGGCGCTGGCGTGCGGTGGTGCCGAGCGATGTCACCGCCTCCATCACGCCGCCGTCGGCGCCGCGCAGGCCGAGCGCGGTGAGCCGGGCCATCGGCGGAGCCGCGTACACGACGGTCGCGATGACCGCGGCGGGCACGCCGATGCCGAAGACCAGGGCGACGGGCAGCAGATACGAGAAGGCCGGGAGCACCTGCATGGTGTCGAGGACCGGCCGCAGGATGCGGAAGACCCGGTCGTTGAGACCGCCCGCGAGGCCGAGCAGCATGCCGAGGACGACGGAGACGAACACGGCCACGATCATCAGGGACAGCGTCTGCATCGTCGGCACCCACATGCCGAGCAGCCCGCACAGGCCGAACGAGGCGGCGGCAAGGACCGCGAGCCGCACGCCCGCCACCCGCCAGGCGACGAGCGCGGCGCCGACGGTCACTCCGGCCCAGCCGGCCGCGAGCAGCACCAGGTAGACGCCGCGGATGGAGAGCACGATGCCGTTGGAGATGTTGCCGAGGACGTAGACGAACAGCGGGTGGCTGTCGCGGTTGTCGATGATCCAGTCGGTGGTCCTGCCGAGCGGCTCCGTCAGGTCGACGGTGAGCGCACCGGGCCAGGCGCCGGACGCCCACTTGGCGTTGACGATGGGGATGAGGATCGCGGCGGCGACGGCGAGCAGCACCAGCTTGCCGACGGCACGGTGGCGCAGGAGCGCGCCGATTCCCGAGTCGCGTACGGGAGTCGAAGCGGTGGCGGTGGCCATCAGGCGACCACCTCGCCGGTATCGGAGCGACCCTTGTCGGGCTTCGTCACACGCCCGTCCGCCGGGGCCACGCCCGCGACGACGCCGAGCAGCGCCTCGTGGTCGACGACGCCGAGGCAGCGGGGGCCGTCCATCACACGCACCGGGAAGCCGGACTTGGCGACGGCCTCGATGGCGTCGGCGACCTTGGCGTCCGGCGCGAGCGCCGGGCCGCGGTCCTGCTCGTCGGTGTCCGCGGGGCGCATGGCGGTGCGCACGCTCATCACGTCGGCGCGCGCCACGTCCCGTACGAAGTCGCGTACGTAGTCGTCGGCCGGGGAGCCGACGATCTCCTCGGGCGTGCCGAGCTGCACGATGCGGCCGTCGCGCATCAGCGCGATGCGGTCGCCCAGGCGCAGGGCCTCGCTGAGGTCGTGGGTGATGAAGACCATCGTGCGGCCCTCCTCGCGGTGCAGGCGGATGACTTCTTCCTGCATGTCGCGACGGATGAGCGGGTCGAGGGCGCTGAACGGCTCGTCGAAGAGCAGGACCTCGGGGTCGACGGCGAGGGCGCGGGCGAGGCCGACGCGCTGCTGCTGGCCGCCGGAGAGCTGTCCGGGCTTGCGCTGTTCGAGGCCTTCGAGGCCGACCTTGGCGACGACTTCGAGCGCCTTGGCGCGGCGCTCGGCCTTGCCGACGCCCTGGATCTCCAGGCCGTACGCGACGTTGTCGAGGACGGTGCGGTGCGGGAGGAGGCCGAAGTGCTGGAAGACCATGGCGGCGCGGTGCCTGCGCAGTTCGCGAAGGCGCGCCTTGTCCATGCCCAGGACGTCCTCGCCGTCGATCGCGATGGACCCCGATGTCGGCTCGATGAGCCGGGTGAGGCAGCGTACGAGCGTCGACTTGCCGGAGCCCGAGAGGCCCATGACGACGAAGACCTCGCCCTTCTTGACCTCGAAGGACACATCGCGCACGGCGGCGGTGCAGCCGGTCTGCTCGCGCAGTTCGGCGGGGGTGAGGTCATGGAGGGACGTGTCGCCCGGTATTCGGTCCGCCTTCGGGCCGAACACCTTCCAGAGGTTCTCGACGGCGAAGACGGGTCCGTCCGCGGACTCCGGTGCCGTGTCTTGCGTTGTTTTCACCAAGGCCTCGCTCATCGGCCGTCACCACCCAGCATCTCGGCACACTTCTCCCCGACCATGAGCACTCCGATCATCGGGTTCACGGCGGGCATCGTCGGGAAGACGGATGCGTCCGCGATACGGATTCCTTGAAGTCCCCGGATCTTCAACTCCGGGTCCACCACGGCGAGTTCGTCGGTGGTGGCACCCATGCGGCAGGTTCCCGCCGGGTGGTAGACGGTGTGCGCGGCCTTGCGCACGAGTTCGCTGATCTCGGCGTCGTCGGTGACATCGGGGCCGGGGAAGACCTCGCGCTTGAGCCACTTGGCGAAGGGCTCGGCCTGCGCGACCTTGCGGGCCAGCTTGATGCCGTCGACGAGGGTCTGACCGTCGTAGTCGACGCCGTTCTCGTCGTACTCGAAGTACTTGAAGTCGAGGGCGGGCTTCACCTCGGGGTCGGCCGACGTCAGGTAGACACGGCCGCGCGCACGGGACTTGGGGATGTTCGGCGTCATCGATACGCCGTGCTCCGGGCGTTCGTAGCCCAGGCGCTCCGGGTTGTCCGTGAACGGAATTTGGTAGAAGTGGAACATCAGGTCGGGGCCCTTGTGCTCCGGGTCCCGCTTGACGAAGAGGCCCGCGTCGGAGTCCATCGCGGAGTTGCCGGGGATCGGCCCGTTCGTCTCCCAGACGATGACCGACTCGGGGTGGTCCAGGAGGTTCTCGCCGACGCCCGGCAGGTCGTGCACGACCGGGATGCCGAGGGCTTCGAGGTCCTTCGCCGGGCCGATGCCGGAGTGCATGAGCAGGCGCGGGGTGTCGACGGCGCCCGCGCAGACCAGGACCTCGCGGCGGGCGGTGAGCAGCTGCTCGGCGCCGTCCTTCGTACGGATGTGCACGCCGCGCGCGGTCTTGCCTTCGAGCTCCAACTTGGTGGCCCACGTCTCCAGGAAGAGGCGGAGGTTCGGGCGGTCGCCGGCCTCCATGTGGGGGTGGAGGTAGGCGACGGACGCGGAGGAACGCTTGTTGTTCTCCGGGTGGTACGACAGGTCGAAGAAGCCGACGCCCTCGTCGAAGGGCTTGTCGTTGAAGCCGACGACCTCGGGGACGCCGAGCGCGCTCTTCGTCGCCTCGACCCAGTCGGTGGCGATCTGGTTCTGGTCCTTCTTGGCGACGCGCACGATGTTGTTGCGCAGCTTGCCGAAGAAGGGGTCCATCGCCTTGGCGCCCCAGCCGGTGGCACCGGCCTCTTCCCACTCGTCCCAGTCGGAGGGCAGCGGCTTGAAGGAGATCAGGGTGTTGTGCGACGAGCAGCCGCCGAGGACCTTGGCGCGGCTGTGCAGGATGTGCGAGTTGCCGCGCGGCTGCTCGGTGGTGGTGTAGCCGTAGTCGAGGTCGCCGCCGAGCAGGCCGAGCCAGCGGCGCAGCGTGAGGACGTCCTCGCGGTCGATGTCGCTGGGGCCGCCCTCGATGACGGCGACGGTGACGCCCGGGTCCTCGGTGAGCCGGGACGCGATCACCGACCCTGCGGTTCCGCCACCGACGATGACGTAGTCGTACTCAGTGGTCTCAGCCATGCGTGCTGCTCCTCTTCCTGCG
This sequence comes from Streptomyces sp. NPDC051218, assembly GCF_044455475.1. Lineage (NCBI taxonomy): Bacteria > Bacillati > Actinomycetota > Actinomycetes > Kitasatosporales > Streptomycetaceae > Streptomyces > Streptomyces sp. NPDC051218. Next base: position 292,894 of record NZ_JBITEU010000009.1, on the reverse strand, counting down.
AGGTGTGGTGCCAAGGTGCTTGCGCGTATAGAGCGGGGGGTGCTCGGATGTACGGATACAGATACGTGCGCGGGGGCGGGACTGCCGCCCCCGCGCACGCCTGAGTGCTTCGGGCCTCAGCCCGTGAACCAGCGGACCGGCTGCGGAGCGAGGTTCTGGTAGATGTGCTTGGACTCGCGGTACTCGGCGAGCCCGGCGGGTCCGAGCTCGCGCCCGACGCCGCTCTTGCCGAAGCCGCCCCACTCCGCCTGCGGAAGGTAGGGGTGGAAGTCGTTGATCCAGACCGTGCCGTGGCGCAGCCGCCGGGCCATGCGGCGGCCGAGGCCGGCGTCGTTGGTCCAGACGGCGCCCGCGAGGCCGTACTCGGTGTCGTTGGCGAGCGCGACGGCCTCGTCCTCGGTGCGGAAGGTCTCGACGGTCAGGACCGGGCCGAAGACCTCCTCGCGCACGACCTTCATCTCGCGGTGGCACTGGTCGAGCACGGTCGGCTCGTAGAAGTAGCCGGTCGCGGGGCGCGTTTCGCTGGGCTCGGGGCGCTTGCCGCCGGTGCGCAGGACGGCGCCTTCCTCCAGGGCGGAGGCGACGTACATCTCCGTCTTCTCGCGCTGCTGCTGCGAGACGAGCGGGCCGCACTCCACGCCGTCCTCGGTGCCGCGGCCGAGCTTGATCCTGCTCGCACGGCGGGCGAGTTCGGCGACGAAGCGCTCGCGCACCGACTCCTCGATGATGAGGCGGCCACCGGCGGAGCAGACCTGCCCGCTGTGGATGAAGGCGGCGTTCAGCGCCTGGTCGACGGCGGTGTCGAAGCCTTCTTCGGTGGCGCAGGCGTCGGCGAAGACGACGTTCGGGTTCTTGCCGCCGAGTTCGAGGGCGACCTTCTTGACGCCGAGGGCGGCGGCCTGGGCGACCTTGGTGCCGGAGACGAGGCCGCCGGTGAAGGAGACCAGGTCGACGTCGGGGTGGTCGGACAGGCGTGCGCCGACGGTGTGGCCGGGGCCGGTCACGATGTTGGCGACGCCGGACGGCAGACCCGCCTCGACGAGCAGCTCGATCAGCGCGACCGTCGTCAGCGGAGTGACCTCACTCGGCTTGATGACGAAGGTGTTGCCCGCGGCGAGCGCGGGGGCGATCTTCCAGCTGGCCTGGAGGAGCGGGTAGTTCCACGGGGTGATCATCGTGCAGACGCCGACGGGCTCGTGCACGACGACGCTGTGGATGTCGTCGGAGCCGGCGTCGACCACGCGGCCCGCGCCCTCGCCGATCACCAGGTCGGCGAAGTAACGGAAGGCGTCGGCGACGCAGTCGACGTCGACGCGGCCCTCCTCGACGGTCTTGCCGGCGTCGCGGCTCTCCAGGAGCCCGATCTTCTCCCGGTCGCGTACGAGGAGGTCGGCCACGCGGCGCAGCAGTGCGGCCCGCTCGGCGACGGGCGTGGCCGGCCACGGTCCGTGGTCGAACGCCTCGCGTGCGGCGGCGATGGCCGCGTCGGTGTCCTCGGTGCCGCCCTCGGCGATCAGTGCGAACGGCTTGGCGTCAGCCGGGTCGAGGATCTCGCGTGTGGCGCCGGAGAGGGCGTCGCGCCACTCTCCGCCCACGTGGATGGTCTGTTGTGCGGACACGTCCCGTTTGCCTTCCATTCCTGTCATACGCCCCGCCGGTCACGCGCGGTAGCCGGGTGCACATGCCCCAGGGCGGAGAAACCATGCGCATTACATAACTGAAAGTGCGCTGTGTCACTGCGCGTGCAGGCACCTGGGGTGAAACGTACGCTCGAAGGATGGTTTGTGGGTTTCACCCATGGAGGTGGCGCTATGCGTGGAACATCCAAGCGGCGGACCTGGGCCACCGCGGCCTGCACGGCCACCTGCACGGCTGCCGCGTTGCTGGTCGCACCGGCTGCCGCCCTCGCCGACACGGAGGATCTGAGCGCCCAGGAGATCTCCGACAAGGCGCAGCGGGAGCTGCTCGACGCGAAGTCCGTCCATCTGAAGCTGGAGCAGCGGGGCGCGAACACGGACGGCGACGAACCGGTCTCCATGGACCTCACCCTGGACCAGGACGACAACTGCGTCGGCTCGCTGCGCATGGCCGACGACGGCGGCGGCCTCGAACTGATCAAACAAGGCAAGAAGGTCTGGATGAAGCCCGACCTCGCCTTCTGGAAGGCCCAGCTCCCCGGCGGCCGGGGCGAGGCGGCGGCCGAGGTGATCGGGGACCGCTATCTCTACGGCACGACCGACGACGCCCTGCTCAGGGACATGGCCGGGGTCTGCGACCTGAACGCGATCCAGGACGAGGTGAAGAACAAGTCCGACGACAACACGGCCCTGAGGAAGGGCGAGACGACGAAGGTCGACGGCACGTCCGTCATTCCCGTCACCGGCAGGGAGGACGGCAGGACGACCACGTTGTACGTCGCGACGGAAGGCACTCCGTACCTGGTCAGGGCCACGGAGAAAGGCGGAGGGACCGACTCGACGCTGAAGCTCAGCGACTACGACAAGCCGGTCCCGACGAAGACTCCGTCCGACGAGGACTCCGTGGACGTTTCTCAGCTGCGGGGCCAGGTGACGGCCAAGCCGGCCACGTACTGAGCGCTACACGTACTACGGACTACCCGTACAGCGCGCTACTCGCCGGCCTCGTCGAAGTCCGCGGGCTCATCCTGAACCGCGAGGCCCGCGACCCACAGCGGCATCAGCCAGTGCACGACGAACACGGTGAAGAGGGCGGGGAAGAGCAGGTCCTCGGTGTCCCAGCCCTTGTGCGCCGCGAATCCCGCGGCGACGGCGGCCGCGAGGAGCAGCCACAGCATCAGCTGACGGGCACGGGCCGCCACCCGGACCCGCTCCGCGCGCTGCCGCTCATCCAGGGCGCGTTCGCGCAGTTCGAGGAGGCCGCGCGTGGACGCGTTGATGGCGCCGGTGGCGACACACCAGGGCAGAGCGAGACCGAGCATCGTCCACGTCGCCCAGCGCTGGTCGCCGACGGCCGAGAGCAGCCAGGTCGCGATGCTCGCCACGGTCAGCGCGATGTGGGCGCAAACCACCAGTCGCCTGCGCGCGGCGGTCGCGTACATCGGCGCTCCCTCGCGCCGGTTCATGAGAGCGAGCATCCGCCGGTCGTACCCGGTCATCGGTCGCGCCTCCGTCTGCGTCATCTGCTGGTCCGTCATGCCTGACTCCTCCCGTAGACCTCGTCCGTGAGCGGGCGGAACGGCTCGAGGGAGAACAGCGCCTCCACCGGCAGCCCGAAGAACACCGCGATCTTCAGCGCCAGGTCGAGGCTCGGGTTGTACTGCCCGCGCTCGATGTAGCCGATGGTCTGGTAGTGGACCCCCACCGCCTCGGCCAGGCTCTGACGCGACACTTTCCGCTCCGCGCGCACCATCGCCAACCTGTTGTGCACTTGCTCGCTCATGTATAAGAAGTACTACATCGGCGAGCAGGTGCGCAACAGAGGTCATCCGGAGACGTTCATCTGGCGGCGTGGCCGGACGCACGTCACCCCCGACTGCCGGTCGGGCGGCTGCCGGGGGTGACGTGGGGTGGCGTACGTGTCGTACTAGATGAGGCCGAGGCCGCGGACCGCCTCGCGCTCCTCGGTGAGCTCCTGCACGGACGCGTCGATGCGCGTGCGGGAGAACTCGTTGATCTCCAGGCCCTGGACGATCTCGTACTTGCCGTCCTTGGTGGTGACGGGGAAGGAGGAGATGAGGCCCTCCGGAACGCCGTACGAACCGTCCGACGGGATACCCATCGAGGTCCAGTCACCGGCGCCCGTGCCGTTCACCCACGTGTGGACGTGGTCGATGGCGGCGTTGGCGGCGGAGGCGGCCGAGGACGCGCCACGGGCCTCGATGATCGCGGCGCCGCGCTTGGCGACGGTCGGGATGAACTCGTCGGCGAGCCAGGCCTGGTCGCTCACGACGTCCGCGGCGTTCTTGCCGGCGATCTCCGCGTGGAAGATGTCGGGGTACTGGGTGGCCGAGTGGTTGCCCCAGATGGTCAGGCGCTTGATGTCGGAGACCGACGAGCCGGTCTTCTTCGCCAGCTGCGACAGCGCGCGGTTGTGGTCGAGGCGGGTCATCGCGGTGAAGCGCTCGGCCGGTACGTCCGGGGCCGCGGCCTGCGCGATGAGCGCGTTGGTGTTGGCCGGGTTGCCCACGACGAGGACCTTGATGTCGTCCGCGGCGTTGTCGTTGATCGCCTTGCCCTGCGGCTTGAAGATGCCGCCGTTGGCCTCCAGGAGGTCACCGCGCTCCATGCCCTTGGTGCGCGGGCGGGCGCCGACGAGGAGGGCGACGTTGGTGCCGTCGAAGGCGACGTTCGGGTCGTCGCTGATCTCGATCGAGTTCAGCAGCGGGAAGGCGCAGTCGTCGAGCTCCATGGCGGTGCCCTCGGCGGCCTTCAGGGCCGGCGTGATCTCGAGCAGTCGCAGATTGACCGGCACGTCCGCGCCGAGCAGGTGGCCGGACGCGATGCGGAAGAGCAGCGCGTAGCCGATCTGGCCGGCCGCGCCGGTGACGGTGACATTCACGGGAGTGCGGGTCATGGCGATCTCCGTAAGACAGCTGGCGGTGAGGGTCCCAGCCCCTTGTGCGGGGTCCCCTTGTGCTGGATCCCCACCGACGCCCTCGATGATCGATCTCTTGGCATCAAGAGAGATCCGCCGCTCAGGCTATCGCGCCCCGCCGACCCCCGAACCCCGGGAGGGTGTGGCCCACCCCACAGAGATCCACGCGGGCCGCCCGGCCGCGATTCTCGGGCCCCGTTCGGCGTCCACGAAATTTCCGCGAAATCGACAGGCATGTCTTGGGCGAGTGAGGGCACACGCACCTGTACCCCCACGGGAGTGGTCACACCCCCAGGCGGCCGCCACGCTCCCCCCCCCCCCCCTGAGGTGGTGGCCGCCCACTCCCGTCGGTTCCCCCCTTGCACCCGGCCACCCCCCGGCCGGGTGCTCTCCTTTGTTCTTGCTTCGTGCAGCCGTCCGGTTCCTACTTCGTGCAGCCGGTCTGGCCCGCCTTGAGGGTCGCGCAGGCCTCCGCCGACGCACCGTCCTTGACGGCCACCATCGGCGTGTAGGCGTCGAAGTCCGCGTTGACGGTGCCGTTCTGCTTGGCGCCGTCCCCCGAGATCGTGACCTTGTCGCCCGGCGCCGCCTGGGTGATACGCGCCCATGCCGCCCCGCACGTCTTGCTGTAGCGGACCTCGATCAGGGCCTCGCCCACCGTCGCGCGCGTCGTCGTGGCGGCCAACTCGCCGCCGCAGCCCATGGTCTCCGGGTCCTTGCCGGTGCAGCTCTTGCCACTGCACTCGACGCCGGCGGGCAGGTCCTTGTCGCTCGTGCTGGGCGATGCCGGAGGCTTGGCGCCTTCGTTGCTCTTGTCGTCCTTGCCGAAGTCGGTCAGGAAGACGGCCGCGGCTATGACGACCAGCGCGCCGACGACGCCCGCCAGGAACATCGTCAGCTTCCTGCGCCGCCGCTGCCGGTCGGGCGAGTCACCGCCGGGGCCGCCGGGGCTGCCAGGGCCACCGGAGCCACCGGAGCCACTGGGGCCGTACGACGGTGCCGGTGGCGGCATCGTGGGCGAGACACCCGCGGGGCCCGCGACTCCGGTGACGCTCCCGCCGGGGCTGCTGGAACGGTCGCCTCGGTCGGGGCGGTCCGGATGGTCCTGGCGGTCCGGGCGGTCCGGGCGGTCCGCGGAATCGACCCCCGCACCGGCACCTCCACCGACACCAGGACCGGCCAGGGGGCCCGCGGCGCCGTTGTGCGCCGTGCCGCCGCTCCCGGGGCCCTTGGCCTTGCCCTTGGGCGGAGTCGTCCCCAGTTCGCCGAGCGCGGCCCGCGCCTGGGAGATCCGGATCGCCTGCATGGTCATGTCGTGCCGCATCTCGGAGCGGCTCCACGCGCGCTCGGCGAGTTCCCACATGGTGATGAGGTGAACCGGGTTGGTGCCCGTCACCTCGGCAAGCGCGACGATCGCACCCTTCGGAGCGAGCAGGCGCCCGTTCAGATAGCGCTCCCACGACGTCTTGCTGTACCCGGTGCGGTCCGACACCGCGGCGATGCTCAGACCACTGCGGTCGACGAGCCTGCGCAGCTGACTGGCGAACTCCCTGACCTGCGGATCCAGCTCATCCGGTAGTGCCTTCCAACGAGGCATTACTCCCCCTCATTCCCCCCGTACGTGCCAACGTGCCCCCCGCGCGTGGTTCCCCCCGCTCTGCCCATGAGGCAGCCCCCCGCTGCTCCTGTCATGGGCTACCCAGAGGGATGCCAAAAGTCAGGATGTCAGTTCCCGGTCCGGGGGCGCACGGGAGCATTCGGGCCCACGGCGTGCACCGTCGCACTCCGTGCGGTCCGGCGTCCAGTGTCCCATCGCTGTCCCCCTCCACGATGCGGAACCCCGGGTTGCGGTTCGCGGCGTCCTGTTGCGGGCTGGAAACACCGTTGCGGAATGGTCACCTCCGTGCCACAGGGGCAAGGCATCCCTTGTACGGAATTGGCGGGGGCATGACGCTAGTTCCCGTTGGAACGGCCCCCACAGACCGGCGGCGCTCGTCCTCCCACGGGGGAGAGGACGGGCGCCGTCTTCGTTTTCGGCGCTAACCTCCGCCGTCAGCGCCCGCCGCTTCCCGGCGTGACGAGACCCGTCTCGTACGCCACCACCACCGCCTGCGCCCTGCTGTCCAGGTCGAGTTTGGACATGGTCCGGTTGAGGTGGGTCTTGACGGTGGCCTCGCTGATGTAGAGGCGGTCGGCGATGTCCGCGTTGGAAAGACCCGTAGCGATCAGCTTCAGGACCTCGACCTCGCGCAGGGTCAGCGCCCGCAGATCGGGCGGCTGCTCCGCGCAGTCACCGGCTCCGGCTCCCGCCCCGGCGGCCCCGGCCCCGGCTCCGGCTCCGGCCTGCCGGGCGAAGGCCTCGACCAGGCGGCAGGTGACGCTGGGCGCGAAGAGCGCGTCGCCGCCACCGACGGCGGCCACCGCAGCGAGCAGGCGCTCGGGCCCGGAGTCCTTGAGCAGGAAGCCCGAAGCTCCGGCCCGCAGCGCCCCGTACACGTACTCGTCGAGGTCGAACGTGGTCAACACCAGGACGCGCGGCGGCGGTTCGGGTGCCTCGGCGAGGATCTTCTCGGTGGCCACGATGCCGCTCATGCCGGGCATGCGGATGTCCATCAGGACCACGTCGGGCCGGGTCGTCGCGGCGAGCTCGACGGCCTCCGCCCCGTCACTCGCCTCACCGACGACCTCGATACCGGGCGCGGCGCGCAGCAGCCCCGCCAGACCGGCCCGGATGAGGAACTGGTCGTCGACCACGAGCACCCTGGTCATTTAAGTCGCGTCGTCCCCCTGCGATGCGGCCCGCGCGGAGGTCGGCAGGGTCAGCCGCACGGCGAACCCTCCATCGCTCAGCGGGCCGATGCCGATCGTCCCGCCGTAGAGCTTGGCCCGCTCCCGCATCCCAATCAACCCATGGCCGCTCCCCGTGCCCACTCTGTCCGGAATCACCCCCGCCCCGTCATTGGTGACCGAAACCGTCACGTGGTGCGGCTGGTACCGCAGTTCGACCGTCGCGCCGGCTCCCGGCGCGTGCTTCAGCACGTTGGTCAGGGCCTCCTGGACCACGCGGTACGCACAGAGTTCGATCCCGGGGGCGAGCTGGCGCGGTGCCCCCTCGACGCGCAGTTCCACGTCGACTCCCCCGGCCCGCACCCGCTCGACCATCTCACCGAGCCGCGCGAGCCCCGGCATCGGCGCGTCGGGCGCCCCGTCGCCGTCCTCGCGCGCCCGGAGCACCCGCAGCATGCGGCGCAGCTCCTCCAGCGCCTCGCCGCTGGTGCCGGAGATGGTGGAGAGCGCGGCGTGGGCGGTGGCCGGATCCGAGGTGAAGACGAACTTCGCGAGGCCCGCCTGCACGGATATCACCGACATGTGGTGGGCGACGACATCGTGCAACTCCCGTGCTATGCGCCCACGTTCCTCGGCGACCTCGCGCCGCGCCCGTTCGTCCTGCTCACGCTTGAGCTGCCGGGCCAGCTCCGCCGAGCGGCGCGCGACGTGTCCGAACCGCCAGATCACCAGGGGGAAGCCGATGGCCTGACCGATCACGGACGCCATGGCCGACCCCTCGCTCACCAGGCCCGCGTAGATCCACACGGCGCTCATCAGGGCCGCGCAGAACAGGGAGGTGCGCGCAGGCCTCAGGGCGGCGACGGTGTAGACGGCGAGCATGGGGCCGAAGGTGTTCACCACGGGCCAGTAGCCGGCGGTGACGTACGCGATCCATGCCAGGTGCACGGTGAGGAGGACGGTGAGCGGCGCTCTGCTCCTGGCGGCGATCGGCACGTTGACCAAGGCCACCAACAGGTAGCCCCACGCGTCGAGTTCGGGCCACCCCTGCCGCGCCGACTCCTGCCCGAGGAGCACGGCGACCGTGGTCAGGGCGACCGCGACCGACGTGTCGGCGACGAGGGGGCGGATCCGCATCGCCGCAGCGTAGCCCCGGTGCGCGCACCGGAACGTCAAACCACTGCGGTACAGCGGAAGTTGCAGGAACCGAGCGGCTACCGCGCACGGTGCACCGGCGAATCAACCGAGTGCGGGACGACGCCCGGCCGGGCCGCCCGTAGCTTCTGGACCAGCACCACGGACGCCGACCGACCATCGGCGCCCGGCAGTTCGGTGGGCGGCTCGACGGGGGACCCAACGGGGGGACCCGGGCCGCGCCCCGGGAAGGGAATGAACCCATGTCACTGCGTAAGCCCATGTCACTGCGTAAGCCCATGTCACTGCGTAAGCCCATGTCACTGCGTAAGCCCATGTCACTGCGTAAGCCCATGTCACTGCGTAAGAAGGCCGCCACGGCGGCCGTCATCGCCGCCCTCGGCGGAGGCATCGCCCTCGGCACGACTCCGGCGTCGGCCGACGCCGGCTCCGGCTACGTCTCGGGCCAGGGGTCCATCAACGACGACTGGGGCGACGAGGGCCTGCTGAGCACCGCGTCGCACGCGCACAGCAACGCCACCGCCCTGTGGCAGGCGGTCCTGTGGGCGGACGGCAACCTCGCGTACTCCGACGTGGACTGCTGGTTCGGCGCCGGCACGAAGACGGCGACCCAGAACTGGCAGCGCGCCCGCAGCCTTCCCGCCGACGGCATCGTCGGGAAGAACACGTTCGGCAAGAACGACAGCAAGCTCAGCTTCAGCCACTACGAGGGCAACTTCGAGATCCACAAGTACGACGGCACCAAGCACGACTTCTGGATCAAGCGCACCAAGGGCGGCGGCGCCCACTACATCCAGGTGAGCACCCGCGTCGGGTTCAAGGCGGCGTCCTACACGTCCGCATCGGCCTGCGGCTGATCCTCGCCCCGACGCGGCGGTGGCCCGTCCCCCGGGGGGAGGACGGGCCACCGTCACGGCCGTGTGCTACCCACCGCTAGGTGGTGATCGTCCGGTGCAGCGTGTCGCCCAGGAACGGGATCTGCAGCCATGGCTCGGGCTGCGCCATCATCGCGAGCAGCACGATGACGACGCCGAGCACCCCGTACGTGACCATGTCCGTGAAGCGCGAGCGGACGGCCAGCATGCCGACGCCGGGCAGCGCCCACCGCATGACGGCGCCCGCGATCAGCGCGAGGCCGATCAGTATCGTGCCGACGCGGAACACGTCGAAGGCCGTCAGGAGCAGCCCGAGGCCCACCGTGGAGAGCACGGTGAGCAGCGGCCACTGCCGGGCGGGCGCGGGGGCGTCGCCCGCCGCCGCCCGGCCGCCGCCCTCGGGGCGCGCGGTGTCCCGGGTCAGCAGCGGAAAGCGCCGCGTGGTCTTCCTCGGCCCGTCGGGGCCGGGGGCGCTGACGGCACCCTTGGCCTCGGTGTCCTCGACGGCCTCGGACTCCGTGACGTCCGCCACGTCCGTTCCCTGCGCCACGTCCGCATCCGTGACGTCCGCCGGCGATGCCCCTCGATCAGGTTCGGCGCTCATGGGCTCACCCTTTCCCGGTTCAGCTCGCGGCGGCGGACGCGGCGCGCTCGGCCGCCTCGACCACGTTGACGAGCAGCTGGGCGCGCGTCATCGGGCCGACACCACCGGGGTTCGGCGAGATCCACCCGGCGACCTCGCGGACGCCCGGGTGCACGTCCCCGACGATCTTGCCGGTCTCGTCGCGCGAGACGCCGACGTCCAGGACCGCGGCGCCCTGCTGCACGTCCTCGGGCTTGATCAGGTGCGGCACGCCCGCCGCGGCCACGATGATGTCGGCCTTCTTCAGGTGGAAGGACAGGTCGCGCGTGCCGGTGTGGCACTGCGTCACCGTCGCGTTCTCCGAGCGGCGGGTGAGCAGCAGCGGCATGGAGCGGCCGATGGTGACGCCGCGGCCGACGACCACGACCTCGGCGCCGTTGATCTCCACGCCGTACTGACGGAGCAGCTGGATGATGCCGTAGGGCGTACAGGGCAGCGGCGCGGGCTCGTTCAGGACGAGGCGGCCGAGGTTCATCGGGTGCAGGCCGTCGGCGTCCTTGTCCGGGTCCATCAGTTCGAGGACGCGGTTCTCGTCGATGCCCTTGGGCAGCGGGAGCTGCACGATGTAACCGGTGCAGGCCGGGTCGTCGTTGAGCTCGCGGACGACGGCCTCGATCTCCTCCTGTGTCGCGGTGGCGGGCAGCTCGCGCTGGATGGAGGCGATACCGACCTGCGCGCAGTCGCGGTGCTTCCCGGCGACGTACTTCTGGCTGCCCGGGTCGTCACCGACCAGGACAGTCCCGAGACCGGGCGTGTAGCCCCTCTCCTTCAGGGCCGCCACGCGGGCGGTCAGTTCGGACTTGATCGCGGCTGCGGTGGCCTTGCCATCGAGAATCTGGGCGGTCATGACTCCATCTTCCCGGATGGGACCCGCCCGGTACCAATCAGGTCGGCCCTGCGGGCCGGCTGTGTCCCAGCTGTGTGCCGAGACCTGACCAGCTCTGTTGCACTTGCACAACACATACCGAATGCGGCTGGACAAATAAGCCTGGCCTAAAGAACGATATGCGACACAGTGCCGCGGGCAGTGTCGGGGGGACGGACCGCATCTGTAGAACTTTCCTCCGTGATGTGCCGCGTCGTCCCCGCATTACCCGACGGAGGAAGACCGCCATGAGTTACGGCGACCCGAACAACCCCTACGGGCAGCCGCCCCAGCAGCCCTCGGCCGCTCCCGGATACGGCTACCCCCAGGCCCCTCCCGGCGTCCCGCCGCAGCAGGGCTACGGCTACCCGCAGCAGCCGGCGTACCCCGGCTACCCGGGCGGCAACAACATGCTGCCGCAGTCGATGCCGGGGCTCCTGGTCACCGCCCGGGTCTTCCTGTTCTTGATCTCGGCTACGCAGATTCTCGGCGCGATCGGCTTCCTCTACTTCGCCGCCATCGCCAGCGACGTGTCGAACAGCGCCGACGACATCGGCCTCAATGACACCAGTGACTTCGGTGACATGGCCACCGGCGTGCTCGTAATCCTCGCGCTCGTTTTCGCGGCACTGGCTGCCCTGTCGATCACGCTCGGGGTGAAGTTCAGCCGCGGTGCCCAAGGCGTCCGCATCACCACGGTGGTCTATGGGGCGCTCGGCGGCGTCGTCGGTCTCATCTACCTCTTCGTCGGTATGGACACGGGCCTCGCAAGCGCCATCATCTTCCCGCTGATCTGGGTCGCTTTCGCAGTCATCATCACGGTCGCCCCGGTCGTGCCCAGCGGCACCGCCTGGTTCAACCGCCCCCGCTACTGAGGCGGGCAGTCAACCAACGGGCCGTGCCCCCCTCTTGAGGGGGGCACGGCCCGTTGTGGTGAGCGGTGAGCGGTGAGCCGTGCGTGGCGAGGTCAGTGGAAGAAGTGCCGCGTGCCGGTGAAGTACATCGTCACGCCCGCCTTCTTCGCGGCCTCGACGACCAGCTCGTCACGGACCGAACCGCCCGGCTGCACCACGGCCTTGACGCCCGCGGCGGTCAGGATCTCCAGGCCGTCGGGGAACGGGAAGAACGCGTCCGAAGCGGCGTACGCGCCGTGTGCGCGCTCCTCGCCCGCCCGCTCGACGGCGAGCTTCGCGGAGTCGACGCGGTTGACCTGGCCCATGCCGACGCCGACCGAGGCACCGTCCTTGGCGAGCAGGATCGCATTGGACTTCACCGCGCGCGACGCCTTCCAGGCGAAGGCCAGTTCGGCGAGCTCGCCCGCGTTCAGGGCGTCGCCCGTGGCGAGCGTCCAGTTGGCGGGGTTGTCGCCGTCGGCCTGGAGGCGGTCGGTGATCTGGAGGAGCGCGCCGCCGTCGATCTGCTTGACCTCCACCGTGTTGGCCGGGGCCTGGTGGGCGCGCAGGACGCGGATGTTCTTCTTCTTGGTGAGGACTTCGAGGGCGCCGTCCTCGTACTCCGGCGCGACGATGACCTCGGTGAAGATGTCGGCGACCTGCTCCGCCATCTCCTTGGAGACCGGGCGGTTGACGGCGATCACGCCGCCGAACGCGGAGAGCGGGTCACAGGCGTGCGCCTTGCGGTGCGCCTCGGCGACGTTCGAACCGATCGCGATGCCACAGGGGTTGGCGTGCTTGATGATCGCGACGCAGGGGTCGTCGTGGTCGTACGCGGCACGGCGCGCGGCGTCCGTGTCCGTGTAGTTGTTGTACGACATCTCCTTGCCGTGCAGCTGCTCGGCCTCGGCGAGGCCGCCGTTGCCGTCGACATAGAGGGCGGCGCCCTGGTGCGGGTTCTCGCCGTAACGCAGGACGTTCTTGCGGGCGTACGCGCTGCCGAGGAACTCGGGGAAGTCCGTGCCGTCCGAGGCGTAGTCGTCCGCGAACCAGGAGGCGACCGCGAGGTCGTACTCGGCGGTGTGGCGGAACGCTTCAGCAGCGAGGCGCTTGCGCGCGGTCAGGTCGAAACCGCCGTCACGGACGGCCGCGAGCACGTCGGCGTACCGGCCGGGGCTCGTGATGACCGACACCGAGGGGTGGTTCTTGGCGGCGGCGCGGACCATCGAGGGGCCGCCGATGTCGATCTGCTCGACGCACTCGTCGGGCGTCGCGCCGGAGGCGACGGTCGCCTTGAAGGGGTAGAGGTTCACGACGACCAACTGGAAGGGCTCGATGCCGAGGTCGGCGAGCTGCCGCTGGTGGTCCTCCAGGCGCAGGTCGGCGAGAATCCCGGCGTGCACGCGCGGGTGCAGCGTCTTGACCCGGCCGTCCAGGCACTCGGGGAAGCCGGTGAGCTCCTCGACCTTGGTGACGGGCACCCCGGTGGCGGCGATCTTCGCGGCGGTCGAACCGGTCGAGACGAGCTCGACGCCGGCCTCGTGCAGCCCGCGCGCGAGCTCCTCGAGCCCGGTCTTGTCATAGACGCTGATGAGCGCGCGCTTGATGGGGCGCTGCGAACCGTGCGTACCTTCGGCGGTCACGGGATAAGTACCTTTCGTCCCTCAATGCGGTAGCCGTTACGGGCCAGACGCCCCACGACATCGACGAGCAGCCTTCGCTCGACTTCCTTGATGCGCTCGTGCAGAGCGCTCTCGTCGTCCTCATCCCCGACCGGGACCACGCCCTGGGCGATGATCGGGCCGGTGTCGACGCCGTCGTCGACGAAGTGGACGGTGCATCCCGTGACCTTCGCGCCGTACGCGAGCGCGTCGCGCACACCGTGGGCCCCCGGGAAACTGGGCAGCAGGGCGGGGTGCGTATTGACGAACCGCCCGCCGAACCGTGCGAGGAATCGCTTCCCCACGATCTTCATGAACCCGGCCGAGACGACCAGATCGGGGCTGTACGAGGCGGTCGCGTCGGCGAGGGCCGCGTCCCACTCGTCGCGGGTCGCGTGGTCCTTCACCCGGCAGACGAAGGTGGGAATCCCGGCCTGCTCGGCGCGTTCGAGCCCCGCGATGCCGTCGCGGTCGGCGCCGACGGCGACGATCTCGGCGCCGTAGCCCGCCGTCCCGTCCGTCGCGATCTTGTCGAGCAGAGCCTGCAGATTCGTGCCTGATCCGGAGACCAGCACGACCAGGCGCTTGGCCACAGGGCTCTTGGCCACAGCGGGGCCCTTTCTCGGGAGGTGCGTCTTTGTAGGGTCGTACAAAAGCTTCACGCCCCGCGATACGGGGAACTCTACGAAGCGGCCGACCGTCAGCAACGATACCGGCACACGGTGCGGCCCCTCACGGGACGGGGGCGCGGCCGGAAGGTAGCGTCTGCACCAAGACGTCACATGACGTCACACCGTCCAGAAGCGGCTCCATCTCGCTTGCAGTAGCTCGCTCCACCTCGTTCCATCTCGTTCCATCTCGTTCCATCTCGTTCCATCTCGTTGCAGTAGCTCGCTCCATCTCGTTCCATCTCGTGCCAGTAGCTCGCTCGACCAAGGGGAAGACGCACACCTGATGCCGGACCGTAGCCTCCGCCTCCCGCTGTCCTCGGCGTTCGCATCGACGCACGCAGGGGAGCGCGGCTCGACGCTGCTGCGCGACGGCCGCCCGTCGTCCCCGCCGCAGGACTCCCAGGGCTCCGGGGGCTCCGGGGGCTCTGATTCCTCGGGCAGCTCCGGGTCCTCGAAGGACGACAATCCCTTCGCGCCGCCGCCGGAGGGGACGCCGGACCAGCCGTGGCGGCCCCGCCCCGGGAACGGCGGCGAAAGCCCTGACTCCGACGGCCAGGGGCATTCCCCCTGGGGCAGCCAGTGGAGCGACCGGCAGCCCGGCCGCTCCCAGGGCGGCGGCTTCGGCGAGCGCCCCGGCAAGGAGGGCGGGGGCCAGGGGCCCGACGGCTCCTCCGGCCCCGGCTCCGGCATGCGCTGGGACCCCACCGACCCGGCCCAGCGCCGCGCTCGGTACGCCCTGCTGTCCGGCATGTGGGCCTTCTTCTTCGCACTCTTCGGCTGGCGGTACGTGGCTCTGCTCCTGGGCGCGCTCGCGCTGAACTGGGGCATCAGCGCGCTGCGGTCGAAGCCGAAGGCGCCGGACCCGACGGCTCCGCCGGCTCCGTCGGCTCTGACCGCCAAGCAGCCGGCGGCCGACTCCGCCGTCATGAAGCCGCAGCGGACGGCGGCGATCAGCGGTCTGGTGACGGCGTCGCTGGCGCTGGCGATGGTGGCGGCGACGTTTGCGGCGCAGCTGGTGTACCGCGACTACTACACGTGCGTGAGCGATGCGCTCACGAGCCAGTCGAAGCAGGAGTGCAACGACCTCCTGCCCAAGCAGTTGCGCCCTCTGCTGGGGGAGCGCGACTGATTCTGGCCGGGGGCCTTGGGGTGGGCGAGGACCCTGCCCCACGGGGGGCGCCTGGCGGGGTGGGCTGGGCTGAGGGCCTGATGTGACCTTGGCTGGGCCTTCATGGGCTCACCTGGCCGCGGGTGGACTGGGGGATCACGCGGCCGGGGCTGGCACGACTGCTCTCCCCTCGGCCGAGGGGGCCGGGGGCCGGGGCCGTAGGCCGCCGCTTCGCGGCGGATACTCCCCGCTCACCCACCCGAATGCCCCGCGGTGTCGACTCCCCCGCCCCTCAAGACCGCCGCGGGGGGCTACGGCGGCGCAGCCACCCCGTCGCCCCGGTCGACGCCGCGGGGCAATCGGGTGGGTGGGTGGGAGCATTCGCCGCGAAGCGGCGGCTTACCCTCCACCGTTACGCAACGGAGACGGCCAACCACCCCGATTCCGCTGCGGGGTAACGGGTGGGTGGGTGGGGAAGATCCGTCGCGGAGCGACGGGCTTTGGCGGGGCCCGGAGCTGCTGGGCGCCCCTGTGGCCCGGGATTGCCCACCCCGCAGGGGTTCCGCTGGACCGCGGGTAGCGCGCAGCACCCCGCCCCCTACGCCCCCGGCGGCCTTTCCTCCGTGGTTGCCTTTCGGAGGGCCGCCCAGCGAGCCTCGCGGGACGCGTCGCTGTGCCAGTCCGTCACGTCGGCCGCAGGCCCCTGCGGCAGGAAGTCGTACGGCTCGAAAGGCTCCGGCACCGGCCCCGCAGCCGCCGGCTCCGGCTTCTGGCGGCGGCGCGGAATCCGAGGGAGCCGCAGACGAGGCGCCCGCAGCTGCAGCTGAGGGAGGCGAGGCTTCGGCAACCGCGGCCACGTCCAGCGCGGCACCGCCCACCGCGGCACGGCCCACCGCGGCACGGCCCACCGCGGCACCGCCCAGCGCGGCACCGCCCAGCGCGATGCGGCCCCGCGCGGCGCGGCCCCCTGCGGCGCAGCCCCCGGCGGCACGGCCCCCTGCGACGCCGCCCCCTTAGGCGAAGCCTCCCGCGGCGGAGCCTTCCGTGCCCGCAAGCGCCAGACCCGCGCCGTCACAGCGACCGGCACCCCCACCACCGCCGTCCACCCCAGCGCCGCCGCCCCCGCCTGCCACCACACCGGCCCGAAGTCGGCCAGGGCGGCCACCCCCATCGGGCCTCCCGCCAGCTCCGCGAGCGCCCCCAGCGCCACCCCGCACAGCGCCGCCGCCGCCACGGCGACCAGTGCCGTCCGTCCCGCCGACCACGCCCCGTCCCGCTCCCCGCGTACCGGCACAGCCACCCCCGCCGTGAACCACCCGACCGCGACCCCCGCCGCCAACGGCACCGCACCCACCGCCCACGTCAACGGCGTTCCTGCACCCTGTGCCGGCACCGCCGCGAGCAACGGGAACGCCGGCAGCATCGGCCCCGCGCTCACCCCCAGCGGCCCCGCCACACCCCCCGTGCCGAGCGCGAAGCCGGGGCCGAGGCCGTACGCCGCGCCCCACACCGCCGCGTTCGGCACCAGCGCCATGGCGAGCAACAGCACCGCGATGCGCCCCGACCACACGTCCGTGACCTGCGCGAACGACGCCCTCGCCAGGCCACCGTGCAGCGCGAGGGACGCCGCGACCAGAAGCGCTCCCCCGCCGACGAGCACCACCGCCCCGGCCGCTCCCGCCCGCGTGACGGCGCGGACGTGTCGGCGTACGAGGAAACGACGTACCCCCGTGGGCAGCGCGTGCAGACCGCCCCGCACCACGCCGGGCAGCGGCTTCCGGGGCCGCCCCAGCGCCGTCCACACCCCCACCGCCGCGGCGCCCGCCACGAGCACCGGAAGGTGCAGGACCGCGCTCGGCCACGACGGCCGCAGGGCGCCCCCGGCCGCGTAGAGCGTCGCGGCGGCGCCGACCAGCAGATAGCCGCCGACCACCCCGCACCACGCGGTCCGCGGGGCCATCCCGTGCCCCTCCGGATCCGCCGCGTCCCGCGCCGCCCGGTGCGCGAGCCAGCCCGGCAGCGCCATGAGGAGCAGCGGCGTGAGACCGACCGGCGCCGGGGCGCCGGAGAGCGTGTCCGTCCTGATGAGCTCCGTGCCGTGGGCGAGCAGCCAGACCGCGGCGGCGACATGCAGCGCCCCGTCGGGACCGCTGTCCGGGTAGGGGGAACTGATCCAGAGGACCATCACCAGGACGGCACACGCGCCCAGGCCGAGCCCGGCCGCGACGGCCCCTCCGAACAGGCATGTCCCCAGTCCGGGTGAGCGATCGCGGACCCTTTCGATCAGCTGCTTGAGGGGCGGCAACGGTGAGCTGCGGTCGGTGATTTGAGTCACACCGGTCATGCTGCCAACGACACGCGCTTTCTCCCCGTAACAGGCGAATATCGGATGTGTCGCTCAATATACGTTTATGTACTTTTTCGTACGGCGGACCGGCCGCGCCCTGCTGCCCGCCGCACGGAGGCCCACGGCCCACGGCGCGGAGAGTCCGACATGACCCAGAGCCCTGCCACACCGTTGCCGTCCCCGAAGGAACGCCGGCGTCTGCGCGAGGCGAAGCGCCTGAGCCAGGCCGAGATCGCCGCGAAGGTCGGCGTCACCCGCGAAACGGTCCGCTCCTGGGAAGCGGGCCGATCGACGCCACGCGGCCGTAAGCGAGACGTCTATACGAAGCTGCTCGCCGAGATCGCCGACGAGCAGGCCGTCACGGGCAAGCCCAGCCCGGCGGGCTCCGCACGGCCCTCCGCGCAGAGCTCCCGGCAGCGTCCCAGCTGGGCCAAGGACCCGGATTCGGCCGTCGACACGAAGGGCGGCAAGGCCCCAGAGCGCATCCCTGTCGGCGCGGCGATGAACGGCCACACCCTGCCGGAGCCGGTCGCGCGGCCCAAGCCGGAGCGGGGGTCCGCTCCAGTGCCCACGGCGAAGTCCGATCCGCGGCCCCAGCCCTCAAGACCCGCCGCCGTGGCGACCCCCGCCGAAGCGTTCGACACGCTCTGCGCGACCTGCGCCCCCGGCCTCGTACGCCAGACCTACCTCCTCACCGGCCGCCGCACCCTCGCCCAGGAATCCGTGGAGCGCGCCTTCCAGCTGGCCTGGCAGCGCTGGCCCGAGGTCGCCGTCGACCGCGACCCGGCGGGCTGGGTCCGCGCGGCGGCGTACGAGTACGCGATGTCCCCCTGGCACCGCCTGCGCCCCACCCACCGGCAACCGGACGCCCCGCCCGCCGAGGCGGCCGATCGCGCCTTTCTCAAGGTGCTGATGAGCCTGCCGCCCGCGCAGCGCCGCACCCTCCTGCTCTACGACGGCGTCGGGCTCGACCTGCCCGAGACCGCGGCCGAGACGGAGGCGAGCACGCCCGCGGCGGCCAACCGCCTCCTGAACGCGCGCGAGACGATCACCGAGAAGCTCCCCGAACTCGCCGCGACGCCCGACGCCCTGCACCAGCGCCTCGGCAAACTGTGCAACGCGGAGAAGCTTGCGCCCCCGAACGCGGGCCGGGTCCGCACCGGGAGCGAGCACCGCGCCCGGTTCTGGACCCGCGCGGCGATCGCCTTCACCGCTCTGATCGTCGGCGCGACGGCCCTCACCCTGAGGTCGGCGCCTTCGCACTACGAGCCGCCCCAGACTCCGGGCAAGGACATCAGCGGAGTACCGCCCCGGATGGGCCCCGGCCCTCTGACGTACGCGGACCAGATCCTCCACAAGAAGCTGCGCGAGGACTTGTCGAGCGGCCCGGAGAGACTGACGCCGCAGGCGAGGTAGGGCTTTTGAGGGGCGCGGGGAACTGCGCGGTCTTTAGGGGCGCGGGGAACTGCGCAGTCC
>NZ_JBITEU010000009.1:0-273743 GCF_044455475.1 Streptomyces sp. NPDC051218 | reverse complement strand
AGTCCTTAGGGGCGCGAGGAACTGCGCAGTCCTTAGGGGCGCGAGGAACTGCGCAGTCCTTAGGGGCGCGAGGAACTGCGCAGTCCTTAGGGGCGCGAGGAACTGCGCAGTCCTTAGGGGCGCGGGGAACTGCGCGACCAGCCGCGGACGGCCCGCAGACAAGAAGGTGGGCCCGCACCTCACTTGAGTGAGATGCGGGCCCACCTTCAAAGCTCGTCAAAGCTCAGGCCAAGCTTCAGCCGGCCAGAATCGCGCGCGCCAGCTTGGCCGTCTCGGTCGGCGTCTTGCCGACCTTGACGCCCGCGGCCTCAAGGGCCTCCTTCTTGGCGGCAGCCGTGCCGGAGGAGCCGGAGACGATGGCGCCGGCGTGGCCCATGGTCTTGCCCTCGGGCGCGGTGAAGCCGGCGACGTAGCCGACGACCGGCTTCGTCACGTTGGCCTTGATGTAGTCCGCCGCACGCTCCTCGGCGTCGCCGCCGATCTCGCCGATCATGACGATCAGGTCGGTGTCGGGGTCGGCCTCGAACGCCTCGAGGGCGTCGATGTGCGTCGTACCGATGACCGGGTCGCCACCGATGCCGACGGCCGACGAGAAGCCGATGTCACGGAGCTCGTACATCATCTGGTACGTCAGCGTGCCGGACTTCGAGACCAGGCCGATGCGGCCCGGCTTCGTGATGTCGCCCGGGATGATGCCGGCGTTCGACTGACCCGGGGTGATGAGACCGGGGCAGTTCGGGCCGATGATGCGGGTCTTGTTGCCCTTCGACTTCGCGTACGCCCAGAAGGCGGCGGAGTCGTGGACGGCGATGCCCTCGGTGATGACGACCGCGAGGGGGATCTCGGCGTCGATCGCCTCGACGACGGCGGCCTTGGAGAAGGCCGGCGGCACGAAGAGGACGGACACGTTGGCGCCCGTGGCCTCCATGGCCTCCTTGACCGAGCCGAAGACCGGTACCTCGGTGCCGTCGAAGTCGACCTTGGTGCCGGCCTTGCGCGGGTTCACGCCGCCGACGATGTTCGTGCCGTCACCCAGCATGAGCTTGGTGTGCTTCATGCCCGTGGCACCGGTCATGCCCTGGACGATGACCTTGCTGTCCTTGTTGAGGAAGATAGCCATGGTGGTGTCTTAACCTCTTCCCTTACTTCGCGGCCGCGAGCTCGGCGGCCTTGTCGGCCGCGCCGTCCATGGTGTCCACACGCTGCACGAGCGGGTGGTTGGCGTCGCTCAGGATCTTGCGACCCAGCTCCGCGTTGTTGCCGTCGAGGCGCACGACCAGGGGCTTGGTGACTTCCTCGCCCTTGGACTTGAGCAGCTCGAGCGCCTGGACGATGCCGTTGGCGACCTCGTCACAGGCGGTGATGCCACCGAAGACGTTGACGAAGACGGACTTGACGTCCGGGTCGCCGAGGATGATCTCCAGGCCGTTCGCCATGACCTCGGCCGAGGCGCCGCCGCCGATGTCGAGGAAGTTGGCCGGCTTGACGTTGTCGTGCGCCTCACCGGCGTACGCGACGACGTCCAGGGTGCTCATGACGAGACCCGCGCCGTTGCCGATGATGCCGACCTCGCCGTCGAGCTTCACGTAGTTGAGGTTCTTGGCCTTGGCGGCAGCCTCGAGCGGGTTGGCTGCGTCCTTGTCCTCGAGCGCCTCGTGGTCGGCCTGGCGGAAGTCGGCGTTCTCGTCGAGCGAGACCTTGCCGTCCAGGGCCAGGATGCGGCCGTCCTTGGTCTTGACGAGGGGGTTGACCTCGACGAGGAGCGCGTCCTCGGCGACGAAGGTGTCCCACAGGGTCACCATGGCCTCGGCGACACCCTCGGCCACCTCGGCCGGGAACTTCGCCTGGGCCACGATCTCGCGGGCCTTGTCGATGTTCACGCCCTCGACGGCGTTGACCGGGACCTTCGCGAGGGCCTCGGGGGTCTTCTCCGCGACCTCCTCGATGTCCATGCCGCCCTGCACCGACGCCATGGCGAGGAAGGTGCGGTTGGTGCGGTCGAGGAGGTACGAGACGTAGTACTCCGCCTCGATCTCCGGGGACAGCTCGGCGATCATCACCTTGTGGACCGTGTGGCCCTTGATGTCCATCCCGAGAATGTCCGTCGCGCGAGCGACGGCCTCGTCCGGGGTGTCGGCCAGCTTCACGCCGCCGGCCTTGCCGCGGCCACCGACCTTCACCTGTGCCTTGACGACCGACTTGCCGCCCAGCTTCTCGGTGGCCTCGCGCGCCGCCTCAGGCGTGTCGATGACTTCACCGGCCAGCACCGGTACACCGTGCTTGGCGAAGAGGTCCCTCGCCTGGTACTCGAACAGGTCCACGCGCGTCCGTCCCTTTTCCGTGATCTCGCTGCGATCTCGCTGCTTTGTGGTCAGCTGTCTGCGTGGGCGTGCCGCGGAGGGCAACGTGACTGCGCTGTCACAAGGGAGGCGTAGGACGGAGTCCGGTACGCGGCATGTCCGTCTCGCAGGTTATCGCCGTGGGCCTTGGGTCCCTAAATCGCAGATCACATTTGGGCGGTGATGACTGTCACAGATCGCGGGGGCGGTGGGCTGGGGGCGGAGCAGAGGGGGAGGGGTGGGGGGAGGGGGCGGGAGAAGGGAGCGGCTCCGCGCCGCCGCACGGATGCCGCCCCCGCTCCCTCCCCGGCTCCCGCTCTTAGAGGGCGTGCGTCGTGGGCAGGTAGCTCGGGGTGACCGAGCCGGCCACGCCGTGGACGCCCGTGACGGCGTTCCCGGCGAGCGACTGGGCGTC
The DNA here is from genome assembly GCF_044455475.1 of Streptomyces sp. NPDC051218. NCBI lineage: Bacteria > Bacillati > Actinomycetota > Actinomycetes > Kitasatosporales > Streptomycetaceae > Streptomyces > Streptomyces sp. NPDC051218. The sequence continues at coordinate 270,989 of NZ_JBITEU010000009.1, read as the reverse complement.
GGGAGCGACGGTGCCCGTCAGGTCCTGCGCGAAGGGCGCGACCTGGCCGACGACTCCACCGGCGAACGGCTGGACGTCGCCCGTGACGCCGTACGCGAGCTCGCCCGCGCTGCCTCCCACGCCCTGCACGACGGGCCGCACCTGGTCGGTGACGGTCTGCACGAGCGGCGATACGGAGTCGACGACTCCGCCGGCGAACGGCCGCACGTCCTCGCCGACGACACTCTGCACGAACGGCGGGACCTCACCGACGACCCCGTCGGCGAACGGCCGCACGTCACCGACCACGCCCTGCGCCAGGTAACCGACGTCGCCGACGGCCTGCCCGGCGACCGGCACCACACCGTCGACGGCCGTGGCGGCGACGGGCGGCAGCACGGCCGTGGCGGTCTCGTCCACTACGGGGGCGGCGGTCGCCTTGGTGTCGTCGAGGTCGGGGGCGAAGGCGGAGAGGGGGCCGAAGAGGTAGTCGACGGAGTCCTCGGGGGTGCTGACGTCGGCGGTGGTGACGTCCGGGGTGCTGATGTGCGGGGTGCTGACGTCCGGGGTGCTGACGTCCGGGGTGTCGACGGCGGGGGCCTTGGGGAGGTCGGCCTCGGGGGCCTTGGGGGCGGCGGCCTTGGCTTCCGTGACGGTGGACTTCGCCTTGCCCCGGACGGCGGTGACGTCCTCGGCCACGTCGGCGACCGTGTCGGACGCGTTGTCCGGCAGGGCGACGGAGTGCTGCGGCAGCTCGTCCGCGCTGGCCACGGCGGAACCGAGTGCCCAGGCGCCCGTGACACCGGCGGCTATGACGATGGAACGGCGGATGTTCTTGTTCATGCGTGCTTCAGATCCTTCGAACTCTGGCTGTGAATCCGGCCGGACGGGCCCATACGTCTCCATACGTATCGATACGTCCGGTCGGCTGGCAGACCTTTGCCACCCCCGCGCGGCAGGTCTTCGCGGGGAAAGGGCTGCCCTAGCCAGGGAATTCGGGAATGTCCCGGTGTCGTTCGCGGACCGGCGCGGGAACCTGACCGGCCCCGGCACCCTGCAGAAGCCGCACCGGCGCACGGCTGTCGAGCGAGGCGGCACACGGTTCACCGTGCCGCGTCGAACTCCCGTCACCGGCCGACTGCCCACCCAGCGTCCGCGCGGGATCGCCGGGCACCGACGGGAACGGCTCGTGCCCGGTGCGGTGCGCGTGGCCCGAGCCGCCGTCACCATCGCCGTCGCCGCCGGTAGCTGTCGGAATGCCAGTACCTGCGCGAGCGGCAAGGCCGGTGCCTGTGCCTATGCCTGCACCTGTGCCGTCGTACGTGGACTTGGCGCGAGCCCGAGCAGCCGCCTCCGCCTGACCGGCGTGGGGTGACTGCGACTCGGCGTCGACGTCCGCCCCGCTGCCAACCCCAGGCTCCGGAAGCTCAGGCGCGTCAGGCGCACCGGGAACGCCGGGCACGTCAGGGACGCCGGGGAAAGCGGGAATGCCGGGGACGGCAGGTGTGCCGGGCGCGGGCAGTTCAGGTGAGTCGGGAATGACCGGGGGCCTGTGCGCCTCGGGCAACACCCGCTGCGGCGCGCTCTCGACCACTCCGGCGGCCCCTGCCACGACCGGCCGCACGACACTCCGCGCCGTCCGGTCCACGGGCTCGGCGGCATCAGCCACAGGCTCAACGGCAGCACGGCGCACGACCTCACGCCTCTCCTGCCCCTCGCGCACAGCCTTGCGCGCCGTCCCGCCGACGGTCTCACGCACAGGCTCGGCAACCCGCTCACGCACCGGTCCCGCCGGCCACTCTGATGCCGACGCCGGCGTCGGCGTCGGCGGGGCCGCCGACACACGCCTCGCATCCGGCACACCATCCGCCGCATGCGCGCGCTCGCCGCAGAGGAATCCCAGCGCGAGCAACCCGGCGAGCAGCAGCACCACTTGCAGCGCACGCCGCCCGGCCACGGCGCGCGACATGCGCACAGCGGCATCGGGCGGAACGACTGCTGCGGGAGTCAAGACGAGGGATTCCTACTCCGGGAGGCGAGCGGAGGGCGAGCGGGGGGTACGCGGAGGGCGAGCGGAAGATGAGCGGGAGATAAAGCCCGGTGATCCTCGCACGGGCCGCCCGCCTTCGCGCAAGCCCCCTGTTACCGATGCGTATTCATGTCCGGTATGGGCAGTGGGCGCTTTTCGATCGCCGCTGCCATCACCTCCGGGAAGAGATCCGGGGTGCAGGCGAAGGCGGGCGCGTCCAGGGCCGAGAGCGCCGCCGCGTGTTCACGGTCGTACGCGGGTGCCCCCTCGTCGGAGAGCGCGAGCAGCGTCACGAACTGCACACCGGACGCCTTCATCGCCGCGACCCGCTTCAGCATCTCGTTGCGAATACCCCCTTCGTAGAGGTCGCTGATGAGGACGACGATGGTGTCGGCGGGACGGGTGATCTGCGACTGGCAGTACGCGAGCGCCCGGTTGATGTCGGTGCCGCCCCCCAACTGCGTGCCGAACAGGACGTCCACGGGGTCGTCGAGCTGATCGGTCAGGTCGACGACATTCGTGTCGAAGACGACGAGCCGTGTGTTGAGCGACCGCATCGAACCGAGCACGGCACCGAACACCGAGGCGTAGACGACGGACGCGGCCATCGAGCCCGACTGGTCGATGCAGAGGATGACCTCTTTCTTCACGGACTGCGAAGCCCGCCCGTACCCGATGAGGCGCTCGGGCACGATCGTCTTGTACTCCGGCAGGTAGTTCTTGAGGTTGGCCGCAATCGTGCGGTTCCAGTCGATGTCGTGGTGGCGCGGCCGGCTGACGCGGGCGCTGCGGTCGAGCGCGCCGGTGAGGGTGGCGCGGGTACGCGTGGCGAGCCGCTTCTCCAAGTCCTCGACGACCTTGCGTACGACGGCCCGCGCGGTCTCTTTGGTGGTCTCCGGCATGGCCTTGTTAAGGGAGAGAAGGGTCCCCACCAGATGGACGTCGGCCTCCACGGCTTCCAGCATCTCGGGCTCCAGGAGCAGGGTGGACAGCCCCAGCCGCTCGATGGCGTCACGCTGCATGACCTGGACCACGGAGGAGGGGAAGTACGTCCGAATGTCCCCGAGCCAACGCGCCACGGACGGCGCGGACGCCCCGAGCCCCGCCGAACGGTCCCGCCCCCGGTCCTTCGCCCCCGCATCCCCTCCCCCATAAAGAGCACCAAGCGCCCCATCCATCGCCGCATCCCGCCCCCCGAGCTCGCACCCGGTCCCATCGGCGGACCCCCCGCCCAACACAAGCCGCCACCGCCGCATCCGCTCCTGCACAGAATCCGTCACCAGCCCACTCCCCACTCCCGAGCCCACGCCCCGATCACCCCCTGCTGTCACGCCCGACACGATCCCCCCACCCCCACAACCCCGCACCCATCCCCGCCCCTGGCCCCGCCCCCGGCCCCGCCCCCGGCCTCAACTCCCTTCGCCACTCCCGAGCCAGGCGCCACCCTGAAGTCGAGCGCTACCCCGGAGCCCGGCGCCACCCCGGAGCCAGGCGCCACCCCGAAATCGGGCACTACCCCGGAATCGGGCACTACCCCGGAGCCAGGCGACACCCCGGAATCGAGCGTTACCCCTGGCCCAGCCACAGCCACAACCACAACACCAGCCCCAACACCGAACTCCACCCAGGAGCCCCGCACAGCCCCGGCCCGAGGCACAACCGCCGCCCCAGGCCCGGACTCAGCCCCGGAACCAGGCACAACCGTCGGCGCCGCGGACTCGGCCCCGGCACCAGGCACGCCCCCCGAGCCGGCCTCCACCCCGGAGCCACGCGCAGCCCCTAGCCCAGCTCCCGCCCCAGAGCCCCGCACAGCCTCGCCCCGAGCCACCACCCCGCCGCCGCCGGACGCACCCCCAGGGTCCGCACCCCCAGAATCCAGCCCAACCCCCAGCAGCAGACTCAGCACCGGCAGGACCGCGTCCGCGCGCTCGGTGTTCAGGGTCGGGCCGAAGCCAGGTATCCCGGTGGCCTCGGTCGGGCTCGCGTCGCCCGTTGTCGGGCCGCGCCGTACCAGCTCGCCAAGTGTGCGTCGCACTCCCGGTTCGTACGCCGAGAAGGTGCGCCGCAGCAGTGGCAGCACGTCGGTGAAGGCGCGGTCGGGGACGCCGGTCAGCCAGTCGTCGACCAGGCCGAGCAGCCGCTCGTCGTGCACGAGCAACATGCCGCCCCCTGACCCGCCGCCCACGAACCCCTCGATCCAGGCGGCGGCTTCAGCGGGTTCGGTTCCCCGTGACAGGGCGAGCCCCATGAACCGGGCGGCCTCGCCATCGGCCAACTCCCCGCCGTCCATCAAGATCCGCACGCACCGCCCCCGCACCACCCCCGCGACGCTCTCCCGCTCGCCCAGCACCCTCAGCACGCCGTACCACCGCCCCCGCATGCCGGCTCCCGGTGGAGACGGCCGCGGACCGGACGCCCCCGCATCCGCCGGTCCGGCGCCCAGCTCCCCCAGCAGGCCCACCGCCTGGTGGACCGCGTCCACATGCCCCCGCATCTCGAGCGCCGCGTCCTGGTCGAGCCCCGCGCACGCGGGCGGCAGCCCGACGAACACCCGCTCGGCCAGGCCCACGGCCACCTCGCCGAGCGCGGCCGTGTCCGTGCCCCGCACATCCCCGTACCGAAGTGACCGCACCAACGCGGGCAGCGCCTGCGCCAGATGCCCGACGTCCGCGTCCAGCGCCGCCCGGTCCGCGAGGACCCGCATCACCACAGGCAGCGCGTCCGGCAACTCGGCCAGCAGACACCGCTCGGCCAGCGCGGTGACATCGGCCAGCGCCCCGGCCCCGACGGCAGCGGACTCCGCCCGAGCGGTGGCCGCCGCCAGCACGGTCGTCCCCCACACCCCCGCCTCGGCCACCCGCACAGCAAGCTCCGGCTCCCACCGCAGCCGCCACGTCTCCCGGAACGTACCCGTACTCCCCCGCGACTCGACCTGCTCGCCCCAGCCGATCCCGAGCAGCCGGAGGCGGTGCAACAGCCTGCTGCGCGCCGCGTCCGTGTCCTTGCGCAGATCCAGCTCCAACTCCCGCTCCAGAGCCTCCGGTTTGAGCCGCAGCTTCCGCTGGAGGCGCGTGAGATCGCGCTGCAACGGCACCGCAGGCGCCGAGTCAGGCACCTCCCCGAGGACATCCCCGACGACGAGCTTGTCGTGCACGAGGGACAGCGGCACGTCCGAGCCCTCACACATCACCGCCCGGATCGCGTCCGTCGTCTCGGTGAGCCCAGGCAGCGGACGCCCGCGCATCGCGGCGAGCGTGTCCGCGAGGCGCACCGCCTCGATGACATGCGCGGACGATACGAGCCTGTCCTCGTCCCGAAGGAGCCGAGCGACCTTGGTCAGCCATCGCTCGACGGGCCGGTCGGGAGCGCTGAACAGATGCCCGTACCAACCGGGCGACGCGATTCCCGCGCCGTACCCACTGGCCCGCGAGAGGCGGCGGTGAGTCCAGGGCACCCAGGTCATGTCGACCTTCACCTTCGGCAGCCCTTTGAGCAGCGCGCGGTCGGCCGCGACCGTCACCTTCTGCCGCAGCGCGGGCACATGCCATGCCCCGCACACGACCGCGACGTGGTCCGCGCCGAACTCCCGCTGCGCCGCTCGCACCTGGACGCGCATGTACGCCTCGCGCACCAGGTCACGGTCGTGCCCACCCGTCCCGTACTCCTCACGCAGCACCCCCATCGCCTCGCCCAGCGCGTCGAATGGCGCGAAGGCGTCTTCGCTCGCCCCCCGGTGTTCGACCACGTCCTCCCACCACCGCTCCGGATCGTCGTACCCGGCGGTCTCGGCAAGTACCGCGAGCGGATCGATCCGCACCGCAGCCACATCCGCATGCACGTCAGCGCCCACATCCGCGTCCGCACCCGCGTCCGCACCCCCGTCGTCCGGAGCTTTGGACTCGTCCGGCGCGCCTTCCGCCGAATCCTCCGGCCCCTCGGCCACATCCGGCCGCGCCAGCGAATGCGCCGCCGGAAGATCCACGAACCGCACCGGGACCCCCGTCTCCGCAGCCCACTTGATCGCGACCCACTCCGGCGAGAAGTCGGCCAGCGGCCAGAACGCCGACCGACCGGGCTCGTCCACCACGTGCGCCAACAGCGCGACCGGCGGCCGCATCCCCTCCTCCGCCGCGAGCCCCACCAACGCGTCGGCCTCCGGCGGCCCCTCGATCAGCAGCACACGTGGCGCACCCTGCTCAAGCGCCGCACGCACCGCACGCGCCGACCCCGGCCCGTGATGCCTCACCCCGAGCAGCAAAGGCCCCTCGCCAGCCCGAGTCGTCCCCCGCGCCTCGCCGTTCATGTCCGCCCCTCCCCGTCTCCCGCGAACAACACACCGTCACATCACCCACACCCGCAACCGCACTCACACCAGCACCCGCACCCGCACCCGTCACGCACTCACCTCACGGCACGCGCGGTAGAAGTCCTTCCAACCGTCACGCTCACGAACCACCGCCTCCAGGTACTCCTGCCAGATCACCCGGTCCGCCGCCGGGTCGCGTACGACCGCGCCGAGGATTCCCGCCGCGACATCGCCCGGCCGCAGCACGCCGTCCCCGAAGTGCGCGGCCAGCGCGAGCCCGTTGGTCACGACGGATATCGCCTCGGCCGTCGAGAGCGTGCCGCTCGGCGACTTCACCTTCGTACGCCCGTCGGCCGTGACTCCGTCCCGCAGCTCGCGGAAGACGGTGACGACGCGGCGGATCTCGTCGATCCCCTCGGGCCCTGACGGCAGATCGAGCGAGCGCCCGATCTGGTCGACGCGCCGCGCGACGATGTCGACCTCGGCGTCGGCGCTCTCCGGCAGCGGAAGGATCACTGTGTTGAAGCGGCGACGCAGCGCGCTCGACAGATCGTTGACCCCGCGGTCGCGGTTGTTGGCCGTGGCGATGAGGTTGAAGCCGCGCACGGCCTGCACTTCCTGGCCCAACTCCGGTATGGGAAGGGTCTTTTCCGACAGGATCGTGATCAGCGTGTCCTGTACGTCCGCGGGGATGCGGGTCAGCTCCTCGACCCGCGCCGTCATGCCTTCGGACATGGCCCGCATGACAGGGCTCGGCACGAGCGCGTCGCGGCTGGGGCCGTGCGCGAGCAGCTGTGCGTAGTTCCAGCCGTACCGGATCGCCTCCTCCGGCGTTCCGGCCGTGCCCTGCACGAGCAGTGTCGAGTCGCCGCTGACGGCGGCCGCCAGATGCTCGGACACCCACGTCTTCGCGGTGCCGGGCACGCCGAGCAGAAGCAGGGCGCGATCGGTGGCGAGGGTGGTGACGGCGACCTCGACGATGCGGCGCGGCCCCACGTATTTCGGCGAGATCACCGTTCCGTCAGGCAGCGTGCCGCCGAGCAGATACGTCGCGACCGCCCATGGCGAGAGTCGCCAGCGGGCAGGCCGGGGCCGGTCGTCCTGCGCGGCGAGCGCGGCCAGTTCGGCGGCGAAGGCATGCTCGGCATGCGGCCGAAGCGCCTCCGCCTCCCCCGCGGGCGCGGTGGACACGGACGCGAGCTGGTTCTCGGCCGCCGCGGATGTCGAGGTCGCCGCGGTTGTCGAGGTCGTTGAGGTCGTTGAGGTCGTCGAGTCGACGGACACGGTCATGGAGCGATCCCCCTCCAACTCGTCCGGACGCATCTGGCCCGGATGTGATTCCAACCGTGCACCACGCCACTGACAATCGACCCTCGCACGCCGCTGACCTGCACAGACGAGGTGCTCGGGGTCGATTGTCAGTGGTGGGATCTACCTTCGATGACATGACTCAGCAGGGGGTGCGCTGGACGGCGGATCAGGTGCTGGCCTTGGCTCCTGACGCGCCATCACGCAAGGCGGGAAGCAAACTCGGCGTCGCCGGCCCATGGTCGGAGGCGGGTAGTTCGGGCGAGGGGACGGTGTGGGGACTGTGCAAGGGGAGTGGGAGCAGGCCGTATCAGACGGTCGTCGACGTCGCGGGCGTCACCGGCGCCGGGGGTCCGGCGTACAAGTGCAGTTGTCCGAGCCGCAAGTTCCCGTGCAAGCACGCGCTCGGGCTGCTGCTGCTCTGGGCGGGCGAGGACGGGACGGTCGGTGTGGCGCCGGACGCGCAGCCGCCGGGGTGGGCGGAGGAATGGCTGGCGGGGCGCCGTAAGAGAGCAGAGACGAAGCGGACTTCGGATGCGGCGCCGGGCTCGCCGGTCGCTGATCCCGAGGCCGCGCGCCGCAGGGCGGAGCGGCGGGCCGAGCGGGTCACGGTCGGGGTGATGGAGCTTGAGCAGCGCCTCTCCGATCTGCTGCGGGGCGGCATAGCCGCCGCCGAGCAGACGGGGTACGGGCTGTGGGAGGAGACAGCGGCCCGCATGGTCGACGCGCAGGCGCCGGGACTTGCCTCGCGCGTCAGGGAATTGGGCGCCATCCCCTCCTCCGGGCCCGGCTGGCCCGTGCGGATGCTGGAGGAGTGCGCGCTCCTTCACCTCCTCGACCAGGGCTGGCTGCACCGCGAGCGACTGCCGGAGGCCCTGGCCGCCACGGTCCGCTCCCGCATAGGCCTGCCCGCGCCGGCGGAGGGCCCACCGGTGCGGGACCGCTGGCTGGTCCTCGCGCAGTACGACGCGGCGGACAGCAAGCTCACCACCCGCCGGATCTGGCTGTACGGCGCGGAGTCCGGACGGCCGGCCCTACTCCTCTCTTACGGAGCCGCGGGCCGCGCGCCGTCACTCGCGCTGCCGGTGGGCCTCGCGCTGGACGCCGAGCTGACCTCGTACCCGGGCGCCGGTCAGTTGCGGGCCGACCTGGGCGAGCAATTCGGTACTCCCGCGCCGACGGCCATCCGGCCGCGGGGCGTACGAACGGAACAGGCCGCGCAACGCTACGGAGAGGTGCTGCGGGACGACCCATGGCTGGACGCCTGGCCGGTGACGCTGAGCGAAGTCATACCGACTCCGCTCTCGGGGCCCTCACCCGACAGCTGGCAACTGGTGGACGCGGAGGGCGACATGGCACTGCCCGTCACCCCCTCCGCCGCGTCCCGAGCGGGCCTGTGGCGGTTGGTGGCACTCTCCGGAGGCGCTCCGGTGACGGTCTTCGGCGAGTGCGGCCACGAGGGCTTCACCCCTCTTACGGCCTGGCCACCGCATGGAGCGGGGGAGGCGGTGTCCCTGTGCTAGCCGCAACGGGGCGCGCCGGGTCGGTGCGGCGGCACCAGGTATCCCCGAGGCCTGAGGGACCTGGGGGACCTGGCAGGCCTGAGGGACCTGGGGGACCTGGCAGGCCTGAGGGGCCTGGGGGACCTGGGGGGCCTGGCAGGCCTGAGGGACCTGGCGGGCCTGGCAGGCCTGAGGGACCTGGCGGGCCTGGCAGGCCTGAGGGACCTAGGGGACATGGCGGGCCTGAGGGGCTTGGGGGCTTGGGGGGCCTGACGGGCCTGAGAGGCCTGACGGGCCTGAGAGGCCTGGCGGGTCTGAGAGGCCTGGCGGGTCTGAAGGGCCTGGCGGGTCTGAGAGGCCTGGCGGGTCTGAAGGGCCTGGCGGGTCTGAGAGGCCTGGCGGGTCTGAAGGGCCTGGCGGGTCTGAAGGGTTACGGGCCCTGCGCATCCGACGTGCCTGAGGTGTCTACAGGACCGGCGAGACCCGCGGGATCTGAGGTGTCTACAGGGCCTGCGAGACCCGCGGGATCTGCAGGACCTACGGGATCTGCGGGACCTACAGGATCTGCGGGACCTACGGGATCTGCGGGACCTGCAAGGCCATAGCGCCATGGAGAACGGGCGAGGACCGGAGAGAACCGGAGCTGCCCATCCGCCTGAGCTGCCCACCCGCCTGGGCTACCCATCCGTCTGAGCTGCCCACCCGCCTGAGCTACTCGTCCACCTGAGCTACCCGTCCGGGAGAGGAGTCCCCATGACCGGCAACACCACACCCGCCGCGCCCATCTCACCCGCCACCCACCCCGCATCCGCCGCTCCCCCTGAGCCCACCGAAACGACCGGGCGCACCACACCCACAACAGCCACAACACACCCCAAGGCGACCGCACTCGCCGAAGCGGACGTCACCCCCTGGGAAGACCTCGTCACCGCCGCGCTCCTCGGCACCGACCGCCGCACTCCCCCCGTACGCACCCAGGACAAGGACGCACCGACCGTCCTCCTGGACGCGGCCGCAGTGCAGACCGTGCGGCGCAGAGCCGGGCTGTCCCCCGCGCCCGCCGCCACGCCTCCCGAGCCTGCGGCGGACGATCCCAGGCCGCTGGTGCCGCCCCCGGCACGACGCAGACTCGCCACGCTGCTCACGGATCACCCCGGAGCGGGCAGCGGCGGACGCCGGGGCGCGGTGCCAGACCTGATGGAACTTCTGCCCCAGTGGCTGGCGTTGGCCAACGACCGCGGCTTCGCGGCGCCGCCGGAGCTTCTTCCCGCTCTCCTGAACGCGGCCCGCGGGCGCACCGATCTCAGGCCGCAGGCCCTCGCCTTCGCGGGCCCGCGGGCCCTGTGGCTGGCCCGGCTCAACCCGGACTGGAAGTTCGCACTCCGCTCCACTCCGGGCGGCGGTGTGGCCCTGCCGGCCCCGGAAGAGACCGCACAGGTCCAGCAGCTCTGGGAGGAGGGTCTCTTCGCCGAGCGCGTCGCCCTGCTCGGCGCGGTACAGGCCCATGACCCGGCTGCCGCCCGGGGGTTGCTAGCTTCCACCTGGAGCACGGAGCGGGCGGAGGACCGCCTGATGTTCCTGGACTCCCTGCGCACCCACCTGCATGACGCCGACGAGCCGTTCCTGGAGCAGGCCCTCACCGACCGCAGCCGTAACGTACGCGCCACGGCGGCCGAGCTCCTCTCCGCGCTCCCCTCGTCCGCCCTTGCCGCACGGATGGCGGACCGGGCGGCGTCCTGCGTGGCCATCGATCATGCGCAGGGCACGAAGAGCTTGCCGACGCTCACCGTCGAGGCGCCGCACGAGTGCGACGCGGGCATGGAGCGAGACGGCGTCACCCCGAAGCCGCCGACAGGGCGGGGCGAACGCTCCTGGTGGCTGGGCCAGTTGGTGGAGTCCGCTCCGCTCGGCACCTGGCCGGAGCGGCTCGGTGGCCGTACCCCCGCCGAGATCGTGGCGCTTCCCGTGGCCGACGACTGGCGGAGCGAGCTGCACGCCGCGTGGTGCCGTGCGGCCGTGCGCATGCGCGACGCGGTCTGGTCCCGGGCGCTGCTCGGCGTCCCGTCGTCCCCCGACGCGGCGGGGCCCGGCGCGGCATCGCTCGCCGAGCGCGCGAAGCTCCTCGCCGCGCTGCCTGCCGGGGAGCGGGCCGACTGGGTCGCGGGGTTCATCGCGACGCACGGCCTCTCGGAGGCGTTCCAACTGCTCGGCGTGTGCGCGCTGCCCTGGTCGGAGCCGCTGGGCCGGGCGGTGGTGGACGCGCTGAACATCGCGCGGGACGCCGGGAGTTACCCCTGGAGCTTCAGCGGAGTGATGGGCCTGGCGGAGCGCTGCCTTGACCCGGCGGAGGCGGTCCGTCTCGACGCACTGACCGCGATACCGGACGAGCCGGAGGACGCGTCCCCCGGAGCGGGCGGCTACTGGTCGGAGGCCTTCCAGCGCTTGGTCAGTACGTTGCGACTACGCGCGGCAATGCGAGCGGAACTTGGCGCGCCCCCAGAGTCCGAGGGGCTCCCGGAGCACCCGGAGCCCCCGGAGGTGCCGCCATCCTAGAAAACCCGAAAAAGGCGCGAAGGCAGCCACCCACCACCCCCACCGCAACACGAAACCGCCCCCCACCCTGGAGCGAGAGAAGCCGGGCGGAACAACCGCAGCCCGGCGGCCATCAGCCACGCCCCGGCGAACATCAACCACAGCACCGTGGGCGTCAGCCACAGCCCGGAGCGCGGCACCGCAGCACGGCGGACCTCAATCGCAACCCGGCGGCCATCAGCCACACCCCGGCGAACATCAACCACAGCACCGCGGGCGTCAGCCACAACCCGGAGCGCGCCACCGCAGCACGGCGGACCATCAATCGCAACCCGGCGCCAACAGCCACGCCCCGGCGAACATCAACCACAGCACATTGGGCGTCAGCCACAGCCCGGAGCGCGGCACCGCAACCCGGCGGACTCCATCCGCAGCACGGCGGACGACAACCCCGACCCGGCGGGACCCAACCCCAGCCCGGCGGCCATCAGGCCCCCCGCCGGCGCCTGCCATTGCCCGGTGGCGTCACGCACCCCCAGCCCAGCACCGCCCCAGCCCCCCAACCGTCAGGCGCCCGCCGGCTGGCGGACGTTCGCCCTGACCCAGTCCACGATCGATGCCGTCGTCGCACCGGGGGTGAAGATCTCCGCGACGCCCTTCTCCTTTAGCGGCGCGATGTCCGCCTCGGGGATGATGCCGCCGCCGAAGACCTTGATGTCCTCTGCGTCACGCTCCTTGAGGAGCTCGATCACGCGCGCGAAGAGCGTGTTGTGCGCGCCGGAGAGGATGGACAGGCCGATCGCGTCGGCGTCCTCCTGGATCGCGGTGTCCACCACCTGCTCGGGCGTCTGATGCAGGCCGGTGTAGATGACCTCCATACCCGCGTCACGCAGTGCCCTCGCGATCACCTTGGCTCCGCGATCATGACCGTCGAGACCCGGCTTGGCCACCACCACGCGGATCGGACCGGCTGCCACACCCATCACTGCCTCCATGTACCGATATCCATCTGTCCGAGCACTGGCACCCCGTGCCGCACCGGCCGGGGAAGTGAACGAACGTTATCTCCAGCATCTCGCACCGGGCAGTTTCACGGTGGAGAGCGAGGGGGAAATCACACGATGGGACACGTTCACTGCGCGCCGCTCCCGTATTAAGCGGCATTTGGACCGCTCCGGGAGCGCGCAAGGGGAGCCGCAACGAGGTCACCGTGGCACCACGCCGTCAGCCGCACGCCGTGGTGACGCGGCGCATCGGCGATCGCGCCGGCCTGCGGGAAGCCACCGGCGCCGACGGAGCACCGTCGTACGACCTCCGCCACGCCTCCCCACTACGGGCACACGGGGGACAGAGCCGTCCTCCCGCGTGCCGACCGGGAGGTCGACCATGACCATCACGAGGGTCCTGCCCTTTCGCCCGCCCTGCCTCCAGCTGCCCGCCAGACTGGCGGGGCTCTCCATGGCTCTGCTGAAGGCGACCGCTCTCGAGGTGGCGATCCTTGCCGGACACCTCCTCCTCTACCCCTCGGGCATCGCCCAGGAACGCCGGATCATCGCCGAACTGCCGCCTCCCGACGCCGCCCCTCGCCTCCCCGCGGAGAGCCGGCCTCCGGTCGTACTCCTGCACGGCTTCATCGACAACCGCTCGGTCTTCGTCCTCCTGCGCCGCTCCCTGGCCCAGCACGGCGGCCAGCATGTGGAGTCCCTCAACTACTCCCCTCTCACCTGCGACATTCGCACCGCCGCCGAGCTGCTCGGCCGCCACATAGAGGAGATCTGCGAGCGCACGGGCCACCACCGGGTGGACATCGTCGGGCACAGTCTCGGCGGCCTGATAGCCCGCTATTACGCGCAGCGCCTCGGCGGCGACGAGCGCGTCCGCACGCTGGTCACCCTCGGCACCCCGCACGGGGGCACGCGGGTGGTGCCGCTGGCCGACGCGCATCCGATCGTGCGCCAGATGCGCCCCGGCTCCGACCTGATCGAGGAGCTGCGCGAGCCCGCACCGGGCTGCCGGACCCGTTTCGTGAGCTTCTGGAGCGATCTGGACCAGCTGATGGCCCCACTCGAGACCGCCTGCGTCAACCACCCCGACCTGGACGCACAGAACGTACGTGTCTCCGGTATCGGTCATCTCGCCCTGTCCGTGCACCCCGCGGTCGCCGCCGGGATCCGCCAAGCCCTCGATCCGCCCGCTCCGGGGACCGCCGCGACAGGTGCCGAGAACGGACTGACCGTGGCCTGAGGAGCAGCTTTCGCACCGCGCAGGGAAGACAATTCATCGAACGGAGCTCGAACGCAGGGCCAAAGCTGTGCCCGCAGTCCGCCGAAAGACGGCCGAATGCCCGTTTCCTGAGAGCGTGAAACCTGGCGAAGATTGTCGCGCCCGCATACCGCCGGGTACAGTCGCCGCACTGCTCTGCCCCTGCTGCCGAGGCGAAAGAGAAGTTGGTGAACGACCGTCACCCGTCGGGGAGCTCGACACCCCCGGCCTCGGCACCTGCCGACTATGCGCCCTACGCGGCGTATGACCTGCAGGGCACCGAGCACGGCGCCTACGCCGGGTACGACGGCTACGCCACAGGAAGCCTCGACATCACAGGCGGCTACGCGACCGCAGGACCGGACACCGGAAGCTTCGCGGCCGACCCCCTCTTCGGTGACATGCCCGGCAGTTCGTACGACACCGGCCAGTGGTCCACCACAGGGACGCAGCAGACGCTGAACCACGACCCGTACGCCGCGCAGCACCAAGCCGCGTACGACACCGGTGGTTACGAGACCGGCAGCTACGACACCGGCAGTTACGACACCGGCGCCATGTGGTCGACCGGCGGTTATCAGCATCTCGCCGCCGACATCCCCGCACAGCCCGGCGGCCTCGAAGCAACGAGCCAGTGGGACGCCACCGCCTGGAACCAGCCGCAGCAGACCGGCCAGTGGGAGACCCAGGCCTTCGACACCGGCACGTACGACGCGACCGCGTGGAACTCCGGCGGCCAGGACATGACGTACGGGGCCACAGGGACGCACGAGACGCTGGTCACGAACGATCCCCTCGGGACGTACGAAGATCAGGACACGCCCGGAGCGGCCGCCACGTACGAGGCCGACCCGTACGAACATTCGCCCTACGACACCGGGGCCTACGCGGTCGATCCGTACCTCTCCGAGTCACACTCCCCCGAGGCCTACGCCCAACCGACCTCCGCCGAACACGAGTTCACCCCCGACGAGGCTCCCGCCGATGCACTCGGTCCGGTCGAGCCGAGCCGCCGGGGCGCCGCGGGTGACGGCGAGCCGCCGGTCATGGACCGTTCGCACGGCTCCCGTTCGCGGGCCCGTCGCCGCTCCCCCGCCAAGCGCTCCGCGCTCTTCACCGTCGCCGTGCCCTCCGCCTGTGTGATGGGCGTCGCGGGTATCGCCGCCGCTTCCGTGGGTGACTTCGGCGGTGACGAGAAGGAGGCGCAGGCGGCATCGGCCCCTGACCCCGCGTCGGTTCAGCCATCGGCCGCCAACAACAAGCTCGACACGCAGTTGGCTAACCTCTCCGCGGACGCCGGTGACTTCGCCGACCGCGCGAGCCGCACCCAGGAGCGCATCGACCTCAAGGCGGAGAAGGTCGCCGCCGAGAAGAAGGCCGCCGAGGAAGCCGCGCGCAAGGAGCGCCTGCGCCCCAAGTTCGCGCTGCCGGTGAAGCAGCACGGCCTGAGCGCGTACTACGGCCAGGCGGGCATCAACTGGATGTCCGCGCACTCCGGCATCGACTTCCCGGTGTCGTACGGCACCGAGGTGCTCGCCGCCACCGACGGCACGGTCTCCACGAAGTGGAACAGCGCCTACGGCAACATGGCGATCGTGACCGCCAAGGACGGCACGGAGACGTGGTACTGCCACCTCTCCACGCACAAGGTCTCCAGCGGCCCCGTCAAGGCGGGCGACCCCATCGCCTTCTCCGGGAACTCCGGCAACTCCACCGGACCGCACCTGCACTTCGAGGTGCGCCCCGGCGGCGGCTCGGCGATCGACCCGCTGCCGTGGCTGCGCAGCCACGGCCTCGACCCGACGTAACTCCGGCCGCCCCCCGCGGGGTTGGGCGTTACAGCTTCTCCACCGGTGCGTACCGCAGCAGGAGCCGCTTCGGCTTCGGGTCTCCGAAGTCCACCGTCGCCTCGGCGTTGGCGCCCGTCCCCTTCACACCGACCACGGTCCCGAGACCGAACTGGTCGTGCGTGACCCGGTCCCCGACGGCCAGCGCGACCACCGGCTTCTCCGACGTACGGCGCGTGGCGAAGCCCTGCGCGCCCCCGGTGCGCGAGCGCGAGGACGACAAGGAGGAGGCGATCGAGGCCGCGGGCCCGGAGGAAGCCGGTGCGCCGACGGAACCCTTCCGCTTCCAGTCCAGGTGAACCTCCGGGATCTCCTCCAGGAAGCGCGAGGGCGGGTTGTACGAGGGCTGTCCCCAGGCGCTGCGCATCGAGGACCGCGTCAGATAGAGCCGCTCACGCGCGCGCGTGATGCCCACGTACGCGAGGCGGCGCTCCTCCTCCAGCTCCTTTACCTGCCCGAGGGCACGCATGTGCGGGAAGACGCCGTCCTCCATGCCGGTCAGGAAGACGACCGGGAACTCGAGGCCCTTGGCGGTGTGCAGCGTCATCAGCGTGATGACTCCGGAGCCGTCGTCCTCCTCGTCCGGGATCTGGTCCGAGTCGGCGACGAGCGCGACCCGCTCCAGGAACTCGGAGAGCGTGCCGGACACGCCTGTGGCCGCGGCCTCCTCGCCCTCGGTCTCCCCTTCGCCTTCCCCCTCGCCTCCAGCAGTGGCCTCGCCGCTGTCCTGCTCGAACTCCAGCGCCACGGCTGCCAGTTCCTGGAGGTTCTCGATGCGTGTCTCGTCCTGCGGGTCGGTCGAGGCCTGCAACTCGGCGAGATACCCGGTGCGTTCGAGCACGGCCTCCAGGACCACCGCGGGGCCCGCGCCGGACTCGACGACGGTCCGCAGCTCCTCCATCAGCACGTTGAACCGCTTGACGGCGTTGGCCGAGCGGGAGGCCATCCCGTACGCCTCGTCGACGCGCTTCAGCGCCTGCGGGAAGGAGATCTTCTCGCGCTGCGAGAGCGCGTCGATCATCGCTTCCGCGCGGTCGCCGATGCCCCTCTTCGGTACGTTCAGAATGCGCCGCAGCGGGACGGAGTCCTCCGGGTTGGCGAGCACCCGCAGATACGCGAGGACGTCCCGGACCTCCTTGCGCTCGTAGAAGCGGACGCCACCGACGACCTTGTAGGGCAGGCCGACACGGATGAAGATCTCTTCGAAGACACGGGACTGCGCGTTCGTCCGGTAGAAGATCGCGACGTCGCCCGCCTTCGCGTCGCCCGCGTCGGTGAGCCGGTCGATCTCGTCGGCGACGAACTGCGCCTCGTCGTGCTCGGTGTCGGCGACGTAACCCGTGATGCCGGCGCCCGCGCCCGCGTTGGTCCACAGGTTCTTGGGGCGGCGGCTTTCGTTGCGCTCGATGACGGCGTTGGCCGCGGTCAGGATCGTCTGCGTGGAGCGGTAGTTCTGCTCCAGGAGGATCGTCGTCGCGTTCGGGTAGTCCTCCTCGAACTGGAGGATGTTGCGGATCGTCGCGCCGCGGAAGGCGTAGATCGACTGGTCCGCGTCACCCACGACACACAGCTCGGCGGGGTCGTCCCCCTCGCCTCCGGAGGGGCCGACCAGCTCGCGCACCAGGGCGTACTGGGCGTGATTGGTGTCCTGGTACTCGTCGACCATCACGTGGCGGAAGCGGCGGCGGTAGTGCTCGGCGACGTCCGGGAACGCGCGGAACATGTGGACCGTCGTCATGATCAGGTCGTCGAAGTCGAGGGCGTTCGCCTCGCGCAGTCGCGACTGGTACATCGCGTACGCCTGGGCGAGCGTCTTCTCGAAGCCGTCGGCGGCCTGCCCGGCGAAGGCCTCCTCGTCGATCAGCTCGTTCTTCAGGTTCGAGATCTTGGCGCTGAAGGACTTCGGCGGGAACTTCTTCGGGTCGATGTCCAGATCGCGGCAGACCAGCGCCATCAGCCGCTTGGAGTCCGCGGCGTCGTAGATCGAGAAGGACGAGGTGAAGCCGAGCTTCTTCGACTCGCGGCGCAGGATGCGGACACACGCGCTGTGGAACGTCGACACCCACATCGCGTTGGCCCGCGGCCCGACGAGCTGCTCGACGCGCTCCTTCATCTCGCCCGCGGCCTTGTTCGTGAACGTGATCGCCAGGATCTGTCCCGGGTGCACGTGCCGCTCGGCCAGGAGATACGCGATGCGGTGCGTCAGGACCCGGGTCTTGCCGGAGCCGGCGCCCGCGACGATGAGCAGCGGGGAGTCCGCGTGCACGACGGCCGCGCGCTGGTTCTCGTTCAGCCCGTCGAGCAGGGCGGCCGGGTCCAGCACGGGGCGGGGGGCGCCGCCGCGGTAGTGCGCGTCCCGGGGCACGGGCGCGTCGAACTTCCCGTCGAACAGATCATGCGGAACGGATTCCGGCGCACTGTCCTCGGGCGGCGGCGGGGGCTCCCCCTCCGAGGCCCGCGAGGGCTGGAGGTCCGCCAGGAAGCTGTCATCAAAGAGGCTGCTCATCGCCTCCCGAGTCTAGGCGGCCCCACTGACAACCCGCCCCGGGTTCCGGTCACGTCACTCCGCTTACGCCCCGCTCGCGGACGGTAACTCTCCGCTTCGGCACGACGTGCGCGCGTCAAGAGCTTCGTAAAGTAACGAAAACGTATCGGGCATATCGAACATCAACCTTCACACGGGCCACACGAGTTGGCTAGCGTGCTCCGCGGGCTGCTCGTACTCCCACCGGCGAACCCCGCCGGGAACGGGTGGCCTCCGCCGAGTTCGATCTCCTCGGAGCCGGGGACCCACGATGAACTTGGGGTGAATCGGTCCCGTACGAAGTACGGGACTGTAGGGCAACCTTCCGGAACCACCCGCCCGAACCCGACAGCTAACCCGGTAGGCGGTCTACGGAAGGAGTCGCCTCCCTTGGCGTCGCACCGCAAGCCGCGGACCCGCATTGCCGGCCTACGCACCGCCCCCGCCCTCGGCATCACGACGGCGGCCCTGACCTCCGTGGCCCTCCTGTCGCAGAGCGCGCAGGCGGCACCGTCCGCGCCCGGGAAGCCCAGCCTCGAAGAGGTGCAGAAGAAGGTCGACGACCTCTACCAGCAGGCGGGTGTGGCCACCCAGAAGTACAACTCGGTCAAGGAGCGCACCGACAAGCAGCGCAAGAAGGTCGACACCCTTCTCGACGATGTGGCCGAGCGCACCGACAAGCTGAACGAGGCCCGCCAGGAGCTGGGCACGTTCGCCGCGGCCCAGTACCGCACCGGCGGGGTCTCCGACACCGCCACGATGATGCTCGCCGAAGACCCGCAGGGGTACTTCGCCCAGAACCACCTGTCGGACCGGCTGACCGCGCGCCAGAAGAAGGCGGTCGACGACTACCAGACGCAGCAGGCCTCGGCGACGAAGCAGCGTACGAAGGCAGCCGAGAGCCTGGAGACGCTGAGCGACTCGCGGGACGAGCTCAAGACGAGCAAGAAGACCGTCCAGAAGAAGCTGGGCCAGGCGCGCACGCTGCTCTCGGATCTGACGGCCGAGGAGAAGGCGCGGCTCGCGGCGATCGAGAAGAAGAAGGAAGAAGAGGCCAAGCGCAAGGCCGCCGAGCTGGCCCGCAAGCAGGAGGCCGAGGCGGAGGCCAAGCGCAAGGCGGCGGAAGAGGCCGCGGCCAAGGAGCGCGAGAAGGACAAGGAGACCCCTGACGCGGGCTCCGGTTCGGACACGGGCTCGGGCACCGGCTCCGGCGCGGGCTCCGGTGACACGGACAGCGGTTACGCGACGAAGGCCGCGAAGGTGATCAACTTCGCCGAGGCCCAGATCGGCAAGCCGTACGTGTGGGGCGCCACAGGCCCCGACTCCTACGACTGCTCCGGGCTCACCCAGGACGCGTGGAAGGCCGCGGGGATCTCCCTGCCGCGTACGACGTGGGACCAGGTGAAGGTCGGCTCGACCGTGAAGACCGCCGATGCCAAGCCGGGTGACCTGGTCTTCTTCTACGACGACATCAGCCACGTGGGGATCTACATCGGCGACGGCAAGATGATCCACGCCCCGAAGCCGGGTGCGAACGTCCGCGTCGAGTCGATCTACTACATGCCGATCCACAGCGTGGTCCGCCCCGCGTAACCGGCACACCCTCGCTCCGTCACACCCTCACGAGAAACGGCCCTCCACGCGCGCGTGGAGGGCCGTTTCTCGTCGGTGGCGTCAGGTCCACAGGACCGCGATGAAGATGTTCACGACGGTCAGCAACCCGACGGCGCCGAACATCCCCTTGTCCACCTTCTCCTCGTCGCGCTTCACGTAGACCAGCGCGAGGATCACGATCAGGACGGCCATCTTGATGCCGATCTTGATGTTGTTGACGGGGTTGTCGTCCGCCTGGTTCAGGCCCACCAGGATCACGCCCGTGACGAGCATCGTGAGCGCGCCGTGCAGCATCGCGGGGCTGAAGCGGGCCGTGCCTTGGCCCATCTGCTTCATCTGGGTGAGGAAGCCGCCCAGGAGGGAGGCGATGCCGATGATGTGCAGGCCGACGAAGAGATGGGTGAGAACGTCCATGGTTCCGGAGCCTAGCCGGGGCCTTATCACCGCCCCGTAGCCAGGTGGGTCCCGAGCACCGCATCGGTCACGCGCCGATGCGAAGGGCGCCGGTCCGGCGGTTCGCACGGTCACGCGTGGCCACTGGACAACGCACTTCCGTCAGTTGCGCACAATCCGTCACTAACCCGTGACGGTCAGGTTTAGCGTCCTTCGTCAGGTGACCGGCTCCCCACCGCCGTCCGGACCAGGGGCGGCAGTCGGCCACCACCGCCGAGAATCCGGCGGCGGCCCGCTCCCCCTGTGCGGGCCGCTGCCGGAACCATAAGGAGCCCTCTACGTGGCAGCGCACCGCAAGCCGAAACAGCGCTCGCTCAGTGGCCATACGGCCCGCACCGCCGCCACCATCGCCCTCGCCGGGGCCGCCACGGCCACCGCCTTCGACGGCACGGGACATGCGGACCCGCGGCTCGGCCCGGCCGAGGTGAAGGCCAAGGTCGACGCGCTCTACCGCGAGGCCGAGGTCGCCACCGAGAAGTACAACGGCGCCAAGGAGAAGGCCGAGAGCGCCGAGAAGTCCCTGAGCGAGCTGCGTGACGAAGCGGCCCGCAAGACGGAGAAGCTCAACTCGGCGCGGGAGGGGCTCGGTTCGATCGCCACCGCGCAGTACCGGAGCGGCGGCATCGACCCGTCCGTCCAGCTCGCGCTCTCCTCCGACCCCGACCAGTACCTCGAACGCGCCGCGCTCGCCGACCGGGCCGACAGCCGCCAGGCCGCGACCGTCGCCGGCGTACAGAAGCAGCTCCAGGAGATCGACCAGCTGCGCACCGAGGCCGACGGCACCCTGACGCATCTCAAGTCCCGCCAGGCGGAGCTGAGCAAGCACAAGAAGACGGTCAACGGAAAGCTCGGCGCGGCCAAGCGGCTCCTGGCGCAGCTCACCGACGACCAGCGGGCGGAGCTCACGGGCGGGGACCGGGCATCCCGCGACGCGGGCCGTGACGGCGCTGCGGGCGCCCCTGACGCCCCCGCCAAGGCCCCCAACTCCCGTGCCTCAGCGGCCGTCTCGTACGCCTACAGCGCGCTCGGCAGCCCGTACGTGTGGGGAGCCACCGGACCCAACGCCTTCGACTGCTCGGGGCTCACTCAGGCCGCCTACCGGTCGGCGGGGGTCGGTCTGCCGCGCACGACATACGCGCAGATCGCCGCGGGCGAACGCATCCCGCGCTCCCAACTCCAGCCAGGCGACCTGGTCTTCTTCTACCAGGGCATCAGCCACGTGGGCCTGTATGTGGGCAATGGCCAGATGATCCACGCCCCGAACCCGAGCGCGCCGGTACGCCTCGCACCGATCAGCCAGATGCCGTTCGCGGGGGCTACGCGGGTGGCGTGAGGAGGGGGGTGGGCAACGGGCAGGGGGACGCAGGTCCGCAGGTACTGTCAGGGCCATGCCCCGCCGTACGCTGCCGCCACCTCCGCCACCCGCCTACCTGCGCACCTGGCCGGACCGCAACGCGCTCCTGCACGACCGCGGCAGGGCGCTGGAGGAACTGCGCAGGCGGATCCTGGGCGTGCACCGCCTCCTGCTGCTCTGGCTGTTCGCGCTCGGCTGCGTCAGCGGCTGGGCACTCCTGACGGTGCCCCTCGAGATGATCGAGGACCAGGATGTGATGGCCGTCGTCATGGTCCCGCTCTGCGCGATCCTGGGTCTGGGAGCCATGGCCCCCTGTGTCTACGGAGTCGTCGCCGGCATCCGCAACGACCGCAAGGCCCGCGAACTCACCGACAGCTGGCTGGCGCTCGACAGCGACCCGGCATCGGACTCCGCGCTGCGCTCCCCCGGCCTCAGCCTCTGCTGGCTCCTCTCGTCCCTCCTCGTGTGCGCGCTCGGCCTGTGGGCGTCCTTCGCGGCCGCCGCCTACGCCGAGCCCGGCCGGGACTCGTACAGCGACGTCGTACTCGGCATGGGAACAGGCCTCATCCTGTGGCTGACGGGCCTCATCGGCATCACCAAGGCGGCGGGCCACTACCGCTGGGCGATACGGAAGTTGGCGCCCGCCCCCGGCCGCTGACGGCGCGCAACGCCGCTAGCCGAACAGGTCAGCCAGCCGGGCACCCGGGGAGCCGGGCAAGGCCGCGCCGCCCCGGCCCTCAGACCAGCCGCCTCGCCGTCGCCCACCGCGTCAGCTCGTGCCGGTTGGACAGCTGGAGCTTGCGCAGGACCGCCGACACATGCGACTCGACCGTCTTCACGGAGATGAACAGCTGCTTGGCGATCTCCTTGTACGCGTACCCACGCGCGATGAGCCGCAGCACCTCGCGCTCGCGCTGCGTGAGGCGGTCCAGGTCCTCGTCGACCGGGGGCGCGTCGGTCGACGCGAAGGCGTCGAGGACGAACCCGGCGAGCCGCGGCGAGAACACCGCGTCCCCGTCCTGCACACGGAAGATGGAGTCGACCAGGTCGGTGCCGGTGATCGTCTTGGTGACGTAGCCGCGGGCGCCACCTCGGATGACCCCGATGACGTCCTCCGCGGCATCCGACACGGAGAGCGCGAGGAACCGCACAGGCCGCTCGGCATCGGACATCAACGGCGCGCAGCGGCGCAGCACTTCGACACCGCCGCCGCCCGGAAGATGCACATCGAGGAGGACGACCTCGGGGCGCGTCGTCGTGATGACCGTGACCGCCTGGTCGACGTCCGCGGCCTCGCCGACGACCTCGACGCCGGTGATCGCGGTCCTGCCGATCTCCGCCTGGACGCCCGTACGGAACATCCGGTGGTCGTCGACGAGGACGACACGCGCACGGCGGCCTTCCTGATCCCCGCCTACGCCGGCACCGGCACCGGCACCGGCTGCAGCGTCGGCAGGCGCGTCAGCGGGCTGAGCCGACTCGGGCGCCCCTGCCGACGTGTTCGGTTCGGCCGCGGACGGCTCCGCCGTGCCCTCTCCACCCCTGCATACCCCGGGCCCACTCGCGTCGCTCATGTCGTCGCCGTCCTCTCCATCTCCAGCTCGACTTCCGTGCCGCCCCCCGGCACCGCGCGCAGCCGCGCCGTGCCGCCGTTGCGCTGCATACGGCCGATGATCGATTCTCGTACGCCCATGCGGTCGTCCGGCACGGAATCCAGATCGAAGCCGGGGCCACGGTCCCGGACGGACACGAACACCGTCTCCCCGTCGACTTCGGCGAAGACCTGCACCGCGCCGCCCTCGCCACCGTACTTGGCGGCGTTCACCATTGCTTCGCGCGCGGCCTGCATCTGCGCCGTGAGCGGGTCGTCCAGCGGACAGTCGCCGACGATGACGACCTCGATGGGAACGCCGTGCTTGTCCTCCACCTCCGCCGCGTTCCGCCGGACCGCTTCGGCGAGGGTGTCGGGCTCGTCCGCCTCGTCCTTGCCCGTGCCCTCCGGTTTGTAGAGCCACTGACGCAGGTCGCGCTCCTGGGCGCGGGCCAGGCGGCGCACCTCTCCGGCGTTCTCCGCGTTGCGCTGGATCAGGGTCAGGGTGTGCAGGACCGAGTCGTGCACATGAGCGGCGACCTCCGCCCGCTCCTGGGCACGGATGCGCATCAGCCGCTCCTCGGAGAGGTCCTGCATCATGCGCACGAGATAGGGGCCGGCGAGCAGCGCGACGCCGACGAGGACGGCGAGCGCGGCCTGCAGCACCGAGCTGAGGTGCGAGGTGGACCCCTGCAGCACGACTATGCCGGAGACTCCGGCGCCGACCAGCAGCACTCCCGCCCCGGCGCGGGCGATGGTCAGGGTGCGCCTGCGACGGCCGACGGCCATCCAGCGGGCCCGGCGGGCGTTGTCGGCCTGACGCCAGACCAGGGCGACACCGGCGGCGACGAGCAGCGTCGGCCAGAGATAGGCCTTGGTCGAACTGCCCAGGTCCACGTTGCCGACGAAGACCATGGCGACGATGACCATCGCGAGCAACGCGACGAGCTGCCCCTTGTCCGGCTTGCGGGCCACGAGTCTGCGTCGCCCGTCGGGCGATATCTCCGCGGTGACGGGTGAGGGCGGCCGCTGGGCGTCGACGCCGCCGACTCCCAGCGGCACGAAGAACCAGAACGCCGCGTACAACAGCGCGCCGAGCCCGTCCGCCATGAAAAGGCCGACGAAGATCAGCCGCACCCACACGACGGGAAGACCGAGATGGCCTGCGAGGCCGCGCGCGACACCGCCGAGCCAACGGCCGTCACCGCTGCGATAGAGCTTTCGCAGCGGCCGTTCGTCTTCGATGGATACTGCTGCGGCTTCCGGCATGTCTCCGATATTCACACGCGTACGCGTGCGCGGGCATCAGGGTCGACCCCCGAGACGTCCCTGATCTACGACCCGGACGGCAGGGGTCCGGAGGTCGGGGCAGGGGTGTGTCAGGGACGATCTCAGGGTTCGGCCAGGGTTGTCCCGACTGCCGCGGCGGCCTTTGGCCCGTCACCATGGACACATGACAGACGAGCAGCCCGCCGGGACGGGCCCGCAGGCCGCGCCGCGCGATCCCCTCACCGCCACGCCGCGGGAGCCGGGCGGGCCGATGGTCGTGCGGACCTTCCGCCGCGACCGCCGGCACAAAAAGCTGGGCGGCGTGTGCGCGGGGCTCGGTCAGCACTGCGACATGGATCCGGTGATCTTCCGGATCGGGCTCGCGCTCCTCTCCGTCACCAGCGGGCTCGGCCTTGTCTTCTACGGCTTCGCGTGGCTGTTCGTCCCCTTCGACGACGAGGAGGAGAACGAGGCGCGCAGGCTCCTCTCCGGCCGGGTGGACGGCCAGGCCCTGACGGCCGTGCTCTTCGCGCTCGTCGGCTGCGGGGTCTTCCTCTCCCTCCTGAACAACGGCGGTGCGCTCACCTTCGCGACCGGCCTCGCGCTGCTCCTCGCGGGTGCGGGGTATTGGTCGCAGCAGCGCGGCACGACCGACCCCGACCCGGTGGCGGCCCAGGCCGCGGCGGATGCCCCGCCCGAGGCGAAGGCGCCACCGGTGGCAGGCGCCCCCTCCTGGTGGCGGGACCCGATCATCAAGGACGGCACGCACGACGGGATCTCGGGCTATTTCTGGGGGCCCGAGGGAGTGACCGTCGAGTATCAGCCCGACCCCCCGCACGGGCCGATACGGCCGCGGCAGCCCGATGCGCCGCAGCCGCCCAAGCCACGGGGCCCGCGCTGGATCGGCGGCCTCATCTTCCTGGGAGCGCTGCTCGCCGGCGGTCTCGGCACCGGCCTCACGTGGGCGGATCAGTCGCTCGGCACCAGCCTGCAGACCGGCCTCGCGCTCGCGCTCGCTGTGTTCGGCATCGGCATCGCGCTCAGCGCCTTCCTCGGGCGCACCGGCGTGGGCTCGATCGTGCTCGCGGTGATCACGGCCGGGCTGCTCGCGGGCTCGGCCGCACTGCCCAAGGACATCACCACCACCTGGGCGGAGACGGAGTGGAAACCGACGGCGGTGGAGCAGGTCCGGCCCCAGTACGAACTGGGGACAGGTGTCGGCACGCTCGACCTGACCCGCGCCGGCCCCGGCAAGGGACAGACCCTGAGCACCAGCGCCGAGGCGGGAGCAGGCCGGCTGAAGGTGATCCTGCCGCGGAGCAGCACGGTGGAGCTGGACATCGAAGTGGGCGTCGGCGACATCCAGTTGCCGGACGACCGCAAGGGGGACGTGGACATCACTCCGGGCAAGGAGAAGTCGGTGACGTTGGACCCGGCCGCGGGCAGCAAGGACGGCGGCACGCTCGAGCTGCACGTCGAGGTGGGCATCGGACAGGTGGAGGTGAGCCGTGCTACGTCATGAGTTCCATCCCGGCAAGCTGGTCCTTGGTCTGTTCCTGCTGATAGCGGCCATCGCCTACGCGGGCGACGCGGGCGGCATCTGGGAGACGCCCTGGTTCGTGGCGTTCCCGCTCCTGCTGGCGGGGCTGCTGCTCGCGGGCGCGGCGGCTGCGGTGTCGTACGGCATACGCGGGCGGCCCACCGCCCGCGCGAAGGGCCGGGCGGACTCCACGGAGGCCTGACGCTCAGCCGAGCCCCGAGCGGTATCTGCGACGGGTCGCGATCATCGCGTCGACCGAGAAGATGGCGGCTCCGGCCAGGATCAGGGGGAGCCACGCCATCAGGTAGGCCAGGTCGTTGCCGTAGTAGTACGGCTCGATGGACCAGCTCATGGTCAGCCAGAGGCTGAGCGAGATCAGCGCGCCGCCGAGCGCGGCGATCCGGGCGAACAGGCCGATGAGGGTGCCGATGCCGACGGCGAGTTCACCGAGGGCGATGGCGTAGCCGAAGCCGACGGGGCTCTTGAGGGCGAGGTCGACGAGTTCCGGGATGGCGGAGAGGCCGCGGATGTCCCGCATCTGCTGGCCGATGGACCCGTCTCCGTCGGCCGACATGAAGGCGCTGTCGGTGAGCTTGTCCAGGCCCGCGTAGATGAAGGTGACGCCGAGGAAGATCCGGAGCGGGAGCAGGGCGTATCGGGAGGCGCTCTCCCTCCAGCCGGTGCTTCTGACGTAGCTGGTGTGGCTGTCGGTGCGCATGCCGTGAGCCATCGCTCTCGCCGCCTCTCCCGTTGACCCGCTTCGCCCATGAACCCGTCTTCTGACGATACGTACGAACAGGGGGGCCTGCTCAGTGGCTTGCACCGAATTCGCGAGGACCGGCCCGGCGTCGGGCCGGGGCGCTCAGTCCGTGACGTCGATCGTGCAGCGGTTCGTCTCCACACCCGCCGCGGTGATCACCTGGACGTCGACGCGCCCCGGCTCCACGTC
Organism: Streptomyces sp. NPDC051218; assembly: GCF_044455475.1. Taxonomy (NCBI): domain Bacteria; kingdom Bacillati; phylum Actinomycetota; class Actinomycetes; order Kitasatosporales; family Streptomycetaceae; genus Streptomyces; species Streptomyces sp. NPDC051218. The sequence continues at coordinate 243,930 of NZ_JBITEU010000009.1, read as the reverse complement.
GACCGGAACGGGGACGGTCAGGGCCGTGTCGGTCGGGTTGGTGAACCCGCCGGGGACGGGGACCAGTGGCACATGGACGTGGACGGTTCCGATGCGAACGACCATCCGGGCGAGACGATCGGCGGTCTGTGCGCCGGGAGGCACGAATCCGGCGCCGCGGACCTCGATGTCGTCGCCCGTACGAATGGGGGCGTCGAGATCACCCGCCTCCCGGGCGCGCACCACGGAGAGGATCACGGGCCGGCCGCCCTCGGCGTACTTGCCCGCGAGGTACGTCGCCGCCGACACCAGGACGAGGAGGGCGAGCCCCCACGGCAGGTCGGGCAGCTGCTCGGGGCGGCGCGCGAGGCGTACGGCCGCGAAGATCATGGCTGCCGCGCTGACCAGGATGTACTGCGCGTCCGCGAAGCTGCCGCGGCCCGCGTCGTCGGTGAGCAGGTCGGCGGCCCGGGGCCGGTCGGCGGGCACCTTCTGCAGCCGCTGGCCCAGGACGCGCAGGCCCACCACACGGCGTACGAGCACAGCGACCCCGCAGGCCACGGCGAGGACGGTCAGGGCGCCGGCGGCGCGGCCGAGGTCGAGCCCGGCGATCAGCTCGTCGCGCTCACGGTGTCCCGAGGCCCCCGCGAGCTCCCCGACGAGGACGAGTACGGCGAAGACGACGAGGATGACCCAACAGGCGGCCACCGCGCGGGAGGTGGAGAGGCGGTTGTCCTCCCCGACCAACGGCGCGAGCATGCCGCCGCGCGCCCGGTGCACGTATCCGGCGCCGGTCAGGAGACCACCGACGACCACGGCCGCGAGCAACCCGGCGGTCCGGGCGATGCTCCACCCGGTGCCGATCGCGGTGAGCGCCTGGACCAGGAGCAGCACACCCACGGCCACCCAGATCACGGCGGCCGTACGGCGCCAGAGCAGGCCGAGCCAGGCCTCGCCCTCGGCCCTTCCCCGTTCGGCGACGGCGCGCGCGGACTGGGTCAGCTCGTCCGACACCCACTGCCGGGAAGCGCCCGCCGAGTGGGCGACCGCCGCGGGCAGCCCCTGCCCCGCCGCCAGCTCGTCACGCTTGGCGAGGAACGCCGCCACGGCACGCCGATGCCCCTCGCGTGCGCCGTGCGGGCAGTCGCCGCATGTGCAGCCGCCCCCGTGTGCGCCCTGCCGCGCCTCCTGCACCGCCACCGCGTACGCCGCCTTCCCCGCCCTCGTTCGAGCACCGAAACGTGAACTTCCTTGCGATGAAAGGGGATTGTGCCGTACTGGAAGACGATCGGGTTCCCCGGGTCAGGTCAGCGAGGGTGATTTCCCCGTACGCGCGTTGACGGCGGGGGCTGTCGGCTCGGGGTTGGGCTCAGGCCAGCAGATCGGGTTCGCTGCGGCTGATGTCCTGCCAGAGGGACTGGTAGTTGATCCACGCGACGAGATCGCTGCCGAGCTGCTCGCGCGTCGCCACCGCCTGCTTGTGGCCGATGAGGATCGGGCGGCCCGCGGCCCGAGCGCTCAGCTGTACCTGGCAGGAGCGCTCCATCGTGAGGAACCACCAGGCGGCGGCGTCGACGGAGTCGCCGACCGTGAGCAGCCCGTGGTTGCGCAGGATGACGGCCTTGTGGTCGCCGAGCGCGGTGGCGATCCGCCGGCCCTCGTCGGCGTCCACGACGACGCCTGTGTAGCCGTCGTACAGCGCATGGCTCTCGTAGAAGGCGCAGGACTCCTGGGTGATCGGGTCGAGGAGTTCGCCGAGTGTGGACAGGGCGCGGCCGTGCAGCGAGTGGCAGTGTGCGACGGCGACGACGTCCGGCCGTGCCAGGTGCGCCTGCGCGTGGACGGTGAAGGCGGCCTGATTGACGTGGTGGCGGCCCTCGACGACCTGCCCCTCCGCGTTGGCGAGGACCAGATCGCCCACGGTGACGTGCTTGAAGGGCATCCCGAAGGGGTTCACCCAGAAACAGTCCTCGTGCTCCGGGTCCCGCGCCGTGATGTGCCCGGACACCCCGTCCTCGTATCCGAGGCGCCCGAAGATGCGCAGTGCCCCCGCGAGCCGTTCCTTGCGGTGCCGCCGTTCGTCCGCCAACGAGTCGTGCACCGGCGGCATCGCGAACTGCAACCGCTCGACGGGTATCGGTGTGGGCGCCTGCATGTGTCCTCCATTCCTGACTGTACGGAGCGGAAGTTACCGCCGGTCAGCGCAGGAAGACAGGGGATCCCTGTGAAGAGAGTGCGCAATCGGGGCGCGGGGCCGGGGCCGGATCGGCGCGACAAGCCGGACAGGAGGTGTCAGGTATCGACGCGACACTCACCGTATGACGACGAACACGGCGACCAACACGAGGAAGCACACCACGACGAACTGGGCATTCTTCAGCGCGGCGGAACCGCCCTTCGCGCGGACGGCCGAGGAGCGGTTCGGCCTGTTCACGCATCACGTCCTCGCCACACTCCGCAAGGACGGATCACCGCGGACGACCGGACTCGAAGTGCGTTTCCTGTACGGGGAGTTGTGGCTCGGCATGATGCCGGGCTCGATGAAGGCCCTCGACCTGCGCCGCGATCCGCGCTTCTCGATCCAGGCGAACCCGGGGCCGGGCACGGAGATGGCCAGCGGCGACATCCGGATCTCGGGGCTGGCGATCGAGGTGAAGGACCCCAAGGTCATCGCGCGGTACACGGGCGAGGTGGACCCGCCGGACCCGGACGCGTTCCACCTCTTCCGTACGGAGCTGACGGAGGTGGTCCGGACGTCGATCGAGGACGAGAAGTACATGGTGGTGCAGGTGTGGAAGCCGGGCGCCCCGACGTGGACGACCAGGCGGGCCTGACGTACGGAGACGGCGCCGCCCACCACGGTGGACGGCGCCGTATCAGCGCTGCGGGATGGCTCGCGCCGGGAGTGCTACTCCCACTCGATGGTGCCCGGCGGCTTGCTCGTCACGTCGAGGACGACGCGGTTGACGTCGGCGACCTCGTTCGTGATGCGCGTCGAGATCTTCGCGAGGACCTCGTACGGCATGCGGGTCCAGTCGGCCGTCATGGCGTCCTCGGAGGAGACGGGCCGCAGCACGATCGGGTGGCCGTACGTCCGGCCGTCGCCCTGCACGCCCACGCTGCGCACGTCCGCGAGCAGCACGACCGGGCACTGCCAGATCTCACGGTCGAGACCGGCCGCGGTCAGCTCCTCGCGGGCGATCGCGTCGGCGTCACGGAGCAGGTCCAGGCGCTCCTTGGTGACGTCACCGACGATGCGGATGCCGAGACCGGGGCCCGGGAAGGGCTGGCGCTGGACGATCTCGTCCGGCAGGCCGAGCTCCTGGCCGACCATGCGCACCTCGTCCTTGAAGAGCTGGCGCAGCGGCTCGATCAGCTGGAACTCGAGGTCCTCGGGGAGGCCGCCCACGTTGTGGTGGGACTTGATGTTCGCGGTGCCGGTGCCGCCGCCGGACTCGACGACGTCGGGGTAGAGCGTGCCCTGGACGAGGAACTCGACGGGCTGGTCGTTCGGCGCCTCGGCGATGATCTCCGCCTGGGCCTGCTCGAAGACGCGGATGAACTCGCGACCGATGATCTTCCGCTTCTCCTCGGGGTCGGAGACACCGGCGAGGGCGCTGAGGAAGCGCTCCTGCGCGTCGACGACCTTGAGCTGCACGCCAGTGGCCGCGACGAAGTCCTTCTCGACCTGCTCGGTCTCGCCCTTGCGCATCAGACCGTGGTCGACGTACACGCAGGTCAGCTGCGAACCGATGGCCTTCTGCACCAGGGCGGCGGCCACGGCGGAGTCGACGCCGCCGGACAGGCCGCAGATCGCGCGCTTGTTGCCGACCTGCTCGCGGATCGCGGCGAGCTGCTCCTCGACGATGTTGCCGGTGGTCCAGTCGGGCTTCAGGCCCGCGCCCCGATAGAGGAAGTGCTCGAGCACCTGCTGGCCGTGCGTGGAGTGCATGACCTCGGGGTGGTACTGCACGCCGTACAGCTTCTTCTCGTCGTCCTCGAAGGCCGCGACCGGCACGACGTCCGTGGACGCGGTGACGGAGAAGCCCTCGGGCGCCGCGCTGCACGCGTCGCCGTGCGACATCCAGACGGACTGCTCGGTCGGAGTGCCCTCGAAGAGCGTCGAGCCGGGCTTGGAGACGGCCAGCGGCGTACGGCCGTACTCCCGCGCCCCGGTGTTGTCGACGGTGCCGCCGAGGGTGGTCGCCATCAGCTGGAAGCCGTAGCACATGCCGAAGACGGGGACGCCGGCCTCGAAGATCGCGCGGTCCAGGCGCGGGGCCTCGTCCGCGTACACCGACGAGGGGCCACCGGAGAGGATGATCGCGGCAGGCTTCTTGGCGAGCATCTCGGAGACCGGCATGCTGCTCGGCACGATCTCGCTGTAGATGCGGGCCTCACGGACGCGGCGGGCGATGAGCTGGGCGTACTGCGCTCCGAAGTCGACGACCAGAACGGTGTCGGGGGCGGCGGCAGCGGGGGACGCTGATGGCACGGCGGCGGCCTTCCGGCGTTGAGCGTGAGCTTGAGCGATGAGCTGGGGCTCGTGCGTGAGCAGGGGGTCTGTTTTGTCGATTCTAACGGGCTCACGGACACCCCATTCGTCGCATCCGACGGAGCGCACCCGTCCCGCTCCCCGGGGCGACCCGGGGCAGCCGCGCGCCCGTGGCTCAGCGCGATGCGGTCTGTGCGCTGCGTGGCGGCTCGGATGCTGAGACGTCGACGCCGACGTCTCAGCATCCGAGCCGCCACGGAACCCGTGTTGACCGGGCACGCGCACGTGGGGGCATACTGGCCTCGTGACCAAGCACCTCAGCTTCCTCTTTACCTATGGCAACCGGCCCGCCGGCTGCCATGGTCGAGCTGCTTGATCCACTGACAAGCGACTTCCCAGGCGCCCCGGGCCGACAAGGCCCGGGGCGTTCTGTCATTTCCGGACCTTGTCGCTCCGGGGCACTCCACTCCACCGACGAGGAGCCCCACATGACCACCGCCACCACCGCCACCATCGCCACGACCGCCACGACCGGTAAGACCGACAAGACCGGCGCCCGCACCCCCGAGGCCGCCGATGTGATCGAAGGCGCACGTGACCGCATCGACGCACTCGACGACCGCATCATCGGTCTCGTCCAGGAACGGATGGCCGTGTCGGCCGTCATCCAGGAGGCCCGCATCAGTTCCGGCGGCCGTCGGGTCAACCTCTCCCGCGAGATGGAGGTCCTCGCCCACTACAGGGACGCGCTCGGCAAGCCCGGTACGTCGCTCGCGATGACGCTCCTCGAACTGTGCAGGGGCCGGGTCTGAGCGCCTCCCGGCACGGCACCTCCCGGCGCACTGCGGTCACCCTCCCGGCACACCGCGGTCACCACGGTCACCACCGGATCTGAGTTCGGGTCCGCTCTCACCCGTACGGCGCGTGACCAGGCCCGGAGGGGCTTCGTTGGTCCCGATGTCCGTGCCAGCCAGGGGCGGGCACGGAAAAACCACGCGTGGCTCCGCTGGAGCGATGAGGCGCACACCTCGTGTGCGCCGTGGGACCTCGCTCCAGAGACGTGACCGGACGGCAGGGGACAGCAGCCCGGTCACCCAGGGAACGGTCGGCTTCGGGGACGCCCGAAGCCGACCGGCCTCGACCGGCCTCTCCCAGCCGGTCACCCTCCCAACCGTCTCCCGGTCCCCAAGTCCCTCAGCTGATTCGGCTCCTCCGTCCCCACACGAAGACCCGGCTGTCCCGATTCGTCTGGATCATGCCGAACTGGTTGCGCGGGTCACGGCGCATCCAGCACGATGCGTAGCAGAACCGGCGCGCGTACAGCACTGCACAACTTTATTGCCATTGGTCGAGACCACCCGTGCGCCCCTCGTGCGCCGGGTAGGCCACCGGCGCTCCTCAGGCCCGCGGCGCACTCCCCCCGGCGCCGCTCCGTGGCACCGACGCTGCCCTGACGTCGGTGCTGACGGCCAAGGGCCCCGCGGATCCGTCCCGCGGGGCCCTTCGCTCTGCCCGCCGGTCTCACTGCTCCGGCGTCGCTGCTTGTCTCCGACCTTCGCTACTTCTCTCCGGCCTGCACTACTCCAGCCGTCGCTACTTCGCTCCGGCCTTCCCCGCCAGCTTCGCGAGCTGGGCGGTGACGATCGCGTCGGCCACCTTCGGATCGCCCGTCGTCGCGTCACGGAACTTCTCCGACAGCCCGGCGGCCTCGCCCTCCTCGTCGGCGCGGGACGCCTCCGGGTCGAAGACGTTCGAGGCGCGGAAGGCGACCAGCGTCGAGCCGCTGCGGACGACCGTGACGCGGTCCCGGTGCAGGAACTTCCCGGTCCGGCTCGCGAGCTTGTACGAGACCGCCTCGTCGCCGTCGACCGGTCCGGGCTGCGGCCTGACGCCGATGTACCGACGTCCGCCGTCCCCGAACGTGGCGCACTTCTTCGACTTCGTCGCCCCACGCAGGGTGTCCATGGTGTTCTCGGCGTCGGCCTTGCCGTACGCGAGGAGCACGACCTCGGTCGTCGTGGTGTTCGCGACGTCGGTGCTGCTCAGCGTGCGGGTGACGTGCGCCTTCGACTTCGCCGGGGCGGCAGCCGTGAGCATCTCGGCCAGCGGGCGGCACTCGGTCGGGTTCACGCGCCCCGCCGACGGCCGCGCCTTGTCCTCGGCCTCTCCTGAGGCCTCTCCTGTGGTCTCTCCTGTGACCTCTCCCGGACCGGCCTCGACCTTGTACTTCTTCACGTCACCCGAGGCGAGCGCCGCCTTCTCCAGCTTTGCCAGTGCAGAGTTCGCGTCCGCCCGCGCGGGCTTCTCGTCCTTGCCGTCACCGTCGCCGCCGCTACCGCTGCACGCCGCCGTCAGGCCGAGCACCGCCACGGTCGAGACGGCCACCACGCCACGCGACACAGCTGACTTCACGTTTCCGCTCCCCCAATTTCGTACGTCGTTTCGTACGCATCGTGCGGAGTCACCCGCACCCCTTCTACGACGGAAGATCGTTACGAGCGGTTCCCGCACCCACGCCCGCCCCGACCACGCCCCGCTCGACCACGCCCCGCCCGACCAGGCCCCCGACCCGGCTACTGCCAGATCCAGAAGCGGAACGGGCTCAGGAAAACGATCGCCAGCGCCATGCCGCCCACCACGATCACCACGCTCCACACCCGGCGCCTGCGCTCCGAACGCGCGTCGCGCCCGGGCCCGATCGGCGCCGCACGCCACTCGTCAGGCCGCCACGCCCCGGCGGCGCCCTCTCCCCGCGCCGCCTTGCGCTTCCTGCGCCGGCGGCCCAGCGCACGGGATTCCGCGGCTTGTTGGCGCGCCGCCTCCTCGTCGAGGCGCCGCAGCCGTTCGGCCACCATGCGCGCCCGCGCGGACGGCTCCTTCGGCGCCGACGTACGGATCTCGCGCAGACTGTCGCGCTCGAACCGTTCCCACACGTCGTCCGGTATGTGGTCCGGTATTCGGTCCGGTCTTTCGCCCTGCTCCCCCACGCCACCCCTCCTGCTGCCTGCCGATCCGTCGAGCGGAGGAATTTCTACGGCACCCGGCAACGGACGCACAAGCCGTGTGATCCAAACCACATAAGAATTCTGTGAGTTCGAGGACAACCATTCACAGGGGACGCAGGTCATCCATGCGTAACAACGGCCACACCCGCGACCCCACCGCGGAGGCCTCCACCTCCGTGTCACCCACCAGGTGATACGCCGGACTCCCTGAGGTCTTCATGAAGCTTCGTCGTGTCATGGCCGCCGCGGCCGCGACCGCTGCCATAGCCCCGATCGCGCTGCTGTCGGCTCCCGCCGCCTTCGCGACCGAGGACACCACGCCGGCCCCGAGCGCGACGGCCACCGAGTCGGCCACGCCCAGCGCGACGGCCACCCCGACCGAGAAGCCCACCGAGTCGGCGACGCCGACCCCGTCGGCCACCGAGTCGACCACCGCATCGCCGACCGCGTCGGCCACCGAGACGGGCAAGCCCACCGAGGAGCCCACCGAGTCCGAGGAGCCGACCGACGAGCCGACCGTGGAGCCCACGGACTGCGCCGTCGACGACGAAGGCCAGGACACGGACTCGAAGCTGGAGATCGGCCTCTCGGGCCTGCCCGGCAAGATCGTCGCGGGCAGCGGCTGGCACCAGTTCAAGCTGACCGCGTCGAACCCGAGCGACGAGGACCTCGGTGAGGTCCAGTGGCTCGCCATGGTGGACAACTACGCGGAGAACGAGAAGGACTGGCTCGCCAACTACGCGCAGATCCAGTACTTCAACCCCGAGAGCAAGGCCTGGGAGTCCATCACGGACGAGGTCTCGGGCGGCCTCTACTTCGGCACCACCGAACTGGGTGCCAAGGAGAAGGTCGACATCAAGCTGCGCCTCAACGTCAGCGCCAAGGCCCCGGCCGGCGACGGCTACGCGCTCGGCCTCGGCGGCTACCTCGACTCCGAGGAGAACTGCGTGCACAACGCCTTCTCCTTCTACGAGTTCACGGTCCTGAAGGCCGGCAGCGAGAACGAGAACCCGGGTGAGGCCGACGAGAGCACGGGCGGCAAGACGCCCAACGGTGGCAAGACGCCCACCGGCGGCGCCAAGGACATCCCGGTCACCGGCAACCTCGCCGAGACCGGCTCCAGCTCCATGCTGCCGACCATCGGCCTCGTCGGCGGCGTCGCCGTCATCGCCGGTGCCGGCGCGGTCTTCGTCGTCCGCCGCAAGAAGGCCGACGCCACCGCGTAAGCACGCCGGTCGGCCGCTGGGCCGCTAGGCCGGAAACGGCACCTCAAGCACGCGAAAGGACCTGCGCTCGGAGGGGGGCGCAGGTCCTTTCGCGTATCCGGCCTCGATGCCGCCCGGCTACTTCTTCGTCGGCATCGCCGGCATCCCCAGGAACGGAAGCCTCAGCGCGCCGAACGCGTTCGCCGGTACCGCCGGGGACTTCGGCTCGACGGCGGCGAGACGCACGTACTGGGAGCCCTGTGCGGGGCGGGTGTCCTCGGCGCCCTTGTTGGGCCAGAACGACATCGCGCGCTCCGCCTGTGCGGTGATCGTCAGGGACGGGTTCACGCCCAGGTTCGCCGTGATCGCTGCGCCGTCGACGACCGAGATGCCGGGATGGCCGTAGAGGCGGTGGTAGGGGTCGATGACCCCGGTGTCCGCGCTGTCGCCGATCGGGCAGCCGCCCAGGAAGTGCGCGGTCAGCGGAGTGCCCATCAGCTCACCCACGTTCGAACCCGCGAAGCCGTTGATCTCCTTGGCGAGCAGCGTCGCGGCCTCGGTCGCCTCGGGGATCTGCGTCGGGTTGGGCGCGCCGTGGCCCTGCCGTGCGGTCAGCAGGCCCTTGCCGATGCCCTTCTCCTTGCGGTACGTGGTCAGGGAGTTGTCGAGCGTCTGCATGACCAGGCCGATGATGGTCCGCTCCGACCAGCGCCGATTGGAAAGCGAACGGACCGTCAGCCAGGGGTGCTTGGCGACATTGCCGAGCCACCCGGCGACGCGTGCCTTGCCGCCCTTGATGCTGTACGGCACTTGCAGGACCGTCATGCCGCCCATGGCGTTGGACTTCTTGCCGTAGCGGACCGGCTCGATGTGCGTGGTGGCGTTCGGGTGGATCGACGAGGTGATCGCGACGCCCTTGGTGAAGTCCACCTTCTCGGCGCCGTGCTGCTTGCGGTAGCGGCGGTCGGTGGTCTGGGAGCCCACCAGCGCCTCGGAGTTGGTGCGGGTCAGCGCGCCGAGCCGACCCGAGATGCGCGGCAGCAGGCCGGTGTCCTTCATGCGGTGCAGGAGCGTCTGCGTGCCGTAGGTGCCCGCCGCGACGACCACGTGTCGGGCCGTGAACGTGCGTCCGTTGCCCTTGCGCTTGGCGTCGGTGGGCAGGGTGGCGACGGCGAAACCGCCCCGCGAGTCCTCGGTGACGGTGACGACGGACGTCATCGGGTGGATGACCGCGCCGGCCTTCTCCGCCAGGTAGAGGTAGTTCTCGTTGAGGGTGTTCTTCGCGCCGTGCCGACAGCCCGTCATGCACTCGCCGCATTCGCTGCAGGCCCTGCGGGAGGGCCCCGCTCCCCCGAAGTAGGGATCGGGAACTTCCTCGCCGGGCTTGGCCGTTGTCGTACCTGAGGCGTCGTGCTCGTCTCCGAAGAAGACGCCGACCGGCGCCATGTGGAAGCTGTCGCCCACTCCCATGGCCTGGGCGGTCGCCTTCAGGTGGATGTCGGACGGAGTCGTGGTCGGGTTGAGCCGCACCCCGAGCATGCGCTTGGCCTGCTCGTAGTAGGGGGCGAGCTCGTTCTGCCAGTCCGTGATGTCCTTCCACTGCGGGTCGTTGAAGAACGGCGCGGGGGGTACGTAGAGCGTGTTCGCGTAGTTCAGCGAACCTCCGCCGACGCCCGCCCCCGCCAGCACCATCACGTTGCCGAGCAGATGAATGCGCTGGATGCCGTAGAGGCCGAGCGCCGGTGCCCAGAGGTAGTTCTTGAGGTCCCAGGAGTTCTTCGGGAGCGACTCACGGGTGAAGCGGCGCCCCGCTTCGAGCACGCCGACGCGGTAGCCCTTCTCCGTCAGACGCAGGGCGGAGACGGAGCCGCCGAAGCCTGATCCGACGACGAGGACGTCGTAGTCGTACGACGCTTCGCCGCCCCCGCTGTGCCCACCCGTCTCACCGTCCGCCTGGTTCTGGACAGAGCTCTCCTGTGACATTGACTCTCCTCGTTGAGATCTAGCGCAGGCGCAGGGACTTCATGACCTTCAGGCTCAGGCTCATGAACGCCGCGTACTTCTCGTCGTCCATGCCGAAGGACGGCGCGAGCGGCATCAGCCGCTGGTGCGCGACCGTCTGCGCCTCGGTGAACTTCAGGATGCCCTCGGAGCCGTGCCTGCGGCCGAGGCCCGAGTCCTTCATGCCGCCCATCGGCGACTGCACGCTGCCGTAGGCGGGGGCGAAGCCCTCGTTCACGTTGACCGTGCCGGTGCGCAGGCGGGCGGCGATCTTGCGTCCGCGGCTGCCGTCCTTCGTCCAGACCGAGGAATTGAGGCCGTACGACGTGGAGTTGGCGAGGTCGACGGCTTCGTTCTCGTCGGTGAAGCGGTAGATGGAGACGACCGGGCCGAAGGTCTCCTCGCCGCATACGGCCATCGGGGACTCGACGCCGTCCAGGATCGTCGGCTCGAAGAAGAACGGGCCGATGTCGGGCCGTGCGACGCCGCCCGCGATCAGCGTGGCACCCTTGGCTACCGCCTCGTCGACGTGCCGCTTGGTGGTCTCCAGCTGCCGCTCGCCGACCAGCGAGCCCATCTCCGCGCCGTACGCGAGGGAGCGGCCGAGGCGCATCGCCTTCGTACGCGTGGCGAAGCGCTCCACGAACTCGTCGGCGATCGACTCATGGACGTACAGCCGCTCGATGGAGATGCACAGCTGGCCCGCGGAGGAGAAGCAGGCGCGCACGGCGCCCGCGGCGGCCTTGTCGATGTCGGCGTCGTGGAGCACCAGCATGGCGTTCTTGCCGCCCAGTTCGAGCGAGACGCCGACGAGGCGGCCCGCAGCGCCCTGCGCGACCTCACGGCCGGTGCGGGTGGAGCCAGTGAAGGAGACGTAGTCGGCATGCTTGACGATCTCGGGCCCGACGACGGGCCCGTCACCGATGACGACCTGGAAGACCTCGGCGGGCAGCCCCGCCTCGATGATCAGGTCACGCGCCCACAGAGCGGTCAGGCAGGTCTCCGTGTCGGGCTTCATCACCAGGGCGTTGCCCGCGACGAGCGCGGGAAGTGCGTCACCGATGGACAGCTCGAAGGGGTAGTTCCAGGGCGCGATCTGGCCGACCACACCGCGCGGCTGACGGTTCTCGGTGACCTTCGTGAGGGTCGGTACGACGCCGGTGTGCCGCTTGGGGTTCAGGTACGCGGGAGCCTTGCGGCCGTAGTGCCGGGCGGCGACGACGACGGCCTGCAGCTCCTCGTGCGCGTGCAGCCGGGCCTTGCCGGTCTCCAGCTGGATGAGGTCGAGGACCTCGGCCTGGCGCTGCAGGACCAGGTCGTGGAAGCGGAGCAGGACCGCGGCGCGGCGGCGGACGGGGGTGCGCTCCCAGGCGATCTGGGCGACCCGGGCGCGCTCGAAGGCGGTGGCCACGTCATCGGGGGTGGACTCGGGCAGGTCGGCCAGCTTCTCGCCGGTGAACGGCATGTGGTTGGCGGTCCGGCCCGAACCGATCACATCTCGGGTGAGCTGCGCGATGAGCTCGGGAGTCACCACGTCGGCGGCGGTGCGCGCGCCTTCGGGAGCGGTGGCTATCGGGTTCGTTCCGAGGGGCACTGCGATGGCCTGCGAGTCCGTCATGGTGGTGAGCGTAGGCCCAGGTCAGGGTTTTGGGTACCCGTCGGTAATCCACTTTCACCGGGCGGACACACGGTGCCAGCGTTCACTGGCGGCAAAGGGCCTGATCAGGGGGTTAATGGGAGTTGATCAAGAGGGGACGCGAAAATTCACGCGTCCCCCTCGCCGACCGCGGTGGGTCAGAGCTTGTCGATCTCCAGATTCGCGATGGCGGTCCTTGCGACCTCGCGGCCCCGCTCGGTGAAGTCCCCCTTGCCGGGATAGTCGATCCACAGCCGGTACATGTTCCCGGACTCGGTCCGGTAGTAGAAGATCTTGGCCTCGTGCGGCTGCTCGGACTCCGAGTCGGTGTACTTGACCGTGTTCTCGGCCGCGTCCCGCTCCTTGTACGTGCTGTCCTTCGTCGTTCCGTCGGGGACGGGATCACCGGCCATGCTGCTGAACTTGGACTCGCCGCTCGCCTTGAAGTCCTCCATGTCGGCGTACGCCTGGGAGGCGGCCGACCCGAGGATCTCCTTGGTGGTGTCCTTCTTCTCTGTGAGATCGAGCGTGATGAAGACGGCCCCGCTGGGATCGGTGTATCTGATCCAGGTCTTGTCCGAGTCGACGTCGTCCGGCTTGCTCTCCACGTAGTGCTGCGGCGCGGAGACGGTGGCGGCGACCACCTTCGCCTCGTGGTCCTTCCAGCCCTCCGCCTCCGACCCCGCGAAGGGGTTCACCGCGATCAGGACGCCCGCCGCCACGGCCGCGACGACCACCCCCGCGATGGCGGCCAGCGCCTTGCGGCTGACGAAGACGCCCTTGCCGCCCCCGCCCGCGTCACCGGCGACCGTGACGACCCGCGTGGGCGCGGGCTCCGGCGGCTTCGCCGCTTCCTCCAGGAGGGCGCGGACCTGCGCGGCACGCGGGCGCTGGGCCGGGTCCTTGGCCAGGAGGCCGTTGATCGCCTGCGCGAGCGGACCCGAGGCCGATGCGGGCGCCGCCGGGGTCGCGTTCAGGACGGACTGCAGCGTCGCGGGGGTGTTGTTGCGCCGGAACGGCGACACGCCCTCCGTGGTGGCGTAGAGGACCACGCCGAGCGACCAGAGGTCCGACGCCGGGCCGGGGCGCTGGCCCAACACCCGCTCCGGGGCGATGAATTCGGGCGAGCCGACGAAGCCGCCCGTGTCCGTCAGGTTCGTCTCGCCCTCGATCTGGGCGATGCCGAAGTCGGTGAGGACGACGCGGTCGTGCTGCCCAAGCATCACGTTGTCCGGCTTGACGTCACGGTGCAGGATGCCCGCCTGGTGGGCCGCGTCCAGCGCGCCGAGCACCTCCAGGCCGATGCGGGCGGCGTCGCGGGCACCCAGGGTGCCCTCCTGGAGCGCGGCGCCGAGCGAACGGCCCTGCACCAGCTCCATGACGATCCACGGCTGGCCGTCCTCCACCGCCACGTCGTGGACGTTGACCACGGCCGGGTGGTCGAGGCGGGCCGCGGCGCGCGCCTCGCGGCGCATCCGCTCGAAGACGTTGGCGCGCTCGCGCTCGGGCAGGTGGTCGGGGATGCGGGGTTCCTTGACGGCGACCTCGCGGTCCACCGTCTCGTCCTTCGCACGCCAGACCGTGCCCATGCCGCCGTGGCCGAGCTTGGACAGCAGGCGGTAGCGGCCCGCGATCAGGCGCCCCGCGCCCGGGTCCGGGTCGGACGGCTGATGCGGCACCACCTGGGTGGGCTGGGCGTAGGGCGACGGGGGCGGCGTCGGCGCGCCGGGCTGCTGCGGGCCGGAAGCGCCGGGCTGCTGCGGGCCCGCCGGGTGCTGCGCGGTCGGCTGGTACGGCTGTGGCTGTGGCGGCTGCAGTCCGTAAGTGGTCGGTTCGTACGGACCGTAGGAGGCTCCCCCGTCATTACTCATGCGCACATCATCACCTTGCCGACAGCCCCCGTTCCACCCGGGTCACTGACTTGTGACCGGGGTGATGCACCGGGGGGATGCACCGGGGGGATGCACCGGGGGGAACTTCACCGGCGTACGAAAGAGTCGACCGCCGTGTCGAAGTACCGCCGGCCCTCCTCCGCCCTGCCGACCGGCGCCGAGACCCACACGTCGAACATTCGGCCGCCCTCCTCCCAGCACAGGTCGTACGTGTGCCGGTCGCCCTCCGCGGCCGTGAAGCCGTCCCAGCTGAACTGCCACAGGGCCGCGGGCCTTCCGTTGTGCGAGGTCTCCGTGACCTCGCCGTCCCGGTAACCCGGGTTGTTCTCCGGCCCCTTGGCGTCGGAGCGGCGCTGCACGGCGAGCGGGCCGCCCGGCTCCGGGGCCGACTCCTTGATGCCGATACGGAAGGTGCCGCCCGCCGACTTGTAGAAGGTGCGGGGCCCTTGCACCTCGCGCCTGAAGCCCTCGGGCACCGCGAGCGTGAAGCCGCGGGGGTCCTGCGTCACGCGGTAGCCATCCGGGGCTTCAGGGGCGGAGGGCTTGGGGGTGCGGGAGCCGCGGGTGACCGTCACCGTCGGGGTCGGCGACGGCGAGGGGCTCACCGTATTCGTCGCCGCGGACTGCGTGGCCGTGGCCGTGGGTTCACCGCCGTCACCGCTACCGTCCCTGCTCGTCAGGAGCGCGGCGGACACCCCGGCCCCGGCCACCGCGGCCACCAGCGCGGCGGCGAGCAGCATGGCCCGGCGGCGGCGACGGGAAGGCTCCGCGGGCCGCGCGGGCGGGCGCGTGGGCAGATCACGGTAGGTGGGCGTGTAGCCGCCGGGCCGCCCGCCCGGCAGCGCCGATGGCTGGCCGCCGGCCAGGCCCGCGGGCGTCGACGGCATCCGTCCCGTCTCGACGTACGTCCGCAGCAGCCGCTCGGCGTCCTGCGCGCCGAGCCGCCGGTCCGGGTCGCGTTCGAGGAGCCCGAGGATGACGGGCAGCAGCGGGGCGGCGGCGGGCGGCGGGCGGATCTCGTCGAAGACGACGGCATGCAGCACACCGCTGATCGAGTCCCGGCGGAAGGGCGACTCACCGGTCATCGCCGTGACGAGCAGCGCGCCGAGCGACCAGAGATCGGACTCGGGCCCCGTACGCTCGCCCGACATCCGCTCGGGCGCGGTGTATTCGGGCGAGCCCACGAACGACCCGATCTCCGTGAGCGTCGTCGCCCCGCTGACCTGCGCGATCCCGAAGTCGGTGAGGACGACCCTGCCGGTCGCCTCCTCCATGAGGACGTTCGCGGGTTTGATGTCGCGGTGCAGGACCCCGGCTCCGTGCGCGACGCGCAGCGCGCCCAGCAGGGCGATCCCCATGCGGGCGACCTCCCGCGCGCTCATCGGACCCGTCCGCGCGATCCGCCCTGCCAGCGAACCGCCCTCGATCAACTCCATGACGATGTACGGGTGGTCGCTCTGCACGACGACGTCGTGGACGACGATGATGTGCGGATGTCTGAGCTGCGCCGCCGCCCGCGCCTCGCGCAGGGTCCGTTCGCGCTGCTGCGCCGCGTCGGATTCGGAGAGCGTGTCGTCGAGGGCGAGTTCCTTGACGGCGACCCGGCGGCCGAGGAACTGATCCGTGGCCTGCCAGACCACACCCATGCCACCCCTGCCGAGCCGCGCGTCCAGGCGGTAACGGCCAGCTATGACCCGGGCGTTGTCCCCCACGCTCCCCATGCGGCCATCATGCCCCACAGGTGTGCGGACGCACCCTGTCGGCCTGCGGTGCGGGCTGGTTCCGGCCGTTCGTCCCACCCATCCCGGCCGCGGGCGAGCGCGTTCAGCCCTCCCGCCAGCCCCGGAGCATCGCGTCGAACTGCTGGCGCGCCGTGTTCCAGTCCGCCGCGGGGGACGACATGTAGATCACGTACTCGACGCCGTCAAGGCTGAGATACGACTGCTCGATCGCGCGACGTGGGCCCGCGGTCGTGTCGTTCGCGCCGGCCGTCCAGCTGAACTCCCACAGCGCGCCCGGCCGGTCGCGGAAGGTGTTCTGGTCCAGCTGCAGCCGCTTGTAGCGGGGCAGCTTGATGCTGAGGTTCTTCTCCAGGTCGAGCTGGTGCGTGTAGGGGCTCTCCCACGTGGAGTTGCGGTCGATCGCGATGCGTACGAAGTGGCGTCCGTGGTCGGGCGTGTAGTCGATCTGGTTGCCGTCGGCCTCGCGCTCCCAGCCCTTGGGCAGCATCATGCTGAAGCCCTCGGCGTCCTTCACCCGGTGCCAGTTCTTCGGGATGCCGCCGACGGTCTCGCCCTGCTCCTCGTCGCTGGACTGCTGGGCCGTGCCGTCGTCGCCGTCCGCGTAGTGCAGGTAGCCCGCGGTTCCGCCGCCGAGCAGCAGGACCGCCGCCACGGCCGCGACGATCGCGGACCGCTTGCGGCGCTTCGGGGGGTTGGTGGCGGGGCTGGCGTGGGGGTGGGTGTGAGCGTGGGACGGGGGCTGGTGGGTGCCCTGGACGACGGTGCCGGAGGAGACGGAGGAACCGGCGGTGTTACCGGTCCCGTGCCCGTTCCCGTTCCTCTGCCCGCTCCCGCTTCCGCTCCCGGTGACGACGGTGCCGGGCTCCGCGGAATGGTGGCCGAACGGCGGAGTGTGGGCCTGCTGCTGGGTACGCGGCTGCCCGTACGGCTGCGGCTGTGCCTGCTGATGGGGCTGGGGCTGCGGCTGGGGCTGCGGCTGGGGCTGGGGCTGATGGGACGTGGCGTGGATCTGCGTCGGCACATACGCCTGCGCCGAGCTCGGCCTGCGCCCCTCGGCCGCCTCGGCGAGCATCAGCTCGGCGACCTCCGCGGTCGGGCGGGTCTCCGGGTCCTTGCGCAGGAGCGCGCCGATGACAGGGGCGAGCACCCCCGCGTACTCGGCCGGCGCGGGCTCCTCCGTGACCACGGCCTGCATGGTGCCAAGCGGCGACGTGCGCCGGAACGGGGAGTTCCCCTCGACCGCCGTGTACAGCGTGGCGCCGAGCGCCCACAGGTCGGACGCGGGGCCGGGGTTGGCGCCGCTGACCCGCTCGGGCGCCAGATAGTCGACGGAGCCGACGACCTCGCCGGTCCGCGTGATCGTCGAGTCCCCCTCGATCGCGGCGATCCCGAAGTCGGTGAGCAGGATGCGCCGGTCGTCGGCCAGGAGTACGTTGCCGGGCTTGACGTCGCGGTGCAGGACCCCGGCGGCGTGCGCGGCGCGCAGGGCCTTCAGCGTCCACAGGCCGATGCGGGCGGCCTCGACGGGGTCGATGCGGCCCCGCTCCTTGACGGCGTCGGCGAGCGAGCAGCCCTCGACCAGCTCCATCACGATCCAGGGGCGGTCGTCGTACTCCAGGACGTCGTGGACGGTGACGACCGCGGGGTGGTTGATCCGGGCGGCGGCCCGCGCCTCCGCGTGCGTACGGGCGAAGAGGATCGCGCGGTCGGCCTCCTGCACGAACTGTGCCGCCGTCAGCTCCTTGACGGCGACGGCCCGGTGCAGCACCTCGTCCCGTGCGCGCCACACCCGGCCCATGCCACCGCGGCCGATGGACTCTCCGAGCCGGTAGCGGCCCGCGAGGAGCAGGCCCTGCATCTGATTCACGTTCCCCCGCATTGGTTCTGACATGGCCCAGATTAGGGAGCGGTCGGCGTACGGGGAACCTCCGGGGGTGCTCGGAGACCTCACTGTGACGCGCGACGCAACGGCGACGGGCGTGACCTGACGCTCAATCGGTGACCTCGTAGGTCGACGAGGCCTGCTCGTAGAGCCGGTCCACTTCGTCGCGCTCGCCCTCGGGCCCACGGATCTGTACGACGTGATACTTCCCGCCGACGATCATCGCGAGATTGCGTACGAAGATCTCACCGCCGCCCGGACCCTGCCAGGTGAACTGCCCCTCGCCCATGACCCGTCCGCCCACGTCGATCCTGCGCATGCCCGAGGACTCCGCCCAGGTCGAGTCGCGGAACGGCTGCAGTTCGCGCTCGTGCTCGCGCTGGTACTTCATGGGGTCGCTGCCGTACTCGTCCGTGCCGTCCCGTCCCGGCACGACGATGAGCTCGAAGTCGCCCCGCGCGTACACGACTTGGCCCCGGTCGTTCTTGGGCTGCCGGTCCCAGCCGCTCGCGACGGCGATCCGGAAGCCCTCGGCGTCCTTGCGGAGGGTGAAACCCTGGGGGACCTCGGGCCCGCTGGTCTGCGGCTTCTGCGAGCTCGGGCTCTTCTCGGGCTTGTCACTGGGCTCGCCGGACTTGCCGTCCTTGCCGTCCTTGCCGTCGTCCTCGCTGGGGCGGGCGCTTGAGCTGCTGCCGGTGTCGGGGGCCTGGCTGGTGCCGGGGTCGCCCACGGAGCCGGCGCGCTCGCCGCCCTCGTTCTCCCCCGCCTTGGGCATGAAGACCAGGGCGTACGCGACTGCCGCGGCGAGGCCGACCAGGATGAGGAGGAGCAGGAGCCGCCCCAGGGAACGCGGGCGGCCCGTACCGCTCCGCTTGGGCGCTGGGCGGTTGGGTGCGGGGCGGTTGGGCGCTTGGGCGGCGGCTGTCCGCTTGGGCGTGGGGGCCGCGGTGGCCGGGTGCCTGGATTCGCGGCCCTCCCGGCTCTCCCGGCCTCGCTTGTGCTTGCGGCGCCCGTTCTGCCGGGGGTTGGCCGCCGGGGCGGCGGGTGCGGCGGCGCGCCTCTTCCTACGCCGAACGAGATCACCGCGGCGGCGTACGACGGGCAGGCGGCGGGCGTCGAACGGCGGCGCCGGCACGACGTTCGCACCGGCCTCCGGCTCGGGCGCGGAACGGACCAACGACCGCAGCCAGCCGCTCAGTTCCTCGATGTCGAGCCGCTCGGTCGGGTCCTGGCGCAGCAACGACTCGACGACGGGCCGCAGCGGCCCGCACTCCTCCGCGTAGGCGGGCGGCTCGGCGCAGACCAACTGGACGAGCTCGAAGGTGCTCTCCTCCGGGTAGGGCGCGTGGCCCTGCACCGCCCGGAACAGCAAGGCGCCGAGCGCCCAGAGGTCGGTGGCGGGCCCGATGGGCGGGGCGAGCTGCCAGTTCTCGTGCACGGGCCCGGCCTGCTCGGGCGCCCACCGCTCGGTCACGCCGCCGACCACGGTCATCCGCGCATGCCGGGCGCGCTCCGCGGCAAGAGCGGTGGCGGGCCCACGCCGAGCCCCACTCCGCTCGGCGACGAGGGCGTCCCAGTAGCTGTGCCCGGATGAGGCGGAGGGGGCCACGGAGGTGGAGGGGGCGGGGGCGTCGTGACGGGGGGCAGGGGTGAGCGCGCCGCGACCGTGGCCGGGGCCGGGGCCGGGGCCGGGGCCGGGGCCAGGGCCGGGGCCAGGGCCGCGCGCAGGGTTTCGCTCGCCGTGGGCGACGTCCGCGCCCTCGTCGGCGGAGGCTTCAGCGGACCCTTCGGCAGGCCCTCCCGCGAGTCCGCCCGCAGGCCCTGAGGGCGGACTCGCGTAGGGGCTGCCAACGCCCCCAACATCCCTGCCCCCACCGGGACTCGAAGCTCCCGCACCTCCACCCCTCGGCACAGCCCCGTGCCACGGCTTCGTGCCTGCGACGCCGTACGGGTCGAGGATCCGCCCGGCAGCTTCGGTATCCGTCCCGCTTCCCGCGGCCCCGGTTTCCCCGGCCCTCACCGAGTCACCGCTCTCGCCCGGCCCCTGACTCGCCCCGTACGTCCCGCCGGTCCTGGGCCCCGGCAACTCCGCGCCCCGGCGGCCTTCGTTCTCGCTCACCCGCGCCGCGGCACGCGCTCCGGCGCGATACGCGGCTATGGCACTGGAATGCGCGGCCCGCACGTCACCGCCGGGCTCCGAAGTCGGAGCCGGGGCAGCCTCAATGGCGACAGGCCCACTGGAACCGCCAGGCCCGGCTGAACCGCCAGGCCCACTGGAACCGCCAGGCTGCGAATCGTCCGCCTCGGGACCACCGCCGACATCCGCACCGGCGTCGCCCCCGCCCTCGAACCCCCCGAGGAACTCCTCGGGCCGAGGGTCGTAGCCGCACAGCGCCTCTTCCGCCGCGCCCGCCGCGAGGCCCGTGAGAACCACCCGGCCGTCGTCGCAGACCAGGACCGTACGAGCGGTGATGTTCCGGTGCACCCAGCCGTGCGCGTGCAGCACCCGCAGCGCCGTCACCACGTCGGAGGCGATCTCCGCCGCGCGGTACGGACTCAGCGGCCGGTCGGCGAGCAGCGCGGCCAGCGGCCTCGCCGCCACCAACTCGCTCACTATCCACAGCGAACCGCCCTCGGCGAACACGTCGAAGACCTGGTCGAGCCGCGGATGGTCGGGGATCTGGGCGGCGGCCTGCGCGGCCTCTATCGCGCGGCGCACCGCCGGATCCGACGGCCGCCGGGTGGTACGCGCCGAGGGTCGTCGCACCGCCCCGGCGCTCACGAACCCTGCCGGAAGCTCCCCGTCCGGCAGGTCGCGCTCATCGAGTTCGAGCACTTCCGCGTCGACGACCTCGGGCAACGGCACCTGCCTGACCAGGACTTCCTGACCGCTGTAGGTGTCAAAGGCCCGCGTCTCCGCGAGTTCGTACTCATCCGCGGGAGGCAGCGGCAGGCGATAGCGGTCGGCGAGTACCCGCCCCGCGTATTCGTCCACGACGCCTCCCCCGTCCGCACGGTGGTCAATTCCGTTCGCCCAACGCCCTGTTGCGGCTGCGTACGGTCCGCAAGCACTCACGATACGTGCCGGAGGCAAACCACATTGAGGGGATGCGAGATCTCCTCGATCGCTACTTCTTCGGCTCGAACGTCTTCGTGAAGGTCCGCCAAGCGTCCTTGCGCTCGTCCCCGTCCCACTTGTCCGCCTTGGCCGTGTACATCAGTCCGTAGCCCAGGTGGTCGTTGACGACGAACCCACGGTCTATCGACCGGTACTTCGTGCCGCCGTCGACGTACGTGAACTCCCAGTCGGCCGTGTTCCAGCCACGGAAGTCGACCTTCTCTATCCGGATCCGCTTGTACTGCGACCGGACCATGTACCTCTCCTGGCCCTTCCAGTCGCCCACCGGGTCGGACTTGGGGGTGGGAGTCCAGCCGATCAGGAGCTTCTGCCCGTCCGGCCCGGAGAAACGCGCGCCCGCGGCGCTCGTGGACTGGTACTTCCAGCCCTTGGGCAGCCCCACGGAGAAACCTTGCGAGTGCTTGTACGTCGACTCCGCTCCGTCTCCCGGCTTCTTGCCGGAGTCGTCGCCCTCGCCCTCGCCGTCACCGCTCTCGCCCGGCTCGCCCTCACCCGAACCGGGGCTCGCCCCCGCGCTCGCCTCGGCTTCGTCCTTGCCGTTGCCCTTGTCCTGATCGGCACCGCCGTCCTGCCCGGCGCCCTTTTCGTCTTCCTTCTCGCCACTGCCCGCGGTCGCGCCGCTGGACGCGGCCTTGTCGCCGCCGTTCTTGTTGTCGCGCGCACCGCTCTCGCCCCCGTCGTTCAGCGCGAACGCGAGCACGGTCCCGAGCACCGCGAGCGCGAGGGCCAACGAGAAGATCACCAGCGTGCGCCGCGGAACCACGTCGGTGAGCGAGGCCTTGGGCTGCTGCGCCGCACGCGGCGGCGTCGCGGGATCCGCAGGGGTAGCCGACCCCCCGGAAGCCAAGCCAGAACGAGAAGCGGGGACAGCAGCAGAGGCAGAGGCAGCAGCCGCGCGAGAGTTGGACCCGGAACCAGAAGGACCTGATCCGGAGTCAGCACCGGAGCGGGAGCGAGAAGGGGCCTCAGAACCAGCCCCGGCCTCGGACGCCGAAGCAGAACCGGAAGCAGCCGTCCCGGCCCCGGCACCCCGCGCGGTAGCCGCAGCCGCGGCCTTCCGCACCGACCGCAGCGCACCCTTGAGCCGCTCGGCAGCCTCCTCGCCCTTGCGACCGGAATCCCCGGTTGACTTGGCGGCCCCGGCGGCCCCCACAGCCCCGGAGGCTCCAGAGCCCTCAGCCGTACCCGCCGACCCAGCCTTGCCCTTGCCGAACCGCTTCCCCGCACCGGACGTCGGCGGCACCGGAGGCAACGGCACGACCTTCGTCGCGTCGACCGGCTCCGGCTCGTCCTTGACCTCCGGCGCGTGGATGACGTCGATCAGGAGCGCCCGCGCCCCCGCGTCGTCGAGCCGCTGCTCGGGGTCCTTGGCGAGCAGGCCGTAGATGACCTTCTCCAACGGTCCCGCGTTCGTCGGCTGTTCGACGTCCTCGGTCATCACCGCGGTGAGGGTGGCGATCGCCGACCCCTTGTCGTACGGAGGGACGCCTTCCACGGCCGCGTACAGCAGGCCGCCGAGCGACCACAGGTCGGCCGCGGGGCCCGGCTTGTGGCCTCGCGCCCGCTCGGGCGAAATGTACGAAGGAGCGCCGACGAGCATGCCGGTGGACGTGATCGACGGGTCGCCCTCGACCTGCGCGATACCGAAGTCCGTGAGGACGACCCGGCCGTCCTCGGCGATCAGCACGTTCGACGGCTTCACGTCACGGTGCAGGATTCCCTCGCGGTGCGCGGACCGCAGTACGTCGAGCACCGCGAGCCCGACCTCGGCCGCACGCCTCGGCGTGAGCAGCCCGTCCTCGCGAATGGCCTCGGCGAGGGACTTGCCCTCGACCAGCTCCATCACGATCCACGGCCGGTCGTCCTCGTCGACCACGTCGTACACGGTCACCGCGCTGGTGTTGCGGATCCGCGCGATCGCCTTGGCCTCACGCAGCGTTCGCGTGATGAGCCGCCGCTTCTCTTCCTCGTCGATGCTCGAGGGAAAGCGCAGTTCCTTCACCGCGACCGTACGGCCGAGTGTCTCGTCCTTGGCGCGCCAGACGGTTCCCATTCCGCCGCGGCCGAGCACTTCCCCCAGCCGGTAGCGCCCGGAGAGGAGACGTTCGCTCTGGTCCTGACGGGACTGACCCGTCTTCTCCGCGTCCGACATGCGTCCCCTCTGCTGCTACCGCTGCTACCTGCGCAACCCGCCCTGACAGAGCCTCCATTGTCCCTCACTCGGGGACCGGTCTACGCCCAGGGTCCAACGTCCCTCATGATGGGCTCCGCACAAGGAGGGACCGCCATGCCCATTTCACGGACACTGCTGGCCGTACCCCTTGCGGTGGCCCTCATCGGGCTGACTTCCGCCAGTGCGCCGCCGACCGCGAAACCGGCCACGGACGCCACTCTTCCGTTGCTCGTGACCCGAGGCAAGGCCCCCGCCGCGGCTCTGTTGACCCGCGAAGCCCCATGGTCGACGACCGAGTCGGCAGCCCCGGACCTTCCACCGGACCGGCAGCCGACCCAACAGCCACACTGGCACTTCGCCCACGTCAACAAGCCGTCACGCGACGCACCCACCCCGGGAACGAACAAGAACCCAGCGCGCGAAGCCGGTTACGACACCGGCGCCGGCACCAGCAGCGCGAACAGCACCGCCACCCGCATCCGCCGCACCGACCACTTCCGCGCAGGCAGCATCACCAAGACGTTCATCGCGACGGTCGTCCTTCAACTCGCCGCCGAGCACCGACTGTCCCTGTCCGCCCCCGTAGAACGACACCTGCCCGGTCTCATCCGCGGCAAGCGTCTCGACGGCCGGACTCTCACCCTGCGCGCCCTGCTCACCCACACCAGCGGCCTCGCCGACTACACCACCGGCGCCGAAGGCCTCGTCCCCCGTACTCCAGCGGAGGCGGTCCGCACCGCCCTCGCCCTTCCCGCGACCCCGCCCGGCCGCTGGTCGTACTCCAACACCAACTACGTCGTCCTCGGCATGGTGATCGAGCAGGTCACCGGCCGCTCGTACGCCGCGGAGACCGCGCGCCGCATCATCACCCCCCTTCGCCTGTCCGGCACTTCCTTCCCCGGCACCCGCACCACGCTCCCGCCCCCGCACGGCCGCGCGTACACGAGCGGGGGCCGGGACGTCACCGCCCTCAACCCGGGCATCGCGGGCGCGGCCGGGGAGCTGATCTCCACGCTGGCCGACCTGGACCGCTTCTACGCCGTACTCCTCGCGGGCCGGCTGCTCCCCGCGTACCAGCTACGCCAGATGCTCAACACCCGCTCCGCGCAGGGCCACTACGGCATGGGCCTCTACCCGCAGAAGCTGCCCTGCGGCACCACGGTCTGGGGACACAACGGCCGCATTCCCGGAAGCTACGTCCGCACGGCCGCCACCCGCGACGGCGGCCGCGTCCTCACTTTCCGGGTCAACACGGACGAGATCGCCGACCCGGCCCTCGAACAGACGCTTCTGACGGCGCAGTTCTGCCCGCGCTAGAGCGGCACGATGTCCGGCGCCCCCAGCCTCGCCGCGTCCGCCGTCAGGTCGTCCGGCTGCCGCTGCGACTCACGCTCCGCCTCCACCCGCTTCTCGTAATGCTGGACCTCCCTCTCCACCTGGTCCTTGTCCCAGCCGAGGACCGGCGCCATCAGCTCCGCACACAGCCGTGCGCTGCGCGTGCCCCGGTCGAACGTCTCGATCGAGATCCGTGTGCGCCGGGTCAGCACGTCGTCCAGGTGGCGTGCCCCTTCGTGCGACGCGGCATAGACGATCTCGGCGCGCAGATAGTCGTCAGCGGCGGGCAGCGGCTCCCCGAGGGTGGGGTCGGCGGTGATGAGTGCGAGGACCTCTTCCGCCAGCGAGCCGTACCGGTTCAACAGGTGTTCCACGCGCACCACATGAAGTCCGGTGCGGGCGGCGATTCCGGCGCGCGCGTTCCACAGCGCCTTGTACCCCTCGGCGCCGACCAGCGGAATGTCCTCGGTGACACAGTCGGCGACCCGCTGATCGAGGCCGTGCACCGCCTCGTCCACGGCGTCCTTCGCCATGACTCGGTACGTCGTGTACTTGCCGCCTGCGATGACCACGAGGCCGGGCGCCGGATGCGCCACCGTGTGCTCGCGGGACAGCTTGCTCGTGGCGTCCGACTCACCGGCGAGCAGCGGCCTGAGCCCCGCGTACACCCCTTGGACGTCGTCCCGGGAGAGGGGCACGCCGAGCACCGAGTTCACGTGCTCGAGGAGATAGTCGATGTCGGCGCTGGATGCCGCCGGGTGCGCCTTGTCCAGGTCCCAGTCGGTGTCGGTCGTCCCCACGATCCAGTGCCGTCCCCACGGAATGACGAAGAGGACGCTCTTCTCCGTCCGCAGGATCAGCCCGGTCGTCGAGTTGATCCGGTCCTTGGGCACGACCAGATGGATGCCCTTGGACGCCCTGACGTGGAACTGTCCCCGGTCCCCGACCATCGCCTGGGTGTCGTCCGTCCACACGCCGGTGGCGTTCACCACCTGCTTGGCCCTGACCTCGTACTCCCCGCCGCCCTCGACGTCCTGCACCTTGGCGCCGACGACGCGTTCACCCTCGCGCAGGAAACCCGTCACGCGGGCGCGGTTGGCGACCTTGGCGCCGTACGCCGACGCGGTGCGCACCAGGGTCGCGACATAGCGGGCGTCGTCCATCTGGGCGTCGTAATACTGCATCGCCCCGACCAGTGCGTCCTTCTTCAGGCACGGGGCGACACGCAGGGCGTGACGCCGGGTCAGGTGGCGGTGCATGGGTAGGCCGCGGCCGTGTCCTCGTGACATCGACATGGCGTCGTACAACGCGACGCCCGATCCGGCGTAGAGCCGCTCCCAGCCCTTGTGCTGCAAGGGGTACAGGAACGGCACCGGCTTCACGAGGTGCGGGGCGAGCCGCTCCAGGAGCAGGCCGCGCTCCTTCAGCGCCTCCCGCACCAGCGCGAAGTCGAGCATCTCCAGATAGCGCAGTCCGCCGTGGATCAGCTTGCTCGACCGGCTCGACGTGCCGGAGGCCCAGTCCCGCGCCTCGACCAGACCGGTGGAAAGGCCGCGGGTCACGGCGTCGAGTGCGGTGCCCGCACCGACCACTCCCGCGCCCACGACCAGGACATCCAGCTCCCGCTCGGCCATTCCCGCAAGTGACTCGGCACGCTCCGCCGGTCCCAAGGTCGCTGTCCTCACCGCTGCCTCCCGTTAGCTGTCGGGTGTGGTCGCGCTCACATCATGCCCAGATTCTGGTCGGGTCCGCTGAGTTCGACCGCCGCCTGTGGACAACCTGCGGCCGATCCGTGGCCAACACTCCGACGCCCGGCGCAGCGCAATGCCGCATAACGGTCATATTTACTCCTAGTCTGACATTGCGCTGGTCCACCTTGTCCACAGGACTTGCGCGCTCGTTCCGCTCCGGCTATTGGGAGGACGGCCCACCGCCATGCCCGCAGATCTCGCCGTCATCGGTCTCGGCCACCTCGGCCTGCCCCTCGCCCAGGCCGCCGTCTCCGGCGGCATCGCCACCATCGGCTACGACCCGGTCCGCGCCGCCGACCTGGCAAGCGGACGCCTGCCCTGTGACGGCGCCGAGGGAACCCTCACCGCCGCCGACGTCCGCCGGATGCTCTCGGGGGGTTTCCGGCCCACGACCGACCCGGCGCAGCTCGGCCGGGTGCGCACCGCGGTCATCTGCGCTCCCACCCCTCCGGCGGCCGACCGCAGCCTCGACCTGAGCCAGGTGGCCGACGCCGCCCGCGCCCTGGCCGCGCGCCTGCGCCCGCACACCACGGTCATCCTCGAATCACCCGCTTACCCGGGAACCACGGAGGAATTCCTGCGCCCCATCCTCGAAGAGGGTTCGGGCCTGCGCGCGGGCCGCGACTTCCACCTCGCGCACTCGCCGGGCCGCCTCGACCCGGGCAACCGCACCCACGGCTACGCCGGCACCCCCAAGGTCATCGGCGGCCTCACCCCGGCCTGTACCGAATCGGCCGCCGCCTTCTACGGCCGCCTCACCGACAAGGTCGTACGCGCGCGTGGCCCGCGCGAGGCCGAGACCGTGCACCTCCTGGAGACCAACTACCGGCACGTGAACATGGCCCTGGTCAATGAGATGGCCGTGCTCTGCCACGACCTGAGCATCGACCTGTGGGACGTCATCCGCTGCGCCGAGACCAAGCCCTTCGGCTTCCAGGCCTTCCGCCCCGGCCCCGGCGTCGGCGGCCACGGCGTCCCCCTGGACATCCCGGGCCCCGGCCGCGGCGCCCGCCCCCTGCGCATGGTCGAACTGGCCCAGCAGGTCAACGACCGCATGCCCCGGTACGTGATCCAGCGCTCGGCGACCCTGCTCAACGAGCACGGCAAGTCGGCCCGCGGCGCCCGGGTGCTGCTCCTCGGCGTCACCTACAAGCCCGACCTCGCCGACCAGCAGGGCTCCCCCGCCCAGGAGGTCGCGACCCGCCTGATGGAGATGGGCGCCGCCGTCAGCTACCACGACCCCTACGTGCCCAGCTGGAGCGTCCTCGGCCACCCCGTGCCCCGCGCGGACTCCCTCTACGAGGCGGCGGCCGACGCCGACCTCACGATCCTGCTCCAGCACCACCGCACGTACGACCTGCAAGGTCTCGCGGTGAAGGCCCAGCTGCTCCTCGACACCAGGGGCGCGACCCCGGCGGGCGCGGCACACCGCCTCTGAGGGCGACACGACACACAAGAAGGGCCCCGGTACGCATACCGGGGCCCTCCGTAGAGCTGAGCTTAGAGCTGAGCCAGAGACCGTCAGCGGCTGTGCTGCGAGTCCGCGACCGTCACCTCGACGCGCTGGAACTCCTTGAGCTCGCTGTAGCCCGTCGTCGCCATCGCGCGGCGCAGCGCCCCGAAGAAGTTCATCGAGCCGTCCGGGATGTGCGAGGGACCGGCGAGGATCTCCTCCGTCGTGCCGACCACACCGAGGTCGACGCGCTTGCCGCGCGGCACGTCCTCGTGGACGGCCTCCATGCCCCAGTGGTGGCCCTTGCCGGGCGCGTCCGTGGCGCGCGCCAGCGGGGAGCCGATCATCACCGAGTCGGCGCCGCAGGCGATGGCCTTGGGCAGGTCGCCGGACCAGCCCACGCCGCCGTCCGCGATGACGTGCACGTACCGGCCGCCGGACTCGTCCATGTAGTCACGGCGGGCGGCGGCGACGTCCGCCACGGCGGTGGCCATCGGCACCTGGATGCCCAGGACGTTGCGCGTGGTGTGCGCGGCGCCACCGCCGAAGCCGACGAGGACACCGGCGGCGCCCGTGCGCATCAGGTGCAGCGCGGCGGTGTACGTGGCGCAGCCGCCGACGATCACCGGCACGTCGAGCTCGTAGATGAACTGCTTGAGGTTCAGCGGCTCGGCGGCGCCGGAGACGTGCTCGGCCGAGACGGTGGTCCCGCGGATGACGAAGATGTCGACACCGGCGTCCACGACGGCCTTGGAGAACTCGGCGGTTCGCTGCGGGGAGAGCGCGGCGGCGGTGACCACGCCCGAGTCGCGCACCTCCTTGATGCGCTGCCCGATCAGGTCGGCCTGGATCGGAGCCGCGTAGATCTCCTGGAGGCGCCGGGTCGCGTTGTCGGTGTCCAGCTCCGCGATCTCGTCGAGCAGCGGCTGCGGGTCCTCGTACCGCGTCCACAGGCCCTCGAGGTTCAGGACGCCGAGGCCACCCAGCTCGCCGATGCGGATCGCGGTCTGCGGCGAGACGACCGAGTCCATCGGCGCCGCCAGGAAGGGCAGCTCGAAGCGGTAGGCGTCGATCTGCCAGGCGATCGAGACCTCCTTCGGGTCGCGGGTACGACGGCTCGGCACGACGGCGATGTCGTCGAAGGCGTACGCCCGGCGGCCGCGCTTGCCGCGCCCGATCTCGATCTCAGTCACGTGGGTGGCCCTTCAGCTTTCTTCGGTACTTCGCACTTCTTCGGCACTTCGGCACTCGGTCTGCCGCTCCAGTATCCCCGACGCACGCCAAGGGGGCGGCCCCGGGAATCCGGACCCGCCCCCACGCGCGCGTGGAGCGCCGTCAGCGCTTGTTCGTGTAGTTGGGCGCTTCGACCGTCATCTGGATGTCGTGCGGGTGGCTCTCCTTGAGACCCGCCGAGGTGATCCGTACGAATCGGCCGTTGCGCTGGAGCTCCGGAACGGTCTGGCCGCCCACGTAGAACATCGACTGGCGCAG
The DNA here is from genome assembly GCF_044455475.1 of Streptomyces sp. NPDC051218. Classification (NCBI taxonomy): domain Bacteria; kingdom Bacillati; phylum Actinomycetota; class Actinomycetes; order Kitasatosporales; family Streptomycetaceae; genus Streptomyces; species Streptomyces sp. NPDC051218. Next base: position 214,751 of record NZ_JBITEU010000009.1, on the reverse strand, counting down.
ACCGCCGACCAGCTGGTGCACGACCGAGGAGAGCGGGCCGCGGTAGGGCACCTGGCCCTCGATGCCCTCGGGCACCAGCTTCTCGTCGGAGGCGACGCCCTCCTGGAAGTAGCGGTCCTTGGAGAAGGACTTGCGGTCGCCGCGGGTCTGCATCGCGCCGAGCGAACCCATGCCGCGGTACGACTTGAACTGCTTGCCGTTGATGAACATCAGCTCACCCGGGGACTCCTCGCAGCCGGCGAGCAGCGAGCCCAGCATGACCGTGTCCGCGCCGGCGACGAGCGCCTTGGCGATGTCGCCCGAGTACTGCAGGCCGCCGTCGCCGATGACCGGGACGCCTGCCTCCTTGGCGGCGAGCGACGCTTCGTAGATGGCCGTCACCTGCGGTACGCCGATACCGGCGACGACACGCGTCGTACAGATGGAGCCCGGTCCGACGCCGACCTTGATGCCGTCGACACCGGCGTCGATGAGGGACTTGGCGCCGTCACGGGTGGCGATGTTGCCGCCGATGACGTCCACACCCGAGGCGTTCGACTTGATCTTGGCGACCATGTCGCCGACCAGGCGGGAGTGGCCGTGCGCGGTGTCGACGACGATGAAGTCGACGCCTGCCTCGACGAGGGCCTGGGCGCGCTCGAAGGCGTCACCCGCGACACCGACGGCGGCGCCGACCAGGAGACGGCCTTCGCTGTCCTTGGCGGCGCCGGGGTACTTCTCGGCCTTCACGAAGTCCTTGACCGTGATGAGGCCCTTGAGGATGCCGCCGTCGTCGACGAGCGGCAGCTTCTCGATCTTGTGGCGGCGCAGCAGCTCCATGGCGTCGACGCCGGAGATGCCGACCTTGCCCGTGACCAGCGGCATCGGCGTCATGACCTCGCGCACCTGGCGCGTGCGGTCCGACTCGAAGGCCATGTCGCGGTTGGTGACGATGCCGAGCAGCTTGCCCGCCGGGTCGGTCACCGGGACGCCGCTGATGCGGAACTTGGCGCAGATCGCGTCGGCCTCGGCGAGCGTCGCGTCCGGGTGCACCGTGATCGGGTCGGTGACCATGCCGGACTCGGAGCGCTTCACGAGGTCGACCTGGTTGGCCTGGTCCGCGATGGAGAGGTTGCGGTGCAGCACGCCGACGCCGCCCTGGCGCGCCATCGCGATCGCCATGCGGGACTCGGTGACCTTGTCCATCGCCGCGGAGAGCAGCGGGACGTTCACACGCACGTTCTTCGAGATGAGCGAGGAGGTGTCGATCTGGTCCGGCGCCATGTCCGACGCGCCGGGCAGCAGCAGCACGTCGTCGTAGGTCAGCCCGAGCGTCGCGAATTTCTCGGGCACCCCAGTCGAAGAACCGCCGTTTGCAGTCATGACACCTTCCCCAAATGGCCTTGATCGGTGCGGATGTCCATGCTAACGGGAACCGAGGGTGTCTCATTCCACGATCAAGATCATCGACCAGGTTCGTACGTTCATACGGCATGGATGGACACCGAAGGCGATCGCCGGGCGACCGCTGATCGCTACTGCTCGGCCAGCGCCCGCAGCCTGCTCAACGCGCGATGCTGCGCGACCCGCACGGCGCCCGGGGACATGCCCAGCATCTGCCCGGTCTCCTCGGCCGTGAGCCCGACCGCGATCCTCAGGAGCAGCAGCTCGCGCTGGTTCTCCGGAAGGTTCGCCATGAGCTTCTTGGCCCACTCGGCGTCGCTGCTGAGCAGCGCGCGCTCCTCGGGTCCGAGGGAGTCGTCGGGCCGCTCCGGCATCTCGTCCGACGGCACCGCCGTGGACCCGGGATGGCGCATCGCCGCGCGCTGAAGGTCGGCGACCTTGTGCGCGGCGATCGCGAAGACGAACGCCTCGAAGGGGCGCCCGGTGTCCTTGTAGCGCGGCAGTGCCAGAAGCACCGCGACGCACACTTCCTGCGCCAGGTCCTCCACGAAGTGCCGTGCGTCGCCCGGCAGTCGGGAGAGTCTGGTGCGGCAGTACCGCAGCGCCAGGGGGTGCACATGAGCCAGCAGATCGTGCGTCGCCTGCTCGTCACCCTCGACCGCGCGAAGGACGAGGGCACCGATCACCGTCGTCCTGTCATCGCGCATCGGTCCATGGTGCCTTGGCGCCGATTGATCCGTGGCACCACGTCCGTAGTTGTGCACCGAAGCGTTATGAGCAGGTGCGCCGGAACTCATCTCGTGCGCCCTCCCCTCCCGCTCGACCGACCTGTCCCCGAGGAACTCCACATCTCAAGGATGCGGCATCGGCGGCGAAGCAACGGCAACCGCTCCCCCGAGAGGGAGCGACGGGCGTCCGTCACCCCGCCCACCACACGGCGGGCGGGGATCGCCGTGCCCGCACGGCGGCACACCTATCGGACCAGGCCCCAGCGGAAACCGAGCGCCACCGCGTGCGCGCGGTCCGAGGCGCCGAGCTTCTTGAAGAGCCGCCTGGCGTGGGTCTTGACCGTGTCCTCGGAGAGAAAAAGCTCACGTCCGATCTCGGCGTTCGACCGGCCGTGGCTCATACCCTCCAGCACCTGGATCTCACGCGCGGTGAGGGTGGGCGCCGCGCCCATCTCGGCCGAGCGCAGTCTGCGCGGAGCCAGTCGCCACGTCGGGTCGGCGAGTGCCTGCGTGACGGTCGCCCGCAGTTCGGCGCGCGAGGCGTCCTTGTGGAGATAGCCGCGGGCACCGGCGGCGACCGCGAGTGCGACCCCGTCCAGGTCCTCGGCCACGGTGAGCATGATGATGCGCGCACCGGGGTCGGCGGAAAGCAGCCGCCGGACCGTCTCCACGCCGCCCAGACCGGGCATGCGTACGTCCATCAAAATCAGGTCCGAGCGGTCGGCGCCCCAGCGGCGGAGGACTTCCTCGCCGTTGGCCGCTGTCGTCACGCGCTCGACGCCGGGCACGGTCGCGACCGCGCGGCGGAGCGCCTCTCGGGCGAGCGGGGAGTCGTCGCAGACGAGGACGGATGTCATGACTGTCCTCCGCGGCTCTCACAGCTGCTGCGCGTCACCTTGAGCCTCCAGGCTGGTACTTATTCGTCACCTGTGCGGTTGACGCTCTCGGACATCTGCCCGAGCGCTTGTTCTTTCAACCGCCTCCGCACTCTCAACGACGGTCACCCGAAAGAGTTACGGGGCGGTGGGCCTCCTTCGGCACTCTACGTGAGGGCGCAGACACGGAGCAGGTAGCGCAAGAGACCCTCAACGTTTCATCACAACCAATGCCCCATTTAGCCCTCTTCCTTCCCTTTTGCTGGTGTCTGTGGCTAGATTTTCCAATGAGTCATATTTTCATCTCCTTAGACAGTAGATGTACGGTCGTGGGCACCGTATCCGCGCAGAACGGCTACCAGGAGACAAGCAATGGCAGATTTCTCCCGCCTTCCCGGACCGAACGCAGATCTCTGGGACTGGCAGCTCCTCGCGGCCTGCCGAGGGGTCGACAGCTCGCTCTTCTTCCACCCCGAGGGCGAGCGGGGCGCGGCGCGCAGCGCGCGTGAGAACTCCGCCAAGGAGGTCTGCATGAGGTGCCCGGTACGCGCGGAGTGCGCCGCTCACGCCCTCGCGGTACGGGAGCCGTACGGCGTGTGGGGCGGGCTTACCGAGGACGAGCGCGAGGAGCTCATGGGCCGCGCGCGCAACCGCCTCGTCACGACGTCCGCTCCCTCGGCCACGGCCACGGCCACGCACAGGGCACCGAGCGGCGGCATGATCACGCACACCTGAAGGAACGTTTCTTCGAAAGCACCCAGCAGTGCTCAGCGCTTCGCGGCGCGCTCCAGGTGGTCCAGCGTGGCCGCCACGGCGGGGACCTGCGCCAGATCCGGCAGGGTGAGCGCGACGATCTCACGCTGCACGGCAGGCTCCACCGTCACTGTGCGTGCACCCTTGGGGCGTACGGACTCGATGGCGAGCTCGGGCAGCACCGCGACCCCCAGGCCCGCGCCGACCAGGCCGATCACCGCCGGATAGTCGTCGGTCGCGAAATCGATGCGGGGCACGAACCCCGCCCCCTCGCAGACCTCGACCAGCTGCCTGCGACAGCGCGGACAGCCCGCGATCCACGGCTCGTCGGCCAGCTCCCCGATGGCGACCGCTTCCGCCTTGGCGAGCCGATGCCCCTCGGGCACGAGACCGACGAGCCGGTCGGCGAGCAGGGGCCGCACGACCAGGTCGTCCCACTCCTCCGCGGCGCCGGCGCCTTCGTAGCGGAAAGCGAGCGCCACGTCGCAGTCGCCCTCGCGCAACATCTCGACCGAGCGCGGCGGTTCGGCCTCCTCGAGCGAGACCCGGGTGCCGGGGTGCGCGGCGCGCAGGGCGGCCAGTGCGCTCGGCACCAGCGTCGAGCTGCCGCTGGGGAAGGAGACGAGGCGGACCCGGCCCGCCCGCAGGCCCGCGATGGCGGCGACCTCCTCCTCGGCGGCCGTCAGCCCCGCCAGGATCCCCGCGGCGTGCCGGCCCAGGGCCTCGCCCGCCTGCGTCAGGCGCATCTCCCGCCCCGTGCGGATCAGCAGTGTCGTGCCCGCGGAGGCTTCGAGCGCCTTCATCTGCTGGCTCACGGCGGGCTGGGTGCAGCCGAGCTCGCGCGCCGCGGCGGAGAAGGAGCCAGTGGCGGCGACCGCACGCAGGACACGGAGATGACGGGCCTCGATCATGGCTCAAGCATAAGCGACGCTTGGGTAGAACGACCAATAATGCGTCGACGCTTTGAGCGAGCTCGCCTAGCCTTCCGTCATGAAGCTTCTCTCCGTGAATCTGGGCCGGTTCAAAGCCGTGGACTACAGCGACGCCCCCTCGGGCGGCACCGGCATCGACAAGCAGCCCGCCGAAGGGGCCGTACGGGTGACGGCGCCCGGCCCCAAAGGCGTCGGCGGGAGCGGCCTTGCCGGGGACGAGGTCTGCGACACGCGGCACCACGGCGGCGACCACCAGGCGGTGTACGCCTACGCGCGCGAGGACCTCGACGCATGGGAACGGCTGCTCGGCCGCCCGCTGCCCCATGGTTCCTTCGGCGAGAACCTCACGACGTCCGGGATCGACGTCAGCGGCGCGAAGATCGGCGAACGCTGGCGCGTCGGGCCCGAGTTGCTCCTGGAGGTGACGTCGGGCCGCATCCCCTGCCAGACGTTCCAGGGCCACCTCGGTGAGAAGCAGTGGGTCAAACGCTTCACTCAACAGGGCACTCCCGGCGCTTACCTGCGGGTGATCGAGCCGGGTGAGATCCGCGCCGGGGACGCGATAGAGATCGCGCACCGTCCGGAGCACGATGTCACCGTCGCCCTCCAGTTCAGGGCGGTGATGACGGAGAAGCACCTGCTGCCGAGTCTGCTCGCCGCCGGGGACGCGCTGCATCCCGAGTTGATCGAGACGGCTCGTAAGTACGCGGAGAAGCACGGCTCACGGACGCCGTGACCGGAGGTCTTCGGATCTCACTAGCCTTGGTCCATGACTACGGCTCTGATTACGGGATCGACCGCCGGTATCGGCGCGGCCTTCGCCCGGCGGCTCGCCGGTGACGGCCACAACCTGGTCCTTGTGGCACGGAACACCGAGCGGCTACGGGAGCAGGCGACCGAACTGCACGACCGGCACGGCATCGAGGCCGAGGTGCTCACCGCGGACCTCGCGACCGACGACGGGATCACCGCCGTCGAGAAGCGGCTCGCGGACCGCAGGAACACGGTCGACCTGCTGGTGAACAACGCCGGGTTCGGCAACAAGGGCCGGTATCTGGAGGTGTCGATCGAGGACGAGCTGACGATGCTCAAGGTGCACTGCGAGGCGGTGCTCCGGCTGACGTCGGCGGCGACGAAGTCGATGCGGGAGCGGGGGCGCGGCGGTGTCGTCAACGTCGCTTCGGTGGCGGCGTTCGTGCCGCGCGGTACGTACGGGGCCTCGAAGGCGTGGGTCGTGCAGTTCACGCAGGGGGCGGCGAAGGACCTGGCCGGCTCCGGGGTGCGCATGATGGCCCTGTGCCCCGGATTCGTACGGACCGAGTTCCACGAGCGCGCCGGAATGGGGACGTCCAACATCCCCAAGTGGATGTGGCTCGACGCGGACAAGCTGGTGGCGGCCGCGCTCTCCGACTTGGCGCGGGGCAAGCCCCTGTCCATCCCGGACCCCCGCTACAAGGCCCTGATGGGCGTGGTGAAGGTGACGCCGAGGGCGCTGCTGGGCGGCGTCACGTCGAGGACGGGACGGAAGTACGGCCCGCAGTAGAGGCCCCGGACGAGCGCCCCGTAAGGGGCGCGGGGAACTGCGCGACAAGCCACGACGGGCTCGCACGCAAGAACGCACGGAGGCCCGGCACCCCGAAGTGGGGTGCCGGGCCTCCGTTTCAGCTACGCGGCAGCGTCAGGCAGCGGGTCAGTGCGAGTGACCGTGACCGCCGTGACCGGCGTCACCCTCGTCCTCGGCCGGCTTCTCGACGACCAGGGTCTCGGTCGTGAGCAGCAGGGAGGCGATGGACGCGGCGTTCTCCAGCGCGGAGCGCGTCACCTTGACCGGGTCGATGACGCCGGCCTTGACCAGGTCGCCGTACTCGCCGGTCGCGGCGTTGAAGCCGAAGCCCTTGTCGAGCTCGGCGACCTTCGAGGTGATGACGTAACCCTCGAGGCCGGCGTTCTCGGCGATCCAGCGCAGCGGCTCGACGGCGGCGCGGCGGACGACGGCGACGCCAGTGGCCTCGTCGCCCTCCTTGCCGAGGTTGCCCTCGAGGACCTTGACGGCGTGCACCAGAGCGGAGCCACCACCGGAGACGATGCCCTCCTCGACCGCGGCGCGGGTCGCGGAGATGGCGTCCTCCAGACGGTGCTTCTTCTCCTTGAGCTCCACCTCGGTGGCGGCGCCGACCTTGATGACGCACACGCCGCCGGCCAGCTTCGCGAGGCGCTCCTGGAGCTTCTCGCGGTCCCAGTCGGAGTCCGTGGCCTCGATCTCGGCCTTGATCTGGTTGACGCGGCCCTGCACCTCGGAGGCGTCGCCGCCACCGTCGACGACCGTGGTGTCGTCCTTGGTGACGGTCACGCGGCGCGCGGTGCCGAGCACGTCGAGGCCGACCTGGTCGAGCTTGAGGCCGACCTCTTCGGCGATGACGGTGCCGCCGGTGAGGGTGGCGAGGTCACCGAGCATGGCCTTGCGGCGGTCACCGAAGCCGGGGGCCTTCACCGCGACGGCGTTGAAGGTGCCGCGGATCTTGTTCACGACCAGGGTCGACAGGGCCTCGCCCTCGACGTCCTCGGCGATGATCAGGAGCGGCTTCGAGGCGTTGGTCTGGATGACCTTCTCGAGCAGCGGCAGCAGGTCCTGGATGGACGAGATCTTGCCCTGGTGGATCAGGATGTACGGGTCGTCGAGGACGGCCTCCATACGCTCCTGGTCGGACACCATGTACGGGGACAGGTAGCCCTTGTCGAAGGCCATGCCCTCGGTGAAGTCCAGCTCCAGACCGAAGGTGTTGGACTCCTCGACGGTGATGACACCGTCCTTGCCGACCTTGTCCATCGCCTCGGCGATGAGCTCGCCGACCTGCGGGTCCTGGGCGGACAGACCGGCGACGGCCGCGATGTCGGCCTTGTCGTCGATCGGGCGCGCGGTCGAGAGCAGCTCGTCGGACACGGCCTTGACGGCGGCGTCGATGCCCTTCTTCAGGGCGGCCGGGGAGGCGCCGGCGGCGACGTTGCGCAGGCCTTCCTTGACCAGGGCCTGGGCGAGCACGGTCGCGGTGGTGGTGCCGTCACCCGCGATGTCGTTGGTCTTGGTCGCCACCTCCTTGACGAGCTGGGCGCCGAGGTTCTCGTACGGGTCCTCGACCTCGACCTCACGGGCGATGGTGACGCCGTCGTTGGTGATGGTCGGGGCGCCGAACTTCTTGTCGATGACGACGTTGCGGCCGCGGGGGCCGATCGTCACCTTGACCGTGTCGGCAAGCTTGTTGACGCCGCGCTCGAGGGCGCGACGGGCGTCCTCGTCGAACTTCAGGATCTTCGCCATGGGAGCGGTTCAGCCCTCTCGAAAATTCGGGTTTAACGAACTACGCCCCTCGCCGCCCGGCAATCAGCGGGGTGACCAGGGGCGCAGCTCACAAGCAATACTGGTGAAGCGGGTGAATTACTTCTCGACGATCGCGAGCACGTCGCGAGCCGAGAGGACGAGGTACTCGTCGCCGTTGTACTTCACCTCGGTGCCGCCGTACTTGCTGTACAGCACGACATCGCCGACCTTCACGTCGAGCGGCAGGCGCTCGCCGTTCTCGAAGCGGCCCGGGCCCACGGCGAGGACAGCACCCTCCTGGGGCTTCTCCTTCGCGGTGTCCGGAATGACCAGGCCAGAGGCCGTGGTCTGCTCGGCGTCGAGCGGCTGGACCACAATGCGGTCCTCGAGCGGCTTGATGGCAACCTTGGAGCTGGCGGTCGTCACGATCCGGTCTCCCCCTTCGGAGATCTACGGGGTTAACAGTCTGGGGTGGCGACCAGGTGGATCCGTCGTCGCGGGTGCCGGACCTGCCCGTCGCTGGTTGGCACTCTCCAGTGGTGAGTGCCAAGGCCGAGACTAGGACGACGATTAGCACTCGGTCAAGCGGACTGCTAATTCGCTGACGCGGGTCTTATCCCGGAGGCGACGCCGAACGGCCCCCGCGCCCCTCGGGACAACGCTTCCCCGCGGTGGGCGGTTCCGTCTCCGTGGCCGTGCTCCGCCCCGAATCCGTGGCCGTGTACCCCTTCTCCGTAGCCGTGCGCCGCCCCGCCTCCGTCCTCAACTGCCGCCCCGTTTCCGGCGCCCCCGCAGGTGGAGCGCAGCTGGGCGACACCCCGGGCTTCTTCGGCGGGACCTTCTCCGCCGCCTTCCGCCCCAGCCTCTCGATCGGGTCGACCGACTGCGCGCACCCCGTGAGCAGCGCGGGCGCGAGCACGCCTGCCGCGAGCGCGCCGACGAGGAACCGCCGCGCCCGCGCCCGCCCGGTCACAGGTAGTCCTCCAGCCTGGCCACCGCGTACCCCTTGTCGGTGACCGTCTTCATGACCTTGCGGATCATGTCGGGCATCGTGCCCTTCCAGTCCTCGCGCCCCCGGAAGTGCGTGAGGATGATGTCGCCGGGGTGCAGGTCCCGGTCCCACTCGCGCCAGTCCATGCGGTCGGGGAACGCCTCGGACGCCCACAGCGGGACGGCCTTGATGCCGCAGGACTTGGCGGCGCGCAGCGAGTCCGCGTTGTAGTTGCCGTACGGCGGCCGGAAGAGCTCGGGGCGTTTGCCGTACCGCTTGTGGATGACGTCCTGCATGCCGCAGATCTCGCGCCGCTGCTGCTTGTACGAGAGTCCCGGCAGGTAGGGGTGGTTCAGGGTGTGGTTGTTGAGCACGACCCCGCGCGACTGCATCTTCTTGAAGTAGCCGTAGTCCTCCTTGACCAGGTAGTCGCTGAGGAACGCGGTGTACGGGATCTGCAGTTCGCTCATCATCTTGAGCAGCGCAGGGTCCTTCTCGGCGCCGTCGTCGATGGTCAGGAAGACGACCTTCTTCTTGGTCGGGATGGTCGTGAAGACCGGCGGCAGACTCGCCTGCCCCTTCACCTCGAACCCCTTGCGGGTGGTGATCGTCGGCTTCTTGGCCGGGGCGAGCGGCGCGGCCAGCGGGGGCTTCGCCAGGCCCCAGCGCTTCGCGGCCGCGGCGCGGGCGACCTGGGTGACGCGGAGTTTGTGGGCGTAGGAGTCGAGGGCGCGGGCGGGCGGTGCGTCCAGGCGCTGCTGACCGGGGGCGGGGTTCGCTCCGCCGTCGTCGCCCGAGGCGCAGCCGGAGACGATGGCGGCGGCGGTCAGCACGGCGGCCCCGGCCCGCACTCGGCCCCTGATCCGGCCCTGCGCCCGGACCCGCCCCCGGCCCTTCCGTCTCGCCCTAAATTTGTCGTTTTGTCGTACTAGTTGCATGGCGCCGAAGCTTTGCAGCTCACAGCCCCGCTGCCCGGCCGACACCGCCGCCGGACGCACACCATCCACCGACTGGCCCACAATGGGGCGGGTGAACGACCTCGACCGTGATCCGACTGCCCCGACCGCCCTGACCTCCTTCTCCGCGCTGCTCACCCCCGAAGGCCGGGCCCTGCTCGATCTCGACGAGGTGCGGGAGGCCGACCCGGCCCGGGAGCTGGCCGTCGCGACCCGCCTGCGCCGCGAGCACCCGGCGGAACTGGTCACGGCGGTGCTCGCGCAGGCGCGGCTGCGGCGGCGTGCGGTGGCGAAGTTCGGGACCGAGGACGCGGGCCGGATGTTCTTCACCCCGAACGGCGTCGAACAGGCGACCCGTACGAGCGTGGCCGTGCATCGCGCCGAGAGCTTCAAGGCACTCGGCGTCCGCACCCTGGCCGACCTCTGCTGCGGCATCGGCGGCGACGCGATCGCCCTCGCGCGCGCCGGTATCGCCGTCCTCGCCGTCGACCGCGACCCGCTGACCTGCGCGGTGGCGCGTGCGAACGCGGAGGCGCTCGGGCTCGCGGATCTCATCGAGGTGCGCGAGGCCGATGTCACCGAGGTCGACACGTCCGCGTACGACGCGGTCTTCGTCGACCCGGCGCGGCGGGGCGGGCGGGGCCGCATCTTCGACCCCGAGGCCTACTCCCCGCCCCTCTCCTGGGCGATCGAGGCCGCCCGCAAGGCTCCGCGCGCGGCGCTGAAGATCGCCCCTGGGATTCCGCACGAGGCAGTTCCCGCCGACGCCGCGGCCGAGTGGATCTCGGACGCCGGGGACGTGAAGGAGGCGGTGCTGTGGTTCGGCACGGACACCCCCTCCTCGCACCGCGCGACGCTGCTGCCCTCGGGGGCGTCGCTGTGGTCCTCGCTCGACGCGATGCTGCCGGACCCGCCGGTGCGGGCGATCGGGTGCTATCTGTACGAGCCGGACGGCGCCGTCATCCGTGCGCATCTGGTGGCGGAGGTGGCCGCGCGGGTGGAGGGCGGCCTGATCGACGAGACCATCGCGTACGTCACCTCCGACTCCCTGCACTCGACGCCGTACGCGGCGGCTTACGAGATCACCGACCAACTCCCCTTCGGAGTGAAGAAGTTGAAGGCGGTGCTGCGGGAGCGGGAGATCGGAACCCTGACGGTGAAGAAGCGAGGCTCAGCGGTGGAACCGGAGGAACTACGCCGCAAGGTGAAACCACAGGGCAAGAACGCGGCGACGGTGTTCCTGACGCGGGCGGCGGGGGCGCCGACGATGCTGATCGGGCAGCCGGTGACGGAATCCTGAGACGGGAGTGCCGCCCCCGCTGATCACCGGCTCCGCCGAGCTCGTCCTCAAACGCCGGACGGGCTGATTCGTCCGGCATTCTCCCCGCCTCTCACCCATGCGTCGAACGGGAGACCCCCGGATCGACGCCGTCGTCCAGATTCTGTGAAGAATCCTGCTGGGCGTACGTCTGCGCAGGTCGCGGCCGTGTGGGGGCGCGATGCAGCACCGCCGTGGCGGCGGCCGCCGCCGCGAGGAGCGCCGCGGCGACGCCGAACGCGGTCGCGTACCCGTCCGCGAGCGCCCCCGGCCCCCGGCCGCCCCCGGTGACGCCCGACGCCACCGTCACCAGGACCGCGAGCCCCAGCGAACCGCCCAGCTGCCGGGAGCTGTTGAGCAGCCCCGATGCCATGCCGGTCTCCTCGGCGGCGACACCGGACGTCGCCGCCGTGCCCAGCGGCACGAAGCACATGCCGATGCCGACGCTCGCCACGAGCGAGGGCCCCACGACGGATCCCAGGAACGTCCCGGCGGGGCCGACCGCGAGGGCGAACCACACGAACCCGGCCGCACCGAGAAGCCCGCCGGTCACCAGAAGCGCCCGCTCCCCGAACCGCCCCACCTTCCGCGCCGAGATCGCCGACCCGGCGACGATGCCCGCGCAGAACGGCAGGAACGCCGCCCCGGCCCGCGTCGGCCCGTACGACATGACCTCCTGGAGGTAGAGCGAGGTGAAGTAGAAGGCGGCGAACTGGCCCGATGACATCAGCAGCGCGAACGCGTTCGCGGAGAGCACGGGACGGTTCCTGAGCAGGCCGGGCCGGAGCAACGGCTCGCGGCGGCGGGACTCGACGGCGGCGAACGCGCCGAGCAGCGCGGCGGCAGCGGCGAGCGTGCCCAGCGTCGTGCCGGAGCCCCACGCGTACGTCTCCGTGCGGACGAGGCCGAGGACGAGCACCGTCATGCCGGCCGTGACGAGCAGCGCCCCCACCACGTCCAGGCGCGGCGCGGGCCCGGTGCGCCGGTCGGCGGGCACGCCGTGCCGGGAGAGGAGGAGCGCGGCGAGCACCACGGGGACGTTGATCAGCATCACCGAGCGCCAGCCCGCCACGTCCGTCAGCAGCCCGCCCGCCATGACCCCGACCGCGCCGCCCAGCGCGCCCGCGGCGCCCCAGAGGCCGAGCGCCCGTGAACGCGCGGGCCCGGCGGCGTAGTTGACGGTGATCAGCGCGAGCGCCACGGGTGCGAGGGCCGCCGCGCCCGCCCCCTGCACGGCCCGCGCCGCGACGAGCTGCCCCGGGGTCTGGGCCAGGCCGCCCACCAGGCTCGCGAGCCCGAAGACCGCGAACCCGGCGGTCAGCGTGCGCCGCCGACCCACCACATCGGCGAGGCGTCCGCCCAGCATGAGGAGGCCGCCGAAGGCGAGGGCGTAGGCGTTGACGACCCAGAGCAGCGATTCCGCCCCGAAGCCGAGGTCGTCGCCGATGTCGGGCAGTGCGATGTTCACGACGGACATGTCGAGAGAGACCAGGAACTGCACGGTGAGCAGCACAGGCAGCAGCCAACGCGCCCCCGAGGACTTCGAGTCAGCGGTATTCACCATGCTCACGCACATTACTATACGCGTATAGAAAATACAGGGGTGTGCGTCGGCCACTCGGGACGGGCGCGACAATGAGCCGCGTGGAAGCAGAGAAGCCAGCGCCAGGAGCAGCGAAGCCGGGAGAGAGGCCCGGCGAGAAGCCGGGAGAGGAACCGGGCGAGGAACCGGGCGAGGAACCGGGCGGGAAGCCGGGCGGGAAGCAGAAGCGGGGGCGCCCCAGCCGCATCGACCTCGACACGATCGTCGGCATCGCGCGCCGCATCCTCCAGGAGGAGGGCGTGGCCGCCCTGAGCATGCGCCGGGTCGCCAAGGAGGTCGGCACGACCCCGATGGCGCTCTACCACCACGTACGCGACAAGGACGAGCTCCTGATGCTCACCCTGTCCGGCACGGCCGACTCGGTCCCGCGTCCCGCACTCCCCGACGACCCGCGCGACCGGCTGCTCGCGGTGTCCCTGCACATGCACGGCACGCTGGCCCGGATGCCGTGGGTGGTCGAGGTGCTCGGCCTCGGCGACCTCACCGACAAGGGCGCCCTGTGGATGGTCGAGGAAATCATCGACACGTGCGTCGCCTGCGGCCTGACCCCGCCCCAGGCCGTCGCCGCCTACCGCACCATCTGGTACTGCGTCTACGGCGACCTGGTCTTCCGCAGGGCGACGGACCGCCGCGCCGATGAGCCGGACCGCAGGCTTCACTTCCCCGGCATGCTCGACGACGCGGACGCAGAGGAGCTGCCCCGGCTGACCGCGCTCGCCGGCCGCTGGCTGGAACTGACGACGGCGTACGACGTGGCCACGCAGCTGGGAGCGGTCATCGACGGGCTTCTGGGGCAGGCTCGGCGCCCCTGAACCGCTCCCCCGGCGGCGGAGGGCGTCAGCCCAGGCCCACCGACTCGAAGCGCCACCTGTGCACCGGGCGCGACACCAACTCCGGTGCGGGCTCCGGGAGTTCGGGCAGGTCGGCGTAGTACGCCGTGTCCCACCAGGTCAGGACGAGCACCCGGTCCTGCGGAGCGCGGAAGCTCTCCCGCCGGACCGGCTCACCGTCCAGGACCTGCGCCCGCGCCCACGCGAGCAGCTCATCGCCACGCCCGTCGGCGGCGCGGGCCTCCCACATCAGCGCGACGGTCACGAGTACAGGTTCTCCTTGCTGACCTCGTGCACGTGATCGTGATCGTGGCCGTGGTCGTGGTCGTGCGCGTGCGTGTGGCCCGGCACGTGCGGCTCCGTCACCGGCAGCGAGGAGTCCGCCGACAGGTCCCAGTCGGACGCCGAGCGGTTCCTGGCCACCATCTCGGCGCCCAGGGCGGCCACCATCGCGCCGTTGTCCGTGCACAGCTTCGGCCGCGGCACCCGCAGCCGGATCCCGGCCGCCTCGCACCGCTCCTGGGCAAGCGCGCGCAGCCGCGTGTTGGCGGCCACGCCACCGCCGATCATCAGGTGGTCCACGCCCTCGTCCTTGCAGGCCCGCACGGCCTTGCGGGTCAGCACGTCGACCACCGCCTCCTGGAAGGACGCCGCCACGTCACGGACGGGAACGTCCTCGCCCGCGGCCCGCTTGGCCTCGATCCAGCGCGCCACCGACGTCTTCAGACCGGAGAAGGAGAAGTCGTACGCCGCGTCGCGCGGCCCGGTGAGACCGCGCGGGAAGGCGATCGCCTTCGGGTCGCCCTCCTTCGCGTACCGGTCGATGACGGGGCCGCCGGGGAAGCCGAGGTCGAGCACCCGTGCGATCTTGTCGAAGGCCTCGCCCGCCGCGTCGTCGATCGTCGCGCCCAAAGGCCGGACGTCCGAGGTGATGTCGGTGGACAGCAGCAGCGAGGAGTGGCCGCCGGAGACGAGCAGCGCCATCGTCGGCTCGGGCAGCGTGCCGTGCTCCAGCTGGTCGACGCAGATGTGCGACGCCAGGTGGTTGACGCCGTAGAGCGGCTTGCCGAGCGCGTACGCGTACGCCTTGGCCGCCGATACGCCCACGAGCAGCGCGCCCGCGAGACCGGGCCCGGCCGTCACCGCGATGCCGTCGAGATCGGAGGCGGCGACCCCCGCCTCCTTCAGGGCGCGGTCGATGGTCGGCACCATCGCCTCCAGGTGCGCGCGCGAGGCGACCTCGGGCACGACGCCGCCGAAACGCGCGTGCTCGTCGACGCTGGATGCGATGGCGTCGGCGAGCAGGGTGGTGCCGCGGACGATGCCGACGCCGGTCTCGTCGCAGGAGGTCTCGATGCCGAGAACGAGAGGTTGGTCGCGCGAGTCAGCCATGGATGTCGGTTCCTTGTACGGAAGTTGATGGATCGGTCAGACGCATGACGAGGGCGTCCACATTGCCCGGCTGGTAGTAGCCGCGCCTGAAGCCGATGGGCTCGAAGCCGAAGCGCTCGTACAGCTTCTGCGCCCGCGTGTTGTCGACCCGCACCTCGAGCATCACCTCGGCGCACTCGAAGGCGGTCGCCGCGTTCAGCAGATCGGTCAGGAGCCGGGAGCCGAGCCCCGTGCCCCAGTGGCTCGGGGCCACCGCGATGGTCTGTACGTCGGCCTGGTCGCCGCCGGAGGCGAGCCCGGCGTAACCGACGAGACGCCCGTCGTCCATGGCCACCACATAGCGGCGGGTGGCCAGCGGCCCGCGCGCGTGGGAGAGCTCGGACCAGAACATGCCGCGCGACCAGGCGTCGTCCGGGAAGAGTTCCTTCTCCAGGACGAAGACGGGCTCGATGTCCCACCAGCGCATCTCGCGCAGGACGACTGTCGTCACGGATGTCACTTGGGGGTGACCACCTTGTAGTTCTTGGGCACCTGCGCGTCGGGGCGGCGCAGATACAGCGGCCTGGGGGCCGCCAGCTCCTCGCCCGCGGCGAGCTTCTCCGCGGCGAGGGAGGCGAGCGAGGCCGCCGAGACGTTCTCGGGGGCGCGGGCGTCCGGGAAGGTCTCGGGGTACAGCAGCGCGCCGGCGCCAACGGCGGGCAGGCCCGCCACCTCGTCCGCGATGTCCGCGGGCCGGTCGACGGCGGGGCCGGTGAGGCGGGTGCGCGGGTCCGCGTAACGCGCCCAGTAGACCTCCTTGCGGCGCGCGTCCGTGGCGACGACGAAGGGGCCGCCCTCGATGCCCGCCTCGTACGCGAGGCCGTCGAGCGTGCACACGCCGTGCACCGGCACGCCGAGCGCGAGGCCGAAGGTGTCGGCGGTCATCAGGCCGACACGCAGGCCGGTGTACGGGCCGGGGCCCACGCCGACGACGACGGCGGTCACGGCGTCGAGTCTGAGCCCGGCGTCGGCGAGCACCCGGTCGACGGCGGGAAGCAGCAACTCGCCGTGGCGGCGGGCGTCCACCTGGCTGGAGGCTGCGACGACGGACGAGCCGTCGTGCAGCGCGACGGTGACGGCGGGGGTGGCGGTATCCAGAGCGAGCAAGAGCACGCGAATAGCCTACGGCTCCGACGCCCGGCGCACGGCCGACCGAAGATGCCGCACACCTGCTGCTAACGTCACCCCGTAGCCGTACGGAGTACGAAGAGGGTGGCGCAGGTGTCCAGGAGCAGCTCGGGATTCGTGGCCGGCCTCACGGCTGCCGCACTCGCCGGAGTCGGCTTCCTCGCTTACCAGGCCTCGGCCAGCGCGCCGGACACCCTGGGCAAGAAGCCGGACTCGTCGCCTTCCTCGGCGGCCCCGCGCTCCCCCAAGGAAAAGGCCGACCCGACGGTCGTCCCTGCCCAGTCCGGCGCGGGCGAGCGGGTCGTCTACTCGGTGGGCGAGGACCGCGTGTGGCTCGTCGGTGGCTCCGGCAAGGCGCAGCACACCTTCAAGGTCACACCGAGCACGGTGGACCCGGTCCCCGGCACGTACGCCGTCACCTCACGCTCGGGCACCGTCACCGGAACGGACGGTGTGGCGATCGAGCACGTCGTGCGTTTCGCGAGCGTGGAGGGCATCGCGATCGGCTTCAGCGCGGCGGTGGACGGCTCGACGCCGAAGCCCGACCCGTCGAAGAAGACCGGCGGCATCCGCGAGTCCCGCAAGGACGGCAACGCGATGTGGGAGTTCGCGACGATCAGCAAGAAGGTCGTCGTCGTTCCGTAGGCGCTTCGCCCCGGGGCGCCGGATCACGCGGCGGTGTGGAGACGGCGGTCGCGGCGGCGCAGGACGCCAGCAGCTCGCTCATGGAGATCCCCGATGGCCTCGGCAGCCCGTGCGGCCGGGGCTGTGCGTCACGTTCAGAAGCCGACATGGATGCCTCCTGGGCTCCGGGGGCAGACGTGGTTAGGTAGACCTAACCAGTACTGGCATCCATGTCACCACGCGCGACGCACGCCGCGCAACATCTTCCCGACGCCCTGTCGGAAAGTTAGGGCGAAAAGACGAGGATCAGGCCGAGAGCAGCGTGAGGTCGGCTCGCGCCCATCGCGTCCCGACCCCGGTCAGCGTCACTTCCCGCACTTCGTCGGTGGTGTCGCCGACGGCGCGGTCGATCACGACACGCAGCCGGTCGTCGGAGAGCTCCTCGACCTTGCCGTCGCCCCACTCCACGACGATCACCGATTCGGGCAGCGAGACGTCGAGGTCGAGGTCCTCCATCTCGTCGAGGCCGCCGCCCAGGCGGTACGCGTCCACGTGCACCAGGGGCGGGCCGTCGGAGAGTGACGGATGGACGCGGGCGATGACGAAGGTCGGCGACGTGACGGCGCCGCGCACGCCGAGGCCCTCACCGAGGCCGCGGGTCAGCGTCGTCTTGCCGGCGCCGAGCTCGCCGGTGAGCATCACGAGGTCACCGGGGCGGAGCAGCTTGGCCAGGCGGCGGCCCAGGTCGCCCATCTGCTCCGGGGAGGTGACGGTGATGCCGAGGGTGTTCACGGGGGCCGGGTCGTTCACGGGGGCCGGGTTGTGCGGTGCTTCCATGCCCACCCACGTTAGCCGCTGGAGGTCCGTGCGTCGGCCGCCGTGGGCAGAGCTCCCGTACGGGCGAGAAGGTCCGCGAGGCGGTCCGTGACGACCTCGGGGTGTTCCAGCATGACCAGGTGCCCGGCGTCGGGTACGAGCACGAGTTCGGCGTCCGGGAGCAGATCGGCGATGGCCTCGCTGTGCTCGCTGGGCGTCACCAGGTCCTTGTCCCCCGCGAGGACGAGCACCGGAAGTCCGGCGAAGTGCCCGAGCGCCTCCGTCTTGTCGTGCTCGGCGAACGCCGGATAGAACTCCGCGACCACGTCGATGGGCGTCGACTCGATCATCCGCTCGGCGAACCGCGAGATCGCCGGGTCCACGTCCCGCGACGAGAACGAGTAGCGCTTGATGATCCCGGCGAAGAGATCCGCGGTGGCCCGCCGCCCCTTCTCCACGAGCTCGGCCTGCGACCCGAGGGCTTTGAGGACCCCCGGGAGCACGCGTCGCACGGCGTTCATCCCGGCGACGGGGAGACCGAAATTGACCTGACCGAGCCGCCCGGACGACGTACCGACGAGAGCGACTCCGACGACGCGCTCGCGGATCAGCTCCGGGTAGTGATCGGCGAGAGCCATCGTCGTCATGCCGCCCATGGAGTGCCCGACGAGGACCAGCGGCCCCTCGGGAGCCGCCGCGTCGATGACGGCCTTCAGGTCCCGCCCCAACTGATCGATGGAGACCGGCGCCTGCGCCGCACCCCGCCCCGAACGCCCGTGGCTGCGCTGGTCCCAGTACACACAGCGCACGACGCCGCGCAGCGCCGCCCGCTGGAAGTGCCAGGAGTCCTGGCTCAGGCAGTAGCCATGGCTGAAGACGACGGTGACCGGAGCCGGGGTCTTGCGTCCGAAGAGCCTGCGGCGGCGCGGCGCCCGCGCGCTGTCCTCCTCGCCCTTGTCGATCTCGTCGACCTCGTACGAGAGTTCGGTGCCGTCATCGGCGTACGCCACGCCGGGCATGCCGCGCAGCGAGCCGTACGGCCCCGACGCGTCGAGTGCGAGCCGCGCCTTCTTGCGCATCCCGCGGCCCACGGTCAGCCGTTCGATGGCGACACCGGCCGCGGCGCCCGCGGCGACGACACCTATCGCGGCACCGGCGAAGCCGGCCCTGCGCCAGTTGCCTGCCGCCGCCGCGACTTCCGTCACCACCGCGTCCGCGGCCGCCCCCGTGCTGGTCTCGCTCACGTGCCGCTCCTCCTCAGACGCCGTCCGCTTCTCGCCGCTCGTTCACATGGACGCGCGGGACGCGCGTTCCGATGCGGGTGACGATCTCGTACGCGATCGTGCCCGCCGCCTGTGCCCAGTCCTCGGCGGTCGGCTCGCCCCGGTCTCCCGGACCGAACAGGACGGCCTCCGAGCCCACCGCCGGCTCGTCACCGCCGAGGTCGACCACGAACTGGTCCATGGCGATGCGCCCCGCTACCGTCCGCAGCTTCCCGCCGACGAGCACGGGTCCCGTGCCGGACGCGTGACGCGGGACTCCGTCCCCGTACCCGACCGGGACGAGTCCAAGAGTCGTTTCGCCGGGAGTGACGTAGTGATGCCCGTAACTCACGCCGTGACCCGCCGGGGCGTGCTTCACGAGGGCGAGCGAGGCGCTGAGCCGCATGACGGGCCGCAGCCCGAACTCCTCCGACGTGCCGACCTCGGGGCTCGGTGAGATGCCGTACATCGCGATCCCGGGACGTACGAGGTCGAAGTGGGTCTCCGGAAGCGTCAGCGTGCCGGGCGAGTTGGCGATGTGCCGCACCTCGGGCCGGATGCCGCGGCCCTCGGCTTCCGCGACCATCTCGCGGAACAGGGCGAGTTGGGCCGCGATGGACGGATGGCCCGGCTCGTCGGCGCACGCGAAGTGCGACCAGAGGCCCGTGACGCGGACCAGGCCCTCGGCCTCGGCCTGCAGCGCCTGCGAGACGAGTTCGGGCCAGTCGGCGGGCATGCAGCCGCCCCGCCCGAGCCCGGTGTCGGCCTTCAACTGAACCCGTGCGGTACGCCCCACCGCTCGGGCGGCGGCGGACACTTCACGCAACGCCCAGAGTCCGCTGACCGACATGTCGAGGTCGGCCTCGACGCCCTCGCGCCAGGGCCCGCCCGGGGTCCACAGCCAGCACATGATGCGCCCCTCGATCCCGGCGGCGCGCAGCGCGAGGGCCTCTTCGGGGGTCGCGGTGCCCACCCAGGTGGCTCCCGCCTCGACGGCGGCGCGGGCGCAGGGCACCATCCCGTGGCCGTACGCGTCCGCCTTCACGACGGCCATGAAGGCGGCTCCGGGGGCGTGTGCGCGCAGAGTCCGCACGTTGGCCCGGAGGGCGGCCAGGTCGATCTCGGCGCGGGCACGCAAAGGTGCGGTCTCAGTCATAACGCCGACCAGTGTCTCAGAGCCCCACCTCCACCAACCCCCCAGCCACGGGGCTGCGCCTGCCCCCCCCCCCACAGCAACCTCCACCCCGAACAAGCCTTCCCCACCCACCCGCCCGATTCCCCGCAGCGACCTCCGCCCCGAACAAGCTCTCCCACCCACCCACCCGAATGCCCCGCGGTCGCGGGCTGGAAAGGGGGGTGGGTGGGTTAGGGGCGGACCGATCGGCGGGGTGGGCCAGCGCCACGCACCCGCAGTCGGCAGCGCTCGGAAGGGGACGTGCCGGTATGTCTGCCCGGAGCACGGCTCCCGAAGACCCCGGGAGCCGAAGCAATCCCGCGGCCACCGGACGATAGCGAGGACGGACATACCGGCGCGGCCCCGCACCCACAGACGGCCCGGAACCGCACCCGCACCCAGCACCGCACCCAAAGCGCCCGCCCACAGCCACACGCACCCCCAGCCAGCACCGCACCGCACCCAAGGTCCCCGGCCCCCCGGCCCCCCTACCCCCAGCCAAGCCGGACGCTAGTCCCCCCGTACATCCCGCCAAGCCCCAGCAATCGCCTCCGCCACGTCATGCGCCCCCACCGGCGCCCCATCCGCCGCACGGCGCCCCGCGAGGCCATGCAGATACGCGCCCACCGCGCCCGCGTCCCCCGCATCGAGACCCGCCGCGAGCAACGCCCCCGCGAGGCCCGAGAGGACGTCCCCGCTGCCCGCGGTGGCCAGCCAGGGCGTGCCCGTGGGGTTGACCCGCACCGCACCGCCACCGGGGCCGGCGACCAGCGTCGTCGACCCCTTGAGCAGCACCGTCGCCCCGTACCGCCCAGCCAGCTCCCGCACAGCGTCCAGGCGCCCCCGCTCCACCTCCTCCCGCGAGACACCCAGCAGCGCCGCCGCCTCCCCCGCGTGCGGAGTGAGCAACGTAGGCGCGGACCGCCCCCGCACGGCCGAGGCGTCGGCAAGGCGCAGCCCGTCCGCGTCGATCAGCACGGGCACATCGGCGTCGACCACCTCCGCGAGCCGCTCGGCATCGTCCCCGAGGCCGGGACCGACCACCCACGCCTGCACCCGCCCCGCCTTCGACGGCGGCCCCGCGGACACGAGGGTCTCCGGGAAGCGCGCGATGACGGCATCCGCCGCGTGCCCCACGTACCGCACGGCCCCCGCGCCACCCCGCAGCGCCCCGGCGACGGAGAGCACGGCCGCTCCGGGGTACCGGGCCGACCCGGCGACGATCCCCACCACGCCCCTCCGGTACTTGTCGCTCTCCCCGGTCGGCATCGGAAGCAGCGAGGCCACATCGGCGAACTGAAGAGCCTCGACCTCTCCACCACCCCCGGCCTCACCCATCTCCAACCCGATGTCCACGAGCCGCACCACACCCGCGTACTCCCGCCCCGGATCGATCAACAGCCCCGGCTTGTACGCCCCGAAGGTCACCGTCACATCGGCCCGCACCGCCTCGCCGTCCACGACACCGCTGTCCGCGTCGACACCACTCGGCAGGTCCACGGCGACCACGGGGGTACCCAAAACCCGGACTGCGCCCACCAGTTCCGGGGCCGGACCCCGCAGCCCACCCTTCCCCCCGATGCCCACGATCCCGTCCACGACAAGATCGGCCCTGCGGAGAAGCCCCCGAGCAACCCCGTCCGCGCCCTCGCGCGCAGCGACCCGCCCCCCGGCCGCGCGAAAGGCGGCAAGCCCACCCCCATGCACCCGTTCGGGCGAAAGCAGCACCGCGGTCACACCGGCCCCACGCCGGGCGAGCCGCGCCCCGGCGTACAGCGCGTCGCCGCCGTTGTCCCCGCTGCCCACGAGCAGCACGACCCGGGAGCCGTACACCTTGCCCAGCACCTCGGCGCAGACCACAGCGAGCCCGGCCGCCGCCCGCTGCATCAGGGCACCTTCCGGCACCCGCGCCATCAACTCCCGCTCAGCGGCCCTTACCGTCTCCACCGGATACGCAATACGCATACCCCCGAGTGTCACCCCGCGCCGCGAACACCGCCTACCCCCGCCACCACCCCGGCAGGGCCACCCCCACCCCCCGCCATCACCCCGCAGGACCCATCCCCACCTACCCCTCAGCAATCACCACAGCGGAAGCCACCCCCGCGTCATGGCTCAGCGAGACATGCCACGACCGCACCCCCAGCTCCGCCGCCCGCGCAGCCACCGTCCCCTTCACGCGGAGCCGTGGCTGGCCGGTGTCCTCGACGTAGACCTCCGCGTCCGTCCACCGCAGCCCCGCCGGCGCGCCCAGCGCCTTGGCCAGCGCCTCCTTCGCCGCGAATCGTGCCGCCAGTGAGGCGATCCCGCGTCGCTCCCCGCTCGGCAGGAGCAGCTCCCGCTCGACGAACAACCGCCCGGCCATCCCGGACGTACGTTCCATCGCCGCCTCGAACCGATCGATCTCGGCCACGTCGATTCCGACCCCAATAATCACGAGCAGCAGCCTACGAGGCGGGGCACCGTAACCGGCCGAGCCCCGCAGGGGTGACGCACCCCACCCCCCGGCCCGTTCAAACAGCCGTAACAATGGACTGTGATCTCTTCGGTCTCCGTACCCCCGACGACCGCGCGGAGCGCCCACCGGCACAGGCCGGAGGCGACTCCGTACGTCGACCTCACCCGCACCGAGTGGAGCGCCCTGCGCGACAAGACGCCGCTCCCGCTGACCGCCGAGGAGCTGGAACAGCTGCGCGGCCTGGGTGACGTCATCGACCTGGACGAAGTGCGGGACATCTACCTGCCGCTCTCCCGGCTGCTCAACCTCTACGTGGGCGCCACGGACGGCCTGCGCGGCGCCCTCAACACCTTCCTCGGCGAGAAGGGCTCCCAGTCGGGCACACCCTTCGTCATAGGAGTCGCCGGCTCGGTGGCCGTCGGCAAGTCGACCGTCGCCCGCCTCCTCCAGGCGCTGCTCTCCCGCTGGCCCGAGCACCCGCGGGTGGAGCGCGTGACGACCGACGGTTTCCTGCTGCCCACCAGGGAGCTGGAGGCCCGCGGTCTGATGTCCAGGAAGGGCTTCCCGGAGTCGTACGACAGAAGGGCCCTGACCCGCTTCGTGGCGGACATCAAGGCGGGCAAGGACGAGGTGACGGCGCCCGTCTACTCCCACCTGATCTACGACATCGTGCCGGACCAGCGCCTCACGGTCCGCCGCCCCGACATCCTCATCGTCGAGGGCATCAACGTCCTGCAGCCCGCACTCCCCGGCAAGGACGGCCGCACCCGCGTGGGCCTCGCCGACTATTTCGACTTCAGCGTGTACGTGGACGCCCGCGCGGAGGACATCGAGCGCTGGTATCTGAACCGCTTCAAGAAGCTGCGCGCCACGGCGTTCCAGGACCCGTCCTCGTACTTCCGCAAGTACACCCAGGTCTCGGAGGAAGAGGCCCTGGACTACGCCCGCACGACCTGGCGCACCATCAACAAGCCCAACCTCCTGGAGAACGTGGCCCCCACCCGCGGCCGCGCCGCCCTGGTCATCCGCAAGGGCGCCGACCACAAGGTGCAGCGCCTGAGGCTGCGCAAGCTGTGACCCTCCGCGGCCCCCGGATACCCTGCGCGCATGCTGCATCTGCGCCTGATCACCCCGGCGGACAAGACTGACGACGTGGTGCGCCTGATCGAGGAGACGGTCGGCGCCACGCACCTGGCCGTGGTGCCGGGCGCGGCCCGCAATCCCGCGGGCGACGTCGTGATGTGCGATGTCGCCCGTGAGGCGGGCGACACGCTGATCAACGCCCTGCGCGCGCTCGGCATCGACAGGACCGGCTCGATCGCCCTGGAGAACATCGATCTGTCGCTCTCCGAGCGTGCGGACAAGGCGGAGGACGACGCCCCGGGCGAGGGCGCGGACGCGGTCCTGTGGGAGCAGCTCAGCGACGTGACCCACGAGGAGTCGACGCTCTCCATCACGTACGTGGCCTTCATCACGCTGGCCACGATGATCGCGGCCTGCGGCGTGGTCCTGGACAACGCGATCCTGATCGTGGGAGCGATGGCGGTGGGCCCGGAGTTCGGCCCGCTCGCGGGCTTCTGCACGGCGCTCGTCCAGCGCGCGCCGCGACTGGCCCTGCGCTCGCTGATCGCGCTGCTCGTGGGCTTCGCGGCGGCGATGGTGGTGACCGTCGGCTTCAGCTACTTCATGGACGCGATGAACCTGTTCAGCGACGACGCCCTGAAGTCGGAGCGCCCGAACACGAACTTCATCTACCGCCCCGACTGGTTCTCGTTCGTCGTGGCCGTCCTCGCGGGCTCGGCGGGCACGCTCTCGCTCACCTCGGCCAAGTCGGGCGCGCTGGTGGGCGTGGCGATCTCCGTGACGACGGTCCCGGCCGCGGCCAACGCCGCCGTCGCCTTCAGCTACGACGAGTACAAGCAGGCGTGGGGCTCCACCGAGCAGCTCCTGCTCAACCTGCTCGGCATCGTCCTGGCCGGCACCCTCACACTGCTGGCCCAGAAGATTCTCTGGGCCAGGCAGCACGAACGTACGGCCAAGAAGGCCCGTCTTTCCTAGCCGAGCGCGGACTTCACCACGTCGGCGAGCCGCCCGGCCACGGACCTGGCCTGGTCGATGTCTGCGGCCTCGACCATGACGCGCACCAGCGGCTCCGTGCCGGAGGAACGCAGCAACACGCGCCCCGTGGCGCCCAGTTCACGCTCGGCCTCGGCGACGGCGGCCGTCAGCTCGGCGGAGGTCGTGACACGCGACTTGTCGACGTCCGGCACATTGATCAGGACCTGCGGAAGCCGCTCCATGACCCCGGCGAGCTCCGCGAGGCTGCGCTTGGTCTCGGCGACGCGCGCCGCGAGCAGAAGCCCCGTCAGGGTGCCGTCGCCCGTGGTGGCGTGGTCGAGGATGATCACGTGCCCGGACTGCTCGCCGCCGAGGGCGAAGCCGTGCTCCTTCATCGACTCCAGGACGTACCGGTCGCCGACGGCGGTCTGTACGAGGGAGAGTCCCTCGCGCTCCATGGCGAGCTTGAAGCCGAGGTTCGACATGACCGTCGCGACGACCGTGCCCTCGCGCAGCGTGCCGTGCTCCCGCATGGCGAGTGCGAGGACGGCGAGGATCTGGTCCCCGTCGACCTCGGCGCCCGTGTGGTCCACGGCCAGGCAGCGGTCGGCGTCACCGTCGTGCGCGATACCGAGGTCGGCGCCGTGCTCGACGACGGCGGCCTTGAGCAGGCCCAGATGCGTGGACCCGCAGCCGTCGTTGATGTTCAGGCCGTCCGGCTTGGCGCCGATCGTGATGATCTCGGCACCGGCGCGCGCGAACGCCTCGGGCGATACGCGGGCGGCGGCGCCGTGCGCCTCGTCGAGGACGATCTTCAGTCCGTCGAGGCGGTTGGGGAGCACACCGAGGAGGTGCGCCACGTACTGGTCGAGGCCCTGGTCGTACGTCCGCACGCGGCCGACGCCCGCGCCCGTGGGGCGCTGCCAGGGAGCACCGGTGCGGTGCTCCTCGTACACGGACTCGATGCGGTCCTCCAGCTCGTCGGCCAGTTTCTGGCCGCCGCGCGCGAAGAACTTGATGCCGTTGTCCGGCATGGCGTTGTGGCTCGCGGAGAGCATCACGCCGAGGTCGGCGCCCAGCGCACCGGTGAGATGCGCCACCGCGGGGGTGGGCAGCACACCGACGAGCTGGACGTCCACGCCCGCGCTCGCGAGACCGGCGACCACCGCGGCCTCCAGGAACTCCCCCGAGGCGCGGGGGTCGCGGCCGACCACCGCGACCGGGCGATGGCCCTCGAACGTGCCCGCTTCGCCGAGCACATGAGCCGCCGCCACGGAGAGCCCGAGCGCGAGCTCGGCCGTCAGATCCGCGTTGGCGACACCGCGCACGCCGTCCGTGCCGAAGAGTCGTCCCACTGCTGTCCTCCTCCGGACTACTGCCCCGGGGTCACCGGGGTTCCGATAAACGAACGCCCCGGCAGCACACAACGTGCCGCCGGGGCGAACGAAAAGTACAAGCAGGCAGATTAGCGCTTGCTGTACTGCGGAGCCTTGCGGGCCTTCTTGAGACCGGCCTTCTTGCGCTCGACCGCACGGTCGTCACGCTTGAGGTAACCGGCCTTCTTGAGGGCGGCGCGGTTGTTGTCGACGTCGGCCTCGTTCAGCGCACGGGCGACACCCAGACGGAGCGCACCGGCCTGGCCGGAGACGCCGCCACCCGAGATGCGGGCGATGACGTCGTAGCGGTCGTCGAGCTCGAGCACCTTGAAGGGCTCGTTGACTTCCTGCTGGTGGACCTTGTTCGGGAAGTAGTCCTCGAGCGTGCGCCCGTTGACCTTCCACTTGCCGGTGCCCGGGACGATCCGGACGCGGGCGATGGCGTTCTTGCGACGGCCCAGGCCGGCGGCCGGCTGGGGGTCGCCGAAGCGCGCGGCGTTCGACTCAGAGGTGTACTCGCCCTCGACGGGCGCCTCGGACTCGGTGGTGTACTGCTCGACGTCAACAACCTCGGTCTCTTCGACCGGCTGCTCAACGGTGGTCTCGGCCACGATTCTCCTCAGATTTCTTTACGTCTTTGGGGGTGGCCGGAACTACTGCGCGACCTGGGTGATCTCGAACGGGACCGGCTGCTGAGCGCCGTGCGGGTGCTGGTCGCCCGCGTAGACCTTCAGCTTCGAGAGCATCTGACGGCCCAGGGTGTTCTTGGGGATCATGCCCTTGATGGCCTTCTCGACGGCCTTCTCGGGGTTCTTCTCCAGAAGCTCGTCGTAGCGGACGGAACGCAGACCACCCGGGTAGCCGGAGTGGCGGTACGCCATCTTCTGGGTCTTCTTGTTGCCGGACAGGTGAACCTTGTCGGCGTTGATGATGATGACGAAGTCGCCCATGTCCATGTGGGGGGCGTAGATCGCCTTGTGCTTGCCCCGCAGGAGGTTGGCGGCAGTGGTCGCCAGACGGCCCAGGACGATGTCCTGAGCGTCAATGACGTGCCACTGGCGGGTCACATCGCCGGGCTTAGGGCTGTACGTACGCACTTCGTAGCCTTCGCTTCTTCAGTGGATGGGGTCCAGACACACGGCACCCAGGAAGCGATCATGCAGCTGGGGCTCACAGTGCCGGGGACGCTGCCCGTATGCGAGCCACTGGTAACTGCTCCAGGGAACCTACGTATGGGCCCTTCGCGTGAGAACGACGACACCAATACGCATAACAATCGCCGAGAATACCCGCGCCGCCCCGTACGGGTCAAAACGCGGACCTGGAGACCGGCACCGCCGGCTCCACCGCCTCGGGCGGTCGTGCGTCCTCCACGATAACCGCCGTCGGCCGCAGACAGCACCGGGCCACCGTGAAGGCCAGTACACACAGGGTGACGGAGTCCCGGAAGGCCCGCCGGGTGCCCGGTTCGAGCCAGGGCCAGGTGAACCCCGGGATCTGCGGGACGAACGCGAGCCAGAACCACTTCTCCCGGGCCACCGCCCCCGGCACGAGCACCCCGGCGAGCAGCATCGGCACGACGACGAGGAGGTAGTGGTCGTAGGACGGCCTGGAGACCAGGAAGGCCGCCAGCATCAGCATCGCGGCCGTCTCGACCACCCGCTGCTCGTACGTCCCCTCACCGCCCCGCCAGCGCCGCCACGCACACCACACCCCCGCCCCCGCGGCCACGAGGGCGAGCAGCGTCGCCGCCCCCTGCGGCACCCCGAGCCGCGGCAGGATCGCGGCGGGCGAAGCCTCGTAGAGCCGTACGAACTTGTCGTCGCCCCGCAGCAGGAACGGCAGCGTCCGCGTGAAGAACCCCGCGGGGTCCGGCATCGTGAGCGCCGCCACCGCCGACACCACCGCCGGCACGAGCACCGCGGCCCCGAGCGCCCGCCACCGCCGCGCGAACACGAAGAGCAGCACCACGGGCACGAGCAGCGGCTTCACGGCGACGGCGGCCCCGATGACAAGGCCCGCGCCCACCCACTTCCCCCGGCACACGAGGAGCAGCGCAAGCGGCAGCGCGGCCGCCGACGCCACGGTCCAGTTGCCGAGCTTGATGAGGTGCACGAACGGCGCGAACCCCACCGCGAGCACGAGGAGCCCGAGGGCCGCGAACCTGCTGCGCCACTGCACCCCGTAGATCCGCAGCGCACACCCCCACCCGAAGACGAGCGAGGACGCGACCCCCGCCGGGACGAGGAAGCGCACGACGGACTGCGGGAGCAGCGTCTGCGGCACCGCGGCGAGCACGGCTCCCGGCAGATAGAGGAAGTGCCGGTCGGCATAGGGCGAACGCCCCTCCAGCCACGCCTCGGCCGCCCGCGCCACGATGGCGTTGTCCATCCCTCCGCCCGAACTCTTCAGCCCCACCCGGATGACCGCGGCGAGCAGCACGACCCCGAGCGCCGCCCAGGCATGCCAGGTCGTCGGCCGCAGCATCCACCCACTAACAGCTACTTTGCCCGTATTCATAGGGATCAGGCTAGGTCGGCCACCTCCCCCGGCCCCCGCTCAACATCCCCAACTCCCCGTCTAAGATGCGGCGCATGAGCTTTGGGCAAGGGGGACCTCAGTGGGGTCCAGGGGATTCACAGACCCCTGACTGGGCGGCGCTCGCCGAGGCGTCCGAATCGCGCACCCGGCGCCGCAAATGGCTGATGATCGGCGGCGGCGCGCTCGCCACCGTCGTGGTCGCGGCCGCCGTCGCCGTCACCGTCGTCTCCGCGAACAGCGACAACACCTCCGCGTCGAACAAACCGGCGAGCGAGCTGCCGTCGACCGCGGACATCCCCGGCGCGAGCGAGAACCCCGGTCCGTCCTTCGAGGCGACGACACCGCCGCCCCCGCCGGACCCCAAGGAGTTCATCTCCAGCGCCAAGAAGGACAAGGCGCCGCTCAGCGCCGACACGCTCTTCCCCGGCAAGTCGCTGACCTCGGGCGACCGCGTCTACAAGAAGGGCGCCACCAGCGGCACGAAGAAGTGCGCGAGCGTCACCCAGGCCAAGCTCGGCGCGGTCCTCACGAAGAACGACTGCACGCAGCTCTTCCGCGCCAGCTACGTGAAGGACAACATCGCCGTCACGGTCGGCGTCGCCGTCTTCGACACCGCGGCCCAGGCCGCCAAGGTCAACGACCAGGCGAAGGAAGGGCTCGTCCTCTCCCTGTCCGGCAAGGGCGTGCCCGCCTTCTGCCGTACGGCGGTCTGCCGCGGCACCTACAACGCGTACGGCCGCTACGCCTACTTCACGACGTCCGGCTTCACCAGCGACAAGGACGTCACCACGAAGGAGCGCAAGGTCTACACGACCGGCGACGACCTGGCCCGCTTCGCCTTCGGCCAGATCAACCGACGGGGCGAGGCGCAGGCTTCCGCCGCGGCCAACGCCCCGCAGTAGTCCGGCAGCCAGGAGTCCGGCAGCCGGCGCTCAGCAGCAGCCGGCGCCGGGCAACGTCCGCTTGTTGCGCGCTTCTTTGCTGCGCGCGGCGAGCAACTCGTCGGCGGGGTAGCCGACTTCCTCAAGGGTCAGCCCGTGCGGCCGTACGACATGCACGGCCGAATCCCGCACCCCGGCGGCCAGCACCTTGGCGGGCCACTCCACGGGCCGGTGCCCATCACCCACGAACAGCATGGCCCCCACCAACGACCGCACCATGTTGTGGCAGAAGGCGTCGGCCCGCACGGTGGCTTCGAGAATCCCGTCCGGCCGCCGCTCCCACCGCAGTTCCTGGAGCGTACGGATGGTGGTGGCGCCCTCGCGCCGCTTGCAGTAAGCAGCGAAGTCATGCTCGCCGAGCAGCTTCTCGGCGGCGGCGTTCATGGCGTCGAGGTCCAACTCCCAGTCGTGCCACAGCACATGACTGCGCAGCAGCGGATCGACGCCGCCCGGGTGATCGGTCACGCGATAGGCGTAACGCCGCCACACGGCCGCGAACCGCGCGTTGAACCCCGCGGGAGCCTCGGCCACCTTCCAGACCCGCACGTCGTGCGGCAGCCGCCCGGCGAGCCTGCGCAGCAGCTTGTCACTGTGCTCGGCCCACACGCCCTCGGGCAGATCGACATGAGCGACCTGCCCGCGCGCGTGCACGCCGCTGTCGGTCCGCCCGGCGACGGTCAGCTCGTACGTCTCCTGCGACCGCGTCACGGTCTTCAGCGCGGCCTCGATCTCCCCCTGGACGGTCCGCTGCCCCTGCTTCTGCTTGGCCCAGCCGGAGAAGTCCTTGCCGTCGTACGAAAGGTCGAGCCGCACCCGCACGAACCCGGGCTCTACTTCATCACTCACACCAACAATCCTCTCAGCACCAGGTACACGCGAAAGCGGGCCCGCCCCGAAGGGCGGACCCGCTCACAGCAAGGCAGAGCCTCAGGCGTCCTTGGACTCGTCCTTGGACTCCTCGGCAGCCTCGTCACCCTTGGTCGTGTCGACCTTGGGCTCGGAAACCTCGGCGTCCTTGGCGGAACGCTTCGTGGCCGCCTCGGCCTCACCGGTGGCCTCCTGGGCCACGGTCAGGGCCTCCACCAGCTCGATGACAGCCATGGGCGCGTTGTCGCCACGACGGTTACCGATCTTGGTGATACGGGTGTAGCCACCCGGGCGGTTCTCGTAGCGCGGGCCGATCTCCGTGAAGAGCGTGTGCACGATGCTCTTGTCGGTGATGACGGACAGCACCTGGCGGCGGTTGTGAAGGTCACCCTTCTTCGCCTTGGTGACCAGACGCTCCGCGTAGGGACGCAGACGACGGGCCTTCGCCTCGGTGGTGGTGATGCGGCCGTACTCGAAGAGCTGCTTGGCGAGGTTCGCCAGCAGAAGCTTCTCGTGCGCGGCGCTGCCGCCCATACGGGCACCCTTGGTGGGCTTCGGCATGGTGTTTCTCCTTGTTGTCTGCCCCGGCCGTGTCAGGTACCGGGGTCAGCGGAATCCGTGCCCCAAAGGGGCGCGGGGAACTGCGCGACCAGCCGAAGCGGACCCGCAGCCAAAATCAGATCAGTACTGCTCGGTCTCGACGAAGCCGGCGTCCGCGTCGTCGTCAGCCCCGAAGGCGTCAGCCGCAGCGGTCGGGTCGAAGCCGGGAGGCGAGTCCTTCAGCGCGAGACCCATGCCGTTGAGCTTCATCTTGACCTCGTCGATCGACTTCGCACCGAAGTTGCGAATGTCGAGCAGGTCCGCCTCGGAGCGGGCCACGAGCTCACCCACGGAGTGGATGCCCTCGCGCTTGAGGCAGTTGTACGACCGAACGGTGAGCTCGAGCTCCTCGATCGGCAGGGCGAGATCAGCGGCCAGGGCCGCGTCCGTCGGCGAGGGACCCATGTCGATGCCCTCGGCGTCGATGTTGAGCTCACGGGCCAGACCGAACAGCTCGACCAGGGTCTTACCGGCGGACGCCATGGCGTCACGCGGGCGCATGGCCTGCTTGGTCTCGACGTCGACGATCAGCTTGTCGAAGTCGGTGCGCTGCTCGACACGCGTGGCCTCGACCTTGTACGTGACCTTCAGGACCGGCGAGTAGATCGAGTCGACCGGGATGCGCCCGATCTCCTGACCGACCTGCTTGTTCTGAACGGCGGAGACGTAGCCGCGACCGCGCTCGACGGTCAGCTCCATCTCCAGCTTGCCCTTGCCGTTGAGCGTGGCGAGGACCAGGTCGGGGTTGTGCACCTCGACACCGGCGGGCGGGGCGATGTCAGCGGCGGTGACGAGACCGGGACCCTGCTTGCGCAGGTACATCACGACGGGCTCATCGTGCTCGCTGGAGACGACCAGCTGCTTGATGTTGAGGATGAGGTCGGTGACGTCTTCCTTGACGCCCGGCACGGTGGTGAACTCGTGCAGGACACCGTCGATACGGATGGACGTGACGGCCGCACCCGGGATCGAGGAGAGAAGGGTCCGACGCAGGGAGTTGCCGAGGGTGTAACCGAAGCCCGGCTCCAGCGGCTCGATCACGAACCGGGAGCGGAATTCGTCGACGACCTCTTCGGTCAACGAGGGACGCTGAGCAATCAGCATGAAGTGTTTCCTTCAGTCATGGACACCCACTATTTGATGTCCTTGAGTGCTACAAGGGTACGGGCGGTACGGCTCCGAGGAGCCGCACCGCCCGAAAATCCCTGGTTCAAGCGACGTGCGTCAGACGCGGCGGCGCTTGGGGGGACGGCAGCCGTTGTGCGGCGTGGGGGTGACGTCCTGGATCGAACCGACCTCGAGGCCGGTCGCCTGCAGCGAACGGATCGCGGTCTCACGACCGGAACCCGGACCCTTGACGAAGACGTCAACCTTGCGCATGCCGTGCTCCTGGGCGCGACGCGCGGCCGACTCGGCGGCCATCTGCGCGGCGAACGGAGTCGACTTGCGCGAGCCCTTGAAGCCGACGTGGCCGGCGGAGGCCCAGCTGATCACGTTGCCCGTGGGGTCCGTGATCGAGACGATGGTGTTGTTGAACGTGCTCTTGATGTGGGCGTGCCCGTGAGCGACGTTCTTCTTTTCCTTGCGGCGCACCTTCTTGGCAGCGCCCTGACGACCCTTGGGGGGCATCTATTAACTCCTACGCGAGGTGGTCGGTCCTGCAGCGACAGCTGTCGATCGACCGCTGAGGACTACTTCTTGCCCGGCTTCTTCTTACCGGCGATGGCGCGACGCGGGCCCTTACGGGTGCGGGCGTTGGTGCTGGTGCGCTGACCGCGGACGGGCAGGCCACGACGGTGACGAAGACCCTGGTAGCAACCGATCTCGACCTTGCGGCGGATGTCGGCCTGGATCTCGCGACGGAGGTCACCCTCGGTCTGGATGTTGGCGTCCACGTACTCGCGGATCTTGATCAGGTCCTCTTCGGACAGATCACGAACACGGGTGTTGCGGTCCACACCGGTGGCGTCCAGCGTCTGCTGGGACAGCGTGCGGCCAATGCCGAACACGTACGTGAGGGCGACCTCAACACGCTTTTCGCGCGGGAGGTCAACACCTTCAAGGCGTGCCATTCAAGGCTCCTGTTGATTTTCGGAGGTCTTCAGCAGGACCGGTCCCAGGTGCCGTACGAGGTACATCCTGGGTCCCCGGCCTCCGACCGGGGGTGTCGCCCTCCATCACTGAAGAGGGACGGGTCCTGCACATGTGCTTACGTGCGTCGCGCGAAAATCTGCGAACTGCAGTCGTGCGTCAGCCCTGGCGCTGCTTGTGGCGCGGGTTGTCGCAGATAACCATGACCCGGCCGTGACGGCGGATCACCCTGCACTTGTCGCAGATCTTCTTGACGCTCGGCTTGACCTTCATTGGTGAGGTTCTCCGGGTCAGTGCCATCACCCCACGCGAATGGGGTGCGGGCAAGATCTACTTGTACCGGTAGACGATCCGGCCACGCGTCAGGTCGTAAGGAGACAGCTCCACCACGACCCGGTCGTCAGGGAGGATGCGGATGTAGTGCATGCGCATCTTGCCGCTGATGTGTGCCAGGACCTGGTGGCCGTTCTGGAGCTCAACCTTGAACATGGCGTTCGGAAGAGACTCAACGACAGTGCCCTCGATCTCGATGGCACCTTGCTTCTTGGCCACGCTTTGCCCTTCGAATCGACTACCTTGATCGACTTCGTACGCCGTATGCAGGCACACGGATGCACGAGAGCCGACGAGTCAGTCTACGTCAGGCACCCCGGAAAGACGAATCGAGGAAGTCTGCCCCACGAGCAAGATCTCTAAGCAGCGACACAACCGCACTTAGCCCAGCGGATCCGGCGCGACGGTAACCCCATACTCCGCCAGCTTCGCCCTGCCGCAGTCGGGGGAGGTCAAGACGAGCGGACCCTCCTCCGTGAGGGCGATCGTGTGCTCCCAGTGGGAGGACCAGGTCCCGTCAGTGGTGATGACGGTCCAGTCGTCCTCCAGGACCTCCGTGCGGGGCGTGCCCAGGGAGACCATGGGCTCGATGGCCAGGCAGAGGCCGGGGACCAGCTTGGGGCCCTTGCCGCGGCGGCGCTCGACGTAGTTGAGGACGTGCGGGTCCATGTGCATCTCGGTGCCGATGCCGTGGCCGCCGTAGTCCTCGACGATGCCGTACTTGCCACCGCCGGGCTTCGGCTGGCGGCGGATGTACGTCTCGACCGCCCGGGAGATGTCCACGAGGCGGTTGCCCTGCTTCATGGCGGCGAGGCCGGCCCACATGGACTCCTCGGTCACCCGGGAGAGCTCGATCAGCTCCGGGGCGTGACCGGTGCCCACGAACGCGGTGTACGCGGCGTCGCCGTGCCAGCCGTCGATGATCGCGCCGGCGTCGATGGAGATGATGTCGCCGTCCTTGAGGACGGTCTTGTCGTCCGGGATCCCATGGACGACGACCTCGTTGACCGAGGTGCAGATCGTCGCGGGGAAGCCGCCGTACCCGAGGAAGTTCGACTTCGCGCCGTGCTCGGCGATCACCTTGCGGGCGACGTCGTCCAGGTCCTTCGTGGTGGCACCCGGCACCGCCGCCTCGCGCGTCGCGGCGTGGACGGCGGCGACGACAAGGCCCGCCTCACGCATCTTCGCGATCTGCTCGGGGGTCTTGATCTGCACCATGGGGCTTCCGCTCTCCGTCATCCGTCCAACAACCGGCTACGTACACGAACCGACTACGTACACAACACTACGGCCGCGGTCCCCCGAGGGGCACCGCGGCCGAGACAGCGTACTGACTACTTGTCGCCCTTGAGGGCTTCCATCGCGCGCTTGGTGACCTCGTCCACCTTGCCGAGCGCGGAGATCGTGACCACCAGGCCCTGGGCCTTGTAGTGGTCGATGATCGGCTCGGTCTCGCGGTGGTACACGTCGAGACGCTTGCGCACGGTCTCTTCCTGGTCGTCACCGCGCTGGTAGAGCTCACCGCCGCAGACGTCGCAGACGCCCTCGGTCTTCGGCTGGCTGTACGTCACGTGGAAGACGTGGCTGGAATCGTTCCGGCAGATGCGGCGGCCGGCGATGCGCTTGACCACCTCGTCCTCGGGGACCTCGAGGTCGAGCACCGCGTCGAGCTTCTGGCCGTCCGTCTTGAGCGACTCGTCCAGGGCCTCGGCCTGTGACACGTTCCGCGGGAAGCCGTCGAGCAGGAAGCCGTTCTCGGCGTCCGACTGCGTCATGCGGTCATGGGCCATGCCGATCGTGACCTCGTCGGGTACGAGGTTGCCGGCGTCCATGAAGGCCTTCGCCTGCTTGCCCAGCTCCGTGCCCTGGCTGATGTTGGCGCGGAAGAGGTCGCCCGTGGAGATGTGCGGGATCGACAGGTTCTTGGCGAGGAACGCGGCCTGCGTTCCCTTGCCCGCACCGGGCGGCCCGACGAGGACGATTCGCATCAGCGGAGGAACCCTTCGTAATTGCGCTGCTGGAGCTGGCTCTCGATCTGCTTCACGGTCTCCAGACCCACACCCACGATGATCAGGATGCTTGTCCCGCCGAACGGGAAGTTCTGGTTCGCGTTGAAGCCCACCAACGCCATCGTCGGCACGAGAGCGATCAGACCCAGATACAGCGAGCCCGGCCACGTGATCCGGTTGAGTACGTAGCTCAAATACTCAGCGGTCGGACGGCCAGCCCGGATGCCCGGGATGAAGCCACCATACTTCTTCATGTTGTCCGCGACTTCCTCGGGGTTGAACGAGATAGCCACGTAGAAGAAGGCGAAGAACACGATCAACAAGAAGTACGTCGCGATGTAAATCGGGTGGTCACCCTTGGTCAGGTTCGCCTCGATCCACTGCTTCCACCCGGCGTTGCCACCCGCGAACTGGGCGACGAGTGCGGGGATGTAGAGCAGCGAAGAGGCGAAGATCACAGGGATGATGCCCGCCTGATTGACCTTCAGCGGAATGTACGTCGACGTACCGCCGTAGGACCGGCGGCCGATCATGCGCTTCGCGTACTGGACGGGAATGCGGCGCTGAGCCTGCTCCACGAAGACGACCAGGCCGACCATGACGAGACCGACCGCGATGACGGTGCCGAACTCGATCCAGCCGCCCGCCAGCGAGCCCTGCTTCTTGATGGCCCACAGGGCGCTCGGGAAGGTCGCGGCGATCGAGATGAACATCAGGATCGACATGCCGTTGCCGATGCCGCGGTCGGTGATGAGCTCACCCAGCCACATGACGCAGGCCGTGCCCGCGGTCATCGTGATCACCATGGTGATGGTCACGAAGATCGACTGATCCGGCACGATGTCGGTGGCCACGGGGCAGCCGGAGAAGAGCGAGCCCGAGCGGGCGGTGGCCACGAGACCGGTGCCCTGGAGGATCGCGAGCGCGACGGTGAGATAACGCGTGTACTGCGTGATCTTCGCCGTGCCTGCCTGACCCTCCTTCTTGAGCGCCTCCAGCCGCGGGATCACCACGGTCAGCAGCTGCAGGATGATGCTCGCCGTGATGTACGGCATGATGCCGAGCGCGAAGATCGTGATCTGCAGCAGCGCCCCGCCACTCATCATGTTGACCAGACCGAACAACCCCTGGTTGGAGTTGGCCTGGTCCATACATACCTGGACGTTTTTATAACTGACGCCCGGGATCGGAATGTGCGTTCCGAGCCGGTAGATCACGATGATGCCGAGAGTGAAGAGCAGCTTCTTGCGCAGGTCGGGCGTCTTGAACGCCCGGGCGAACGCGGTGAGCACGGTGCCTCCTGCGACCCCCGCGCGCGTGCGTCAGAGGTAGTGGTCTGAGGATCGACGAATACGTATCAGTCAGAAAAACCGCACGGGCAGACCGCACGGAGCTTAGACAGTGCACGCCACCTTACCGGCGACCGTGCCCCCCTTGGAACGACCAACCGGGGATGCCCCTTTTGTGGGGCATCCCCGGCTGGGAATCGCTCAAGTCATCGAGTGGCCTGAAGAATTCAGACGAGCTCGGTGACGGTACCGCCTGCGGCGGTGATCTTCTCCTTGGCGGAGCCGGAGACGGCGTCAACCGTCACCTGCAGCGCCACGGTGACCTCACCCTGGCCGAGGACCTTGACGAGGCTGTTCTTGCGAACCGCACCCTTGGCCACGAGGGCCTCGACGGTGACCTCGCCACCCTCGGGGAACAGCGCGCTCAGCTTGTCGAGGTTCACGACCTGGAACTCGGTCTTGAACGGGTTCTTGAAGCCCTTGAGCTTCGGGAGACGCATGTGGAGGGGCATCTGGCCACCCTCGAAGCGCTCCGGAACCTGGTAACGGGCCTTGGTGCCCTTGGTACCACGACCAGCGGTCTTACCCTTGGACGCCTCACCACGACCCACACGGGTCTTGGCGGTCTTGGCGCCCGGGGCGGGCCGGAGGTTGTGGACCTTCAGCGGGTTCTGCTCCGCCATGTCAGTCGACCTCCTCAACCGTCACGAGGTGGCGGACGGTGTTAGCCATTCCGCGGAACTCGGGGCGGTCTTCCTTGACGACCACGTCGTTCAGGCGCTTGAGCCCGAGCGAACGCAGCGTGTCGCGGTGGTTCTGCTTGCTGCCGATGTACGACTTCGTCTGCGTGATCTTGAGACGGGCCATTACGCACCCGCTCCCGCACGTGCACGCAGCAGAGCCGCGGGGGCGACGTCCTCGAGGGGCAGACCACGGCGAGCCGCGATCTCCTCGGGACGCTGCAGGCCCTTGAGGGCCGCCACGGTCGCGTGCACGATGTTGATCGCGTTGGACGAGCCGAGCGACTTCGACAGGATGTCGTGCACGCCGGCGCACTCGAGCACAGCACGCACCGGGCCACCGGCGATAACACCGGTACCGGGGGAAGCCGGCTTGAGCAGGACGACGCCTGCAGCCTTCTCGCCCGTGATCGGGTGCGGGATGGTGCCCTGGATACGCGGAACCTTGAAGAAGTTCTTCTTGGCCTCTTCAACGCCCTTGGCGATGGCCGCGGGAACTTCCTTGGCCTTGCCGTATCCGACACCTACGGTGCCGTCACCGTCGCCCACCACGACCAGCGCGGTGAAGCTGAAGCGGCGACCACCCTTGACAACCTTGGCGACACGGTTGATCGCGACAACGCGCTCAACGTATGCGGTCTTCTCGGCGGCAGCGCCACCGTCGCGACCCTTCCGGTCCCGCCGCTCGCCGCCACCGGCACCGCTCCCGCGGCGCTGGGGTCCAGCCATTGGAATTACCTCTCTCTGTTACGTCCGCTAGCTCCGGAACCGGGGCTTAGAACTTCAGCCCGGCTTCGCGGGCGGCGTCCGCCAGAGCGGCAATGCGCCCGGCGTACTTGTTGCCACCGCGGTCGAACACGACGGTCTCGACACCCGCGGCCTTGGCACGCTCGGCAACGAGCGCGCCGACCTGCTTGGCCTGGGCCGACTTGTCAGCCTCGCCACCGCGGATCGTGGTGTCCAGGGTCGACGCCGACGCAAGGGTGTGACCCTTGAGGTCGTCGATGACCTGAGCAACGATGTTGCGGTTGGAACGCGTCACGACGAGGCGCGGACGCTCCGCCGTACCCGACACGTTCTTGCGGATGCGGATATGGCGGCGGGCCTTGGCGGCACGCTTGTAAGCGTCACCCTTGGCGATCTTCACACCGTATGCCATGGCTTACTTACCTGCCTTTCCGACCTTGCGCCGGATGACTTCGCCCTCGTACTTGACACCCTTGGCCTTGTACGGGTCGGGCTTGCGGAGCTTGCGGATGTTGGCCGCAACCTCGCCGACCTTCTGCTTGTCGATGCCCTCGACCGAAAGCTTGGTCGCGGACTCCACCTTGAAGGTGATGCCCTCGGGGGCCTCGACCAGGATCGGGTGGCTGTAACCCAGCGAGAACTCCAGGTTGGAGCCCTTCGCGAGCACGCGGTAACCGACACCGCTGATCTCGAGCTTCTTCACGTAACCCGTGGTCACGCCGGTGATCATGTTCGCCACCAGCGTGCGGGACAGGCCGTGCAGGGCCTTGTTCTGACGCTCGTCGTTCGGGCGGGTGACGCTCAGCACGCCGTCCTCGCCCTTGGCGACATCGATCGGCGCGACGACGGTGTGGGAAAGGGAGCCCTTGGGACCCTTAACCGAAACCGTCCGGCCGTCGATGGTGACGTCCACGCCGGCGGGAACCGTGATGGGGAGCTTGCCAATACGCGACATTAGCTATTCCTCCGTTCCCGACTACCAGACGTAGGCGAGGACTTCCCCACCTACGCCCTTCTTGCCTGCCTGCTGGCCGGTGAGGAGACCGTGGGACGTGGAGATGATCGCCACGCCCAGGCCGCCGAGCACCTTCGGCAGATTGGTGGACTTCGCGTAAACCCGGAGACCGGGCTTGGAGATCCGCTTGATGCCCGCGATGGAGCGCTCACGGTTCGGGCCGAACTTCAGCTCGAGGACGAGGTTCTTGCCAACCTCGGCGTCCTCGGTCTTCCAGCCCGTGATGAAGCCCTCCTGCTGGAGGATCTCCGCGATGTGAGACTTGATCTTGCTGTGCGGCATCGCCACGGAGTCGTGGTACGCCGAGTTCGCGTTACGCAGACGAGTCAGCATGTCCGCGATCGGATCAGTCATGGTCATGAATTGGCCTTCGGCCTCTCTCGCCGTGGTTTCCTATCTGCGCCATCCCTCTCCCCACTCAGAGGCGGGACGGGTGCGGCGCGGGGACCTACGGCGTAGTAAGTCGGTCAGGGCGGCAGGCGCCCAACCCTCCTAGCCTAAGCCATGGAGAGGTGGGCCACCTACCGACCAGATACTTACCGAGAGCCTCCGGAAATTCCCAAGTCCCTAAGGACAGGAGGGAATTACCAGGAGCTCTTGGTCACGCCCGGCAGCTCGCCACGGTGAGCCATCTCACGAAGGCAGACGCGGCACAGGCCGAACTTGCGGTACACGGAGTGCGGACGGCCACAGCGCTGGCAGCGGGTGTAGCCGCGCACACCGAACTTGGGCTTACGAGCAGCCTTGGCAATAAGTGCCTTCTTCGCCATCTCGCTTACGCCTCCTTGAACGGGAAGCCGAGGTGACGAAGGAGCGCACGGCCCTCAGCGTCGTTGGTCGCCGTGGTGACCACGGTGATGTCCATACCCCGGACGCGGTCGATCTTGTCCTGGTCGATCTCGTGGAACATGACCTGCTCCGTGAGACCGAAGGTGTAGTTGCCACGGCCGTCGAACTGCTTGGGGGACAGACCACGGAAGTCGCGGATGCGCGGCAGCGCGAGCGACAGGGTGCGGTCCAGGAACTCCCACATGCGGTCGCCACGAAGCGTGACGTGGCAGCCGATCGGCTGACCCTCGCGCAGCTTGAACTGCGCGATGGACTTCCGGGCCTTGGTGATGGCCGGCTTCTGACCCGTGATGGTGGTCAGGTCACGGACGGCACCGTCCATGAGCTTCGAGTCACGGGCGGCGTCGCCGACACCCATGTTGACCACGATCTTGACGAGGCCGGGGATCTGCATGACGTTCTCGTAGGAGAACTCTTCCTGCAGCTTGCCCGCGATCTCCTCGCGGTACTTCGCCTTCAGACGCGGGCTGGTGGTGGTCGTCATCAGATGTCCTCACCCGTCCGCTTGGCAACGCGGATCTTGTTGCCGTCATCGTCGAAGCGGAAACCGACACGCGTGACGACCTTGTTGCCGTCCTTCTCCACGACCAGCTGGACGTTGGAGACGTGGACAGGGGCCTCGGTGGTCACGATGCCGCCGGCCTGCGAACCGCTGGCGGTCGGGCCGGCCTTCGTGTGCTTCTTGACCCGGTTGACACCCTCGACCAGGACGCGCTCGTCGCGCGGGTAAGCGGCAATGACCTTGCCCTGCTTGCCCTTGTCCTTACCGGTGATGACCTGGACCAGGTCGCCCTTCTTGATCTTCATGCTTACAGCACCTCCGGCGCGAGCGAGATGATCTTCATGAACTTCTTCTCGCGCAGCTCACGGCCGACCGGGCCGAAGATACGGGTGCCGCGAGGGTCGCCGTCGTTCTTCAGAATGACGGCGGCGTTCTCGTCGAAGCGGATGTACGAGCCGTCGGGACGGCGGCGCTCCTTGACGGTGCGAACGATGACGGCCTTGACGACGTCACCCTTCTTCACGTTGCCACCGGGGATCGCGTCCTTGACGGTGGCGACGATGACGTCACCGATGCCCGCGTAGCGGCGACCCGAGCCACCGAGAACACGAATGGTGAGAATTTCCTTCGCACCCGTGTTGTCGGCGATCCGAAGTCGCGACTCCTGCTGGATCACGTCTATCTCCTGATTGTCTGCCGGTTCCCGGCGGGGGCGAATCCCTTACGGGAGCCGGCCCCCACCGAGCCTGGCGGAACTGATCCGAGGGGAAACCCCCTCGGAAATTACTTGGCCTTCTCGAGGATCTCGACGATGCGCCAGCGCTTGGTGGCGGACAGCGGACGCGTCTCCATCAGGAGGACGCGGTCGCCGACGCCGGCAGCGTTCTGCTCGTCGTGCGCCTTGAGCTTGTTCGTACGGCGGATGACCTTGCCGTACAGCGCGTGCTTCACGCGGTCCTCGACAGCGACGACGACGGTCTTGTCCATCTTGTCGCTGACGACCAGACCCTCACGGGTCTTGCGGAATCCGCGGTCAGTCTTGGTCTCAGTCACGTTGCTCTCGCTCATCAGGCGCTCTCCACCGTCTCGATGCCCAGCTCGCGCTCACGCATCAGGGTGTAGATCCGCGCGATGTCCTTACGGACGGCCTTGAGCCGACCGTGGTTCTCGAGCTGACCGGTCGCCGCCTGGAAGCGGAGGTTGAACAGCTCTTCCTTGGCTTCGCGGAGCTTGTTGAGAAGCTCCTCGTCACCCAGTTCGCGCAGCTCGGACGCCTTGGTACCGGCCGACATCACGACTCACCTGCCTCGCGCCGAACAATCCGGCACTTCATCGGAAGCTTGTGAGCAGCGCGGGTAAGCGCCTCACGCGCAGTCTTCTCATTCGGGTAGGACAGCTCGAACATCACCCGTCCGGGCTTGACGTTCGCGACCCACCACTCGGGGGAACCCTTACCGGAACCCATGCGGGTCTCGGCGGGCTTCTTCGTCAGCGGGCGGTCCGGGTAGATGTTGATCCAGACCTTGCCGCCACGCTTGATGTGGCGGGTCATCGCGATACGAGCCGCCTCGATCTGGCGGTTGGTCACGTACGCCGGAGTGAGGGCCTGAATCCCGTACTCGCCGAACGCAACCTGCGTACCACCCTTGGACATACCGCTGCGCTTCGGGTGGTGCTGCTTGCGGTGCTTGACCCTACGAGGGATCAGCATGTCGGTCAGGCCTCCGTTCCGGTGCTCTCAGCCGGAGCGGCAGCTGCGGCGGGAGCGTCGGCCTTGGGGGCCTCGGCAGCCGGCGCGGACTGCTGCTGCGGCTTGCGGCCGCGGCCGCCACGCTCGCCACCACGGCCACCACGGGCCGGGCGGTCGTTGCCGCCACCACGGGCCGGGCGGTTACCCGCACGGGCCGCGGCGTTCTCGGCGCGGACCTCGGCGATGTTCTTGACGTCGCCCTTGTAGATCCAGACCTTCACGCCGATACGGCCGAAGGTCGTCTTGGCCTCGAAGAAGCCGTAGTCGACGTTCGCACGGAGGGTGTGCAGGGGCACGCGGCCCTCGCGGTAGAACTCCGAGCGAGACATCTCGGCGCCGCCGAGACGGCCGCCACACTGGATCTTGATGCCCTTGGCGCCGGCCTTCATCGTCGACTGCATGCTCTTACGCATGGCGCGACGGAAGGAGACGCGGGAGGACAGCTGCTCTGCAACGGCCTGCGCGACCAGCTGAGCGT
This sequence comes from Streptomyces sp. NPDC051218, assembly GCF_044455475.1. Classification (NCBI taxonomy): domain Bacteria; kingdom Bacillati; phylum Actinomycetota; class Actinomycetes; order Kitasatosporales; family Streptomycetaceae; genus Streptomyces; species Streptomyces sp. NPDC051218. The sequence goes on along the minus strand of NZ_JBITEU010000009.1, from coordinate 171,987 downwards.
CGACCTCGGGGTTCTTGACCTCGAGGATGTTCAGCTGGACCTGCTTGCCCGTGAGCTTCTCGAGGTCACCGCGGATGCGGTCGGCCTCGGCGCCACGGCGGCCGATGACGATGCCGGGACGCGCGGTGTGGATGTCCACCCGCACGCGGTCACGGGTGCGCTCGATCTCAACCTTCGAGATGCCGGCGCGCTCCATGCCGGACGTCATCATCCGACGGATGGCGACGTCTTCCTTGACGTAGTCCTTGTACAGCTTGTCGGCGTACCAACGCGACTTGAAGTCGGTGGTAATGCCGAGCCGGAACCCGTGCGGGTTTACCTTCTGGCCCATTACCGGGTTCCTTCCTTGCTGCTGACGACCACGGTGATGTGGCTGGTCCGCTTACGGATCCGGTAGGCACGGCCCTGAGCACGCGGACGGAACCGCTTCAGGGTCGGGCCCTCATCCACGTACGCCTCGCTGATGACCAGCGAAGAGGCGTCACTGTGGTCGTAGTTGTGTGCAGCGTTGGCGATGGCGCTGTCAAGCACCTTGCCAACCGGCACGCTCGCGGCCTGCGGGGCGAAACGCAGGACCGCCTGAGCCTCCGTGGCATCCATGCCACGGATGAGGTCCACCACTCGGCGGGCCTTCATGGGCGTGACGCGGATGTACCGCGCCTGGGCCCTGGCTTCCATGGTTGTCCCTTCGGTGTAAGTCATAGTCGTTCCACCCCGCGCTAGCGGCGCTTCGACTTCCGGTCGTCCTTGACGTGGCCGCGGAAGGTGCGAGTCGGCGAGAACTCGCCGAGCTTGTGGCCGACCATCGCCTCGGTGACGAACACCGGGATGTGGGTCTTGCCGTTGTGCACCGCGATCGTGTGGCCCAGCATGGCCGGGACGATCATCGAGCGACGGGACCAGGTCTTGATGACGTTCTTGGAACCTGCTTCGTTCTGGACATCCACCTTCTTGATGAGGTGTCCGTCGACGAAGGGTCCCTTCTTGAGACTGCGCGGCATCTAAACCCGCTCCTAGCGCTTCTTGTTCGTCTTGCGGCGGCGGACGATGTACTTGTTGCTCGCCTTCTTCGGCGAACGAGTACGACCCTCCTTCTGACCCCACGGCGAGACCGGGTGGCGACCACCGGAAGTCTTGCCTTCACCACCACCGTGCGGGTGGTCGACCGGGTTCATCGCCACACCGCGAACGGTCGGGCGAACGCCCAGCCAGCGCTTACGGCCGGCCTTGCCCCAGTTGATGTTCGACTGCTCGGCGTTGCCGACCTCGCCAATCGTGGCGCGGCAGCGGACGTCGACCAGACGGATCTCACCGGACGGCATACGAAGGTGGGCCATGGAGCCCTCCTTCGCCAGCAGCTGCACGGAGGCACCCGCGGAGCGGGCGAACTTCGCGCCGCCGCCGGGCCGCAGCTCGATGGCGTGGATGGTCGTACCGACCGGGATGTTGCGGAGGGCCAGGTTGTTGCCCGGCTTGATGTCCGCGCCCGGTCCGTTCTCGACCCGGTCACCCTGCGACAGGTTGCGGGGGGCCAGGATGTAGCGCTTCTCGCCGTCCGCGTAGTGCAGGAGCGCGATGCGCGCGGTGCGGTTCGGGTCGTACTCGATGTGCGCGACCTTCGCCGGCACGCCGTCCTTGTCGTGACGACGGAAGTCGATCACTCGGTAGGCGCGCTTGTGTCCGCCACCCTGGTGGCGAACGGTCACACGACCGGCGTTGTTACGGCCGCCCTTGCTGTGCAGCGGGCGGACCAGCGACTTCTCCGGCGTGGACCGCGTTACCTCGACGAAGTCGGCGACGCTGGAGCCACGACGGCCCGGCGTAGTCGGCTTGTACTTGCGGATTCCCATTTCTCAGTCCTCGTCCGATATTCGGACCAGGGCGCTCCGTTAGGAGGCCTGGCCGAAGATGTCGATACGGTCGCCCTCAGCAAGGGTCACGATCGCGCGCTTGGTGTCAGCGCGCTTACCGAACCCCGTGCGGGTGCGCTTGCGCTTGCCCTGGCGGTTGATCGTGTTGACCCCAGTGACCTTGACCGAGAAGACCGCCTCGACGGCCTGCTTGATCTGGGTCTTGTTGGCGCCGGGCGCGACGACGAAGGTGTACTTGCCCTCGTCGAGAAGCGCGTAGCTCTTCTCAGAGACGACCGGCTTGACGAGGACGTCACGGGGGTCCGTGAAGCTCTTGCTCAGCGGCGTCTCAACGGTGTTCTTGCCCTCGGTGGCGTGGCGCTTCGCCTTGGCGACGCGCGCGGCCTTGGCAGCCTTGGCCGCCTTGGGGGCGATGCTCGGGTGACGCGTAGCCATCAGGCTTCGCTCCCTTCGGTCTCATCGGCCTTGGGGCCAGACACGAAGGACTCGAAGGCGGCCTTGGTGAAGACCACGTCGTCCGAGACGAGCACGTCGTACGTGTTCAGCTGGCCCGGCTCCAGGATGTGCACCTGGGGCAGGTTGCGGGCGGAGAGCAGCGAAGTCTCGTCCGCACGGTCGATGACCAGGAGCACGTTCTTGCGCTCGCTGACCTTGCCGAGCAGCGTCTTCGCGGCCTTCGTGGAGATGTCGCCCTCGACCACGTTGGTGACAACGTGGATACGAGCGTTGCGGGCCCGGTCGGTGAGGGCGTGGCGCAGGGCCGCGGCCTTCATCTTCTTCGGGGTCCGCTGCGAGTAGTCACGCGGCTGCGGGCCGTGGACGACGCCACCGCCGGCGAACTGCGGCGCACGGGTCGAACCCTGGCGCGCGCGGCCGGTGCCCTTCTGGCGGTACGGCTTCTTGCCACCACCGCGGACTTCACCGCGGCGCTTGGTCTTGTGCGTGCCCTGACGGGCAGCGGCCAGCTGGGCGACAACGACCTGGTGGAGAAGCGGGATGCTGATCTTCTCTACGTCGAAGATCTCCGAGGGGAGGTCTACGGTCCCGGCCTTGTCGCCTGCCGGCGAAAGGATGTCAATGGTGCTCATCGGTTCCTCAAGCCCCCTTGGCCGCGGTACGGACCAGGACGAGGCCGCCGTTCGGACCGGGAACTGCGCCCTTGATCAGGAGCAGGCCCTTCTCCGCGTCAACGGCGTGAACGGTCAGGTTCTGGGTGGTGACCCGCTCGTTGCCCATACGGCCCGCCATGCGGAGGCCCTTGAACACACGGCCCGGGGTGGCACAGCCACCGATGGAACCGGGAGAGCGGTGCTTGCGCTGGGTGCCGTGACCGGCGCCGAGTCCCTTGAAGTTGTGACGCTTCATGACACCGGCGAAGCCCTTGCCCTTGCTCTTGCCCGTGACGTCAACCTTGACGCCGGACTCGAACACCTCGGCAGTCACCTCCTGGCCAAGCGTGTACTCGCTGGCGTCGGGGGTGCGGATCTCCACCAGGTGGCGGCGGGGGGTCACGTCGGCCTTGGCGAAGTGACCCTTGAGGGGCTTGTTCACCTTGCGAGGGTCGATCTCGCCGAAGGCGATCTGGACCGACTCGTAGCCGTCGGAGTCATTCGTACGGACCTGGGTAACGACACAGGGCCCGGCCTTGACGACGGTGACCGGGACGACACGGTTGTTCTCGTCCCAGACCTGGGTCATGCCGAGCTTCTCGCCCAGGACGCCCTTGATCTGCTTAGTCATCTGTCCGCGCCTCTCAGAGCTTGATCTCGATGTCGACGCCGGCCGGAAGGTCCAGGCGCATCAACGAGTCAACGGTCTTGGGCGTCGGGTCGAGGATGTCGATCAGGCGCTTGTGCGTGCGCATCTCGAAGTGCTCGCGCGAGTCCTTGTACTTGTGCGGCGACTTGATGACGCAGTACACGTTCTTCTCAGTGGGCAGCGGCACCGGGCCTGCGACCGACGCACCAGTGCGAGTCACCGTCTCGACGATCTTCTTCGCCGAAGAGTCGATGACCTCGTGGTCGTAGGCCTTGAGCCGGATGCGGATCTTCTGTCCCGCCATGGCTACTTGGTAGTCCTTTGTCTCGAAGGCTCTGGCTCCCGGGAGGCCCTTTTTTCTACTTCCTCCGACCCACGCGGTCGGGCGTGTCGCAGTCCCGCTCACGGAGATTTCCCGAAGGATTTCCCTGCTAGGGGCTGCGGCCCAGATGACCGCGGGTCCGGGGGAAGAAACCCACCGGGCGCCTGGCCGAGCTTCCGCACTGCACTTCCCAGAAGATTCCCGTACGTCCGCTCCAGCGCTGCCTTACGGCAGATGGGGCGACGAGTACTGTGGGACTCGCTTCCGGTCCCCCCGGCGGGAGGCGCGCAGCATCGGCACTCAACCGAGCAACCTGAACAGTGTGCCACACGTGGGACGATGAAGGCCAATCGGGCCAAGCTGTCAAGCTGGCACGGCCGACATCGCGTACGCAAAGAGCCCCGCCCACCCGAAGGTGGACGGGGCTTTTCGCTGCGCTCAGTTCAGAGCGACCGGGTCTCCCCGATCAACGCGTAAGCGGAAATGCTTACTTGTTGATCTTGGTGACCTGGCCGGCGCCGACGGTCCGGCCACCCTCACGGATGGCGAACTTCAGGCCCTCTTCCATCGCGACGGGCTGGATGAGCTCAACGGTCATCTCAGTGTTGTCGCCCGGCATGACCATCTCGGTGCCCTCGGGGAGGGTCACGACGCCGGTCACGTCCGTGGTGCGGAAGTAGAACTGCGGGCGGTAGTTGTTGAAGAAGGGGGTGTGACGGCCACCCTCGTCCTTCGACAGGATGTAGGCCTGGGCCTCGAACTCGGTGTGCGGCGTGACCGAACCGGGCTTGATGATGACCTGGCCGCGCTCGACGTCCTCGCGCTTGATGCCACGGAGGAGCAGACCGACGTTCTCACCGGCCTGGCCCTCGTCGAGCAGCTTGCGGAACATCTCGATGCCGGTGACCGTGGTGGTGGTCTTCTCGGTCTTGATGCCGATGATGTCGACGGTCTCGTTGACCTTGAGGATGCCGCGCTCGATACGACCGGTGACGACGGTGCCACGACCGGTGATCGTGAAGACGTCCTCGATCGGCATCAGGAACGGCTTGTCGACGTCACGCTCGGGCTCCGGGATGGACTCGTCGACAGCCTTCATCAGGTTGAGGACGGACTCACCCCACTCCTTGTCGCCCTCGAGCGCCTTGAGCGCCGAGACCTTGACGACCGGCAGGTCGTCGCCCGGGAACTCGTACTCGGAGAGGAGCTCACGGACCTCGAGCTCGACGAGCTCCAGGATCTCCTCGTCGTCCACCATGTCGGCCTTGTTCAGGGCGACGACGATGTACGGAACGCCGACCTGGCGGGCCAGGAGCACGTGCTCCTTGGTCTGCGGCATCGGGCCGTCGGTGGCGGCGACCACGAGGATGGCGCCGTCCATCTGCGCGGCACCCGTGATCATGTTCTTGATGTAGTCCGCGTGACCCGGGCAGTCGACGTGCGCGTAGTGACGCGTCTCCGTCTGGTACTCGACGTGCGCGATCGAGATCGTGATACCGCGCTGGCGCTCCTCGGGAGCCTTGTCGATCTGGTCGAAGGCCGAGGCCTCGTTCAGCTCGGGGTAAGCGTCGTGCAGCACCTTGGTAATGGCGGCCGTGAGGGTCGTCTTACCGTGGTCAATGTGACCGATGGTGCCGATGTTGACGTGCGGCTTAGTCCGCTCGAACTTTGCCTTCGCCACTGAATCCTCCTGCGGAGTGGTTCTGTACGCCTTGCTTCATCGGCGCCAGGTGATCTTTGCTGGGATACCCGGGGCCCGGGGCACCCGGCCCGAAGAGGGTCGGAATGCCCCGGAGACTCCGGAGTCAAGCCTAAAGCGTCAACTCGGGTGAGTTACTCGCCCTTGGCCTTCGCGATGATCTCCTCGGCGACGTTCCGCGGAACCTCGGCGTAGGAGTCGAACTGCATTGAGTAGCTTGCGCGACCCGACGTCTTGCTGCGGAGGTCTCCGACGTAGCCGAACATCTCCGAGAGGGGCACGAGGCCCTTCACGACGCGAGCGCCGCTGCGCTCCTCCATGGCCTGGATCTGGCCACGACGGGAGTTGATGTCACCGATGACATCGCCCATGTAGTCCTCGGGCGTGGTGACCTCAACGGCCATCATCGGCTCGAGCAGCACGGGCTTGGCCTTACGCGCGGCCTCCTTGAAGGCCTGCGAACCGGCGATCTTGAAGGCGAGCTCGGAGGAGTCGACCTCGTGGTAGGCGCCGTCGAGAAGCGTGATGCGAACACCAGTCATCTCGTAGCCCGCCAGGATGCCGAACTGCATGGCCTCCTGCGCACCGGCGTCCACCGACGGGATGTACTCCCGCGGGATACGGCCACCGGTGACCTTGTTCACGAACTCGTACGAAGCGTCGCCGCTGTCGATGGGCTCGATCGCGATCTGCACCTTGGCGAACTGACCGGTACCACCGGTCTGCTTCTTGTGGGTGTAGTCCACGCGCTCGACGGCCTGACGGATCGTCTCGCGGTACGCGACCTGGGGCTTGCCGACGTTCGCCTCGACGCGGAACTCGCGCTTCATGCGGTCGACGAGCACCTCGAGGTGAAGCTCGCCCATACCACCGATGATGGTCTGGCCGGTCTCCTCGTCCGAGTGGACCTGGAAGGAGGGGTCCTCCTCCGAGAGACGCTGGATGGCTACACCCAGCTTCTCCTGGTCACCCTTGGACTTGGGCTCGATGGCGACCTGGATGACCGGCGCCGGGAAGTCCATGGACTCCAGGATGACCGGCTTCTTGTCGTCGCACAGCGTCTCACCGGTGGTGGTCTGCTTCAGGCCCATGACGGCGACGATGTCGCCGGCGCCCACCGAGTCGATCTCCTCACGCTTGTTCGCGTGCATGCGGTAGATCTTGCCGATGCGCTCCTTCTTGCCCTTGACGGAGTTCAGCACCGCGGTGCCGGCCTCCAGGCGACCGGAGTAGATCCGGACGAAGGTGAGCTTGCCGAGGTGCGGGTCGCTCGCGATCTTGAACGCGAGAGCCGAAAGGGGCTCCTCGTCCGAAGGCTTGCGCTTGACGACCGTCTCGGGGTCCTTGACGTCGTGGCCCTCGATGGCCTCGACGTCCAGGGGGGAAGGCAGGTAACGCACGACCGCGTCGAGCAGGGGCTGGACGCCCTTGTTCTTGAACGCGGTGCCGCAGAACACGGGGGTGACGGTGGTGTCGCCGCCCTTGCCGGAGGCGATGGTGACGCGGCGAATGGCCTCGTACAGCTGCTCCTCGGTGGGCTCCTGGCCCTCGAGGTACAGCTCCATCATCTGCTCGTCGTTCTCGGCGACGGCCTCGAGCAGCTTGCCGCGGTACTCATCGGCAGCCTCGACGTGCGTGTCGGGGATGTCGACGATGTCGTAGGCCTCGCCCATCTTGGTCTCGGCGGACCAGACGAAGGCCTTCATGGTGACGAGGTCGACGACGCCCTTGAAGTCAGCCTCTGCACCGATGGGCAGCTGCATGACGATCGGGGTCGCACCGAGGCGGTCGACGATCATGTCGACGCAGCGGTGGAACTCGGCACCCGTGCGGTCGAGCTTGTTGACGAAGCAGATGCGGGGGACGCCGTAGCGGTCCGCCTGACGCCACACGGTCTCGGACTGGGGCTCAACACCGGCGACGCCGTCGAACACCGTCACGGCACCGTCGAGCACGCGGAGCGAACGCTCCACCTCGACGGTGAAGTCGACGTGGCCCGGGGTGTCGATGATGTTGATGGTGTGGTCGACGTCGTTCATCGGCCAGTGACAGGTGGTGGCAGCAGAGGTGATCGTGATGCCACGCTCCTGCTCCTGCTCCATCCAGTCCATGGTCGCGGCGCCGTCGTGGACCTCACCGATCTTGTACGACACACCGGTGTAGAACAGGATCCGCTCGGTGGTCGTCGTCTTGCCCGCGTCGATGTGGGCCATGATGCCGATGTTGCGCACCTTGGCCAGGTCAAGTGAAGTGGTAGCCATATCGGCTCAGTCTTCTCTCGGTCTCGATGTGGGTAGCGACTACCAGCGGTAGTGCGCGAAGGCCTTGTTGGACTCGGCCATCTTGTGGGTGTCCTCGCGCTTCTTCACAGCGGCACCAAGGCCGTTGGAGGCGTCGAGAAGCTCGTTGAGGAGACGCTCGGTCATCGTCTTCTCGCGACGGGCGCGGGAGTAACCGACCAGCCAGCGCAGGGCCAGCGTGTTGGCACGACCGGGCTTGACCTCGATCGGAACCTGGTAGGTCGCACCGCCGACGCGGCGGGACTTGACCTCGAGGGTCGGCTTGATGTTCTCGAGCGCGCGCTTGAGCGTGATGACCGGGTCGTTGCCGGTCTTCTCGCGCAGGCCCTCCATGGCGCCGTACACGATGCGCTCGGCGGTGGAGCGCTTGCCGTTCAGCAGCACCTTGTTGATGAGGGAGGTCACCAGAGGAGAACCGTAGACCGGGTCGATGATGACCGGGCGCTTCGGGGCGGGGCCCTTACGAGGCATTCTTACTTCTCCTTCTTGGCGCCGTAGCGGCTGCGGGCCTGCTTGCGGTTCTTGACGCCCTGGGTGTCAAGGGAGCCGCGGATGATCTTGTAACGAACACCCGGCAGGTCCTTCACACGGCCACCACGCACGAGCACGATGGAGTGCTCCTGCAGGTTGTGTCCCTCACCCGGAATGTAAGCGGTGACTTCGATCCCGCTGGTCAGACGCACACGCGCGACCTTACGCAGGGCCGAGTTCGGCTTCTTCGGGGTGGTCGTGAACACACGCGTGCAGACGCCGCGGCGCTGGGGCGATCCCTCGAGCGCGGGCGTCTTGTTCTTCTCGACCTTGTCCTGCCGGCCCTTCCGGACCAGCTGCTGGATCGTAGGCACTACTTCTCCGGTTTCTGTGTGCCGAATGGTAAAGCTAACCTGGAACGTCGCCGACCCACGCGGTCGGGTGTGTCGAATCCTGCAGACTCCCGCCGCAAGGCGGAAACGGGCGCAGATTACGGTGGCCGTTCACGGACCCGCGCAGCGGCTGAAGACACGCGCACGAGCCCAGGCACACCCCAGGCACAAGGTCTGAGCGTACCTACCTCATCGGGTTCGGTCAAAACAAATGCGGTGGGGGGCGACACGCCGGGCTTTTCGGCTCCGGTGTGACCGGTCTCGGCCAGGGGGGCCGATTGTCGCCCGTTCCCCGCGGGGCCACCTCAAGTACGTTGACTGGTTGCGAGAACGGCGGCATCGGCGCACGTGAACACGGGGGCAGCGGCATGACCGTGGGGCAGACGCACGCGCGGGACGACGACGGCCTGGACGACCGGGTGCCCTTCCTCGCGCGCCTGGAGAGAGACGACCGCACCGCGCTGCTCGCCATCGGCCGCCCCCTGCGCTATCCCGCACGCGGCATCATCATGCGCCAGGACGAGCCGTCCACCCACATCCTGCTGCTCCTGCAGGGCTGGACCAAGGTCACGGCGACCGCGGTCAATGGCTACGAGGCGCTCCTCGCCCTGCGGGGCCCCGGCGACATCATCGGCGAGGGTGCCGCGCTCAGCGGACGCGGCCGCTCGGCCACGGTGACGGCCCTGGAACAGGTCGAAGCGACCGCCATCGAGCAGGGGCGCTTCACGCGATTCCTCACCGGCAGCCCCCAGGTGGCGCTCAAGCTCCTCGGCCTGGCCACCGACCGACAGCGCTCCACCGACCGCCGCCGCCTCGAATGGGCGGCGCTGGCGGTGCGCGAGCGCCTTGCCGTGCTGCTCCTCGACCTCGTACGCACCCACGGAATCCGCACCGATCAGGGCATCGAACTCACCGTCCCGCTCAGCCAGCAGGAGTTCGCCGGCTCGGTCGGGGCCTCGCGGGAGGCGGTGGCCCGGCTCCTAAAGGAGTTACGCGACCGCCAAGTCGTCGTCACGAGCCGCCGCCGTGTCATCGTCGTCCGGCCGGACGTCCTGCGCCGCATAGCCGGAGTCGGCGGCAGCGGCAGCCAGTGATCCAGCGGTAACGACATGTCGCTCTGTGCACACGGTCACACTTCGTACGTGTCATCATCCCTCCGCCCTCTCGCCCTGCCGCGCCATCGTGCTGTTCGACAGCCCGAACCGGCGAGAGGCAGACATGACCGACCACCTGCACCGCACGATCCTGCTCTTCGACATCGAGCAGTTCGGCACCAGAGACGATGTCGAGCAGGCCTTCCTCCGGCGCATGCTCTACGACGTCGCCGACGACACCCTCACCGCGGCCGATGTCAGCGAAACGGCTCGGCTCCGCGCCGACCGAGGTGACTCCGTCGTCGAACTCATCGACGCGAATGTTCCGGTGTCCAGGCTGCTGAAGGTGCTGCTCACCGAGACCCCGATGCTGCTGCACGCCAAAAACCGGCTGATGGCGGGCAGCACCCGGATGCGGCTGCGCGTCGTACTGGCGGCCGGATACGTCGGCGTGGACGAGAAGGGCTGGATCGGCGGGGACCTGAACCATGCCTTCCGCCTTTTGGACGCCGAGCCACTGCGCGAGGCCCTGCGGACCGGCGCCGACAGCAGCGTCCTTTGTGTCTCCGACGCCGTCTACCAGGGCGTCGTACGCCACGGCCATCACGGCGTTCGCCCCGAGGAGTTCCACCAGGTCGCCGTACCGACCAAGGAAGGGCCGACCAGCGCCTGGCTTCGCCGGGTGGCGGCGCCCGAGCAGGGCGGCGACCGGGGGGCCTCCCGGCCGTCCGCCGCCTCCCACACCGCCCCCTCCCCCACCGGCACCCAGATCATGGGCTCGCAGTACGGAGTCACCGGCGGCCAGGTCGACGGCAACCTCAACTTCGACCTGCGGGGCTCGGAGCGGGGTGACCGGAAGTGAGCCAGGAAGAGGCCAAGCCGGAGAGGGCGCCGAAGGGCGAGCGGCCGGAGAAGGGTGAGAAGCCGGAGCCGGACACCGCCAAGACGGACGAAAGCCCGTCCGAAGGCGGCTCCGGCAAGGAGCACGATCAGGAACCGGAGGAACGGCAGCCGGCTTGGGCCGCCCGTCGCGACCTGATCGACCACGCACCGGACTTCATCGGCAGTCTGGTCTCACGTGACCAGCTCGGCGTCACCGGAGGCCACGTCGCGGGCGACGTCAACTTCCATCTCGGCACCCAGAGCTTTGGTGCTCGATCCCGCTCGGTGTCCGGCCAGGTCCGTCCCGAGGACATCGAACAGGTGGCGGCCTTCTTCCAGAGCTGCCCGAGCTTCGATGCGGCCCTTGAGCGACTCCGGGACGACCATGTCGTCGTCCTCAGGGGAAGCCGGGGCACCGGTCGCCGGTCCGCGGCGCTCATGCTGCTGCATCGGCTCGGTGCCCGACCCATACAGTCTTTCGACCCGGGCACCGCTCCGACAGCGCTGCCGGATGCCCTTGAGGACTCTCCCGGTTTCCTCCTGCACGACCTGTCGACCAGCCGCAGCCGTCCGCTCCTGGAACCCCATGTCCTTGGCATGCGGGAGAAGTTGCAGCGGCACGGCGGCCGGTTCGTGATTACTGTCGACACGTCGGCGTTCCTTGGCGAGGTCCCTTGCGTCCTGTGGGAACCGCCACCGGTCGCGGACGTGCTCCGTGCCCATGTCAGGGCCCTGGTCGGCAGCGAGGCATGGGAGCGTCTGCGGCTGCTCGCGTCCGTCGAGGACTTCCTCCGCCGTACTCACCAGCCGGGCGAGACCAAGACGTTCGCGGAGCAACTCGCCGCCCACCACCGAGGCGAACTCGACGAGGGGAAACTGGCCGACTTCGCGCGGTCGGCCCTGGCCGACCGGGTCTCCGGATGGCTCACGTCACCGGAGAAGGAACGCGGTGACGAGCTGCGTGACAAGGCGTTCCTCATCGCCCTCGCCGTCTTCGACAAGGCCCCGTACGCGATCGCCGCGGAGCTCGGCGACAGCCTCTTCGTCGAACTCCAAAGGACGGCGAATCCCGACGAGCCACCCGTGATCCCGATCTTCGGCAGCTCCACGGCATCGCGCCTCGAACTCGCCCACGCCGTCGGCAGTACGCAGGACGAGGTCACCGAATGGGGCCCGGTCTCCCAGTACAGGGCCGAGTTCCAGGACACGCGGACACCGAGCGTGCTCCTGCACGAGGTCTGGACGGTGCATCCCTCCGCACGCCCCGCTCTCGTCCGCTGGATCCAGCAGCTCGCGAAGGACGGCCGCCCGCTGGTCCGCACCCGGGCCGCCGCGGCCACTGCGCTGCTCGCCGAGGCCGATCTGCCCTCCGCCATGGCGCACTTGGTCGAGCCCTGGGCCGGCGGCAGGTCCTACAACGGCTGGCTGACCGCCGCCAACACGCTCAGTCTGGCCAGCCTGCTCGAGGTGCGGGGCGTGTCCCGCATCCTGCATTCCTGGTGCATCGGAGAACATCCCAGCCGCCGATGGACCGCGATCCGCGTCTACGGACTTCTCGGCCCGATGCAGCCGGTGGAGGCGCTGGACGCGCTGCTCGACACCGTGCGCCTGGAGAACGACGAGGAGGAGGAGGTGAACCAACTCGCCGAAGCCACGCAGCTGTTGTTGCTCGCGGCCCATGAGCCGGTGCTCCCGCGACTCGCCTCGCTGGCCCAGGGCAACCAAACGCCGCACGGCGACGCCCTGTACGACCACGCACTGCGTGCCTTTGGTCTCGCCTGCGAAGAGTCCGAGGAGGGCACGGACCGCCCTCTCGTCCTGAAATGGTTCGCCGATGCCCGTTCCTCCCCCGACAGCAACGAGGACGACCTCGTCGCCGGCCTCTGGCGTGCCGGGCTGCGCAATCGTGCCCACACCGACAGCGCCCGGGGGACCTTGCAGGAATGGGTCCGTGTGGCGGAGCGCGACACCTACACCGAGCAGGCCTTGACGCCGCTGCTGGCCGCGCTCGCCGACACCGAGACGGACCGGCAGCGGATCGATCACCTCCTGCGCACGGCGCACGACGCCGGTGGCAGGCCCCTGCACGTGACGCATCGCCTGCGCGCGGCTGTCGCGGCGCAGTCATGAGCCGGAGAGGAACCCGCCGTGGCAACGGACAAGGATCATCCTGAAACCCAGACCCCCCAATCGCCCCGAGAGGGACCGCGCTCACCCGAGGCGGCCGGGAACGACGACATACACGCCCTGCCGAGCCGACCCACGCAGCTGATCGACCCCGTCCTCGCGGTGCGCGAACTGTCACGCTACGAATTCACGGGCCGCCGCTATCTGGGGCGTGCCGACTGCGCTCTCGTGATCGCCGGCCCCGGCGATCACTACGAGACGTTTCTGCCTCCGCGGCGCCCGACGAGCCTCCGCGGCAAGACCGCCGCGTACGAGGTCGATCTCGGCGTTCACCCCCTGCACCTGCGCACCCGTCTACCCAGTGACGTCGACAGCTTCGAGTTCGACACCACCTTCGATCTCACCTGGCAGGTGACCGACCCGGAACGCTTCGTCATCAGCCAGGAACGCGACATCCCCGCCCTGCTGTACCGCATGCTGCACCGCCTGCTGCGCCCCGTCACCCGCAAGTTCCCCATTTCCTCGAGTGCGCGCGCCGAGGAATCCGTACAGCAGGTCCTCGACGCCTCCGGCGACCACGCGGCGCGGCAAGGCCTGCGGCTCGGCGGGACAGCCCAGCTGCGTCGCGATCCCTGCGAGCGCGCGGCGCAGTACGACGTCGCCGCCGTGCTGTCCGAACACGAGGTGGAACTGCTGCGGCTGGAACAGGAGCAAGATCTCAAGGCGCGGAAGATCGCGTTCTACCGCCACCACCTCGCCAAGGGTGGACTCGACGCGCTCCTCCTCCACCTGGCCGAGCACACACAGGACACCGGCTTGATCGTGGAGAATCTCCGCGCCGACGAGGCGAGGATGATCGAGAGCCAGCTCGGGCTCATCGACCGGGTTCTGCCCGAGGAAACCCTGGAGAAGTACCAGTTGGAGGAGCCTCAGCAGCTGGTGCTCGCGCTGTTCAGGTCCATGTTCACGCAGGCGGTGAGCGCTTCCACCGACGCACAGCCCGAAGACCCACTGCGCAAGCCACCCGATCCGTCCGCCCAGCACTTCGAGGGCCGGGCCGAGCCCGTATGACAGCCGAGGAATCGCAGTCCGGCGCCAGGCTGCTCACCGAGGTCCGGGCCGAGATCAGTCGCGCCGACAGCAAGGCGGCCGTAGTGGTCGGCGCCATCGCTATGGCAGTAGGGCTGCTCGGCGGCCTCGTCATGAGCCGAGGCTGGGACCCGTCCCGGCTCGCCCTGCCATGGGCCGTCGTCTGGTGGAGCGGAGTCTGCTCACTCGCGGCCTCCCTGCTCTCGATGCTCCTCGCCGTCGTGCCCCGCTACCGCAAGAGCGACTGGGAGCCCGGGATGCCACTCGGCTACTTCGGCGACATCCGACGTGCCGCCGACTCCGGCGCCCTGGCACAGGCGCTGACGGAAGCCGACCGCGATCCAACACCTCTGTTTGTGAACGCACTTGCGGCGACCAGCCGGATCGCCGCGCACAAGCACCTGTGCGTACGCGCCGGGCTCCTGGCCCTCACAGCGGCGACCCTGCTGCTCCCCGCGGCCCTGCTGCTCGGCTGAGGAAGCCTGTACCGAAGGAAGGAACACCATGTCCCAGCGTCACGAACCGGAGTACCCCGCACACGATGCGGCGGTGTCACCTCGCTACCCCGAATCAACCTCCACACCAGCACCGCGCTCGCCCCACGCCTTGCCGAAGCCATCAGCGGGCACGGAACCAGAGGCGCCATGCATATCCCATTTTCCAGGGGCGGGGGAACCTTCCCCCGCAGATAGCCCGGCCCCAGAGGTGGTCCGCGACGCCGGCCGGGTCCACATAGCGGCCCGCCGCAGGGGCGCCGACACCCTCGCTGTCGGGTCGCTGGCGCTCCACCTGCCGCACGCCGTGGCCAGCCTGCTTGTCGTGGCCTTTCTGGCGTACCTGCTGGAGAGCGCGACCGGCATTCCCCTCTGGGGGACACTCGCCGGGTGGCTGCTCAGCGGTGCGCTGATCTTCCATCGCCCGACGGAGGCGTTCCTGGCACACCATGTCTTCGGCCACCGACCGCCGTCCCTCATCGAGGCCGATCAACTGGAATCGGCCTGGCTCGACGTCACGGCCCGCTTCGGAGCGGACCCGGCCACGTACCAGCTCTGGATCGCCGAGAGCGAAGAACTCAACGCAGAGGCAGCAGCGGGGCACATCGTGACCGTCACATCGGCGGCTCTACGCCTCCCGCCGGGCCAGCTCGCGGCCGTGCTCGCCCATGAGCTCAGCCACCATGTCGCGGGACATTCCTGGTCGGCACTCCTGAGCAACTGGTATGCCCTGCCGGGAAGCCTTCTCTGGCGCATGCTGCGGGCCCTGCACCGGCTCACCCTTCCCCATCGGCACCAGCAGGCCAAGGAGGCAAACCGCCGACTCATTCTGCTGGCGAGCGTGGCCGGACTGGTGCTGCTCTATCTCTTCCCCTGGCTGCTTCTGCTGGCGCTCACTCCATGGCTGCTCGCCGCCGTGAGCAGGCGTGCCGAGCTGCGCGCCGACCGGTCCGCGGCTCTGCGCGGCTTCGGCCCTCAGCTGGTCGCGGTCCTGCAGCGCTTCATCACCGATGAGGAGGCCTCGAAGCCGCCCAACCCGGTCCACCACCACGACCGTCTGTTCCCGGCGCCGTCCCTGCTCTCGTCGAAGCCAGATCACCACACCCGTCTGCAGCGGCTCCAGCGGCAGCTCCAACAGCCCGGGCACTGAAAGAACGCCGAAGGGCGGCCACCCCGTACGAAACGGGATGACCGCCCATCAACTCAAGCGACTAGCTAGCTTGCGAGCTAGAAAGCAACGCCTACTGGTTGTAAGGCCCGTAGTCGTAGTCCTCCAGCGGCACAGCCTGACCCGAACCCGTCCCGAAGGGCGAGTAGTCGATGTCGTCGTAGCCGACGGCCGAGTACATCGCGGCCTTGGCCTCTTCGGTCGGCTCGACCCGGATGTTGCGGTAGCGGGAGAGACCCGTACCGGCCGGGATGAGCTTACCGATGATGACGTTCTCCTTGAGGCCGATCAGGGAGTCGGACTTGGCGTTGATCGCCGCGTCCGTCAGGACCCTGGTCGTCTCCTGGAAGGAGGCCGCGGACAGCCACGACTCCGTCGCCAGCGAGGCCTTGGTGATACCCATCAGCTGCGGACGGCCGGAGGCCGGGTGGCCGCCTTCCGTGACCACACGACGGTTCTCGGTCTCGAACTTCGAGCGCTCGACGAGCTCGCCCGGCAGCAGCTCCGCGTCGCCGGACTCGATGATCGTCACGCGGCGCAGCATCTGCCGGATGATGATCTCGATGTGCTTGTCGTGGATCGACACGCCCTGGCTGTTGTAGACCTTCTGGACTTCGCCGACCAGGTGGACCTGGACCGCGCGCTGACCGAGGATCCGCAGCACGTCGTGCGGGTTGGTGGCACCGAAGGTGAGCTTCTGGCCCACCTCGACGTGGTCACCCTCACGCACGAGGACCTTGGCGCGCTTCGAGATCGGGAAGGGAGTCTCGTCGCTGCCGTCGTCCGGCGTGACGACGATCTTCTTGGTCTTCTCGGTCTCCTCGATACGGATGCGGCCTGCCGCCTCCGAGATCGGGGCGACACCCTTGGGCGTACGAGCCTCGAAGAGCTCGACGACACGGGGCAGACCCTGGGTGATGTCGTCACCGGCCACACCACCGGTGTGGAACGTACGCATCGTCAGCTGCGTGCCGGGCTCACCGATGGACTGGGCGGCGATGATGCCGACCGCCTCACCGATGTCGACCAGCTTGCCGGTGGCGAGCGAACGGCCGTAGCAGAAGGCACAGGTGCCGACCGCGGACTCACAGGTCAGGACCGAACGGGTCTTGACCTCCTCGACGCCGTTGGCGACCAGGGCGTCGATGAGGACGTCACCGAGGTCGACGTTGGCCGGCGCGATGACCTTGCCGTCGATGACGACGTCCTCGGCCAGCATGCGGGCGTACACCGAGGTCTCGACGTTCTCCGTCTTGCGGAGCACACCGTCCTCGCCCTTGACCGCGATCTTGAGCTTCAGACCGCGCTCGGTGCCACAGTCCTCCTCGCGAATGATGACGTCCTGCGAGACGTCGACCAGACGACGGGTGAGGTAACCGGAGTCGGCGGTACGGAGAGCCGTGTCCGCAAGACCCTTACGAGCACCGTGCGTGGAGATGAAGTACTCGAGGACCGAGAGGCCCTCACGGAACGATGCCTTAATCGGGCGCGGGATCGTCTCGTTCTTCGCGTTCGACACCAGACCACGCATACCGGCGATCTGACGCATCTGCATCATGTTTCCTCGGGCACCCGAGTCAACCATCATGAAGATGGGGTTCGTCTTGGGGAAGTTCGCGTTCATCGCCTCGGCAACCTCGTTGGTCGCCTTGGTCCAGATCGCGATGAGCTCCTGCGTGCGCTCGTCCTTGGTGATCAGACCGCGCTCGTACTGCTTCTGGACCTTCTCGTCCTGCGCCTCGTAGCCCGCGACGATCGCCTTCTTGGCCTCGGGGACCACGACGTCGGAGATGGCCACGGTGACACCGGAACGGGTCGCCCAGAAGAAGCCCGCCGCCTTCAGGTTGTCGAGCGTCGCCGCCACGATGACCTTGGGGTAGCGCTCGGCCAGGTCGTTGACGATCTCGGAGAGCTGCTTCTTGCCCACCGAGTAGTCGACGAACGGGTAGTCCTCGGGCAGCAGCTCGTTGAAGAGCGCGCGGCCCAGGGTCGTACGCAGCCGGAAGCTGTCGCCCTGCTGGTACTCCTGCTCGCCCTCTTCGACGGCCGGCGGGGTCCAGCCGCGCGGCGGGATGGTGCCCACCGGGAAGCGGATGTCGACCTTCGCCTGGAGCGAGAGCTCCTTGGCGTCGAACGCCATGGTCGCCTCGGCGGAGGAACCGAACGAGCGGCCCTCACCGATGACCTTGCGCTCTTCCTCGTCCGTCGTGAGGAAGAAGAGACCGAGAACCATGTCCTGGGTCGGCATGGTGACGGGACGGCCGTCAGCCGGCTTCAGGATGTTGTTCGAGGACAGCATCAGGATGCGGGCCTCGGCCTGCGCCTCCGCGGAGAGCGGCAGGTGGACGGCCATCTGGTCACCGTCGAAGTCCGCGTTGAACGCGGTGCAGACGAGCGGGTGGATCTGAATGGCCTTGCCCTCGACCAGCTGCGGCTCGAAGGCCTGGATGCCGAGGCGGTGCAGCGTCGGCGCACGGTTCAGGAGAACCGGGTGCTCGGCGATGACCTCTTCCAGGACGTCGTACACGACCGTGCGGCCGCGCTCGACCATGCGCTTGGCGCTCTTGATGTTCTGCGCGTGGTTGAGGTCAACCAGACGCTTCATCACGAACGGCTTGAAGAGCTCCAGCGCCATGGCCTTGGGCAGACCACACTGGTGCAGCTTCAGCTGCGGGCCGACGACGATCACGGAACGCGCGGAGTAGTCCACACGCTTACCGAGAAGGTTCTGACGGAAACGACCCTGCTTGCCCTTGAGCATGTCGCTCAGGGACTTCAGCGGGCGGTTACCGGGACCGGTGACCGGGCGACCACGACGACCGTTGTCGAAGAGGGCGTCCACGGCCTCCTGGAGCATGCGCTTCTCGTTGTTCACGATGATCTCGGGAGCACCGAGGTCGAGAAGCCGCTTCAGGCGGTTGTTGCGGTTGATGACACGGCGGTACAGGTCGTTCAGGTCGGAGGTCGCGAAGCGGCCACCGTCCAGCTGCACCATCGGACGCAGGTCCGGCGGGATGACCGGCACGCAGTCGAGCACCATGCCCTTGGGGCTGTTGCTGGTCTGCAGGAACGCGGAGACGACCTTGAGGCGCTTGAGCGCACGGGTCTTCTTCTGGCCCTTGCCGGTACGGATGATCTCGCGAAGCCGCTCGGCTTCCTCATCCAGGTCGAACGACTCAAGGCGCTTCTGCAGTGCAGCGGCACCCATCGAACCGTCGAAGTACGTGCCGAAGCGGTCACGCAGCTCGCGGTAGAGCAGCTCGTCACCCTCCAGGTCCTGGACCTTGAGGTTCTTGAAGCGGTTCCAGACCTCGTCGAGACGGTCGATCTCGCGCTGCGCACGGTCACGCAGCTGCTTCATCTCGCGCTCGGCACCTTCGCGCACCTTGCGGCGTACGTCGGCCTTGGCGCCCTCGGCCTCGAGCTCGGCCAGGTCGGTCTCGAGCTTCTTGGCGCGGGCCTCCAGGTCGGAGTCGCGACGGTTCTCGACCTGCTGACGCTCCACGGAGACGTGCGCCTCCAGGGAGGGCAGGTCACGCGTGCGGCGCTCCTCGTCCACGAACGTGATCATGTACGCCGCGAAGTAGATGACCTTTTCGAGGTCCTTCGGGGCGAGATCAAGCAGGTAGCCGAGGCGCGACGGGACGCCCTTGAAGTACCAGATGTGCGTGACAGGGGCGGCCAGCTCAATGTGGCCCATCCGCTCACGACGCACCTTGGCGCGAGTGACCTCGACGCCGCAGCGCTCGCAGATGATGCCCTTGAAGCGGACACGCTTGTACTTACCGCAGTAGCACTCCCAGTCCCGGGTCGGACCGAAGATCTTCTCGCAGAAGAGTCCGTCCTTTTCGGGCTTGAGCGTGCGGTAGTTGATGGTCTCCGGCTTCTTGACCTCGCCGTGGGACCACTGTCGGATGTCGTCCGCGGTGGCAAGGCCGATCCGCAGCTCGTCGAAGAAGTTGACGTCGAGCACTTTGTCGTCAATCCCTCTTTCGGGGTCGAGTCTCAATCATGGTCTGAACGGGTCCGGGGAGAGCCGGCCGGACACGAGGTCCGGCCGGCCAACCCGTCAGACCTCTTCGACGCTGCTCGGCTCGCGCCGGGACAGGTCGATACCGAGCTCCTCCGCCGCGCGGAAGACGTCCTCGTCGGTGTCGCGCATCTCGATGGACATGCCGTCCGAGGACAGCACCTCCACGTTGAGGCAGAGCGACTGCATTTCCTTGATGAGCACCTTGAAGGACTCGGGAATGCCGGGCTCGGGGATGTTCTCGCCCTTGACGATGGCCTCGTAGACCTTCACGCGGCCGGTCACGTCGTCGGACTTGATCGTCAGCAGCTCCTGGAGGGCGTAAGCGGCGCCATAAGCCTCGAGCGCCCACACCTCCATCTCACCGAAGCGCTGACCACCGAACTGAGCCTTACCACCCAGCGGCTGCTGGGTGATCATGGAGTACGGACCGGTCGAGCGAGCGTGGAGCTTGTCGTCGACCAGGTGGTGCAGCTTGAGGATGTACATGTACCCGATCGAGATCGGGTCCGGGAACGGCTCGCCGGAGCGACCGTCGAACAGCCGCGCCTTGCCGGACGGCAGGACCATGCGGTCGCCGTCGCGGTTCGGGACGGTGTGCTCGAGGAGGCCGGTCAGCTCGTCCTCGCGGGCGCCGTCGAAGACCGGGGTCGCGACGTTCGTCCGCGGGGCGACCTGGTCGGCGCCGATGCGCTGCAGGCTCTGCGCCCACTCCTCGCTGAGACCGGAGACGTCCCAGCCCTGGCTGGCGAGCCAGCCGAGGTGGATCTCCAGGACCTGACCCGGGTTCATTCGGGACGGGACACCCAGCGGGTTGAGGATGATGTCGACGGGCGTGCCGTCCTCGAGGAAGGGCATGTCCTCGATCGGAAGGATCTTGGAGATGACGCCCTTGTTGCCGTGACGACCGGCGAGCTTGTCACCGTCCGTGATCTTGCGCTTCTGCGCCACGTAGACACGAACCAGCTGGTTCACGCCCGGCGGCAGCTCGTCGCCCTCTTCACGGTCGAAGACGCGTACGCCGATGACCTTGCCGATCTCACCGTGCGGCACCTTCAGCGAGGTGTCGCGCACCTCGCGCGCCTTCTCACCGAAGATCGCGCGGAGCAGGCGCTCCTCCGGCGTCAGCTCGGTCTCACCCTTGGGCGTGACCTTGCCGACGAGGATGTCGCCGGCGACGACCTCGGCACCGATACGGATGATGCCGCGCTCGTCGAGGTCAGCGAGGACCTCTTCGGAGACGTTCGGGATGTCCCGGGTGATCTCCTCCGGGCCCAGCTTGGTGTCACGGGCGTCGACCTCGTGCTCCTCGATGTGAATCGAGGAGAGGACGTCGTCCTGTACGAGGCGCTGCGACAGGATGATCGCGTCCTCGTAGTTGTGACCTTCCCAAGGCATGAACGCCACGAGCAGGTTCTTGCCGAGGGCCATCTCGCCCTCTTCGGTCGCGGGACCGTCGGCCAGAACCTGGCCCTCGATCACGCGGGCGCCCTCGTCGACGACAACCTTCTGGTTGACCGAGGTGCCCTGGTTCGACCGGGAGAACTTGGCGATGCGGTACGTGGTGTACGTGCCGTCGTCGTTCGTGACGGTGACGTAGTCCGCGGAGACCTCCTGGACCACACCGGCCTTCTCGGCCTTGATCACGTCACCGGCGTCGACCGCACAGCGGTACTCCATGCCGGTGCCGACGAGGGGAGCCTCGGCGGTGATCAGCGGCACGGCCTGACGCATCATGTTCGCGCCCATGAGGGCACGGTTGGCGTCGTCGTGCTCCAGGAACGGGATCATCGCGGTCGCGACCGACACCATCTGGCGCGGCGAGACGTCCATGTAGTCGACGTCGTCGCCGGGGATGTAGTCGATCTCGCCGCCACGACGGCGGACGAGGACGCGCGACTCGGTGAAGCGCATGTCCTCACCCAGCACGGCGTTGGCCTGGGCGATCACGAAGCGGTCTTCTTCATCGGCCGTGAGGTAGTCGACGTCGTCGGTGACGACGCCCTCGACGACCTTGCGGTACGGCGTCTCGACGAAGCCGAACGCGTTGACGCGGCCGTACGAGGCGAGCGAACCGATCAGACCGATGTTCGGGCCTTCGGGAGTCTCAATCGGGCACATGCGGCCGTAGTGAGACGGGTGCACGTCACGGACCTCGAAGCCGGCCCGCTCACGGGAGAGACCACCCGGGCCAAGCGCCGACAGACGGCGCTTGTGGGTGAGACCCGACAGCGGGTTGTTCTGGTCCATGAACTGCGACAGCTGCGACGTGCCGAAGAATTCCTTGATCGACGCCACGACCGGGCGAATGTTGATCAGGGTCTGCGGCGTGATCGCCTCGACGTCCTGGGTCGTCATGCGCTCACGCACGACGCGCTCCATACGAGCCAGACCCGTGCGGACCTGGTTCTGGATGAGCTCGCCGACGTTACGCAGACGACGGTTGCCGAAGTGGTCGATGTCGTCGGTCTCGACGACGATCGACGTACCGCTGTCACCAACGGTCTCGACCTCACCGGCGTGCAGCTTCACCAGGTACTTGATCGAGGCGATGATGTCCTCGACCGTGAGGATGCCCGCGTCGAGCGGAGCGTCCGCACCCAGCTTCTTGTTGACCTTGTAGCGGCCGACCTTCGCGAGGTCGTAGCGCTTGGGGTTGAAGTAGAGGTTCTCAAGCAGCGTCTGAGCAGCCTCACGCGTCGGCGGCTCGCCCGGACGAAGCTTGCGGTAGATGTCGAGCAGCGCGTCGTCCTGGCCCTGGGTGTGGTCCTTCTCCAGGGTGGCGCGCATGGACTCGTACTCGCCGAACTCCTCGAGGATCTGCTCGGTCGTCCAACCGAGAGCCTTGAGAAGAACGGTGACCGACTGCTTGCGCTTGCGGTCGATGCGCACACCGACCATGTCGCGCTTGTCGATCTCCATCTCCAGCCAGGCACCCCGGGACGGGATGATCTTGGCGGAGAAGATGTCCTTGTCGGACGTCTTGTCGATCGAGGAATCGAAGTAGACACCCGGCGAACGGACCAGCTGCGACACGACGACACGCTCGGTGCCGTTGATGACGAAGGTGCCCTTGTTCGTCATGAGCGGGAAATCGCCCATGAAGACCGTCTGGGACTTGATCTCGCCGGTCTCGTTGTTGGTGAACTCGGCGGTGACGAAGAGCGGGGCGGCGAACGTGAAGTCGCGCTCCTTGCACTCGTCGATGGAGTTCTTCGGGGGCTCAAAACGGTGGTCGCGGAACGTCAAGGACATCGACCCGGAGAAGTCCTCGATCGGAGAGATCTCCTCGAAGATCTCTTCCAGACCGGACTTGGTGGGGACGTCCTGTCCACTGTCGAGAGCCGCCTCGACACGACCCTTCCAGGCTTCATTCCCGAGCAGCCAGTCAAAGCTCTCGGTCTGCAGCGCAAGAAGGTTCGGAACCTCGAGGGGCTCCCTGATCTTTGCAAAGGAGATGCGCAGCGGGGCGGTGCTTGCGCCGTTGTTCGTATTCGCGGTCGAGGCAGTGCGCGAGGCGGCCAAGAGGGGGTCCTTCCGAGGGCTCGGACTCACTACGCGCGTACCGGTCCCAGGTTGGACGCAGGGCCGGAAAATCCCAGGTCAGGGAAAGTCCAGTCCACTGTGCTCAAGCATGGGCATGCCCCTGGTGACGGGCAGGAGGCAGCTAACAGGCAGCGCAAAGGGTCAGTGTAGCCACTAGGCCCACTGATGTCCAGTGCGGGTTTTTGAAGACCCTCGTTGTTCTCAACCCCTGCTGCAAGCCACGCCCTCGATGCACATCGATACTGCCCTCTTCGCCGTCGATCCATGCCTCGGATGCGGATCGTTGTGACGACGCGTCCTGAGAATTGCGCGCTGCGTGCGGTTCGTCAAGGCCCCCCTGCCCCGACTTGGCTCTCAGTTCGTCACCGTCACGGCCGTTCCGAGGCACGACGAAGATCACCATACTCGTCGGGGCGGGCTTCGCAAGGCAGCCGTAGGGGTGCGCCGGAGAACGCCGAAGGGCGACCACCCAGATGGGTGATCGCCCTTGGCGCGCGCTGCCTGAGCAGCGCTGAAAAGACCTGCCACCTACACGCCCTCAGGCGCGTGGCAGACGACTCGCGAGGTGTTACTTGACCTCGACCGAGGCGCCGGCGGCCTTGAGGGACTCGGCAGCCTTCTCGGCGGCCTCCTTGGCGACCTTCTCGAGGACCGGCTTCGGGGTGCCGTCGACGAGGTCCTTGGCCTCCTTGAGACCCAGGGAGGTGAGCTCGCGCACGACCTTGATGACCTGGATCTTCTTCTCGCCGGCGCCGGTGAGGATGACGTCGAACTCGTCCTGCTCCTCGGCAACCTCGGCGGCGGCGGCCGGGCCGGCCGGGGCAGCGGCGACGGCCGCGGCGGCGGTGACGTCGAACTTCTCCTCGAAGGCCTTCACGAACTCGGAGAGCTCGATGAGGGTGAGCTCCTCGAACTGGGCAAGCAGGTCTTCCTGGCTGAGCTTCGCCATGATGGGCGATCCTTCCACTAATTCGGCTGGTGCCGGGTGTACATGAAGGCGGGCGTACGTTTGGCCCGCTGCGACCGTCGCCCTAACGGGCGGCGATCAATGCGCGAGCCGAATTACTCGGCACCGCCCTGCTCGGCCTTCTTGGCGCGAAGCGCTTCCGCGGTGCGGACGAACTTCGAGGGAAGCGCCTGGAAGAGCTGCGCAGTCTGCGTCTGCTTGCCCTTCATGGCGCCCGCCAGCTTGGCGAGCAGAACCTCGCGGGACTCGAGGTCCGCGAGCTTCTTGATCTCGTCGGCGGACAGCGCCTTGCCGTCAAGGACACCGCCCTTGATGACGAGGTTGGGGTTGTCCTTGGCGAAGTCACGAAGACCCTTCGCCGACTCCACCGGGTCACCGGTGACGAAGGCAACAGCGGTCGGACCCGCGAACAGGTCGTCCAGCTGGTTGATCCCGGCCTCATTGGCCGCGATCTTGGTCAGCGTGTTCTTCACCACGGCGTACTCGGAGTTCTCACCGAGCGAACGGCGCAGCTGCTTGAGCTGGGCCACGGTGAGACCCCGGTACTCGGTCAGCACGGCGGCGTTCGAGCTGCGGAACTTGTCCGTGAGCTCGGCTACCGCGGCAGCCTTGTCGGGCGTCGGCATAGAGCGTCAGCCTCCTTCCGGGTGATGAGGACCGCTCAAAAGGGGCTGACAAAACAAAACGCCCCAGCGCAGGCGCATGGGGCGTGAGCTCGACCCGACGGAATCCCGTCCGGGAGCACTTCCACATCCACCTGCGCGGGTCGTCCGCAATTTCAACGGATCCTTCGGCCACCGCGTCCTCTAACGAGCACACGGCAACGACCAGCGGTCTTTGGCTTCTGTGGAAGAGTACGCGAACGGGTTCGCGTCAAGCAAATCGGCTCAGATGCCGCTGTTGGAGCTACCGGCGCTGTCGGAGACACCGGAGCTGTCGGCACCGTCGGCGTCCGGCTTCCCCAAGCCCTCGAGCTCCTTGAACATCTCCATCAGGTCGAAGGTCTCACCGGCCGGCGGCGGGGTCACCTTGGCGGCCGCGCCGTACTCCGAGAACTTCTGGGACGACTTCATCGTGCCCTCGGGGCTCTTGATGTCGATGTCCATGCGGACGGGGTAGTCGTCCTCGTTCACCCAGACCTCGGTGTCGTACCCCTTGATGCCCGACTTCTCGATGTTCTTGAGGAGCTGCTCGCGCTCGCTCTTGCCGAGCATCTCGTCGAGGCCCTTGTTGGACTCCATCATCTCCTTGACGGAGAGACGGCCCTTGTAGCGCTGCGTCTGGACGCCGTCGACCTTCGCGGGACCGACGTGCTTCAGGTTCGGCGAGTCCAGGAGCATGGCGAGCTGCTGCGCCGGGTCCTGGTTCATGCTGTCCAGGCCGCCGGTCAGCTGCTTGGCGGCCTTCTCGTCACCGACCTGCTCCGCGATGGTGTTCAGGTCCATCTTGACCCACTGCTTGCCGTCCATGTCCTTGGCGGCGACAGCCCCCATGTCCATGTACATGACGTTGTCGAGCCAGAGCATCCGGACCTTCTCCGGTGCCTCCGGGTCGCCGTCCGTGAGCGCCGAGCCCGACATCGTCATATCCATGACGGTCGGGTCCCAGCCCATGACGCCGGACATCTTCATGTCGCCGCTGGAGCCGCCCATCGACTTCGGCGCGGACATCGTCATCTCGACCTTGGCCGACTTGGCCTTCGAGGTCTTCTCGTACGCCGCCGTGATGACCTCGGTGACCTGCGAGCGGGACTGGGTCTCCCCCGAGCCCGTCCCGTTCGCCTTGCCGTCCTTGTCGGAGCCGCCGCAGGCGACCGCACCGGTACACAGCATCGCGGTGGCGAGCGCAGCGCTCGCCGTTCTCTTCACAGTCATGACCCCACCCCTAGGAACACATGATCGACACAATTCGGTCCGGCGAGAATACCCGACGTCCGAGGTCAGGCCTGCGGCTGCTGGTTCATGAGGTCCTTGAAGCTCATCGTGTCCGAGGCCGGGGGCTTCTCCACGGACACGGGGGTGCCGTAGTCGCTGTAGTAGGCCGTCTGCGAGAAGTCCCCGTCGGCCATCTTGCCCTTCTCGGCCTTCTTGACCAGCAGGTCGTCGGCGTCGACCCAGATGTCGATGGTCTGCGTGGTCAGACCGACCTGCTTGAACTGCTTCCTGAGCTCGGCCATCTGCTCGGCGTCGAGGTCGGCGTTCTTGCCGGTGAAGTCGGCGGCGTCGACGGTGCCGGAGTAGTGGGTGGCCTTCGTCCCGCGGACGGTCTCCTCGCCCACACGCTTCACATCACCCGAGGCGAGCAGCATCTTGACCGACTGGTTCGGGGTGGTGTTCTGCATCTGATCCTTGAAGGCGTCACCGGCAGCGCCACTTATCTCGGCCAGGGTGGCGTAGTCGTACTCGATCCAGTGCTTGCCGCCGCCGGCCTGCTCCGCGAACTTGTCCCCCATGTTCGCGTAGAACCCGTTCTTCAGATAGCGGTAGTCGATCTTCGACTGCCCGATCTGTTCCATCTGCTCGGCCTGGGTTCCGCCCGTGAGAGTGGCCGTCATGTTGCCGGTGATGCCGTCCGACCACTCCATGGAGCCCGTCATGTCCATCGACATCTTGGTGCCCATGACCGTCTTGCCCTCGATCTTGGCGGAGTCGGCGCTGTCGGTCTTGTCCTGGATGGTGCGCAGGGCAGCGATCGGGCTGAGGGCGACGGAGCCCTTCTTCTTGCCCTTCGCGTCGCCGTCGCCGCCGCCGGAGGAGCCACAGGCCGCGACCCCGGTCAGCGCGGCGGCCACCGCGATCGACAGGCCTGCGCGTCGCATGGTCGTGCTGTTCATGACATCCCACCCCTTGTACTCGTGTGAATCCCGCACGCTAGCGCAATCCCCCGAAAGCTCTGAGGCATGCACGTATACGAGGACGGGCCCCGCACCTCGAAAGGTTGCGGGGCCCGTCCACAAACGCGTACGCGACGCGGCTGCCGTCAGATTCAGACGGCGGCCGGGTCCTCCTCGGTGAGGAGGTTGCGGGTGCGGTTGCTGTCCAGCGGGATGCCGGGGCCCATCGTGGTGGCCAGCGCGGCCTTCTTGATGTAGCGGCCCTTGGCGGCCGACGGCTTCAGACGGAGGATCTCCTCCAGCGCCGCGGCGTAGTTCTCCACCAGCTTGGTGTCGTCGAAGGACACCTTGCCGATGATGAAGTGCAGGTTCGAGTGCTTGTCGACGCGGAACTCGATCTTGCCGCCCTTGATGTCGTTGACAGCCTTCACGACGTCGGGGGTCACGGTGCCGGTCTTCGGGTTCGGCATCAGACCACGCGGACCGAGCACGCGGCCGAGGCGGCCGACCTTGCCCATGAGGTCCGGGGTGGCGACGACGGCGTCGAAGTCCAGGCGGCCCTTGGCGACCTCGTCGATGAGCTCGTCGGCGCCGACGATGTCGGCCCCAGCGGCTTCCGCGGCCGCAGCACGGTCACCGGTCGCGAAGACCAGGACCCGGGCGGTCTTGCCGGTGCCGTGCGGGAGGTTCACGGTGCCACGGACCATCTGGTCGGCCTTGCGCGGGTCTACACCCAGGCGGAAGGCGACCTCGACGGTGCCGTCGAACTTGGTCGAGGAGGTCTCCTTGGCGAGACGGACGGCCTCGAGCGGGGCGTAGAGCTTGTCCCGGTCGATCTTGGCGTCCGCAGCGCGGAGAGTCTTGCTGCGCTTCACTTCTGCTCCTGGTGGTTTCAGGTGTGGAGTCGTGGTGCGGACCAGCGCTTGGTCCTACCACTG
The DNA here is from genome assembly GCF_044455475.1 of Streptomyces sp. NPDC051218. Classification (NCBI taxonomy): domain Bacteria; kingdom Bacillati; phylum Actinomycetota; class Actinomycetes; order Kitasatosporales; family Streptomycetaceae; genus Streptomyces; species Streptomyces sp. NPDC051218. The sequence goes on along the minus strand of NZ_JBITEU010000009.1, from coordinate 144,006 downwards.
AGAAAGGTCAGACGGGGAAAGCTCTTAGCCCTCGACCGTGATGCCCATGGAACGGGCGGTGCCGGCGATGATCTTCGACGCGGCGTCCAGGTCGTTGGCGTTGAGGTCTTCCATCTTGGTGGTGGCGATCTCGCGGACCTGCGCCTCGGTGATCTTGGCGACCTTGGTCTTGTGCGGCTCGCCGGAGCCCTTCTCGACACCCGCGGCCTTGAGGATCATCTTGGCGGCCGGCGGAGTCTTGGTCACGAAGGTGAAGGAGCGGTCTTCGTAGACCGTGATCTCCACCGGGATGACCCAGCCACGCTGCGACTCGGTCGCGGCGTTGTAGGCCTTGCAGAACTCCATGATGTTGACGCCGTGCTGGCCCAGCGCGGGGCCGACCGGCGGGGCCGGGTTGGCTGCGCCGGCCTGGATCTGGAGCTTGATAAGCCCCGTGACCTTCTTCTTCTTGGGAGGCATTGCTCTCTCCGGGTCCTAGTGAGAGTTTCCAGCCACCATCCAGTCATCCGGATGGAGGCATACCGCACCACGATAACGGGTATCGTCACGCGGCCAAAAACCGAGCAGGTCAGACCGGCTTTGAGAGCCCGTCTGACCTGTTCGGAGGCGTATGTTCCAGAGGAAGCCAGGAAGCCGCGAGGGCTAGTTCTTCTGGATCTGGTCGAAGCTGAGCTCGACCGGGGTCTCACGGCCGAAGATCTCGACGAGACCCTTGACCTTCTTCGAGTCGGCGTTGATCTCGTTGATCGTCGCCTGCAGCGTCGCGAACGGACCGTCGGTGACGGTGACCGAGTCGCCGACCTCGAAGTCGAGGACCTGGACCTCGACCTTGCGGGACGGAGCCGGCTTGCCCTCGGCCTCGGCGGCCTCGCGGGCCGCCTTCTCCTCGGCCTCGGGGGCGAGCATCTTGACGATCTCGTCCAGGGTCAGGGGGTACGGGTCGTAGGCGTTGCCCACGAAGCCGGTGACGCCGGGGGTGTTGCGGACGACGCCCCAGGACTCGTTCGTCAGGTCCATGCGCACCAGGACGTATCCGGGGAGCTTGTTCTGACGGATGGTCTTGCGCTCGCCGTTCTTGATCTGCGCGACCTCTTCCTGCGGCACCTCGGCCTGGAAGATGAAGTCCTCGACGTTCAGCGAGACGGCACGCTGCTCGAGGTTGGTCTTCACGCGGTTCTCGTAACCCGCGTAGGTGTGGATGACGTACCACTCGCCGGGAAGGGTGCGGAGCTCGTCGCGCAGGGCCGCGATCGGGTCGACCGGCTCGGCCTCCTCCTCGTCCTCAGCGGACTCAGCGGACTCGTCGGCCTCAGCGGACTCAGCGGACTCGTCGGCCTCAGCGGACTCGGCGGCCTCTTCGGTGTCGCCCTCGGTGTCGTCCTCGTCGGACTCGGCGGCGGCTTCCTCGCCCGCCTCGGCGTCGTCGGCAGACTCGGTGTCGGTCTCGACGTGCAGCGCCGACTCCTCGGCGGGAGTGCCAGCGGCGGCGTCGGCAGCCTCGGCCTGGTCCGGGTCCTCGGCGTCCGCCGCCTCGACGATGTCGAGCTGGTCCTCCACGGACTCCGCGGAATCCACGCGCGGCTCAACGGCGTCGTTCAGGTTCGGGTCAGACACGGTGGCTGCTTCTTCCTGGATACAGAGGGGTGGAACGCGCGAAACGGGCGCCGGGTACGGCGCCCTTCGCTCTCGGCTGTGCCATCGGCTCAGCCGAAGACGTACTTGACGGCCTGGTTGAACCCATAGTCAATCACGGTCACGAGGCCGATCATGATGATGACGAAGACGATCACCACGGTGGTATACGTCGTGAGCTGACTGCGAGTCGGCCAGACGACCTTGCGGAGTTCCGCGACGATCTGGCGGTAGAAGAGCGCGAGACGGCCGAAGGGGCCCTTCTTGCCGCGCTTGCCGCCCTTGCGGGCCTTCTTCGAATCCGGCGCCTCGTCCTGGGCATCAGGCATGTCGATGGAGCCCACGGCGTCCGTCACTCGTCCTCACCTGATTCCGGGTCGTGGCCGTGCCGCGCCCGGTATGAGCCGCACGGCGGTGCAATGCAGTACGTACATGTGCGCACACATCCTGGTGAGAGGAGTGTGTAGCAGGGCCGGAGGGACTTGAACCCCCAACCGCTGGTTTTGGAGACCAGTGCTCTACCAATTGAGCTACGACCCTTTGATTTCCCCCAACCTACCGCATCCGCCCGGGTGCACAGAGTGCGAGGAGAAGGTGCGGCCGGTGAGGGCCAACGAGCAGTGAGTGTACGTGCTCTGCGGCGCCCCGTCGAACAGAAACGGATCCGGCGGCCGTCGGCAAACAGCGAAAGCCGCGTGCCGGGGGCGTTTCAGGTCTGGAACGATGGGGCGATGAGCGCTTCCACTTCTCCCACCGAGCGCAGGGTGTCCGCCCGCGTCGGCGCGATCTCCGAGTCCGCGACCCTCGCTGTCGACGCCAAGGCGAAGGCCCTCAAGGCCGCCGGGCGGCCGGTGATCGGTTTCGGTGCGGGTGAGCCCGACTTCCCGACGCCCGACTACATCGTCGAAGCCGCTGTCGAGGCCTGCAAGAACCCGAAGTACCACCGCTACACCCCGGCCGGCGGGCTCCCCGAGCTCAAGGCCGCGATCGCCGCGAAGACGCTGCGCGACTCCGGGTACGAGGTCGACGCCTCGCAGGTCCTGGTGACCAACGGCGGCAAGCAGGCGATCTACCAGGCGTTCGCCGCGATCCTCGACCCGGGGGACGAGGTCATCGTCCCGGCTCCCTACTGGACGACGTATCCGGAGTCGATCCGTCTCGCGGGCGGCGTGCCCGTCGATGTCGTCGCCGACGAGACCACGGGCTACCGCGTCTCGGTGGAGCAGCTGGAGGCCGCGCGCACGGAGCGCACGAAGGTCGTCCTCTTCGTGTCACCGTCCAACCCGACGGGCGCCGTCTACAGCGAGGCGGACGCCGAGGCGATCGGCCGCTGGGCCGTCGAGCACGGTCTGTGGGTCATGACCGACGAGATCTACGAACACCTCGTCTACGGAGACGCGAAGTTCACCTCGCTCCCCGCGATCCTGCCCGAGCTGCGCGACAAGTGCATCGTGGTCAACGGCGTCGCCAAGACGTACGCGATGACCGGCTGGCGCGTGGGCTGGATCGTCGGCCCGAAGGACGTCGTGAAGGCCGCGACGAACCTCCAGTCGCACGCCACCTCGAACGTCTCCAACGTCGCGCAGGTGGCGGCCATCGCGGCCGTCTCCGGCGACCTGACGGCCGTCGACACGATGCGCGAGGCCTTCGACCGGCGCCGCAGGACCATCGTGCGGATGCTGAACGACATCGACGGCGTGCTCTGCCCCGAGCCCGAGGGCGCCTTCTACGTCTACCCCTCGGTGAAGGGCCTCATCGGCAAGGAGATCCGCGGCAAGCGCCCGCAGGACTCCGTGGAGCTGGCCGCGCTGATCCTGGAGGAGGCCGAGGTCGCGGTCGTCCCGGGCGAGGCCTTCGGAACGCCGGGCTACCTCCGCCTTTCGTACGCCCTGGGTGACGAGGACCTCGTCGAGGGTGTCTCGCGGATCCAGAAGCTGCTGGCCGAGGCGCGCGACTGACCCTGCCTTTTTGTACGTGCGGGCCGTCTCCCCTCCCCGGGGAGGCGGTCCGTTTCTTCGTTCGGGGATGGGCACGAAGGGGGAAAGTGGCTACCGGGACGCCACGTACGTACGGCAAGATCCTTGAATGGAGCGCGTACGTGACGTAAGAGAGCTGCCGAAGGCCCATCTGCATCTGCACTTCACCGGGTCGATGCGGCCCACGACCCTGCTGGAGCTCGCCGACAAGTACGGGGTGCGGCTGCCCCCGGCGCTGACCGGCGGTGAGCCTCCGCAGCTGCGGGCGACCGATGAACGCGGGTGGTTCCGCTTCCAGCGGCTCTATGATATGGCGCGGTCCTGCCTGCGGGAGCCCGAGGACATCCAGCGCCTGGTGCGGGAGGCCGCGGAGGAGGATCTGCGGGACGGGTCGGGGTGGCTGGAGATCCAGGTCGACCCGACGTCGTACGCGCCCCGGCTCGGCGGGCTGATCCCGGCCCTGGAAATCATCCTGGACGCCGTCGAGAGCGCCTCGCGGGACACCGGCCTCGGAATGCGCGTCCTCGTCGCGGCGAACCGCATGAAGCACCCTCTGGACGCCCGCACGCTGGCCCGGCTCTCGGTGCGGTACGCCGATCGCGGCATCGTCGGCTTCGGGCTCTCGAACGACGAGCGCCGGGGCTTCGCACGGGACTTCGACCGGGCCTTCGCGATCGCACGGGACGGCGGCCTGCTCGCGGCGCCGCACGGCGGTGAGCTCAGCGGGCCCGCCTCCGTGCGGGACTGCCTGGACGACCTACACGCGGGACGGATCGGGCACGGGGTGCGGGCGGCGGAGGACCCGCGGCTCCTGAAGCGGCTCGCCGATCGTGGCGTGACCTGCGAGGTCTGTCCGGCGTCGAACGTGGCTCTCGGTGTCTACGAGAAGCCCGAGGACGTGCCGCTGCGCACCTTGTACGACGCCGGGGTGCCGATGGCCCTTGGGGCGGACGATCCGCTGCTCTTCGGGTCGCGGCTGGCCGCGCAGTACGAGATCGCGCGCAAGCACCATGCCTTCGACGACAGCGAACTGGCCGAGCTCGCCCGGCAGTCGGTGCGCGGCTCGGCCGCCCCCGTCGACGTACAGGAGAAGCTGCTTTCGGGGATCGAGGAGTGGCTCAGCGGCTGATGCCCGCGAGGAGGGTGCGGGCGAGGGCGGCCGCGAACTCCTCCACGGGCTGCGGGGGTTGCTTGCCGACCGTGGAGTCGTAGGCGAAGGCACGCTGGGCGCAGGCGCCCAGGAGGAGCGAGGCGGCCGCGAAGGTGTCGGCTCCGGGGGCGATCCGGCCGGCGTCGCGTTCGATACGGAGGTAGGCGTCGAGTGCCTCGATGGGCATGTGCGGGCCCGTGCCCATCTCCTGCATGGAGTCCTCGTGACGGCGCTTGAGCTTGGGCTCGGCGTACAGGGACGCGGCGATCGGGAAGCTCTGGGCGTAGAAAAGACTGGCCAGGCGGGCGATCTCGGCGAGGTTCTCCTCCACGGAGCGCTCCCCCGGGTCCTCGGCGAGGCGGCGTAGGAGCGGGCCGAGCCGGGGCAGCCGCTCCTGGAGGACGGCCACGAACAGCTCCTCCTTGCTCGCGAAGTGCTTATAGAGGGCCGCTTCGGAGCAGCCGGCCGCTTTGGCGATCTCCTTGGTGGTGGCACGGGCGAGGCCGATGGTGAGCATGAGGTCGTGCGCCGCGTCGAGAATGCGGGCCCGGGTGGGCTTCTGCTGCATGTGCCGTCCAACCAACCTTGACGTACGGGTGAGTGCATACTCACCCTAGGGGTAAGTGAATACTTACCCACCTGGGGAGGGTGCGCGATGAAGCTCACGGTGTTCGGTGCGACCGGTGGTGTCGGCGGGGAGATCGTCCGGCAGGCGCTGGCGGCGGGCCACGAGGTGACGGCAGTCGTACGTGATCCCGCACGGCTGAGGGCGACGGGCGGGGGCCTTGAAGTGTTCCGGGCCGACCTGACCGATTCGGAGTCCCTGCGGGCGGCGGTGACCGGACGGGACGCGGTCCTGTCGGGGCTCGGGCCGCGCAAGAGGTCGGACGCGGGGATCGCGGCGGAGCTCACGCGTTCGGTGCTGCACGCCATGGAGGCCGAGGGCGTGCGCAGGCTGGTGGTGGTGAGCGCGGCGCCGGTGGGCCCGCCGGCCGAGGCCCAGCCGGTGGTCGACCGGATCATGGGCGCCCTGGTCAGCAAGATCCTGAAGCCGGTGTACGACGATCTGCGGGCCATGGAGGCCGCGCTGGCGAGCAGCGCGACGGACTGGACGTCCGTGCGCCCACCGAGGCTGCAGGACAAGCCGGCCACGGGCGTCTACCGCCGGGTTGTCGGGGGCACGCCGACCAGCGGGCGGTTCATCGGCAGGGCCGACGTGGCGCACGCGATGCTGGCGGCGGTCGACGACCTGGCGACGGTGAAGCAGGGCGTGGGCGTGGCCTACTAGCCGCGCACCGCCGGCGGGGGGGGGCTCAGAGGCTGACGCCGACCGTCACCGGCTCGTTGACCAGCGTGACCCCGAAGGCGTCCCGCACTCCGGCGACGACCTCACGGGCCAGGGCCAGCAGGTCCTCCGTGGTCGCGTTGCCGCGGTTGGTCAGGGCGAGCGTGTGCTTGGTGGAGATGCGGGCCGGGCCCTCTCCGTAGCCCTTGGTGAAGCCCGCCTTGTCGATGAGCCAGGCGGCGGAGGTCTTCACGCGGCCGTCCTCCGTCGGGAAGGCGGGGGGTGCCACGTCCGGGCCGAGACGGTCCACCACGCGCGCGTGGAACGCGGCGAACTCCTCCTCGGTGAGGATGGGGTTGGTGAAGAAGGACCCGGCCGACCAGCTGTCGTGATCCTCGGGGTCGAGCACCATGCCCTTGCCCGCGCGCAGCTTCAGGACGGTCTCACGGGCGACGGCCGCGGGGACCCGGTCGCCCGCTTCGACGCCGAGGGTGCGGGCCGTCTCCGGGTACTTGAGGGGGGCGCTCATCCCCTGGGCGTCCTCCAGGGCGAAGCGGACACGCAGCACCACGAAGCGGTCGGGTTCGGCCTTGAACCGGCTGTGGCGGTACGAGAAGTCGCACTCGGCGTTCGTGACGGTGACCGTCTCGTGGGTCTTCCTGTCGTACGCGACCACTTCGGTGATGGTCGACGAGACCTCCTGGCCGTACGCCCCCACGTTCTGGATCGGCGTCGCGCCCGCGGAGCCCGGGATGCCCGCCAGGCACTCGATGCCCGCGAGGCCGGCCTCCACGACGCGGGCCACCGCGTCGGTCCACACCTCACCGGCGGCCAACTCGAGCTTCGTGCCGTCGAGTTCGAAGCCCTTCGTGGCGATGCGCAGAGCGGTGCCGTCGAATCCCTTGTCGCCGATGACCAGGTTCGAGCCACCGCCGATGAGCAGCAGCGGGGTCCCGGAGTCGTCGGCTTCGCGGACGGCGGCGATCACCTCGGCGTCGGTCGTCGCGGTGATCAGGCGGGCCGCGGGACCGCCGAGCCGGAAGGTGGTCAGCGGGGCGAGGGGGGCATCGTGGAGTTCCTGCACGTGCCCAAGGGTACGGTCCGTGGCCCCGCCGCTCTGGCGGGGCCACGGACCGGGGGCGGGCGAGTCGGGCGGGCCCACGGACCGTGGGGCCGGGCGAGACGGGCGGAAGCGGTTCAGACTCCGGCCGGGGTGCGCTCTTCGGCGGCGGGCACCGCGCCCGCCTGCTTGCCGGTCGCGGCCCGCCCGGGGAGCAGCGCGGCGGCCACCGCGCCCACGCCGACCATCGCGGCGCCGACCCACAGGGCGGGCCCGAGGCCGTCCACGAAGTGCTGGGCGGGCCCGTAGCCGCCCTGGGCGGAGAACACCGCGGCGAGGATTGCGATGCCGAGGGCGCCGCCGACCTCGCGCAGGGCGTTGTTGGCGCCGGACGCGATGCCCTGCTCGGAGTGGCGGACGCTGGACATCACCAGGTTCGCGGCGGGGGCGAAGTACAGCGCCATGCCGACCCCGCTGATGATCAGGGCGGGCAACTGGGCGGCGTACGACACATCGGGCTCCAGGACGGCCGCGAACCAGGCGAGACCGATGGCCTGGAGCGCGAGGCCAGCGGTCACGACGGGACGACCGCCGATCCGGTCCGAGAGATAGCCCGCGATGGGGGCGACGATCATCGGCATGCCGGTCCAGGGGAGCATCCGCAGGCCCGCCTCGGTGGGCGAGTAGCCGACGACGGTCTGCAGGAACTGGGCGAGCAGGAAGATCGAGCCGAACATCCCGACGAACATCAGCAGGCTCGCGGCGTTGATCGCGGAGAACGCACGGTTCCGGAAGAGCCGCATCGGCAGCATCGGGTTCTCGCTGCGGATGCCGTGGCGCACAAAGAGGGCCAGGAGCACGCCGCCGCCTATCAGGCCGATGAGGACGGTCGCGCTCGTCCAGCCGTCGATGTTGCCGCGGATGAGCGCGTACACGATGCCGAAGAGGCCGCCGCTGGCGAGCAGTGTTCCGGTGATGTCGAGCGGCGCTCCCGTGCCGTACGACTCGGAGAGCCGCAGCCGGGCCAACGGCAGCACCGCGAGGCCGAGCGGCACGTTCAGCCAGAAGATCCACTGCCAGGACACGTGTTCGGTGAGGCTGCCGCCGATGAGCGGGCCACTGGCCACCGCGAGGCCGTTGACGGCGCCCCAGATCCCGTACACCATCCCGCGCTTGGCCACCGGCACGGCCGCCGTCAGGAGGGTCAGCGTCAGGGGCATCATGATCGCGGCGCCGACGCCCTGGACCGCGCGGGCCGCGATGAGCGCCTCGATGCCGGGCGCGAGTGCCGCGGCGCCGGAGGCTCCGGTGAAGATGGCGAGGCCGACGATGAAAAGCTTGCGGCGCCCGAAGCGGTCGCCCAGGGCCGCGCCGAACATCAGCAGCACGGCGAAGGTGAGCGTGTAGGCGCTCACCGTCCATTCGAGGTCGTGCAGCGCTCCCCCGAAGTCCGCGCGGATGGCGGGCAGGGCGGTGGTGACGACGAGGTTGTCGAGGGCCGCCATGAATCCGGCGACGCTGGTGATGGCGAGGGCCCAGGCCGCTTCCCCGCGCCGCGCTGGTTTCCGCTGTCGCTGCTCCTGCTGTGACATTGCTTCCCCTGTGGTTAGTTATTGATGACTAACTTTTGTGGGCGCAAAGGTACGCACCCCCCTGACGCGCGCCGGAGTGCGCGTCCTACCCCTTGGGCTGCACCGACTCGTAGAAGCCGGTCCACACCCGGTGCTCCGGACTGAACCCCATGGACACCAGGACGTTCACGAGCATCCCGTACGCGAGGAACTGGGTCGTCTCGTTGACGTCCGCCCCCAGTGCGAGGCGGACCGTGTCGTACATCTCCATCCATGAGGCCCGTAGCGCCTCGCCGAACTCCCGGTCGCCGGACGCCTCCGCGGAGGCCACGGCGACGTACATCTGCATCTGCATGAGCAGCTTGTCCGGGTCGTCGGCGATGAGCGCCTGGTAGGCCGCTCCCATGGCGTGTAGGGCCTCCTCCCCCTCGAGGCCCTGCGCCGCCTTGCGGAACACCTCGGTGACCTCCTGGCAGCAACGTCCGGATGCGGCAAGGAAGATCGCCTGCTTGCTCGGGAAGAGGCGGAAGAGGTACGGCTGCGAGACACCCACGCGCTTGGCGATCACCTCGGTGGACGTGCCGTTGTAGCCACCGCGGGCGAACTCGATCATCGCCGCGCGGATGACGCTCTCGCGTCGCTCCTCTGCGCTCATCCTGACCATGTGATTAAGTTAGTGGCTAATCACTACCTTGGTCAAGCGGTCGTGACGACGAGCCACGGAAATAGGGGGCGTCATAAGGGGCGTCCGCTATGGCGGACGCCCCTTACCTGTGAGACCTGCGAACCCGCGAACGTCAGGCGAGCTGGACCACCGCGCGGGACATACCGAGGACCTTCTGGCCCTCGCTGGTCGCCAGCAGGTCCACGCGGACCCGGTTGTCGTCGAGCTTCTGGGCGACCTTGGCGCTGACCTCGATGACCGCGCCCTTGTCGTCGTTCGGAACTACGACGGGCTTGGTGAAGCGCACGCCGTACTCGACGACGGCGGCCGGGTCGCCCACCCAGTCCGTCACCACACGGATCGCCTCGGCCATGGTGAACATGCCGTGCGCGATGACATCGGGGAGGCCGACCTCGACCGCGAACTTCTCGTTCCAGTGGATCGGGTTGAAGTCACCGGAAGCGCCCGCGTACCGCACGAGCGTGGCGCGCGTCACGGGAAAGCTCTGGGCCGTCAGCTCGGTGCCGACCTCGACGCTGTCGTACGAAATCTTGGCGGTCATCGCGTCACGCTCCCTCTGCCGCAGGCTCCGCCGCACGCGCGACGAGCTTCGTCCAGGCGGTCACGACGTGCTCGCCGGCCTCGTCGTGGACCTCGCCGCGGATGTCCAGGATGTCGTTGCCCGCGAGCGACTTGATGGCCTCGATGGTCGAGGTCACCGTGAGCCGGTCCCCCGCGCGCACCGGGCGGGTGTACGCGAACTTCTGGTCCCCGTGCACGACGCGGCTGTAGTCGAGCCCCAGCTGCGGGTCCTCGACGACCTTGCCCGCGGCCTTGAACGAGATGGCGAACACGAAGGTCGGCGGGGCGATCACATCCGGGTGCCCGAGCACCTTGGCGGCCTCCGCGTCGGTGTACGCGGGGTTGGCGTCGCCCACCGCCTCGGCGAACTCACGGATCTTCTCCCGGCCGACCTCATAGGGATCGGTGGGCGGGTAGGACCGCCCGACGAAGGACTGGTCGAGCGCCATGGACTCGGTACCTCCTGCAGGTATGGGTAACAGGTATGGGTAAACGACGCGAGGCCGCCCCCAGAAATCGGGGACGGCCTCGTGTACGAGCCTGTGTCTAGCGCGTTTCGCGGTGCGCAGTGTGCGCGTTGCAGCGCGGGCAGTGCTTCTTCATCTCAAGACGGTCCGGGTCGTTACGCCGGTTCTTCTTGGTGATGTAGTTCCGCTCCTTGCACTCCACGCAGGCCAGCGTGATCTTCGGGCGGACGTCTGTGGCAGCCACGTGAGTGCTCCTTGACGGACGGATGGACGGATGAACGCAAAAAAATAGTAGCCGATCGAAGGTCCGACCCCACAATCGGCTACCAAATCAGTAGCGGTGACCGGACTTGAACCGGTGACACAGCGATTATGAGCCGCTTGCTCTACCGACTGAGCTACACCGCTGCAGATGCCTGATCCCCTCGCCCGAGGGCGAGGATCACGCGACATCAGAGCCCCAATGCGGAATCGAACCGCAGACCTTCTCCTTACCATGGAGACGCTCTACCGACTGAGCTATTGGGGCGAGCGATGAAGACATTACACGGTCGGTCGCCGATCGCCCAAATCCGTTTCGCCGGGGCTGTCCGGGGGCATTCCGGCAGGCGTCCCGCCCGCCTCACGACGTCACTTCGACGCCTCACGCCACACCGGTTCGGCGGCTCGGGGTGGGGTGGTTCGGTCGCTGGGGGTGGGGTGGTTCGGTCGCTCGTGGCGGGGTGGTTCCGTCGCTCAAGGCGGGGTGGTGCGGCGGCTCGTGGCCCGGCCGATCCGCGGCGCGCGGAGTGCCCCTTCCGCGGCGCGCGGCCTGCCCCTGTTCGCGGCTCGTGGCCGGCCCGTTCCCCGGCGCGCGGAGTGCCCCCCGTAGCTCCGCACCACGCCGGTACGACTATTCCGCTCCTCCTCGAAGAGGGCCGGTCGCCGTCCTAGGCTCGACCCACCCTGCGTGATCTTGCTCGACCCACTCCGCGTGATCTCGGGCGTCCTGATCCCGGACGCCTCCGTCCCGGACGACGCCAGGTCCCGCAGCCGCCCCCGAACCTCAGGAGCGCGATGCCCGACAGCCAGCCGCAGCCCCACTCCTCCGGGTCATCCGGCTCTTCCGGCTCCTCCGGGGACGACGCCGACGCGTCCGCGCTGCTTCTGTGCGGCGCCCGGCTGACCGACGGCCGGACCGTGGACGTGCGGCTCGGCTCCGGGCGCATCGAAGCGGTAGGCACGGCGGGCAGCCTGACCTCGCACGCCACGCGTGTCGACCTCGGCGGCTACCTCCTACTGCCGGCCGCCGCAGAACCACACGCGCACAGCGACACAGCGCTGTCGGCGGACGCGGAGGGCCCCGTCTCGTACGAACTCGCCGACGTCCAGCGCCGGACGACCGAGGCCGCCCTGCTGCAGCTCGGGCACGGCGCCACGGCGCTGCGCTCGCATGTGCGGATCGGCGACGTCCCGGGGCTCACCTCGATGGAGGCGGTGTTGCAGGCGCGGCGTTCGCTGCGCGGCCTGGTCGACCTCGCCGCCGTGGCCGTGCCGCGGCTGCTGACCGGCGTGGCCGGTGCCGACGGGCTCGCGATGCTGCGGGACGCGGTGAAGATGGGCGCCTCCGTAGTGGGCGGCTGCCCCGACCTTGATCCCGATCCGACCGGCTACGTGGAGGCGGTGCTCGAAGTGGCCGCCGAGCACGGCTGCCCCGTCGACCTGCACACGGACGGCAGCGATCCGGCTCGCCTGGGGCGGCTCGCGGCGATGGCGGGCGGGCTGCGGCCCGGGGTGACGATCGGGCCGTGCGGAGGGCTCGGGCGACTGCCGTCGGACGTGGCCGCGCGAACGGCGGAACAGCTGGCGGCGGCCGGCGTGACGGTGGTGTGCCTGCCGCAGGGTGGCTGCGGGAGCGTGGAACGGCGGGGCGCGGTGGCTCCGGTACGGCTGCTGCGGGCGGCCGGGGTGCGGGTCGCCGCGGGCAGCGGGGCCATGCGGGACGTGTCGAACCCCGTGGGGCGCGGGGACCCGCTGGAGGCCGCCTACCTGCTGGCCTCGCGGTGCGGGCTGCGCCCCGGGGAGGCGTACGGGGCGGTCAGCTCGGCGGCGCGTGCCGCGATGGGGCTGCGCCAGGTCCGGGTGGAGGCGGGCTTCCCCGCCGAGCTGCTCGCGGTGCGCGGCGACCATCTCTCGGGGGCGCTCTCGCTCGCGTACAGCCGCATCGTGGTGCACCGGGGGCGCGTGGTGGCACGGACGAGCGCGGTGCGGGAGTACTGCGATTCGGCGGCCGCCGTGGCACTCGACCTGCCCCGGCAGGGCCGTTCGGCGGGGAACGGCCCGGGACGGGCGAAGGGCGCGGAGCCCTCGTGAAGACACCTTGAGGGCGGCTTGCGGGCGGGCGTGAGGGCGGGCGGCACCTCCTGACGTGCACCCGCGTGCGCGGGGCGAACACGCGGGTGCTGTCGTACGGTCGGAGACATGCGCATTGTCATCGCTGGAGGTCATGGTCAGATCGCCCTGCGGCTCGAGCGGTTGCTCGCCGCGCGGGGTGACGAGGTCGTCGGGATCATCCGCAGAGGCGACCAGGAAGCCGATCTGCGGGACGCGGGCGCTGAAGCGGCGCTGTGCGACCTGGAATCGGCGTCGGTAGACGAGGTCGCCGGGCTTCTGGAAGGCGCCGACGCCGCCGTCTTCGCGGCGGGCGCCGGGCCGGGCAGCGGAGTCGACCGCAAGAACACCGTGGACCGTGACGCGGCGGTGCTCTTCGCGGACGCGGCGGAGCGCGCGGGCGTGCGGCGCTACGTGGTCGTGTCGTCGATGGGCGCCGACCCCGCGCACGAGGGCGACGAGATCTTCGACGCCTATCTGCGCGCCAAGGGCGAGGCCGACGCCTCCGTACGCGGCCGCAAGGCCCTGGACTGGACGATCCTGCGCCCCGGCATGCTGACGGACGACGCGGGCACCGGTCTCGTACGCCTGGAGGCATCGACCGGACGCGGTCCTGTCCCGCGGGACGACGTGGCCGCGGTCCTCGCCGAGCTCGTCGACTCGTCGGCGACGGCAGGCCTGACGCTGGAGCTGGTCAGCGGCTCCACTCCGGTGTCCGTGGCGGTCAAGTCCGTTGCGGGGAACTGACGTTCGTACAGGCCGTACGGGTATGTCGGTCTCCTGAGGGATGCCCCGCGCGCGGGGCGGTGCTTGGCTGGGAGGCACTGCCTACGTGAGGAACGCCATGCCTGCTTCCGATGTGCCCGCCGCGCAGGAAGCCCTCTTGCGGCAGATGTACGCCGTCTTCAGTACCGAAGAGCGCGATGCGTTCATCCCCCGCTCCCTGGCACCCGACGTGGACTGGCCGAACCTCCTGGACAACACCCGCGCCCGCGGCATAGCGGCGGTCCGCGCCTACTGGGCACGGCAGTTCGCGGTGATGCACCCCCTGGTGCACCTGGAGCGGCTGCGGCTCGACGACGACGGGCGGCGGGTCGTGGCGACCGTGCGGCCCGGCTTGCGCGACGGGACGGGCGACCATTGGGCGCCGATGACGGTCGAGCACGTCTACACGTTCCGGGCGGACGGCCTGGTGAGCCGCATGGACGTCCGCCAGCCGTGACGCCCGCCCTGACGTGCGCCAGGCGGCCCTGAAGGCCCGTGAGAGCGCCTCAGAAGAGCGGGAGCTGGCCGGGGAAGTCCGGGACCGCGTAACCGTCCAGAGCGGGCTGCGCGGCGCCCAGCATGGCCTGCCTGCGCGAGCCGGGACAGGAGACGAGGTCACCGCTGCCGCGCGCCCCCGGCGGATCATGCCGGGCGAACCGGCCTCCGACGACGGCGATTTCACGGCGGCACTCGGGGCAGTTCCTGCGACGCGATGAGGAGGGCATGGACGACATGCCCTCAGCGTACGAAAAGACCCCCTCCGACTCGCGTTTCCGCAAGATCGGAGAGGGTCTCCTTCGTGTGGCGGCGCCAGGATTCGAACCTGGGAAGGCTGAGCCGGCAGATTTACAGTCTGCTCCCTTTGGCCGCTCGGGCACACCGCCTGGGTCGCTGCGTGGAATCGACCGCTTTGGGGCGGCGCTCCGTGGCAACGACGTAAACGATACCTGATGCACAGGGGTGCTTCGCCACCCGATTGATCAGCGCCCGGCGCGGGGGCGGTGGCTAGGCTTTGCGGGTGCGGCCAGGGACCGAAGGCCGTGCACCTGCTCGGTACGCAGACGCACGTAGACGTACACAGACCCCGATACAAGGAGCCACAGGACATGGCCGACTCCAGTTTCGACATCGTCTCGAAGGTCGAGCGGCAGGAGGTCGACAACGCCCTCAACCAGGCCGCCAAGGAGATCTCGCAGCGCTACGACTTCAAGGGCACGGGCGCTTCGATCGCCTGGTCCGGCGAGAAGATCCTGATGGAGGCGAACGGCGAGGAGCGGGTCAAGGCGATCCTCGACATCTTCCAGTCCAAGCTGATCAAGCGCGGCATCTCGCTGAAGTCGCTGGACGCGGGCGAGCCGCAGCTCTCCGGCAAGGAGTACAAGATCTTCGCCTCGATCGAAGAGGGCATCTCCCAGGAGAACGCGAAGAAGGTCGCCAAGATCATCCGCGATGAGGGCCCCAAGGGCGTCAAGGCGCAGGTCCAGGGTGAAGAGCTGCGGGTCAGCTCGAAGAGCCGTGACGACCTGCAGGCCGTGCAGGCGCTGCTCAAGGGGCAGGACTTCGACTTCGCCGTGCAGTTCGTCAACTACCGGTAATCGCGGTAGGGACGCAGCAGTAAGTACTGGTGATTGCTCGTTGCATTACGCCGAAGGGCGGGCACCCGGATCGGGTGCCCGCCCTTGCTGCTGGCCGCAGATCGGGGGACTACGCCTGAGGAGGCGTGGTTGGCGCGTGTGTGGCTCAGCGGCGTGAGTGGCCGAAGAGGATGCGGTAGGCGACGAGCAGGACGAGTGAGCCGCCGATCGCCGCCGCCCAGGTCGCGCCGTCGTAGAAGTCGTTGACGATCGGGCGGTCGAGATAGCGGGCGGAGAGCCAGCCGCCGATGAAGGCGCCCGCGATGCCGATGACCGTCGTGCCGATGAAGCCGCCCGGGTCGCGGCCGGGCAGCAGGATTTTGGCCACGGCACCGGCGAGCAGCCCGAGAACGATCCAGCTGATGATGCCCATGCGGTGCCCTGCCCCTCTTCGTGCCTTCTTGGTGCTGTTGTCCTGGAGGACGACACGAGGGCGGGGCGTGGTTGCGGTGATCAGCCAGGTGCGGTGTATGACACACGGGCCGCTGCGGCGCGGCTCGGCACGCGGCGGTGGCGCGCTAGCGCTAGCGCGCCGCGAACGGCTGGTCCGTGCGGACGATTTCGCGGCCGAGCGGCATCAACGACACCGGGATCAGCTTGAAGTTGGCGATGCCCAGCGGGATGCCGATGATCGTGACACAGAGAGCGAGGCCCGTGACGATGTGGCCGAGCGCGAGCCACCAGCCCGCAAGGACCAGCCACAGGACGTTCGCGATGCAGGACGGTGCGCCCGCGTCGCGACGCTCAACTGTCGTGTAGCCGAAGGGCCACAGGGCATAGCGGCCGATGCGGAAGCTGGCGACACCGAAGGGGATGCCGATGACCGTGATGCACAGGAGCACCCCGGCCAGGAGATAGGCGAGGAACATCCAGAAGCCGCACAGGACGAGCCAAATGACGTTCAGGATTGTCTTCACTGTTGGCGACCTGCCATCTGCTCGAGCCGGGCAATGCGCTCCGCCATCGGCGGATGCGTGGAGAACATCTTGGACATGCCCTGCCCCGGACGGAAAGGGTTCGCAATCATCATGTGACTTGCCGTCTCAAGGCGTGGCTCGGGCGGCAGCGGCAGCTGCTTCGTGCCCGCCTCGAGCTTGCGCAGGGCGCTCGCGAGGGCCAGTGGGTCCCCTGTGAGCTGTGCGCCGGACGCGTCGGCCTCGTACTCCCTGGAGCGGCTGATCGCGAGCTGGATGATGGAGGCGGCGAGCGGGCCGAGGAGCATGATCAGGAGCATGCCGAAGATGCCGGGGCCTTCGTTGTCGTTCGACCTGCCGATCGGGATCAGCCAGGCGAAGTTGACCAGGAACATGATCACTGAGGCGAGTGCGCCGGCGACCGATGAGATCAGGATGTCGCGGTTGTAGACGTGGCTGAGCTCGTGGCCGATGACGCCGCGCAGCTCGCGCTCGTCGAGGAGGCGCAGGATGCCGTCGGTGCAGCACACCGCCGCGTTACGGGGGTTGCGGCCCGTCGCGAAGGCGTTCGGCGCCTCGGTGGGTGAGATGTAGAGCCTGGGCATGGGCTGGCGGGCCTGGGTGGAGAGCTCGCGGACCATGCGATACAGCTCGGGGGCCTCGAACTCGCTCACCGGGCGCGCGCGCATGGCGCGCAGGGCGAGCTTGTCGCTGTTCCAGTACGCGTACGCGTTGGTGCCGAGCGCCACGAAGAGCGCGACGATCAGGCCCGTACGTCCGAAGAAACTGCCGATGACGAGGATGAGAGCGGACAGTCCCCCGAGGAGTACGGCGGTCTTCAGCCCGTTGTGCCGGCGGTGCACGGTACGCCCTCCTGTGGTGCGTGGGGGAACCCTCTGTCTACTGGTGCTTCCACTCTTCAGTGGACCCTCCCGTACTGGTCAACGCCAGGCGGGGAGCACTAGTTCCCTTGTGCGCGCAGGAGCCGCGCAGGAGCGGTGTGGGCCGCTCGGGTGATGGCCGAGCGGGCCCCACGGGGACCGGAACGCGTCAGAAGAGGCCGGTGTCGGAGAACCTCAGGACGAGTTGCGGCGCTCCGGAGAGCGCGATGCCGAGAACCGCGGTCAGGGCGATGGCCGCCGTGAGGGGTGCCGGGACGCGGTGCTTGACCGGCTCGCCCTCGGGGGCTCGGAACAGCAGCGCGGTCCACTGGAGGTAGTAGAAGAGCGCGATCACCACGTTCGCGGCCATCACCACGGCCAGCCAGCCGAGGCCCGCGTCGACCGCCGCGGAGAAGACGGTGACCTTTGCGAAGAGGCCGATGATGCCCGGCGGGAGTCCCGCGAGGCAGAGCAGGAAGAAGCCGAGCACCAGGGCCGCAAGGGGGCTTCGCGCGTACAGGCCCCGGTAGTCGCTGACGCGGTTCAGGCGCTGCGTACGGCCGACGAGCGCGGCTACGGCGAAGGCGCCGAGGTTCACGGCCGCGTACATGAGGGCGTACGCGACGGTGGAGCCGACGGCCTTCTCGGCCTCGGCGGGGTTGTCGGCGTATCCGGCCGCGGCGATCGGCACCAGGAGGTATCCCGCCTGGCCGACCGAGGACCAGGCGAGCAGGCGGACCGCGCTGTACGCGCGCGTGGCCTGTTGGCGCAGCGCCGCCACGTTGCCCGCGGTCATGGTGAGGGCGGCGAGCACGGCGAGGGCCGGCCCCCACACGTCCGCGTACGAGGGGAAGGCGACGACGGTGACCAGGATCAGGCCGGTGAAGCCCACCGCCTTACCGACGACCGAGAGGTAGGCCGCCACCGGCAAGGGAGCGCCTACGTAGGTGTCGGGCACCCAGAAGTGGAAGGGCACGGCGGCCACCTTGAAGGCGAAGCCGACGAGGGTGAGGGCGACGCCGGCCTGGGCGAGGGTGTCCAGCTGCCCGTCGACGTGCTGGAGCTTCTCGGCGATCTCCGTGAGGTGGAGGGTGCCGGTCGCGGCGTACACGAAGCTGACGCCCATCAGCGTCACGGCGGTCGCGGTGACGGAGGAGAGGAAGAACTTCAGGGCCGCTTCGGATGACCGCTTGTCGCCGTGCCTGAGGCCGACGAGCGCGAAGGCGGGGAGGGAGGCCACTTCCAGGGCGACGACGAGCGTGGCGAGGTCACGCGAGGCGGGCAGCAGCGCGGCGCCCGCCGCGGAGGAGAGCAGCAGGAACCAGAACTCCCCTTCGGGGAGTTCCTTGGCGGTGCCGTTCGCGTCCTTGAGTGTGCTGATCGAGAGCAGCGCGGCCAGCAGGGCGCCGCCGATGACGAGCAGTTGGATGACGAGTGTGAAGCGGTCGGCGGTGTAGCTGCAGGCCTCCGCGCCACCGGTCAGGCAGAAGGTCGACCGGTCGTCGTTGAGGATCGGCAGCAGGGAGAGCGCGGCGACGGCGAGGCCCGCCACGGAGATCCAGCCGAGCAGCGCCTTCTTCTTGTCGCCAACGAAGAGGTCGACGACGAGCACGAGGAGACCGACGACCGCCGCGATGGTGGGCGGAGCGATCGCGAGCCAGTCGACGGACTGGACGACGCCGGCGGCGCTTTCGGCGGCCACGGTCACGACTTGCCTCCTGAGAGGAGCTGCTGCACGGCCGGGTCGGTGAGGCCGAGCAGAGCGGCGGGCCAGAGTCCGGCGAGGACGGTGAGGGCGACGAGCGGAGTCCAGGCGGCGAATTCATAGCCCTGGACGTCGGCGAGCGCCGGGGTTTCGGGCTCGACCGCACCCTTGGAACCCTGCGGACCCTGAGTCGTCGGGCCCATGCAGACGCGGCGTACGACGATGAGCATGTAGGCGGCAGTGAGCAGGGTGCCGACGGCGGCGATCGCCATGAAGGTGAGGAAGGCGGGGCGGCTGAGTCCCTCGGCGGGCTTGAACGCGCCGAACAGGGCGAGCATTTCGCCCCAGAACCCGGCCAGGCCCGGCAGGCCGAGCGAGGCGACCGCGCCGAAGGCGAGGAGGCCGCCGAGGCGGGGTGCCTTGCCGTAGAGCGCGGCGCCCGATTCCTGAGCGAGGGTGTCGAGGTCGCTGGTGCCGGTGCGGTCCTTCAGCGCGCCGACGAGGAAGAACAGCAGGCCGGTGATGAGGCCGTGCGCGATGTTGGCGAACAGCGCGCCGTTCACGCCGGTCGGGCTCATCGTCGAGATGCCGAGAAGCACGAAGCCCATGTGGCCCACGGACGAGTACGCGATGAGGCGCTTGAGGTCGCCCTTCGCGCCCTGCTTGGCGAGGGCGAGGCAGGCGAGCGATCCGTAGATGATCCCGACGACCGCGAAGGCCGCGAGGTACGGCGCGAAGGTCTGCATTCCGTCGGGCGTGATCGGCAGCAGGATCCGGACGAAGCCGTACGTGCCCATCTTCAGCAGCACGCCGGCCAGCAGGACCGAGCCGACGGTCGGCGCGGCGGTGTGCGCGTCCGGCAGCCAGCTGTGCAGCGGCCACATCGGCGTCTTGACCGCGAGCCCGATCCCGATCGCCAGAACGGCGATGACCTGCACGGATGTGCTCAGGCGAGGGCCGTTGTCAGTGGCGAGTGCCACCATGTCAAAGGTGCCGGACTTGAGGCCGATGAGGAGGAGACCGAGCAGCATCACGACGGAGCCGAGAAGCGTGTAGAGGATGAACTTCCAGGCGGCTTGCGTGCGTTGGGCGCCGCCCCAGCGTGCGATGAGGAAGTACATCGGGATGAGGACCATCTCGAACGCCAGGAAGAACAGCAGCAGATCGAGGACGGCGAAGGTCGCGAGGGTGCCGGACTCGAGCACGAGGATCAGCGCCACAAATGCCTTGGGGGACGGCCCGGTCGGCATTTTGAAATAGCTGTACATCGCGCAGAGGAAGGTCAGGAGCGCGGTCAGGACCAGGAGGGGGAGCGAGATGCCGTCGATGCCGAGGTGGATGCGCACGTCGAGTGCGGGGATCCAGCTGATATCGGTCGTGGCCTGCATCTTTGACGGATGGTCATGGTCGAAGCCGAGCGCGAGGACGATCGCGGCGATGAGGATCACGCCGGTCACGACCACGCCGTGGCGGAGCACCGCCTGGTCGGGCGACTTCCCCTTCAGTCCGGGCGGGGCCGGGAGCAGGGCGGCGACGGCGCCGATGAGCGGGACGACCACGATCAACGCGAGAAGAAGCTGCATCACGGATTCACTGATATCGATCACGGCTGCTCACGCTCCGGCGGTGGCGACGAGGACGGCGGCGACAGCCAGGACGACGGTGCCTGCGAGCAGCGCGCTCAGGTAGGTCTGCACGTTGCCGGTCTGCGCGCGGCGGACCGCCGCGCCGAGCCAGCGGGGTGCGGTGCCCGCGCCGCGTACGTACGTGTCGACGACCTCGCGGTCGAGGAACCGGACGAGGCGCGCGGCGGCCTGGACGGGACGCACGAACAGGGCGGCGTAGACGGCGTCGAGGTGGAAGCCGACGGCGGCGTGCCGGTGCAGCGGGCCGAGCAGGAGGCGGCCGGGGTCGGCCGGGTCGTGGGCCTGGGCCACGTCTCCGTAGGCGGGGGCGTGCGAGGCGATGGCCTCGGCCTCGACCAGGCCTCCGTCGGCGCCCGTGTCGGCGGCGACCGCGCCCATCGGGTGGCGGACGGCGAGAGCCGTGGTGTGCCGCCACGCTCCGTACGTGACGAGTCCGCCGACGAGGGCGAGTCCCGTGCCGAGGACGGAGGTGGTGAGGGTCGGGGTGAGCGAGTGGCCGTCGAACCAGTCCGGCAGGACGCCGACGGTGAGGCCGAAGGCGAGCGAGGGGACGGCGAGCACCCAGAGCACGGCGGTCATGGTGATGGGCTGGCGGCCGTGGTCCGGGGCTTCGGGGCCCTGGCCGTTGAAGGCGAGCAGCCACAGACGCGTCGCGTAGGCGGCGGTGAGGAGGGCGGTAAGCAGACCGGCGATCAGGACGATCCAGCCCGCCACGGTGGGGGCGGTCTCGGAGTGTCCTGTGGCGGCGTGCTCGGCGGCGCCCAGGACGGCTTCCTTGGAGAAGAAGCCGCTGAAGGGCGGGATCGCGGCGAGCGCGAGGAGCGCCACGGTCATCGTCCAGAAGGCGTCGGGGACGCGGTCGCGCAGGCCCTTCATGCGGGACATCGCGGCGAGGGAGTTGGTGCCGGCGGCGTGGATGATCACGCCGGCGCCGAGGAAGAGGAGCGCCTTGAAGGCGCCGTGCGACAGGAGGTGGAAGACGGCGGCGCCGCGGTCGCCGACGGCGAGGGCGCCGGTCAGATAGCCGAGCTGGCCGATCGTCGAGTAGGCGAGGACGCGCTTGATGTCGTCCTGGGCGAGCGCCGCGAGGGCCGAACCGGCCATCGTGACGGCGGCCATGACGGCGAGGACGACCAGCGCCGCCGACGAGGCGGCGAAGACCGGGAGGAGGCGGGCCACGAAGTAGACACCGGCGGCGACCATCGTCGCTGCGTGGATGAGCGCGGAGACGGGCGTGGGGCCCGCCATCGCGTCGGGCAGCCAGGTGTGCAGCGGGAACTGCGCGGACTTGCCCGCCACACCGGCGAGGAGCAGCAAGGCGATCAGCGTCGGGTGGTCGAGGTCTTCGCCCGCGACCGTCGCGAGGACGGTCGTGATGCGGAAGGACCCCGCGTCGACGGCGAGCGCGAACAGGCCGATCAGGAAGGGGACATCGCCGAGCTTGGTGACCAGGAAGGCCTTGAGGGAGGCGGCGCGGGCTTCGGGCGTCTCCCAGTAGTGGCCGACGAGGAAGTACGAGCAGATGCCCATGATCTCCCAGCCGACCAGGAGCACCATCAGGTCGCCGGAGTAGACGACGAGCAGCATCGCGGAGGTGAAGAGGGAGACGAGAGCGGCGTACGAGGGGTAGCGCGGGTCGTCGCGCAGGTAGCCCGTCGAGTAGATCTGCACGCACGAGGCGACGACGCCGACCAGGACGGCGACGAGGGCGGCGAAGCCGTCGATGTGCAGGGCGAGTTCGATGGGGACCGAGCCGGTCGGGGTGAGCTCGGTGGCGGAGTCGATGTCGGCGCCGCCGCCGTGGCGGACGGCGACCAGGACGGCGATGACCAGCGCCACCAGAGTGGGCAGGACCGCGAGGGGGCGTACGAGGCCGGGGACGGTGCGGCCGAGCAGCAGACCGGCGACGGCACCGAGGAACGGCAGGAGGGGGACGAGTACGGCGAGGGTGGTCGTGGTCACGCGGTGGCCTCAGCCTTCTGCGACTTCTGCGACTGCTGTGCCGAGGCGGGGTCATCGCCGTCGTCATCGTCATCGGGGTCGTCGGGGCCCTCGGCGGTGTCGCGGAGGTCGTCGACGGCGGAGGAGCCGCGGTTGCGGTAGACCGCCAGGACGATCGCGAGGCCGATGCCGATCTCCGCCGCGGCGATGGCGATGGTGAAGAGGGTCAGGGCCTGGCCGGAGTGGAGGGCGTCGCGGAGCCAGACGTCGAAGGCGACCAGGTTGAGGTTGACGGCGTTGAGCATGAGCTCGACGGACATCAGGACCAGGATCGCGTTGCGGCGGGCGAGCACTCCGTACAGGCCCACGCAGAAGAGGAGGACGGCCAGGACGGCGGGATAGGCGAGGTGCATCAGCGCTGCTCCTTGTCGCCGGCGGCACCGGTCGGACGGCTTTCGGCGGCCGGGCCGGTCGGGCGGCTTTCGGCGGCGGCATCTGACGGGCGGCTCTGGGCCGGGGCGCCTGACGTGGGGCCTGCTCCGGGGGTGCCTGTCGTGGGGGTGTCGCCGGGGGTGCCGTTCAGGCGGGTCATGCGGGCGTTCCTGCGGGAGAGGACGATCGCGCCGACCAGCGCGGCGAGGAGCAGGACAGAGAGCGCTTCGAAGGGCAGCACCCAGTGCCGGAAGAGGAACTCTCCGGTCACCGCGGTGGAGCCCTGGGCTTCGTCGGCGGCGCGGTCGAGGTCGATCCACTCCGTCCGGAAGGCGTCGACGACCACCCAGACCAGCAGGCCCGCAGCGACGACGGCCACCGCGAGCGCGACCGGGCGGTTGCCCGAATCGGCGTCCGGGGAGCGGCCGATGGGGGCCCGGGTCAGCATCAGACCGAAGAGGAGGAGTACGACGACGGAGCCTACGTAGATCAGGACCTGCACCCAGGCGATGAACTCGGCGGTGAGCAGGAGGTACTCGACGGCCAGGCCGCCGAGCGTCGCCACGAGCCACAGGGCTGCGTGCACCAGCTGCTTGGTGGTGACGGTGACGATCGCCGAGCCGAGGGTGACGAGGCCGACCAGGAGGAAGGCGATCTCCACTCCCTTCGGGGAGAGGAAGCCTTGGGGGGCGTTGGCCGCCAGGGAGGTGGCGGTGGCTGCGAGGGTCACGCGTCTCCCTCCGGTCCGGTGGCTTCGGCCTGCTGTGCGGCGGCTTCAGCTGCCTGGGCCGCGGCTTCCGCTTCCTGCGCGGCGGCCAGCTTCTCCGCTGTCTTGCGGGCGGTGACGATCTCCTTTGGGTCCTCGGCCGCGGGGTCGAGGGCCGGCGGGGCGGGGACCGTCCACATCCAGTCGCGGAGCTTGTCGCGCTCGTGGGTGAGTTCGTGGATGTCGGTCTCGGCGTACTCGAACTCCGGGGACCAGAACAGTGCGTCGAAGGGGCAGACCTCGATGCAGATGCCGCAGTACATGCAGAGGGAGAAGTCGATGGCGAAACGGTCGAGGACGTTGCGGCTGCGCTCGCGGCCGCCCTCGACGGCCGGCGGGACCGTCTCCTTGTGGGAGTCGATGTAGATGCACCAGTCCGGGCACTCGCGGGCGCAGAGCATGCAGACCGTGCAGTTCTCCTCGAAGAGCCCGATGACGCCGCGGGTGCGGGGCGGGAGTTCGGGCTGGTGCTCCGGGTACTGCTCGGTGACGGTCTTCTTCGTCATCGTGCGGAGGGTGACGGCGAGGCCCTTGGCCAGGCCGGACCCGGGGATGGGAGCCATCAGTTGATCGCCACCTTCACGATGCCGGTGAGCGCGATCTGCGCGAGGGCGAGCGGGACGAGGAGGGTCCAGGAGAGCTTCTGGAGCTGGTCCTCGCGGAGACGGGGGTAACTGACGCGGAGCCAGATCACGACGAAGGCGAGCAGTCCGGTCTTCAGGAGGGTCCAGACCCAGCCGAGGCCGTCGGCGCCCCAGGGGCCGTGCCAGCCGCCGAGGAAGAGGACGGTGGTGAGGCCGCAGAGTACGACGATTCCGGCGTACTCGGCGAGGAGGAAGAGGGCGAAGCGCAGGCCCGTGTACTCGGTGTACGCACCGAAGATGATCTCCGAGTCGGCGACCGGCATGTCGAACGGCGGGCGCTGGAGTTCGGCGAGGCCCGCGATGAAGAAGACCAGGGCGCCGACGATCTGCCAGGGCAGCCACCACCACTCGAAGGCGTTCAGGATGCCGGGCAGCGAGACCGTCCCGGCGGCCATCGCGACCGAGGCCGCGGCGAGCAGCATCGGGAGTTCGTACGCCAGGAGCTGGGCCGCGGTGCGCAGGCCGCCGAGGAGGGAGAACTTGTTGGCGCTGGCCCAGCCCGCCATGAGCGAGCCGAGTACGCCGACGCCCATGACCGCGAGCACGAAGAAGATGCCCGCGTCGACGAGTTGGCCGACGGCGCCTTCGCTCGGGCCGATCGGGATGGCGACCAGGACGAGGAGGTACGGCAGCAGGGCGACGGCGGGGGCGAGCTGGAAGATACGCCGGTCGGCCTTGGCCGGTACGACGTCTTCCTTCTGCGCGAACTTCACGCCGTCGGCGACGAGCTGGGCCCAGCCGTGGAAGCCGCCCGCGTGCATGGGGCCGAGGCGGCCCTGCATATGGGCCATGACCTTGTGTTCGGTCTGGCCGACGACCAGGGGAAGGACGAGGAAGACGGCGAAGACGATGAGCAGGCGCAGGGTGACGTCGAGCACGTCGGTCACTCCGAGCCTCCTTGGCGGTGGGCTTCATCGTCGGGCTTGGTTGGGGCGGGCTTCACGGGGTCGGGCCTGGTGGGCTCGGGCTTGGCCGACTCCGGCTTGGCAGGGGCGGACTTGGCCGACTCCGACTCCGGCTCGGCAGGCTCGGGCTTGGCAGGCCCGGACTTGGCTGACTCCGGCCCGGCAGGCTCCGGCCCGGCCGACTCCGGCTCTGCAAGTCCGGACTTGGCTGACTCCGGCTCGGCAGGCTCGGGCTTGGCAGGCCCGGACTTGGCCGACTCCGGCTTGGCAGGCTCCGGCTTTGCCGACTCCGGCCCGGCAGGCTCGGACTCGGCCGCCTTAGCAGGCTCCGGCTTAGCAGTTACGGCGCCGGGGTCAGTACTAGTACCAGTGCCGGGCTCGGCTTCCGTAGCCGGTGCCGCCTCACCGCTTGCCTCACCGCTTGCCTCGCCGCTCACCCCCTCGCTCGCGTCGAACGCCGGGCGGGCCTGGTGCCACGGAGCGTCGGAAGCAGGTGCCGACGGCTCGGGCTTCGCCTCCGGCCCCGGAGCAGCTTCGGGCTTCGCCTCCGGTGCCGGAACGGCCGGTGTCTCCGGTGCCGGAACGGCCGGTGTCTCCGGCGCCGGAACAGCCGGAGTCTCCCGTGCCGGAACGGCCCCAGCGGGCCCCTCCCCCTCCGGTCGCTGCGACGCCGACCCCTGGCTCGCGCTCCGCGAACGGCGCGGGGTCGGGGTGGGCTCCGGCCCGGCAGTTGGCGTCTGGCTGGCCGAGCCCTCCCCCGCCGTGCGTGCCCGGCGTACGGGACGGTCGCCCGCCGCGCGGGCCGCGCCGCGGGCCGGGCGGGCCGGGGCCGCCGGGAGTTGGCCCTTGAGGGGGCCCCATTCGTTCGGGTCGGGTACGCCGGGCGGCAGCATCTGGCGGCGCTTGGGCCCGCCGTGCTCCGACTCCCCCGGTTCCTTCGCACCGGGCCATGCCTTGGCGACCCGGGCCGCCAGGACGAAGTCCTTGCGCAGGGGGTGGCCTTCGAAGGTGTCGGGGAGGAGCAGCGGGACCAGATGCGGGTGGCCCTCGAAAGCCACGCCGAACATCTCGTGCGTCTCGCGCTCGTGCCATGCCGCGCCCGCGTAGACATCGACCGCCGTCGGCAGGACCGGGGCGTCGTGCGGAACGGTCGTACGGATGAGGAGGCGACGTACGGGAGCCAGGGCGACGACGTGGGTCGAGACGTGGAAGCCCGTGCCCGGCTCGTCGACGGCGCTCAGCCAGTCGAAGTAGGTGCAGGTCAGGGTCGTGCGCGCGGTTTCGAGCGCCGCGATCCACGAGCTCGGCGGGACGTCGACCGTCAAGAGGTCGTACGACTCGTCCGCCGTGGCGTCCGCGCCGAAGAGCTCCTCGACGGCGCTCGGCAGCCAGCCCGTCATGCCTGCTCCTCCTTCGCCACGGCCTCGCCCGGCACCGGCGGCTTCACAAGTCCGCTCCGGAGAGCCGCCGTCGAAGGACGGCTGCCGTTGCCCTTCCCGCGCCCGTACCGCTCGCCGAGCGACTCCGCCGCGATCTTCTCCTGGAGCTTGAGGATGCCCTGGAGCAGCGCCTCGGGGCGGGGCGGGCAGCCCGGTACGTACACGTCGACCGGGATGATCTGGTCGACGCCCTTGGTCACCGCGTACGAATCCCAGTACGGGCCGCCGCAGTTGGAGCAGGCGCCGAAGGAGATGACGTACTTGGGCTCGGGCATCTGCTCGTACAGGCGCTTCACGGCCGGGGCCATCTTGTCCGTGACCGTGCCGGAGACGACCATCAGGTCGGCCTGGCGCGGGCCCGGTGCGAACGGGATCACGCCGAGCCGGATGAAGTCGTGCCGGGCCATGGAGGCGGCGATGAACTCGATGGCGCAGCAGGCGAGGCCGAAGTTGAAGACCCACAGCGAGTACCGGCGGCCCCAGTTGAGGACCACCTTCATCGGTTCGGGGGCCAGCCGCGACAGCACGCCCAGCTTCTGCGGCTCGGGCGTGGGGAGCACGGTCGGCTCGGGCAGGAGCACGGGCTCCGGGGTGACGTCGGTGCGAGGACGCTCCGGGGTCACGTCCATGTGAGGACGCCCTTCTTGTATGCGTACAGCAGGCCCACGGTCAGGAAGCCGAGGAAGATGAACATCTCCACCAGCGTCGTCGCACCGTAGCCGGGCGCGGCGAAAACCGTCGCCCAGGGAAAGAGGAAGATCGAGTCGACGGCGAAGATGACGTAGAGGAACGCGTAGACGTAGTAGCGGACCTGGGTGTGCGCCCAGCCCTCGCCGACCGGGTCGACGCCGCACTCGTACGTCAGGAGCTTCTCGGGTGTCGGCACGACGGGGCGCAACAGCCGCCCCGCGCCGAAGGCGACGGCGACGAACAGCACGCCGACGACGGCGAGCAGTCCGACGACGGAGTACGACTGGTAGTAGCTCGCCGCGACGTTCGTCACGTGCACGTCAGCCCCTCACTCCCTGACCGCCTCTGACACTCAGCACTGTTCGACGATCTGTACGCACGGGAGTCTAGGGCCTGCTAAAGGTGAGGTAAGCAGAGCGTCACGCATCGGCAAGGACTGATCCCCCACGGCCTTCCACCCACAGGTGGGGATATCCCCCGAGTGTCCGGGCGGTCCTCCTCATGGCATCGCCGCGACAAGCCGTGCACCCTGGCGCTTATGACCGCACGCGCCACGTCCTCAGCCACATCCACCACGTCCTCGCCGCCGCCCCCCGCCCGCTTCGCGGCGTACGACGGGCGGACCTGGAAGGAGATCGCGCATCTCCTCGCCAACCTGCCGATCGGTGTGGCCGGTTTCGTCTACGTGGTCGTGACGCTCGCGGCCGGCTGCGGTCTCGCCGTGACGGTCGTCGGTCTGCCGCTGCTCGCGGGCGCGCTGCTCGGCGCGCGGCTGCTCGGCAGGGCGGAGCGGGCGCGGGCGCGCAAGCTGCTCGGGCTGCGGATCGACGAGCCGAGCCCGATGCCGAAGCAGCGCGGGCACGGCTTCTTCAGCTGGCTGTGGTCGAGCCTGAAGGATCCGGTCGGCTGGCGCACGATGCTGTACTCGTTCATGCGGCTGCCCTGGGGCGTGGTGACGTTCACCGTCACCCTGACCGGGCTCTTCGTGTTCTGGCCCGTGCTCCCCTACATCGTGCGCGGCCTGACCAACGCCGACCGCGCGATGGCGCGCGGGCTGCTCTCGCCCTCCGACGAACTGGAGCGGCGCATCGTGGAGTTGGAGTCGGACCGTGGCGTCGTCGTCGACACGGCCGCGGCCGACCTGCGCCGCATCGAGCGCGATCTGCACGACGGCGCGCAGGCACGACTGGTGGCCCTCGCCATGGGTCTCGGTCTGGCCAAGGAGAAACTCCTGGAGGGCCAGGCCGACGACACCGTGGCGGCGATGGTCGACGAGGCGCACGGCGAGGTGAAGCTCGCCCTCCAGGAGCTGCGTGACCTGGCCCGCGGCATCCACCCCGCCGTCCTGACCGACCGTGGCCTGGATGCCGCGCTCTCCTCGGTGGCCTCGCGGTGCACGGTCCCGGTGAAGGTGACCGCCGATCTGCCGGCGCGCCCGGCCGCCGCGATCGAGGGCATCGCGTACTTCACGGTCTCCGAGCTCCTGCAGAACGTGAGCAAGCACAGCGGGGCCCGTACGGCGTCCGTGGACGTGTGGCGGAGCGACCAGCGGCTGCTCATCCAGGTGTGGGACGACGGCCGGGGCGGCGCCGGCCTGGACGGGGGCACGGGTATGGCGGGGCTCGCGGACCGGCTCGGCGCGGTCGACGGCCTGTTCGTGATCGAGTCGCCGGAGGGCGGCCCCACGACGATCACGGCGGAACTGCCGTGGCGGGACCGGGAGCAGGGCCAGAGCCAGAGCCAGGGCCAGGGCCACGGCCAGGAGCAGGTCGCGCGGGGGTCCCGGGGGCCCCGGGGGTAGGGAAAACCCCCGGTTCAAGACACCTACGCACCACATGGTCCGGATCACCTGCGGCCAGCACTCTTGAGGTACGACGCCGAACCAGCGCGTGACCCGAGAAGAAGCGCACGACCGAGCAGCGCACGACCGAGCAGAAACGGACGACACCGATGGCCACGGAGTACGGACAGGAGTACGGACGCATGAACCGTTCGGAGTTCCGGGGATCCGACCTCGATGAGCGGCGGCGCCGTCTTCCCGCCGGGCTGCGCGCGCCCATCGAGGCCCGTGCCTGGAAGGAGTTCGGCTATGTGCTCCTGAGCCTGCCGATCAGCATCGTCACGTTCGTGTTCGCGGTCACGATGCTGTCGCTGGGCGGCGGTCTGCTGGTCACGTTCATCGGCATTCCGGTACTGGCCGCCGGGCTCGCCGCCTGCCGCAGCTTCGGCTCGCTGGAGCGGGTGCGGGCGCGGGCGCTCCTGGGCGTCGAGGTGGCCGCACCTGAGCCGCTGCGGCCCAAGAGCGGCGGCGGGCCCATGGCGTGGATGGGCGCCGCGCTCAAGAGCGGAGTCTCCTGGCGGCACGTCCTCTACTGCATCCTCCACATGCCCTGGGCGGTCTTCTCCTTCACCGTGTCGGTGGTGTTCTGGACGTACGGCTGGGCGATGCTCACGTACCCGCTGTGGCAGTGGCTCTTCCCGGTCTACGGCGGCCAGAACGGCATCCAGCTCTACCGCGACAACGGTCACCAGATCTACCTGGACAACCCCTTCGAGATCGGCGTCACCGCCCTGACCGGCCTGCTGATCACGCTCGCCACGCCCTGGATCATCCGGGCCCTGACCACCGTCGACCGCCTCATGGTGGCCGGTCTGCTCGGCCCGTCGAGCCTGGCCACGCGCGTCGTCGAGCTGGAGTCGGACCGCGGCGTCGTCGTGGACACCGCCGCGGCCGACCTGCGCCGTATCGAGCGCGACCTGCACGACGGCGCGCAGGCACGCCTGGTGGCACTCGCCATGGACCTCGGCCTGGCCAAGGAGAAGCTGACGGAGGACCCGGAGGCCGCGGCGCGCATGGTGGGAGAGGCGCACGGCGAGGTGAAGGTGGCCCTCCAGGAGCTGCGTGACCTGGCCCGCGGCATCCACCCCGCCGTCCTGACCGACCGCGGCCTGGATGCGGCGCTCTCCGCGCTCGCCGCCCGGTGCACGGTTCCGGTCCAGGTCGAGGTGGACCTGCCCGCGCGTCCCGCCGCCGCGATCGAGGGCATCGCGTACTTCACGGTCTCCGAGCTCCTGCAGAACATCAGCAAGCACGCGCGGGCGTCGCGCGGTTCGGTCGACGTGTGGCAGGTCGAGGACCGGCTGATGCTCCAGGTCTCCGACGACGGGGCCGGGGGCGCGGATGTCACCGGTGGCTCCGGTCTCGCCGGGCTCGCCGAGCGGCTCGACGCGGTCGACGGGATTCTGGTGGTGGATTCCCCTGCGGGCGGGCCCACGACGGTGACTGCCGAACTGCCCTGGCGGGCATAGCCGTCGGCCCGTCCCGCCGCCTCGCGGCGGATCTTTCCCACCCACCCGATCACCCCGCGGCGCGGGAGATCGGGTGGGTGCTGCCGTGCCGCGCGGTCAGCGAGCACGGCAAGCGGTTGTCCATGAACGCCGTAACGCCCCTTCGTGGGCGTTCGTACGCGCGATACTGAGGTGCCGATACCAAGGCGCCGGGGGACAACCAGAACCACATATGCCGGGGGGCCATGAACGTGGAGGACAAAGTGCGGGTCGTCATCGCCGAGGATTCGGTGCTGCTCAGGGAGGGCCTGACCCGGTTGCTGACCGACCGCGGGCACGACGTCGTCGCGGGGGTGGGCGACGCGGACGCGCTGATCAAGACGATCAACGAACTCTCCTCGGCGGGCGAGCTGCCCGACGTCGTCGTCGCCGACGTGCGGATGCCGCCGACGCACACCGACGAGGGAGTGCGCGCCGCGGTGCATCTGCGCCACCAGTTCCCGGGGCTCGGGGTGCTCGTCCTCTCGCAGTATGTCGAGGAGCAGTACGCCACCGAACTGCTCGCCGGGTCCAGCCGTGGCGTCGGCTATCTGCTCAAGGACCGCGTCGCCGAGGTCCGCGAGTTCGTGGACGCCGTGGTGCGTGTCGCGGAGGGCGGCACCGCGCTCGACCCGGAGGTCGTGGCGCAGCTGCTGGGCCGCAGCCGCAAGCAGGACGTCCTCGCGGGGCTTACTCCACGCGAACGCGAGGTACTCGGCCTGATGGCCGAGGGGCGGACGAACTCGGCGGTGGCCCGGCAGTTGGTGGTGAGCGACGGTGCGGTCGAGAAGCACGTCAGCAACATCTTCCTGAAGCTGGGGCTCTCGCAGAGCGACGGGGACCACCGGCGCGTGCTTGCGGTCCTCACCTATCTCAACTCCTAGCAATCTGACGCCGTGTCAGTTATTGAGTGCCACTAGAGGTATCAGCAAGAGCAGTCCTAGAACCAAAGGATGAGCGGGGGGCGTCTTCCATGGCAGCCGGGGAGGCGGGGCACAGCACGGCAAACTGGGGCATATGCGCATCTCAAAATCGCGTCCATCATGCGATCCACCCCAGGAAGGCGACCCTTACCGACGTAGGGTGGGCCTTGGGAAGGCCGGTCGCCCAGCCCTTCCCGCTCAGCCGCCCGAGGGAGGTCCAGTTCAGTGACCAGCCAGGTCAGTAGCCCAGCAGAGCAGGCCGATGGGGCAGTCGTCGGAGAGCAGCGCAAGCATGCTGGTGAGAAGGAAGTACGCCGTCTGGACCGGGTGATCATTCGCTTCGCGGGTGACTCGGGTGACGGTATGCAGCTCACCGGTGACCGGTTCACTTCGGAGACGGCGTCCTTCGGCAACGACCTGTCGACGTTGCCGAACTTTCCCGCCGAGATCCGTGCTCCTGCCGGGACCCTACCGGGCGTGTCGTCCTTTCAGCTGCACTTCGCCGACCACGACATCCTCACGCCGGGCGACGCGCCGAACGTCCTGGTCGCGATGAACCCGGCGGCGCTGAAGGCGAACATCGCCGATGTGCCGCGGGGTGCGGAGATCATCGTCAACACGGACGAGTTCTCCAAACGGGCGATGCAGAAGGTCGGCTACGAGGCATCCCCGCTGGAGGACGGTTCGCTGGACGGTTACAGCGTCCACCCGGTGCCGCTGACGACGCTGACGGTGGAGGCGCTCAAGGAGTTCGACCTTTCGCGCAAGGACGCGGGCCGCAGCAAGAACATGTTCGCGCTGGGGTTGCTGTCGTGGATGTACAACCGGCCGACCGAGGGCACCGAGAAGTTCCTGCGGACGAAGTTCGCCAAGAAGCCGGACATCGCGGAGGCCAACATCGCCGCGTTCCACGCGGGTTGGAACTTCGGCGAGACGACCGAGGACTTCGCGGTCTCCTACGAGGTCGCTCCGGCCTCCCAGGCCTTCCCGACCGGCACCTACCGCAACATCTCGGGGAACCTGGCACTGTCCTACGGGTTGATCGCGGCGGGCCGGCAGGCGGACCTGCCGCTCTATCTGGGCTCGTATCCGATCACTCCGGCCTCCGACATCCTGCACGAGCTGTCCAAGCACAAGAACTTCGGCGTGCGCACCTTCCAGGCCGAGGACGAGATCGCGGGGATCGGTGCGGCGCTGGGGGCGGCGTTCGGCGGGTCGCTGGCGGTGACCACGACCTCGGGGCCGGGTGTGGCGCTGAAGTCGGAGACGATCGGTCTCGCGGTGTCTCTTGAGCTGCCGCTGCTGATCGTGGACATCCAGCGCGGGGGACCGTCGACCGGGTTGCCGACGAAGACCGAGCAGGCGGATCTGCTGCAGGCGATGTTCGGGCGCAATGGTGAGGCGCCGGTGCCGATCGTGGCGCCGATGACGCCGGCCGACTGCTTCGACGCCGCGATCGAGGCGGCGCGGATCGCGGTCACCTACCGCACGCCGGTGTTCCTGCTCTCGGACGGTTATCTGGCCAACGGCTCCGAGCCCTGGCGCATCCCGGACACCGACGAACTGCCCGACCTGCGGGTGCAGTTCGCCTCGGGAACCAATCACACCCAGGACGACGGCACCGAGGTCTTCTGGCCCTACAAGCGTGATCCGCACACGCTGGCCCGTCCGTGGGCGATTCCCGGCACGCCCGGCCTGGAGCACCGTATCGGCGGCATCGAGAAGCAGGACGGCACCGGCAACATCTCCTACGACCCCGCCAACCACGACTTCATGGTCCGCACCCGCCAGGCCAAGATCGACAACATTCAGGTCCCCGACCTGGAGGTCGACGACGCGAGCGGGGACGCCACGCTGCTCGTCCTGGGCTGGGGTTCGACCTATGGGCCCATCACCGCGGCGGTACGGCGCCTGCGGGCGACCGGTCAGAGCGTGGCGCAGGCCCATCTGCGCCACCTCAACCCCTTCCCGCGGAACCTGGGCGAGGTCCTCAAGCGTTACGACAAGGTGGTGATCCCCGAGATGAACCTCGGGCAGCTCGCCACCCTCCTCCGCGCCAAGTACCTCGTGGACGCGGTCTCGTACAACCAGGTCAACGGCATGCCGTTCAAGGCCGAGCAGCTCGCCACGGCTCTCAAGGAGGCCATCAATGGCTGACACGAAGACCGAAGGCCCCGGGAGCACGATCGAAGCGCTCTCACTGGTGCCCAAGGCCGAGGCCAAGCAGTCCATGAAGGACTTCAAGTCCGATCAGGAGGTGCGTTGGTGCCCCGGCTGCGGTGACTACGCGGTCCTGGCGGCCGTGCAGGGCTTCATGCCCGAACTGGGCCTGGCCAAGGAGAACATCGTCTTCGTCTCGGGCATCGGCTGCTCCAGCCGCTTCCCGTACTACATGAACACCTACGGGATGCACTCCATCCACGGCCGCGCCCCCGCCATCGCCACCGGACTCGCCTCATCGCGACGGGACTTGAGCGTATGGGTCGTCACCGGAGACGGCGACGCGCTGTCCATCGGCGGCAACCACCTCATCCACGCCCTGCGCCGCAACGTCAACCTCAAGATCCTGCTCTTCAACAACCGGATCTACGGACTGACCAAGGGCCAGTACTCCCCCACCTCCGAAGTCGGCAAGATCACCAAGTCGACGCCGATGGGCTCCCTGGACGCGCCCTTCAACCCGGTCTCCCTCGCGATCGGCGCGGAGGCGTCGTTCGTGGCGCGGACGGTGGACTCCGACCGCAAGCACCTCACCAGCGTCTTGCGCGAAGCCGCCGAGCACCCCGGCACCGCCCTGGTGGAGATCTACCAGAACTGCAACATCTTCAACGACGGCGCCTTCGAGGTGTTGAAGGACAAACAGCAGGCCGAGGAGGCGGTGATCCGCCTGGAGCACGGGCAGCCCATCCGCTTCGGGGCCCCGCTGGAGAGCGGACTCGGTTCCAAGGGCGTCGTACGCGACCCGGCCACCGGAGACCTCAAGGTCGTCCCCGTCACGCCCGAGACCGAGTCCCAGATCCTGGTCCACGACGCGCACTCCACCTCACCGACGCTGGCCTTCGCGCTGTCCCGCCTCGCCGACCCCGACACCCTGCACCACACCCCCATTGGCGTCTTCCGCAACGTCGAACGCCCGGTCTACGACACCCTGATGTCCGACCAGCTCGACACCGCCATCGAACAGAACGGCAAGGGCGACCTCGCCGCACTCCTCGCGGGCGGCGACACCTGGACCGTCGTCGGCTAGCTCGACCCGCCAGCTCGACTCGTTCTCCCCTAGGCCCGGTTCTGATCCCTCAGGACCGGGCTTCGTCGTACGCCAGCCGCGCTTCCTGTACGTCCGCCAGGCGCCGCTCGGTCCACTCGGCGAGCGCCCGGACCTGCGTGCCGACCTCGCGTCCGAGGTCGGTGAGCGAGTAGTCGACGCGGGGCGGGATGACCGGCTTGGCGTCGCGGTGCACCAGGCCGTCGCGCTCCAGGGTCTGGAGGGTCTGCGTCAGCATCTTCTCGCTGACCCTGCCGAGGGCCCGGCGCAGCTCGCTGAAGCGGTACGAGCGTTCGTCAAGGGCGATCAGGACGAGCACGCCCCAGCGGCTCGTGACGTGTTCCAGGACGAGGCGCTGCGGGCACATGCCCTCGTCCCCGAGATTCCAGTTACTTACTGCCATGCCAGTACCTTACTTCAAAGTGGGTACTTTCCATTAGTTAGCGCCCGACGTAGGCTCACTGTCGAACCGCACCAAAGGGCATCAGAGGGAACCAGAGGGAGATAACAGACATGAGCATCGTCGTCACCGGAGCCACCGGACAGCTCGGCCGTCTCGTCATCGACGGGCTGCTCGGCGCGCAGGTGCCCGCCGGGCAGATAGCCGCCGTCGTACGCGACAAGGAGAAGGCCGCCGATCTCGCCGCGCGCGGTGTCGAGCTGCGCATCGCGGACTACAGCGCCCCCGAGACCCTCGCCGATGTCTTCGCCGCGGGCGACAGGGTGCTGCTGATCTCCGGCAGTGAGGTCGGGCAGCGGGTGCCGCAGCACGCGGCGGTGATCGACGCGGCCCGTGCGGCGGGCGTCGCGCTCCTCGCGTACACCGGTGTCCTCGGCGGACCCGATGCCGACTTCGAGCTCGCGGCCGAGCACAAGGCGACCGAGCGGCTCATCCTCGACTCCGGGCTGCCGCACACGTTCCTGCGCAACGGCTGGTACCACGAGAACTACACGGCCAACCTCGCCCCCGTCCTGGAGCACGGCGCCGTCGTGGCCTCCGCGGGCGACGGCAGGGTCGCCTCCGCCTCGCGCGCCGACTACGCGGCCGCCGCTGTCGCCGTACTGACGGGCGAGGGCCACGAGGGCAAGGCGTACGAGCTGAGTGGCGATGTCGCGTGGAGCCTGGCCGAGTACGCCGCCGAGATCGCCCGGCAGAGCGGCAAGGACATCTCGTACGCGAACGTCCCCGCCGAGCAGAACCTCGCGATCCTGACCGGGGCGGGCCTGCCCGAGCAGCTCGCCGCGATCCTCGTCGACGTGGACTCGGCGATCGAGCGAGGCCTGCTCGCCGGCACGAGCGGCGATCTGGCCCGGCTCATCGGGCGGCCGACGACGCCGGTCGCGGACGCGGTCTCGGCGGCGCTCAAGGGCTGAGGGCAAATGGGGGGGCGGGGCGTCGGGGGCGGCGGGGGGCGGCGGGGGCGGCGAGACGGAGGTCATGACCGTTTTCGTGAGACGGGCATGACACCGGGCCTCCTGTCCCGCTACCTTCTTGGGGGCAGCGTGGGGCTGCCATGCACCAAGGAGGGCCCGTGGACGCTGCCGCAGCTGAGAAGTCGAGGGGCGAACAGCGCACCGGACTCCTGAACGGCTTCGCGGCCTATGGAATGTGGGGCCTCGTGCCCCTCTTCTGGCCCCTGCTCAAGCCGTCCGGGGCGGGCGAGATCCTCGCGCACCGCATGGCCTGGTCGCTCGTCGTGGTGGGCATCGCGCTCCTCGTCGTGCGGCGCTGGGCCTGGGCGGGCGAGCTGATCCGCCAACCGCGCAAGCTGGGCCTCGTGACGATCGCCGCGGCGGTCATCACCATCAACTGGGGCGTCTACATCTGGGCCGTGAACTCCGGCCACGTCGTGGAGGCCTCCCTCGGCTACTTCATCAACCCCTTGGTCACCATCGCCATGGGCGTCCTGCTCCTCGGCGAGCGGCTGCGTCCCGTGCAGTGGACGGCCGTCGCCGTCGGCCTCGCGGCGGTCCTCGTCCTCGCCTTCGGGTACGGGCAGCCGCCGTGGATCTCGCTCTGCCTCGCCTTCTCCTTCGCCACGTACGGCCTGGTGAAGAAGAAGGTCGGGCTCAGCGGTCTGGAGTCGCTCGCGGCCGAGACCGCGGTCCAGTTCCTGCCCGCGGTCGGCTTCCTGGTGTGGCTGAGTGTGCGGGGTGACGCCACGTTCGGTGCGGAGGGCTTCGGGCACGGTGCGCTGCTCGCGGCGACCGGTGTGGTCACCGCGATCCCCCTGGTCTGCTTCGGCGCCGCGGCGATCCGGGTGCCGCTCGCGACGCTGGGGATGTTGCAGTACCTCGCGCCCGTCTTCCAGTTCCTGCTCGGCATCCTGTACTTCCACGAGGCGATGCCGCCCGAGCGGTGGGCCGGGTTCGGGCTTGTGTGGCTGGCGCTGACGTTGCTGACCTGGGATGCGGTGCGCGGCGCGCGGCTCAGTGCGGGGCGGCTTGCTGCTGCTCGGCGGGGTTCCGTGGCTTCGGTTGCGCCGCCTGCCGCGGGGCGGGAGACCGAGCCGATGACTCCCGCTGTGGGGCGGGAGTCGGAGACCTCGGTCTGATCCTGGGCTGCGGTCCGCTCTTGCCCGCGGGGCCGTTGTGGCCTGCGGCTCCCTGTGGCGTGGGGCTTCCTGTGGCCCGGGGCTTCCTGTGGCCCGGGGCCGTGGTGGCCGGTCGCGCAGTTCCCCGCGCCCCTTGAGTTCTTGGCTGCGGGGCCTTTTTGGCGCGGGCTCGTTGTGGTTGAGCGCGCCGTTCCCCGCGCCCCTATGGGGGGCTGGTGTTGGGCGGTGATTCTTGTCCGTCGGTTCGTTGTGGCTGGGCGCGCCGTTCCTCGCGCCCCTTTGGGGCGCTAGTGCCGGGCGGTGATTTTTGTCCGCCGGCCCATCGTGGTTGAGCGCGCCGTTCCCCGCGCCCCTTTGGGGCGCTGGTGTTGGGCGGCATCTTTTGTCAGTTGTGCCCATCGTGGCTGGGCGTGCCGTTCCTCGCGCTCCCTTGGGGCGTTAGCGTCGGGCTGTTCCCTCCGGGGTCGTTTTCGCGTACTCCGTGAAGTCGCGTGGTTCTCGGCCCAGTACGTCTCGTACGCCGCTCACCGGGGTCGCGTTGTAGCCGTCCGTCAGCCAGGTGAGGACGTTTGCGAGGGCTCGGGCCGGTTCGGCGGGGACCTTGGCTGCGGTCAGCTCGGTCACGTACTCGTCCGCCGTGATGTGCTCGAAGCGCATCGGCCGCCCCCACGCGTCCGCCAGCTCCGCGACCGCTTCGGCGAAGGTCAGTGCTCGGGGGCCGGAGAGTTCGTAGACCCGGCCCGTGTGTCCCTCCTCGGTGAGCAGCGCGGCGGCCACATCCGCGATGTCCTCCGCGTCGACGAACGGTTCGGGCACGTCGCCGACCGGCAGCGCGAGACGGCCCTCGCGCAGGGGCGCGGCGAAGATGTCCTCGTCGAAGTTCTGCGAGAAGTTGTTGGGCCGGATCACCGTCCAGTCCACGCCCGCCTCGCGCACCACGCGCTCGGCCTCCGCCATCGACGGCTCGAAGGAGTCGCCGAACACCTCGACGCCCCGCCCGGAGAGGACCACGAAGCGGCGTACGCCCGCTGCCGCCGCCTGGTGGACGAAGTCGGCGATCGGGCCTGGCTCGGGCGGGCCGACCAGGTAGAGCGCGGTCGCTCCTTCCAGGGCCGGGGCCCAGCTGGCGCGGTCGTACCAGTCGAAGCGGCTCTCGCCGGAGCGGGACGCCGCGCGTACGGCGTGGCCCTGGTCCCGCAGCCGGGCCACCACCCGGCGGCCGGTCTTGCCGGTGGCGCCGAGGACGAGGATGAGGGCGTCGGAGGCTTGGCGGATCGCGGGGTCGGCAGCCTGGGTGTTCTTCGCGTTGTCGGTCATGGGTACAGCCAACTGCCCCGGCGGCGCTGGGCACATGGGTGCTCGTCTCGCCCGCATGGGAGTACGTCCACGAGCCCGCGGCGCCGTCTACGGTGGGGGCATGGACGCTCTGGGGGATCTGCTGCGAGGGGTGCGTGCGGACGGCGCGCTGTTCAACCGCGCCGTGCTGACCGGGCCTTGGGAGACCGGCCACACCGAGGGCGCTGCCCTGACGCTGATCGCGATGGTGCACGGCACGGCTCGGGTCACCGCCGCGTCGGGAGAGCCGCGGACCCTGCGGGAGGGCGGCGCCGCCGTGGTCTGCACCACGGCGCCCTTCACCTTGGCGTCCACGCGGGACGGCAGCGAGAGCGAGCTCATCACCGGGGCGTATCAGCTGGACGGAGCGGTGGGGCGCCGCCTGATCAGCATGCTGCCACCGCTCCTCGTGGTGCCGTCCGGCGACGACTGCCTGCCCATCCTGGAGCTGATCGCCGCGGAGGTGGCCGCCGACCGGCCGGGGCGCCAGTACGTGATGGACCGGATGCTCGACTGGATGCTGGCCTGCACCCTGCGCGACTGGTTCGACCTGCCGGACTCCTGCCCGCCCTCCTGGTACCGCGCGCTCGGCGACGAGGTGGTGGGCCCCGCCCTGCACGCCATGCACGACGAGCCGGCGCGGCCCTGGACGGTGGCGTCGCTCGCCACGCGCGCGCGGGTGTCACGCGCGGCCTTCGCCCGTAACTTCGCCGAGCTGGTCGGCAAGCCCCCGATGGCGTACCTCACGGAGTGGCGGATGACGCTCGCCGCCGAGCTGCTCGCCGAGCCGGGCGTGACGGTGGCGTCGGTGGCCGGGCAGGTCGGTTACGCCGACGCGTTCGGCTTCAGCGACGCCTTCAAGCGGATCCGGGGCACCACACCGAGCGGCTACCGCGCCTCGCTGACCGCCGGGCGGCCGGGGGCCGGCTCGCTGCGGGCCGTGGGGTGAGCGGCTCGCGGCGGGAGGCGCCGTGCCGGGTCCGCGCGTGAAACACGTCGGCCCCACCTCCTGCGATTCGGGCGTCATCGTCGCTACCTTCACCCATAAGGGAACAGAAGTGATCGAAAGCGACATGATCTGACCGAGCTTGGCGGGAGGTCGAGCCCTCGTGCCCGAGACGACGCCCTCAACCGGCCGCCTCCCGAGCCGATCCCCCCACCACCGCCTCGTCGGCAGCCGGCTCTCCGCCCGCGACGACTTCCCCCTCCTGGCCGTCTGCCTCGCCTTCGCCGTCCTCTCCCTGGCCCTCGTCCCCCTCACCCTGTCCCTCGGCTGGGACGAGATCGTCTACGCGAGCCGCTTCCCGCCGTACGCGCCCGCCACCCCGTTCAGCGCTCCCCGCACCCGAGGCGTGCCGCTCCTCATCTCCCCCGTGGCGACCTGGAGCGACTCGACCGTCCTGCTCAGGGTGTGGCTGACGCTGCTCTCGTCCGCCGCCCTCTACCTGGGCTTCCGCCCCTGGCTGCGTGTCGTCGCGCACCGCCCCGTCGCCGTCGGCGTGGCCGCCGGTCTCTACGGCAGCCTCTGGTTCGCGCTGTTCTACGCGAACGCCGCGATGCCGAACCACTACACCGCCATGGGCGTCACGGCGGCGGTCGGGCTCTTCCTCGGGGCCCGCCCCGGACGCCTCGCCCTCGCGGGGATCGCGGCGGGGCTCGCCGTCGCCGCCCTGATGCGCCCCAACGACGGCGCCGCCGTAGCCGTCCCGCTGCTCGCCGCGGCCCTGCTGGTGCCCGCCTGGCGGTCACGGGGGCGCCTGCTCGCCGTGATGGGCGGCCTCCTGGCCGGTCTGCTGCCGTGGGCCATCGAGGCGTACGTCCGCTTCGGCGGTGTCCGCGCACGGCTCACCGCCGCGAGCGACGTGCAGGGCGGCCTGCGCCCCCTGGCCGCCATCGAGGCTCAATTCACCGCCCTGGACGGCCCTTTGCTGTGCCGGCCATGCGCCGCCGACCAGCTCAGAATCGTGGCCGCGGAGTGGTGGATCCTGCTGCCCCTTCTCGTGGCCGCCGGGCTGTGGGCCGCGGGGAGGACGGTCGACGCCATGGCCGCGGGCCCCATCCTCGGGGCAGCCCGTCGCGACCTCTGGCTGGCCGTGGTCGCCGCCGTGGCCGCCGCCCTGCCCTACTTCTTCCTCGTCCCCTACGGGGCTCCCCGCTTCCTCCTGCCCACCCACGCCCTCCTCGCGGTTCCCGCCGCCTTGGGCCTCCTTGCCCTCGTCGACCGGGCGAGGCGCCCCGCCGGTCGCGCGAGGCGCACCATCGCCGTCGGCGTCGTCGGCCTCCTCGTCGCCCACCTCGCGGTCCAACTCCCGCTCGCCTTCGGCAACGCCCGTATCCAGGTCGGCGCCCGCGGCGACTGGGACCGCATCACCGACGTCCTGTACGAGCACGGGGTCCGCGCCCCCTGCCTCCTGAAAGGCAACACTTCGGTGATCCCCATCGCGTACGTCTCCGGATGCTCGGCGGTCCGCCACGGTGACCGGCGGCAGCCCGCCGCTCTGGTCCTGCGCGGGAAGAAGCCTCCGCGCTGGGCCCGTGACTGGCGGCGCCACCCCGTTCCGGACACCTATGCCCCCGGCTGGGCCGTGTTCGTGCCGCCGGTGAC
Source organism: Streptomyces sp. NPDC051218 (assembly GCF_044455475.1). Taxonomy (NCBI): domain Bacteria; kingdom Bacillati; phylum Actinomycetota; class Actinomycetes; order Kitasatosporales; family Streptomycetaceae; genus Streptomyces; species Streptomyces sp. NPDC051218. Next base: position 102,877 of record NZ_JBITEU010000009.1, on the reverse strand, counting down.
CGCCTTGCGGAACACCCCGCCCGATATGCGCTCTTGACGCACGGTCAAGCTCACCCCCACCATCAGGCACGCCAATTCCGTTCGACGTTCGCGGAATCGGCGTACCGCGAACCCCCCACGCAACGAACGATCCAACAGAACACGGAGCCCCCCACATGAAGCTCTCCGTTCCCGGACGCGCCACGGCGGCCGCCGTCATAGCCGTCACCGGACTCTTCACGACCAGCGCCCTGTCCTCCGCGGCCCCGGCCCCCACAGCCGCCGCGCCCGACATCTCCGTGGCCAACGTCCAGGGCCACCTCTCGCAGCTGCAGTCCATCGCCTCGTCCAACGGCGGCAACCGTGCCCACGGCAGCGCGGGCTACAAGGCCTCCGTCGACTACCTGAAGGGCAAGCTGGACGCGGCCGGATTCACCACGTCACTCCAGGAGTTCACCTCCAACGGCAAGACCGGCTACAACCTGATCGCGGACTGGCCCGGCGGCTCCGCCGACCAGGTCGTCATGGCGGGCTCGCACCTGGACAGCGTCGGCTCGGGACCCGGCATCAACGACAACGGCTCCGGCTCCGCCGCCATCCTGGAGACCGCGCTCACCGTGGCGCGCGAGCAGTACAAGCCGGCCAAGCACCTGCGGTTCGCCTGGTGGGGAGCGGAGGAACTGGGCCTCGTCGGCTCCTCGCACTACGTCGACGAGCTGCCCGCGGCCGAGCGCTCGAAGATCAAGGGCTATCTGAACTTCGACATGATCGGCTCCCCGAACCCGGGCTACTTCGTCTACGACGACGACCCGGCCATCGAGAAGACCTTCAAGGACTTCTACGGCGGCCTGGACATCACCACGGAGCCCGACGAGGAGGGCGACGGCCGCTCGGACCACGCGCCGTTCAAGGACGCGGGCGTCCCGGTCGGCGGACTGTTCAGCGGCGCCGACTACAAGAAGACCGCCGAGCAGGCCCGGAACTGGGGCGGCACGACCGGTGAGCCGTTCGACAAGTGCTACCACTCCGCGTGCGACACGGAGTCGAACATCGACGGCACCGCGCTCGACCGCAACAGCGACGCCGTGGCGTACGCGGTGTGGGGGCTCTCCGCCTGAGCGCGCCGCACTCCCGGCTCAGGTAACCCCTGGACGCAATTACCTGCGCATGCATATAGTGCATGCGCAGGTAATTGCACGGCCCTGTACCTGCACGGCCGTGCGCCACCACGCCTCAGACCAGGGGGACCACCATGACCCGCACGTTCCTGTTCGTGCTCGGCAGCTCGCGCCCCGACGGCAACACGGAGACACTGGCCCGCAAGGCCGCCGAGCAGCTCCCGTCGGACGTCGAGCAGCGCTGGCTGAACCTCGCCGACCACCCCGTACCGGACTTCGAGGACCTCCGCCACGACAGCGACCACGTCCGACCGTCCGGCAACAACGTCGCGACACTGCTCGACGCGACCGTCGAGGCGACCGACATCGTCATCGCGTCGCCCCTGTACTGGTACTCCGTCTCCGCCAACACCAAGCGCTACCTCGACTATTGGTCGGGCTGGCTGCGCACCCCCGGCGTCGACTTCAAGGCCACGATGGCCGGGCGCACCCTGTGGGGCGTGACGGCGCTCGCCGACGACCAGCCGGTCGTCGCCGATCCGCTGGTCGGCACCCTGCGCAACTCCGCCGCGTATCTCGGGATGCGCTTCGGCGGCGTACTGCTCGGCAACGGCAGCAAGCCCGGTGACGTACTGGCGGACGAGCGGGCTCTGACCGAGGCCAAGACGTTCTTCGCGCAGGAGCCTGAGCTCGCGCGCTTCCCGTACGAGAGCTGACGCCCGCTACGCCGTGATGTCCTTCGCCCCGAACCTCGCCCACGCCGCCGTACCGAACAGGGCCGCGTACAGGCCCTGGAGGCCGAGGTTCTTGACCAGCTCGTCCCAGTAGACGGGCTCACGCATCAGGTCCGCGAAGGACAGCCAGTAGTGCGAGAAGAAGTACGGCTGGATGGCGTGCAGTTGGGGGATCTGGTCGAGGATCTGGATGGTGATGAGCAGTCCGACGGTCGTCGCCATCGCCGCGATGCCGCTGCTCGTCAGCGTCGACACGAACAGACCGAGCGCCGCCACACCGATCAGTGACGCGGCGACCACGAGGGCGATGAGCAGGGCCCGCAGCAGCCCTTCGCCGAAGCCGATCCGGGTGCCGGAGATCGTGGTGACCTCGCCGAGCGGGAACAGCAACGCCCCGACGGCGAGCGCGGACACGGCGACGACGAGCGTCGCGACCAGGCAGAACGTCATCGCCGTCGCGTACTTGGCGAGCAGCAGGCGCGTCCGTCCCGCGGGGGCGACCAGGAGGTAGCGCAGCGTCCCCGCGCTGGACTCGCCCGCGATGGAGTCGCCCGCGACGACACCGACCGCCATGGGCAGGAAGAAGGGGAGGGTCGCGGCAAGCGCGGTGAAGACCAGGAACAGGCCGTTGTTGGTGACCTGCGCGATGAACGCCGGCCCCCCGCCCTCGCCTCCCCCACCCATCGACGAGCCGTCACTGGTCTCGATCTTGACGGCGACGCCCACGAGGATCGGCACGGCGGCGAGCACGCCGAGCAGGGCGAGGGTGCGCCAGCGGCGGAAGGTGATACCCAGCTCGCTGCGGAAGAGGCCGAAGGTCCAGATCCACCGCACTTCGCGGGGGCCGCTCACCTCTCGTACCGCATCGGCTCGTACGTCATCCGCTCGGACGCCGTCGGCATCTGTTCGTACGCCGTCGGCCTCAGCCCGCGACATCGAAGCCCTCCCCCGTCAGCGCCACGAAGGCGTCCTCCAGCGAGGCCCGTTCGACGCCGAAGCCCCGTACCCGTACGCCCGCGCCGACCAGCGCGGCGTTCAGCTCCGCGAGGTCGGTGCCGGTCTCCGCGCCCGGTGGTTCGCCCGTCACGCGGTCCTCCGTCACGACGAGGTCCGTCACGCCGAATTCCTTCAGGACACGGACCGCCTCCCCCGTGTCCGGCGTCGTCACGACGAGCCGCCCCCGCGCGCCGGCGGCGAGTTCGGCGACAGGGCCCTGGGTGATCAGTCGGCCCTGGGCCATCACCGCGGCATGCGTACAGACCTGCTCGATCTCGTCCAGGAGGTGCGAGGAGAGGAAAACAGTCGTACCGTCCGACGCCAACTCCCGCACGAGCGAACGGATTTCGCGCATGCCCTGTGGGTCGAGGCCGTTGGTCGGCTCGTCGAGCACGAGGAGTCTGCGCGGCTGGAGCAACGCCGCCGCGAGGCCGAGGCGCTGCTTCATGCCGAGTGAGTACGCCTTCGCCTTCTTGCCTGCGGCGGCGCTCAGCCCCACCCGGTCCAGGGCCGCTCCGGCGCGGGCGCGGCGGGTGCGCGGATCGGCGGTCGGGTCGGCGGCGTCGTACCGCAGGAGGTTGTCGCGGCCGGAGAGGAAGCCGTAGAGGGCGGGGCCCTCGATGAGCGCGCCGACGTGCGGGAGCACCGCTCGCGTGTCGCGCGGCATGGGGCGGCCCAGGACCCGTGCCTGGCCGGAAGTCGGCTCGATCAGGCCCATGAGCATGCGGATGGTGGTCGTCTTGCCGGAGCCGTTCGGTCCGAGGAACCCGAAGACGCTGCCCTGGGGGACGGTGAGACTCAGCTTGTCCACGGCCAGTTGCTTGCCGTAGCGCTTGGTGAGGGCGTCCGTCTCGATCACGCTGTGCGGCGGGCTGCCGTTGCTGGGCGGCACCTTGTCCTCCCTCACCGTTGCGGCGGGCTCAGGGTGGTTCCCCCCTGAACCCGCCGCCTGTTGGGCCTCTGCGAGTGCTTGCGCTCTAGCTCGCCGCGTTCGCCGCCTTCACGAGGGCGTCCTTGGTGACCGCGCCCGCGTAGACCTTGCCGTCCTCGGTGATGAGGGCGTTGATCAGGCGCGTCTTGAAGACCGTGCCCGAGCCGAAGTCGCCCGACACCTTGTCGCCGAGCGAGTCGAGGAGCTGCTGCGCGTCCGGCGGGACGTCGCCGGAGCCGCCCGTCGGGATGCCCTGGCCGCCCGGCAGTTCCAGCTCGGCGATGGAGTTCCAGCCCTTGCCGATGACGTTCAGGCCGTTCAGGTCCTCGCCGCCCTTGAACTCCTTGCCCTTGGACGCCTCTCCCTTGAACTCCTTGGCGTCGTCGCCTTCCGTGACCTTCGCGCCCTTCGGCGGCGTGAAGTCGAAGGTCGACGCCTCGGGCTTCGCGAAGTCGACCTTGGTGAAGCCCGCGTCGACGACCGCGCTGCCGCCGCCCGACGGGCTGAGCGTGAACTTCAGCGGCGTACCGGTCTTGGCGTCCACGGCGACCGTGATCTGGCCGACCGTCGAGCCGGACTGCTTGGGCTTGATGACCAGGCGGTAGGCATCGCGGCCGGCGACCTGCGCGGTGCCGTCCACCTTCACCGACGTCGTGTCGTCGACTGCCTTCAGCGCTTCGTCGGCCAGTTCCTTGGGAGTGGACGGGACGTCCTCGGGGAGGTTCTCGGGGGCGTCCTTCTTGCCGGAATCCCCGGCCTTGCCCGCCGACTTGGAGTGGTGGACCTCGTTCGACTTGCTGTCGTAGGCCCACACGTCGTCGCCGTTGTGGATCAGGCTGTACTCGGCCGCGTCGTCCAGGACGGACAGCTTCTGCTTGTCGGGGCCGTCGGCGGCGACGCGCAGCGTGTGCGTGCCGGTGGCCAGTTCCATCAGCTTGGCCTGCGGGTCCGCGGCCGAGCCTTCGTCGCCGCCGTCATCGCCGCCCGAGCCGCCGCCCTGCGCGAGGCCGCCGGCCATGTCCCCGCCGAAGGACGGGAGGCCGAGGTCGGTGCTGATCTTCACGGTGCCGGAGAGCTGCTCCGTGTCCGACGCGGCGATCTTCTCGATGAGTTCCTGCGCGGTGACATCGGGCAGCTTGGGGTCGCCCGACGTGGCGAGCGCCGGGACGAGCCCGATGGTCGCCGCCGCCACCCCCGCCACCGCGACGGGAACCACGTAACGCGCCGCCTTGCGGCGGCCCACGCGCAGCTCTCCGGTCTCGCTGGTGTTCTGCTCCGGTTCGTACGGTGCCATTGTGTGCCCTACCTCCGTGGTCGGCGGCGGCCTTCCCAGTACGTGCGTGCGTCCACTCCGCGCCGCCATTCTCACCCGAATAGGTCAGGAGTGGTTGTTCTTGCCGGACCTTGTTGTTGTCCATACGACCAAATCGGCCAGCCAGAAGCGTCAGACCCCGGGAGCAACTCCACGTACTGCTGAGGGATGACACAAGGGGCGGTACCTCCCCCAACCAGTAGGGGAAGCACCGCCCAGGCAGTCATGGCCCAACTCAGGGCACAGCGCCACACGTAGTCCGTCTTCCACGGCACGCTCGCGACAGCGGGTGTGACCTCGGTCACATTCTGCGCTCGGGCCTCAGCCGGCCCGGTGCACCACAAGATCGCAGAGCTCGACCAGCGCCGCCTTCGCGTCGCAGTCCCGCAGCGGCGCGAGGGTGTCCCGCGCCTCCTCCGCATACCGCACGGTGTCCTTGCGCGCCTGCTCCAGGGCCGGGTGGACCCGCAGCCGCGCCAGCGCCTCCGCGTGCCGGGCGTCGTCCGTCAGGTCCGAGTCCAGGAGCTCGCACAGGGCGATGTCCTCGGGGAGCCCGAGCTTCTCCACCCGCTCACGCAGGCGCAGGACCGGAAGCGTGGGAATGCCCTCGCGCAGGTCGGTGCCGGGCGTCTTGCCGGACTCGTGCGAGTCGGATGCGATGTCCAGTACGTCGTCGGCGAGCTGGAAGGCGACACCGAGCCGCTCGCCGTACTGGGTCAGGACGTCCACGACGGTCTCGTCGGCGCCCGACATCATGGCGCCGAAACGACACGCCACGGCGACGAGCGAGCCGGTCTTGCCGCCCAGCACGTCGAGGTAGTGGTCGACCGGGTCGCGGCCCTCGCTCGGCCCCGCCGTCTCCAGGATCTGGCCGGTGACCAGGCGTTCGAACGCCTCCGCCTGGATGCGAACGGCGTCCGGGCCGAGGTCCGCCAGGATGTACGAGGCGCGGGCGAAGAGGAAGTCACCCGTGAGCACGGCGACGGAGTTGCCCCAGCGCTGGTTGGCGCTCTCGACCCCGCGGCGCACGTCCGCCTCGTCCATGACGTCGTCGTGGTAGAGCGTCGCGAGGTGCGTGAGCTCGACGACGACGGCGGAGGGCACGACCCCCGGCGCGTACGGATCGCCGAACTGCGAGGCGAGCATCACGAGGAGCGGCCTGAACCGCTTGCCGCCCGCGCGCACCAGATGCTGCGCGGCCTCCGTGATGAAGGGGACCCCGCTTTTGGTGGCGTCGAGCAGACCTTCCTCGACGGCCGCCAATCCGGCCTGGACATCGGCTTCGAGAGCCTGGTCCCGCACGCTGAGGCCGAAGGGCCCGACGACGGTCACGAGGGGTTCTCCTGTCTGCTGACGATCACAAGTCGGTCACTCGGTCGATCATCACTCGGTCGGTCTTTGCGTGATGATCGCTTCGATGACACGGTTTGTCGATGTGTCGCTGCCATCACTCAAGTCAGCGTATCCGGTCGCCTTTCGATCACAGTGGGCACCCGCCTGTGCAATGCCGCCCAGGCGGCACGCGGTGACCACCGGTATGTTCTTGATCAGCTGATACGCCCCAGAACCACCGGGAGCAGAACCTTTGTCCCGCATCGAGCCCGACACCGAACCGCCCGCGGAGCCGCCGACGGAGCCGCCGCCCGGGGACGACCACGCCTTCTTCGGGCAGCCGCGCGGGCTGCTCACCCTGTCGGGCCTCGAGGTCTGGGAGCGTTTCTCGTTCCTCGGCATGCAGGCCATCCTCGTCCTGTACTTCGCGGACTCCGTCGCGAACGACGGAATGGGCATGAGTTCCGGAACCGCCGCCTCGGTGTCGGCGGCGTACGGAACGCTCGTCTATCTCGTCTCGGTGGCCGGCGGCTGGCTCGCCGACCGCATCCTCGGCTCGTACCGCGCGGTGCTGTGGGGCGGCATCCTCATCGCGTGCGGCCACTACTCGATGGCCGTGCCGACGGCGACGATGACCTGGGTCGGGCTCGGCCTGATCAGCGCGGGCACCGGCCTGCTCAAGCCGAACGTCGCCTCGATGGTCGGCAAGCTCTACCGCACCGACGACGACCGCCGCGACGCGGGCTTCGCCCTGTACTACATGGGCATCAACATCGGCGCCTTCGCGGGACCGCTGATCACCGGCTGGCTCGGCGACCACAAGGGCTGGCACTGGGGCTTCTCCGCGGCGGCGATCGGCATGACCTTCGGCCTGATCCAGTACGTCCTCGGCCGTCGTCACCTCGCCGGACGCAAGGCATCGGCCGAGTTCGCGCTGCCCAAGGACGCCATGCGCCGCGCGGTCGTCCTGATCGTCGTGGGCATCCTCGTGTTCGCCGCCCTCGCGGGTGTGCTCGCCGCCGTCGGCTGGCTGACGATGGACCGCTTCGTCGACCTGCTCACCGTCATCTCGGTGATCGCGCCCATCGTCTACTTCGTGGTCATGTTCCGCAGCCCACGGGTGACGTCCGAGGAGCGCGGCCGCCTCAAGCCGTACGTGGTGCTCTTCCTGGCCTCGGTCGTCTTCAACTTCATCCTCTTCCAGGCGTACTCGACGATGATCCTGCTCGCGTCGACGAACGCCGAGACCGCGATCTTCGGCTTCACCTTCCCCGCGAGCTGGTACGCCTCCGCGCTCGGCGCCTTCGAGGTCGCGCTCGCCCCCGTCGTCGCCACGGTCTGGGCCCGGATGGGCCACAGCCAGCCGCACGCCTCCAACAAGATCGCGTTCGGCGTGATCCTGGGCGGCCTCTCGTTCCTCCTGATGGTCCTTCCGACCTCCGGCCACGGCGACGACACCTACAAGATGGCGGTCTGGTGGATCGTCGGCTCGTACCTGCTGCTCGGTCTCGGCGACATCCTCGTGGAGACCTCCGGCATGTCCGCCACGACGAAGCTCGCCCCCCAGGCCTTCGCCAGCCAGACCATGGCCCTCTGGTTCCTCTCGCTCGCCCTCGCCAACGGCATCCAGGCGCAGGTCGTGAAGTTGTACGGAGAGGTCTCCAACCCGGCGTACTTCGGCGTGAACGGCGCGATCGCGGTGGCCGCCGGTGTCGCCGTCATCCTGCTCGCCCCGTGGCTGCGCCGCACCATGCACCCCGTCCACTGAGGACACATAGGACACATAGGCCACAGAGGACACTGAGGTTCCCCCCATGCAGATTCGCTCATCCTTCCCGTACGAGACGACCCGCGAGGACGTCCAGGTACCCCTCCCGGACGGGACCAAGCTGTACGCGCGCATCTGGCGCCCGGTGACGGACGAACCCGTCCCCGCGCTCCTCGAGTACCTCCCCTACCGCCTGAGCGACTGGACGGCGCCGCGCGACTTCCAGCGCCACCCCTGGTACGCGGGCCATGGCTACGCCTCCGTGCGCGTGGACGTGCGGGGGCACGGCAACTCGGAGGGCATGCCGGGCGACGAGTACGACGCGGTGGAGCTTGCCGACGGGGTGGAGGTCGTCAACTGGCTCGCCGCGCAGCCCTGGTGTTCCGGCAAGGTCGGCATGTTCGGCATCTCCTGGGGCGGCTTCAACTCCCTCCAGATCGCGGCCCTCGCTCCCGAGCCGCTCAAGGCGATCATCACGGTCTGCTCCGCGGACGACCGCTATGACAACGACGTGCACTACATGGGTGGTTCCGTCCTCGCGGTGGACATGCACGCGTGGGCGGCCACGATGCTGGCCTTCGTCTCCCGCCCGCCGGACCCGCTCTTCGTCGGCGACCGCTGGCGGGAGATGTGGGAGAGCCGCCTCGAAGCCGTCGATCCCTTCATCCACACCTGGCTCGACCACCAGACGCGGGACGACTACTGGCGGCACGGCAGCGTCAGCGAGGACTACTCGGCGATCAACGCGGCGGTGCTCGCGGTGGGCGGCTTCCACGACCCCTACCGGGACACGGTCCTGCGCCTGGTCGAGCATCTGCCGGGGGACGTACGGGGGTTGATCGGGCCGTGGTCGCACCAGTACCCGGACCGGGGCCTTCCGCCGGGCCCGGCGATCGGCTTCCTCCAGGAGACGCTGAGGTGGTGGGACCACCATCTGAAGGGCATCGACAACGACGTGATGTCCGAGCCGAAGCTGCGCTCCTGGATCAGCGAATCGCACCCGCCGGCGACGGTGTACGCGGAGCTGCCGGGCGGCTGGGTCGGCGACCCCTCCTGGCCCTCGCCGAACGTCACCCCGACCGCGTACGCCCTCCAGGGCGCCCCGCTGATCGTCAACTCCCCGCAGCACACGGGCCTGGACGCGGGCCGCTACTTCCCGTTCGGCAACGACGCGGACCTGCCGCCGGACCAGCGGGACGAGGACGCGAAGTCGGCGTGCTTCGAGTTCGAGGTCCCCTCGGCCGTACGCATCCTGGGCCGCCCCAAGGTGAAGCTGCGCCTGACCATGGACACCCCGTCCGGCCAGGCGATCGCGCGTGTGTGTGACGTGGCCCCGGACGGTTCGTCGACGCTCGTGACGCGGGGCGTCCTGAATCTCTCCTCGCGCAACGGCCGGGACAGGGTGGACCCGTGGCCGGAGGGCGGGACGGAGGACGTGACCTTCGAACTGAACGCGATCGGCCACACGTTCCCGCCCGGACACAAGATCAGGCTCGCGGTGTCGTCCGCGTACTGGCCGTGGATCTGGCCGCAGGCGGATTCGGCGGGCTTCGTCCTGGATCCGGCGGGCAGCGCGCTCGAACTCCCGGTGCGGGAGGGCGATCTGGACCCGTCGATCACGTTCGCCCCGCCCGAGCAGTCGGAGCCCCTCGGGGTGGTGTACCCGGCGACGCTCGACGAGCTGCGGCCCGAGCGTCTGGTCGTACGCGACGTGGCGAAGGGCGAATGGCGCATGGAGGTGGACCCGCGCTACGGCGGCACGCGAATCTACCCGGACGGTCTCGAATTCACCGAGGACGCGGTGGAGACGTACACGATCAACGAGAGCGACCCCCTCAGCGCCCGCACCCGCTCCGACTGGACGATCCGCCTGCACCGCCCGGAGATGGCGTGGGACGTGTCGATCAATTCCCGCTCCGAGATCACGTGCGACGCGACGGACTTCATCACCTCGAACGAGGTGGTGTGCAAGGACGGCGACGAGGTGGTGTTCCACAGGACGTGGGAGAAGCGCATTCCACGTACGGCGGGCTAGGGGGCTACTCCGCCGCTACGAGCAGCCGTTCGAGCACCACGGCCACCCCGTCATCCTCGTTCGACGAAGTCACCTCGTCGGCGGCGGACTTGAGGTCGGGGTGGGCGTTGGCCATGGCGACGCCCCGGGCCGCCCACACGAACATCGGCACGTCATTGGGCATGTCGCCGAAGGCAAGGGTGTCCTCCGCCGTCATCCCGAGCCGCTCGGCGGCGAGGGCGAGGCCGGTCGCCTTGGTCACCCCGCGCGGCTGGAGCTCGACGGTGCCGGGGCCGGACATGGTGACGGTGGCGAGGGGCCCGACGGCATCGCGTGCGACGGCGGCCAACTCGTCGTCATTCAGCTCGGGATGGCGCAGGAGCACCTTGCTGATGGGCTCGGCCCACAGGTCGTCACGCCTGCGCACGCGGACGGCGGGCAGGGTGGGATGCGGCATCAGATACCCGGGCTCGATGAGGGTGAGCCCGTCCACGCCGTCCTGGTCGACGGCGGCGTAGACCTGCCCGACCTCCGCCTCGATCTTCCCGAGCGCGGCTTCGGCGAGCTCGCGGTCGAGGGTCACGGACCAGACCATGCGGTCGGCCCCGGAGTCGTACAACTGCGCCCCCTGCCCGCAGACGGCGAGTCCGCCGCTCCCCAGATCGTCCAGGAGCGGCTTCACGCGCGGCGCGGGCCGCCCCGTCACCACCAGATGGCGCGCCCCCGCCGCGGCCGCCGCCGCCAGCACGGCCAACGACCGGTCGGAGACGGTGTCGTCGCCGCGCAGCAGCGTTCCGTCCAGGTCAGTGGCGATGAGTGAATATGCGAGGGGTGCAGCCATGATCCAGAGAATACGGATCCCGGGCGCTGCCGATAGCAACGTGACAAGAGCTGTGACGAGCGAAGTGCGCTGGTCGCACTACCGGCGCTCGAAGGATTCACTTGGACGTGTCGCCGCGAACGGCTCTTACGGTAGTACTTGACCTTGAAGCCGCCCCGGAGAGGTCATGACGCACGAGTCCGTCGCGCCCCTGAAGAGATCAGCATTCCTGATGCGACTGGACGACGGCATGCTCGACTACTTCAGGGACATCGTCGACGAAGCGGTGATCCGCTTCGGGATCTCCCGCGCGGAGGCTGTGGCTCGCGTCAACGAGAGATACGGGGGGCTGAAGATCTCCCCGTACCCGGACCTCATGTGCCACGAACTGCCGGAGTACTGGGCCTACGGCCTGTACCTCGAGCCGCTCGGGGACGGGCGGCCGCTCCCCTCCGGCGACGAGGACGAAGACGTCGACCTCTCCGCCTACGAGATCCTCCCGGCACCTCCGGAGGACTCACCGGCGTGGACCCTGGCGAGCGAAAGCTGAGCCCTCACCCGTGCGCCCGCGCCAAATGCCCCGCCAGCCGTGGCGACGCGAACTCCGTGCCGCACACGAAGCGCATCACCGGGCCGTATGACGCCGCCGCCGGGAGGCCCGTGAAGTACAGGCCCGGGATCGATGAGACGTAGCCCGCGCCCAGTTTCGGTGTGCCTCTGCTTGCTGCCAGGCGGGCGCGGAGGGCGGGGCCGAGGAAGTCCATCGCGGCGATGTCGACTCGGTATCCCGTCGCCGCTATGACGTGGTCGGCGGAAAGGTCCCGGATGCGGCCGCCCAGGGTTTCGACGCGCAGGACGGGGCTGCCGTCTCTGATGTCCGCCGATACGATCCGGCGGACCTCGCGCTTCTCGACCTTGCCCTCGAAGCGTTCACGCAGCCACCACGCGCCCAGCGGGCCCAGGATGCGGCGGACCAGGAAGTGGCGGGCCTGCGGGGGCAGATAGCGGTAGGGGTGGGGGTAGTAGCTGATGGCGTAGAGCGACCAGGCGCGGCCGAACGGCGACTCGGGGCGCAGCTTCGGCTGCTTCCACGGAGGCTCCCCGAAGGCCACCGACCCTTTGCCGCGCGCCACCACCCGCACGGTCGCGCCCGCTTCGGCGGCGAGCGCGGCCGTCTCCAGGGCCGACTGGCCTGCGCCGACCACGATCAGCTCGCGCCCCGCGAATCGCGACAGGTCGCTGTGCTGCGAGCTGTGCGAGACGGGCCCGGTGGGGGCAGGACCGTCGGGTGCCGCCGCGGCGAGCGCGGGCGGCAGCTGCGCGAGGCCCGAGAGGCCGGTGGCGACCACCACGGAACGGGCCGTGAACTGCTCGCCGGAGTCCAGCTTCAGATCGAAGCCCGCCGTGCCCTTGCGGTCCACCGACACCACCCGCACCTGCTCCAGGTCGGGCACGAGCTTCTCCTGGAACCATCGGCCGTACGACACGAAGGTCTCGATCGGGATGATGTCCTCGTCGGTCACCAGACGCGGAATGCCCGCCGCGTCGCAGTAGTCGACGAGGGTGTGGCCGCGCTGCGGCGCGTCGATGTTCGAGGCCACGGGGGTCGACTTCAGGAGCATGCCCGCGGGCATGTTCGCGCGCCAGCTCACCATCGGGTCGCCGAAGACCCGCACCGGAATGCCTCTGGCCCGCAGATGAGCCGCGGTGGACAGGCCGAACGGCCCCGCCCCGATCACTGCTACTGGATGGATCACGAAGTCCCTCCCCAGGACGTCACGTCACTTGCCGCGTGTTCCTACTTCGTGGTGGAGCGGTACTAACTGGTGGTGCTGCCGCGGCGGTTGGTCCGCCACAGTTGATAGAGATGCTTCGCCCCGGGCCGCACGAACCGCGCGAGCATCGTGAAGAACGGCTTCATGTCGTCCGCCGCGAGCCACGCCAGTTCCGTACCGCTCGCGTGTGGGGGCGCGTGCGGTGTCGTATAACCGCTGCGGCGGTAGGCGAGGAGGGCGGGCAGGTCGATGTTCTCGACGACGTAGCGATGTCCGGCGCGCTGCTCCCCCTCCGGAACCGGGCGCCCTGTCAGGTGCAGGTGCATCGCGCGGACGACGTCGATCCCGGACTCGCTCTCGAAGAGCCGGAACTGCGCGCCCACGCGAGGGTTGAAGTCGAGCAGTTTGTACTGACCGTCGCGCCGGTCGAAGCGCAGGTCGAGGTCGATGACGCCGGTGAAGCCGATCTGTTTGATGAAACGCGCGGCGAGGTCCGCGAGTTCCGGGTTGTCGACGACGTACGCGTTCGCCGTCATCCCCGCGTGCGGCGGCCAGGAGCGCACCTTGACGCCCGTGAACAGCGCGCACGGCGCGGAGTTCGCGTCGAAGTACGCGTGCACGATCCAGTCCTCGGCCTGCTCCCGCGGCAGATACTCCTGGAGAATCACCCCGGGCCGCTCGCCCCAGTCACGGGCGAGGCCGAGCAGGCCCTCCCGGGTCTCTATGCGCGTCGTCCCGTTCACCGCGGGCCGGGAGCGGCGCGTGAACGCCTCGCGGTTCTTGGCGACCACTGGGAAAACCGCGGTCGCGGCGAAGTCCGCGATGTCCCCGTAGCTCTCGGGGAACGACGCGGCGGGCGAGACGATGCCGTGCTCCACGCACAGCTCGTGCAGGCCCTGCTTGCTGGCGAGGCGGCGGGGCAACTCCGGCTCCACGCGCGGGAAGAGGAACCCCGCAGCGCTCAGCGGCTCCTGGTGCTCGGCGATGAGGACGGCCGCTTCCTCGTCGGTCGGGATCAGGACCGTGGGCCTGCCGATGCGGCGCGCGAGGCGCAGCATCCCTTCCACGAGCCGTTCCGGCTGCTCGGTCCCGGTCGTCGGCCAGGGAAAGGCGCCGGTGAGATGCCGGGAGGCGGCAGCAGGTGTGTAACGGTCCTCGGTGATCGCGTACATGGGCACGCCGAGCCGCCCAAGGCTGCGGATCGCGCCCACACCGCCGTGGTGCAGCGGATAGTTCCCGAACTTCACGATCAGGCCGGGCACCTCACGGTCGATCGCGAAGGGCACGTCGTCGTTCCTCTTGGCCACGGGTCCCCCCACGTGTCCCTCCGTATGACCCGGACCCACCCCGTCCGCGTCCCCCCAAAGGACGCTAAGCCGGAACTGACCGCTCCAGCAAGGCTTATCCGGACATTGCGAACTCTTTAGACACTGCCCCAACCGGAGGTTCCCACGTAACGTGTGGCACACCCATATGGAAAGCGAGGCAGGTACGCATGTCCGAGCACACCCCGCTCGACCCGGCCGGGAGCGACCCTTCCGCCCACTCCGTAGGCGACCCCTTCGCTCTCGCGGAGGGCGATCCCTTCGGGCCGCACAATCTCCCGTACGGCGTGTTCGCCCTGGTCGGCGGCTCGGCCGCCGCCGCGGAACGCCGGGTCGGCGTACGGCTCGGCGATCACGTCCTCGACGCGGGCGCAGCCGCCGCGGCGCTCGGCTCGCCCTATGTCTCGCTGCTCGCCAGGCCCACGCTCAACCCCTTGCTCGCCGCGGGTCGCACGGCGTGGTCCGACGTGCGGCGCGCGCTCACCGCGTGGGTCACGATCCCGGCGCACCGCGAGGTCGTGCGCCCCCTGCTGTACCCGCTGTCCGAGGTCACGCTGCACCTCCCCTTCGAGGTCGCGGACTACGTGGACTTCTACGCCTCCGAGCATCACGCGACCCACCTGGGCCAGATCTTCCGCCCGGACGCGCCGTCCCCGCTGACCCCCAACTGGAAGCACCTCCCCATTGGTTACCACGGCCGGTCAGGCACCGTTGTGGTCTCCGGGACCGAGGTGGTACGCCCCTGCGGGCAGCGCAAGGCACCTACGGAGACGGCCCCGGTCTTCGGGCCCTCCGTCCGCCTCGACATCGAGGCCGAGGTCGGCTTCGTCGTGGGTACGCCGTCGGAACTCGGCACCCCGGTGCCGCTCGCGGACTTCCGGGAGCACGTCTTCGGGCTGACCCTCCTCAACGACTGGTCGGCGCGCGACATCCAGGCCTGGGAGTACGTGCCGCTCGGGCCGTTCCTCGGCAAGTCCTTCTGCACCTCGGTCTCGGCGTGGATCACGCCGCTGGAGGCCCTGGACGCGGCGCGGGTCGCCCCTCCGGAGCGCACGCACGAACTCCTCCCCTACCTGGACGACTCGGCGGAGTCCGTCGCCGACGAGCCCGGCGGCTACGACCTTCGCATCACCGTGACCCTGAACGGCCACGTCATCTCCGAGCCGCCCTTCTCCACCGTCTACTGGACGGCCGCCCAGCAGCTGGCCCACATGACGGCGAACGGCGCGTCCCTGCGCACGGGCGACCTGTACGGCTCGGGCACGGTCAGCGGGCCGTCCGAGGGGCAGTACGGCTCCCTGATCGAGATCACCTGGAACGGCCGCGACCCTCTTGTCCTCCCGGACGGGAAGCGGACGTTCCTCGAGGACGGTGACGAGGTCACGCTGACGGCGTGGGCACCCGGCCCGGATGGGACGCGGGTGGGCCTCGGCGAGGTCTCTGGCAGGGTCGCCTCCAGCCGCTGAGGTTGCTGGCCGGGGGTGTAGCCACCCCCGGCCCCCGGCGCCGTGTACGACTGCTGCGCCGTCGTGGCTGGTCGCGCAGTTCCCCGCGCCCCTAAGGGCGCCTGCCGTGCCGATCTGCTCTGTCTCTGGCCGGAGACAGGCCCACTCGCCACTCGTCTGCGGCGTCGCCTCGGCTGGTCGCGCCCACGCGGCGGAGCCGCACATGTCACAGCCCCGCGCCCCTAACGGGGCGCTCCGGCTCGGCTGCTCAGAAATCCTCCGGGGGCTCCGGCCACTCCTCCTCCGGGGACTCCGAGGCCTGCGAGGGCACTGGAGGCGCGGTCGGCGCCGGAGCCGCCGCGCCGTCCAGTTCCGCCAAGACCCCCAGTACTCCCTCCCCGTACGTCGCCAGCTTCTTCTCGCCCAGGCCGCTGATGCCGCCCAGCTCTGCCAGGGATGTGGGGCGCAGGGTGGCGATCTCTCGCAGTGTGGCGTCGTGGAAGATCACGTACGCCGGGAGGCCCAGCTCCTTGGCCTGCGCGCCGCGCCACGCCCGCAAAGCCTCGAACACCGGCACCGCTTCCTGGGGCAGCTCGGCGACGGCCGCCGCGGCCTTCGCCTTCCGCTCCCCCTTCGGGGCCTTCGCGGCAGCGGGCCGCTTCGGCTCCTTGCGCAACCGCACCTCCCGCTCCCGGCCGAGGACGGAACCGCTCTCCTCGGTCAGGACCAACGTGCCGTACTCCCCCTCGACGGCGAGCAGCCCCTGCGCGAGCAACTGCCGCACCACACCCCGCCATTCGGCCTCCGCGATCTCCTCGCCGATGCCGAAGACCGAGAGCTGGTCGTGGTCGAACTGGATGACCTTCGCGGTCTTCTTGCCGAGCAGGATGTCGATGATCTGCCCCGCGCCGAACTTCTGTCCGCGCTCGCGCTGGAGCCGCACGATCGTGGAGAGGACCTTCTGGGCCGGCACCGTCCCGTCCCAGGTCTCCGGGGGTGCGAGGCACGTGTCGCAGTTCCCGCAGGACTCCACCGCGGCGTCCTGGCCGAAGTACGTCAGGAGCTGGGCCCTGCGGCACTGGGCCGTCTCGCACAGCGCCAGCATCGAGTCCAGGTGCGAGGCGGCCCGGCGGCGGAACGCCTCGTCCCCCTCGCTGCCCTGGATCATCTTCCGCTGCTGGACGACGTCCTGGAGGCCGTACGCCATCCAGGCCGTGGAGGGCAGGCCGTCACGTCCCGCACGGCCCGTTTCCTGGTAGTACCCCTCGACCGACTTCGGCAGGTCGAGGTGGGCGACGAAACGGACGTCCGGCTTGTCGATGCCCATGCCGAAGGCGATCGTCGCGCAGACGACCAGGCCCTCCTCCCGGAGGAAGCGGGACTGGTGCCTCGCGCGCGTCCCGCCGTCCAGACCCGCGTGGTACGGCACGGCCTTGATGCCGTTCTTGCACAGGAACTCGGCGGTCTTCTCGACGGAATTGCGCGAGAGGCAGTAGACGATTCCCGCGTCGCCCTCGTGCTCCTCCTTGAGGAAGGACAGGAGCTGCTTCTTCGGCTCGGCCTTCGGCACGATGCGGTACTGGATGTTGGGCCGGTCGAAGCTCGCCACGAAGTGCTTGGCGTCCGGCATGCCGAGCCGCTCGGTGATCTCCCGGTGCGTGGCATGGGTGGCCGTCGCCGTCAGGGCGATCCGCGGCACGTCCGGCCAGCGCTGGCCGAGCAGGGAGAGCGCCAGATAGTCGGGGCGGAAGTCGTGGCCCCACTGCGCCACACAGTGCGCCTCGTCGATCGCGAAGACGGAGATCTTGGCGCGGGAGAGCAGATCGAGCGTCCCCTCCAGGCGCAGCCGCTCCGGCGCCAGATACAGCACATCGAGCTCCCCCGCCAGGAACTCGGCCTCCATCACACGCCGCTCGTCGAAGTCCTGCGTGGAGTTGATGAACCCGGCCCGCACGCCGAGTGCCCGCAGCGCGTCCACCTGGTCCTGCATGAGCGCGATGAGCGGGGAGATCACGACGCCGGTGCCGGGGCGCACCAGGGCCGGGATCTGATAGCAGAGCGACTTGCCGCCGCCGGTGGGCATCAGCACGACGGAGTCCCCGCCCGCGACCACGTGCTCGATGATCGCTTCCTGCTCGCCGCGGAACGCGTCATACCCGAAGACGCGGTGCAGAGTCCGCAGCGCGTCACTCTCCGCCACGGCGCCGCTGTCCGCCACCACGCCGCCCTCCGCCACCGCGCTCGGTACGGTCACCTCGCTCATGCCATCGATCCCATCCATCGCCCTGCCCCCGTGCGTCGCGCTTCGACCACAGACTCCACGATAGGGCTCCGCACCGACACCTCAGGAAGTTATCCACAGGCCGCCGCCCGGCACCCCTGTCGGACGGGGTGCCGGGCGGCCGGCGAGTGGAACAGATATGCGGAACAGCCGGCGATACGGCTACCGGACGAAGACCCCCGCCTGGTTCGCCAGATCCAGGAAGTACTGCGGGGCCACGCCGAGCACCAGCGTCACCGCGACGCCCACGCCGATCGCCGTCATCGTCAGCGGCGAGGGCACGGCGACGGTCGGGCCGTCCGCCTTCGGCTCGCTGAAGAACATGAGCACGATCACGCGGATGTAGAAGAACGCGGCGATCGCGGACGAGATCACACCGACCACGACCAGCGCGCCCGCGCCACCCTCCGCCGCCGCCTTGAACACCGCGAACTTCCCGGAGAACCCAGAGGTCAGCGGAATGCCGGCGAAGGCGAGCAGGAACACCGCGAAGACGGCGGCGACCAGCGGCGAGCGCCGCCCGAGCCCCGCCCACTTCGACAGATGCGTGGCCTCGCCGCCCGCGTCCCGCACCAGCGTGACCACGGCGAACGCGCCGATCGTCACGAAGGAGTAGGCCCCCAGATAGAAGAGGACCGACGAGATGCCGTCCGGCGTCATGGCGATGACACCGGCGAGGATGAAGCCCGCGTGGGCGATCGAGGAGTACGCGAGCAGCCGCTTGATGTCGGTCTGCGTGATCGCGACGATCGCACCGGCCAGCATCGTGAGGATCACGACGCCCCACATCACGGGGCGCCAGTCCCAGCGCAGGCCCGGCAGGACCACGTAGAGGAGCCGGAGCAGCGCGCCGAAGGCGGCCACCTTCGTCGCCGCGGCCATGAAGCCGGTGACCGGGGTGGGCGCGCCCTCGTACACGTCCGGGGTCCACATGTGGAACGGCACGGCGCCGACCTTGAAGAGCAGACCCATGACGATCATCGCGGCGCCGATCAGGAGCAGCGCGTCGTTGCCCATGGTGTCGGCGAGCGCGGGGTTGACCTCCTGGACGCTGCCGTCGATGACCTTCGCGATCGTGCCGTACGACACGGAGCCCGCGTACCCGTAGAGCAGGGCGATCCCGAAGAGCAGGAACGCCGAGGAGAACGAGCCGAGCAGGAAGTACTTGACGGCGGCTTCCTGCGACATCAGGCGCTTGCGGCGGGCGAGCGCGCACAGGAGGTAGAGCGGCAGCGAGAAGACCTCAAGCGCGATGAAGAGCGTCAGGAGGTCGTTCGCCGACGGGAAGACGAGCATGCCGCCGATCGCGAAGAGCGCCAGCGGGAACACCTCGGTGGTGGCGAACCCGGCCTTCGTGGCGGCCTTTTCACCCTCACTGCCCGGCGTCGCTCCGGCCTGCGCGGCGAACGAGTCCACGCGCTTGCCGTGTGCCACCGGGTCGAGCCGCCGCTCCGCGAACGTGAAGATCGCGACGAGGCCCGCCAGAAGGATCGTGCCCTGGAGGAAGAGCGCCGGTCCGTCGACCGCGATGGCGCCCATGGCCGCGATGTGTGCCTTCGTCGTGCCGTACCCGGTCGCCGCGAGCCCGACGACCGCGGCGAAGGCCGCGGTGAGGGCGACGACCGCCACGAACACCTGCGCGTAGTAACGGGATTTGCGCGGCACGAAGGCCTCGATGAGGATCCCGAGGACCGCCGCGCCGATGACGATCAACGTCGGTGACAGCTGCCCGTACTCGATCGTGGGAGTGTCGATCTTGTCGATCTGGTCCTGGGGCGCCGCGGCCGACGCCATTGTCCACAGGCTGTGGACGGCTGATGCGCTCACTTGGCCGCCTCCACGTCGGGCTTCGGGTCCTTCTGCTGTACGTCGGACATGGTGTGCTTGACCGCCGGGTTGACCAGGTCGGTGAGCGGCTTCGGGTAGACGCCGAGGCCGATCAGGAGGGCGATCAGCGGTGTGACGACCAGGAGTTCACGCACCCGCAGGTCCGGCATGGCCGAGACCTCCGGCTTCACCGGGCCCGTCATCGTCCGCTGGTAGAGGACGAGGGTGTAGAGCGCGGCGAGCACGATGCCGATGGTGGCGATGATCCCGACCACCGGATAGCGCGCGAACGCGCCGACCAGGACCAGGAATTCACTCACGAAGGGCGCGAGCCCCGGCAACGAGAGCGTCGCGAGACCGCCGATCAGGAAGGTGCCGGCGAGCACCGGTGCGACCTTCTGCACCCCTCCGTAGTCCGCGATGAGCCGCGAGCCGCGCCGCGAGATCAGGAAGCCGGCCACCAGCATCAGGGCGGCGGTCGAGATTCCGTGGTTGACCATGTAGAGCGTCGCGCCGGACTGGCCCTGCGAGGTCATCGCGAAGATGCCGAGGATGATGAACCCGAAGTGCGAGATCGACGCGTACGCCACCAGGCGTTTGATGTCGCGCTGGCCCACGGCGAGCAGCGCGCCGTAGATGATGCTGATCAGCGCGAGCACCAGGATGACGGGTGTCGCCCATTTGCTCGCCTCGGGGAAGAGTCCGAGGCAGAAGCGCAGCATCGCGAACGTGCCGACCTTGTCGACCACTGCCGTGATCAGGACCGCGACCGGGGCCGTGGACTCGCCCATCGCGTTCGGCAGCCAGGTGTGCAGCGGCCACAGCGGCGCCTTCACCGCGAAGGCGAAGAAGAAGCCGAGGAAGAGCCACCGTTCGGTGCTCGTGGCCATCTCCAGCGTGCCGTCGGCCCGCGCCTCGGTGATCTCCTGGAGCGAGAAGTTCCCCGCCACCACGTAGAGCCCGATGACGGCGGCCAGCATGATGAGGCCGCCGACCAGGTTGTAGAGGAGGAACTTCACGGCCGCGTACGAGCGTTGGGCCGAGGCGTTCTCGTCCGTGCCCGCGTGGGCGCGGTCCCCGAAGCCGCCGATGAGGAAGTACATCGGGATGAGCATGGCTTCGAAGAAGATGTAGAAGAGGAAGACGTCGGTGGCCTCGAAGGAGAGGATCACCATCGCCTCGACGGCCAGGATCAGGGCGAAGAAGCCCTGGGTCGGCCGCCAGTTATAAGGGGCCTTCGTCTCATTGGGGCCTCCCCTGCTCGAACGAAGTTGAGAGCTTGGGGAAGGATCGGCGTCGTGCCAGCCCGCCAGGATGATGAAGGGCATCAGGAGTGCGGTGAGCGCGATGAGGGCGACACCGATGCCGTCCACCCCGAGCTCGTACCGCACCCCGAATTCCGCGATCCACGAGCGGGACTCGGTGAGTTGATAGCGGGCCCCGTCGGGGTCGAAGCGCACGAGCACGGTCACGGCGAGCGCGAGCGTGGCGAGCGACACGAGCAGCGCGAGCCACTTGGCGGCGGTACGCCGGGCGGCCGGAACGGCCGCAACGGCGATCGCGCCGACCGCGGGCAGGGCCGCCGTCGCTGTCAGCAGAGGAAAGGACATCGGTATCAGACCGCCCTCATCAGCAGGGTCGCGGCGATGAGTACCGCAACGCCGCCGAACATCGAGACCGCGTAGGAGCGGGCATAGCCGTTCTGCATCTTGCGCAGCCGTCCGGAGAGCCCGCCGACCGAGGCCGCCGAGCCGTTGACGACACCGTCGACCAGGGTGTGGTCGACGTAGACCAGGGAGCGGGTGAGGTGCTCACCGCCGCGGACCAGGACGACGTGGTTGAAGTCGTCCTGGAGGAGATCGCGCCGGGCCGCCCGGGTGAGCAGCGAACCGCGCGGGGCGGTGACCGGGACGGGACGGCGGCCGTACTGGAAATAGGCGAGGGCCACGCCGATGAGCAGGACCACCATGGTGGCGCCCGTGACCGTGGCGGCGCTCAGCGGAGAGTGGCCGTGTTCGTGCTGGGTGACCGGCTCAAGCCAGTGGATGAAGCGGTCGCCGATGCTGAAGAACCCACCTGCGAAGACGGACCCGAAGGCCAGCACGATCATCGGGATCGTCATGGACCTGGGTGACTCGTGCGGGTGCGGTTCGTGGCCCTCCGCATCTGGCTGCCAGCGCTTCTCACCGAAGAACGTCATGATCATTACGCGTGTCATGTAGAACGCGGTGATCGCGGCGCCCAGCAGCGCGACCGAGCCGAGGATCCAGCCCTCCGTGCCGCCCTTGGCGAACGCCGCCTCGATGATCTTGTCCTTGGAGAAGAAGCCGGACAGACCCGGGAAGCCGATGATCGCCAGATAGCCGAGCCCGAACGTCACGAAGGTGACCGGCATGTACTTCCTGAGGCCGCCGTACTTCCTCATGTCGACCTCGTCGTTCATGCCGTGCATGACCGAACCGGCCCCGAGGAAGAGCCCGGCCTTGAAGAAACCGTGCGTCACCAGGTGCATGATCGCGAAGACGTAGCCGATGGGGCCGAGGCCCGCGGCCAGGATCATGTACCCGATCTGGGACATCGTCGATCCGGCGAGCGCCTTCTTGATGTCGTCCTTCGCGCAACCGACGATCGCACCGAAGAGCAGCGTGACCGCGCCCACGATGGTGACGACGAGCTGCGCGTCCGGGGCGCCGTTGAAGATCGCGCCGGAGCGGACGATCAAGTACACGCCGGCGGTCACCATCGTCGCCGCGTGGATGAGGGCCGAGACCGGGGTCGGGCCCTCCATCGCGTCGCCGAGCCAGGACTGCAGCGGCACCTGGGCGGACTTGCCGCACGCCGCGAGAAGGAGCATCAGGCCGATGGCCGTCAGCTTGCCCTCCGACGTCTCACCCGTGGCCTCCAGGACGGGCCCGAAGGCGAACGTCCCGAAGGTGGTGAACATCAGCATGATGGCGATCGAAAGGCCCATGTCGCCGACCCTGTTGACCAGGAAGGCCTTCTTCGCGGCGGTGGCCGCGCTGGGCTTGTGCTGCCAGAAGCCGATCAGGAGGTACGAGGCGAGGCCGACGCCCTCCCATCCGACGTACAGGAGGAGGTAGTTGTCGGCGAGGACCAGGATGAGCATCGCCGCGAGGAACAGGTTCAGATAGCCGAAGAAGCGGCGGCGCCGCTCGTCGTGCTCCATGTACCCGATGGAGTAGATGTGGATCAGGGTGCCCACACCGGTGATCAGCATGACGAACGTCATCGACAGCTGGTCGAGCTGGAAGGCGACGTCCGCCTGGAAACCCTCCACGGGAATCCAGCTGAACAGGTGCTGCGACAGGGAGCGCTCGTCGGCGCCCTTGCCCAGCATGTCGGCGAAGAGCACGACGCCGACGACGAAGGATGCGGCCGCGAGCAGCGTGCCGAGCCAGTGGCCCACGCGGTCCAACCGCCGCCCGCCGCACAGCAGTACGGCCGCTCCGAGCAGAGGCGCCGCTACGAGCAGCGCGATCAGGTTCTCCACTTTTCAGCGACCCCTTACAGCTTCATCAGGCTGGCGTCGTCGACCGAGGCCGAGTGACGGGAGCGGAACAGCGACACGATGATCGCGAGACCGACCACGACTTCCGCCGCGGCGACGACCATCGTGAAGAACGCGATGATCTGGCCGTCGAGATTGCCGTGCAGCCGGGAGAAGGCGACAAAGGCGAGGTTGCACGCGTTGAGCATCAGCTCGATACACATGAACACCACGATCGCGTTCCGCCTGATCAGCACGCCGGTGGCGCCGATCGAGAACAACAGCGCCGCGAGATACAGGTAATTGACCGGGTTCACTTCGACGCCTCCTCGGACTTGGGCGACCGCTCGAGGCGCGCCGTGGAGCGCTGTTCGAGGGCTCGCAGATCGTCGAGTGCCTCGTCCGAGACATCGCGGATCTGGCCGCGCTCACGCAGCGTCTTGTTGACCGTGAGCTCCGAGGGGGTGCCATCGGGGAGCAGTCCCGCGATGTCCACGGCGTTGTGCCGGGCGTAGACACCGGGGGCGGGCAGCGGCGGCAGGTGCTTGCCGCGCACGCGCTCCTCGGACATCTCGCGCTGCGTCTTGGCGCGCTCCGTACGCTCGCGGTGGGTGAGCACCATCGCGCCGACGGTGGCGGTGATGAGCAGCGCGCCGGTGATCTCGAACGCGAAGACGTACTTCGTGAAGATGCTCTCGGCGAGACCCTCCACGTTGCCGCCGGCGTTCGCCTTGCCCATCCCCGCGAACTCGTTCACCGAGGCGTTCCCGATGCCCCCGAAGAGCAGGATCGCGAAGCCGAAACCACAGAGACCGGCCAGCCAGCGCTGCCCCTTGATGGTCTCCTTCAGGGAGTCGGCGGCGGTGACACCGACGAGCATGACCACGAAGAGGAAGAGCATCATGATCGCGCCCGTATAGACGACGACCTGGACGACGCCCAGGAAGTACGCCCCGTTGGCGAGGTAGAAGACCGCCAGGATGATCATGGTTCCGGCGAGACAGAGCGCGCTGTGCACGGCCTTCTTCATGAGGATCGTGCACAGGGCGCCGATCACGGCGACCGTGCCGAGCACCCAGAACTGGACGGCCTCACCGGTGGAGGTGGTGTAGGCGGCGAGCTGCGTCATCGGTTGATCACCTTCCCCGACGCGGGCTCGTCTTCCCCGAAGGTGGAGGCGGCCTCCTGGGGCGTCTCCCCCTTGGAGAGGGCCACTTGCGGCACCGTGCCGGGAGCTGCCTCTGTCACCAGGCCGCGGTAGTAGTCCTGCTCGTCCGTGCCGGGGAAGATCGAGTGCGGTGACTCGACCATGCCTTCCTCCAGGCCCGCGAGCAGCTGCTCCTTGGTGTAGATGAGGCTCTCGCGGCTGCTGTCGGCCAGCTCGAAGTCGTTCGTCATCGTCAACGCGCGCGTGGGGCACGCCTCGATGCACAGACCGCACAGGATGCAGCGGGCGTAGTTGATCTGGTAGACGCGGCCGTACCGCTCGCCCGGGGAGTAGCGCTCCTCCTCGGTGTTGTCCGCGCCCTCCACGTAGATCGCGTCGGCGGGGCAGGCCCAGGCGCAGAGCTCGCAGCCGATGCACTTCTCCAGGCCGTCCGGATGGCGGTTGAGCTGGTGCCTGCCGTGGAAGCGGGGAGCGGTGGTCTTCTCCTGCTCCGGATACTGCTCGGTCAGCCGCTTCTTGAACATGGCCTTGAAGGTCACGCCGAAGCCTGCGACGGGGTTCTGGAACCCCTGCTTCGATTGGTTCGACTCGTGCTGCGACTGGTGTGACTCTTTCTTCGGCTCAGCCATCGGACGCCTCCTTTCCGTCACTTCGGGTTCCGTCACTTTGAGTATCCGGCCCACCACTGACAATCAGCTCCCGCTCCTGGCGCGAGCGTCGTCGCGGTACGGGCGGCAGGCTCTGTCCGGGCAGTGGCGGGACGGGGAATCCGCCCGCCATCGGGTCGAAGGCGGTGGGCTCCTCGCTCTCGGATGCCGCCGCTTCCTTCTCGCGCTTGTCGCGGAAGATGTCGACGACGACGGAGAGCAACAGGAGCGCGATGACTCCGCCGCCCACATAGAGCGCGATCGAGGTGAAGTCGTACTCCTCGTTCCGCATCGCCCTGACCGTCGCCACGAGCATCAGCCAGACGACCGATACCGGGATCAGGACCTTCCAGCCGAGCTTCATCAGCTGGTCGTAGCGGACGCGGGGCAGCGTGCCGCGCAGCCAGATGAAGAAGAACAGCAGCAGCTGGACCTTGATCACGAACCAGAGCATCGGCCACCAGCCGTGGTTCGCGCCCTCCCAGAAGGTGCTGATCGGATACGGGGCCCGCCAGCCGCCCAGGAAGAGGGTGACCGAGACCGCCGAGACGGTGACCATGTTGACGTACTCGGCGAGCATGAACAGCGCGAACTTGATCGACGAGTACTCGGTGTTGAAGCCGCCGACGAGGTCGCCCTCGGACTCCGGCATGTCGAAGGGGGCGCGGTTGGTCTCGCCGATCATCGTCACGATGTAGATCAGGAACGAGACCGGCAGCAGCAGGACGTACCAGCGGTCCGCCTGCGCCTCCACGATCGCCGAGGTCGACATCGACCCGGAGTAGAGGAACACCGAGGCGAACGCCGCGCCCATCGCGATCTCGTACGAGATCATCTGCGCGCAGGAGCGCAGACCGCCGAGGAGCGGATAGGTCGATCCGGAGCTCCAGCCCGCGAGCACGATGCCGTAGATGCCGACCGAGGCGACCGCGAGGATGTAGAGCATCGCGATCGGCAGGTCGGTGAGCTGCATCGTCGTGCGCTGGCCGAAGATCGAGATCTCGTTGCCCGCGGGGCCGAAGGGGATCACCGCGATCGCCATGAACGCCGGGATGGCCGCGACGATCGGCGCGAGGATGTACACCACCTTGTCCGCGCGCTTGACGATCACGTCTTCCTTGAGCATCAGCTTGATGCCGTCCGCGAGGGACTGCAGCATGCCCCAGGGGCCGTGCCGGTTCGGGCCGATGCGCAGCTGCATCCAGGCGACGACCTTGCGCTCCCACACGATGGAGAAGAGCACCGTCACCATCAGGAACGCGAAGCAGAACACCGCCTTGACGGCGACGAGCCACCACGGGTCACGGCCGAACATGGACAGGTCTTCCGCCGCAAGCGGCACCATGTGGTGCATCACGACGTCACCTCCGGGGCCTCAGAGGGCTCCGGCAGGAGCGCCGGGCCGATGCGGACGAGGTCGCCGGGGCGCGCACCGGTGTCGGAAGTGACGCCTCCCCCGGTCGAGTTCAGCGGCAGCCACACCACACGGTCGGGCATCTCGGTGACCACGAGGGGCAGTTCCGTCGCCCCCATGGAGCCCGTGACGGCCAGGACGTCGCCGTCCTTGACGCCGGCCTCGGCCGCGGTGGCCGCCGAGAGCCTGGCGACCGCGGCGTGCCGCGTACCGGCGAGCGCCTCGTCGCCCTCCTGGAGGCGGCCCTGGTCGAGAAGCAGCCGGTGCCCCGCGAGAACGGCCTCTCCGGAGGCCGGCCTCGGCGGCTGGGCGGCCGTCTCCACGGGTTCCGTGGCGTGCGTGCCGTCCCACCCGCCGAGCCGGTCGAGCTCGCGCCGAGCGGTCGCCAGGTCGGGCAGACCCAGGTGTACGTCCCCGGCGTCGGCCAGCATGTGCAGCACACGCGCGTCCGTCGGGGCCAGGGTGCGCGTCATGTGGTCGGGCTTCAGCGCGGCGTCGAACATCCGCGCCCTGCCCTCCCAGTTGAGGAAGGTGCCGGGCTTCTCCGCGACCGCGGCCACGGGGAGTACGACGTCGGCGTGCTCGGTGACCTCACTGGGCCGCAGCTCGAGGGAGACCAGGAACCCGACCTCGGAGAGTGCTTCACGCGCGCGTGCCGGGTCGGGAAGGTCGGCGACCTCCACGCCCGCCACCAGGAGCGCGCCCAGTTCACCGGTCGCCGCCGCCTCGATGATCTGGCCGGTGTCGCGGCCGTAGCGGTGCGGGAGTTCGGCGACGCGCCAGGCGGTCGCGACCTCGTCCCGCGCGCGCGGGTCGGTGGAGGGACGCCCGCCCGGCAGCAACGAGGGCAGCGCGCCGGCCTCGATGGCCCCGCGCTCCCCCGCCCGGCGAGGAATCCACACCAGCCGCGCTCCGGTCGCGGAAGCGGCCCGTACAGCGGCGGTGAGGCCGCCCGGCACCGCGGCGAGACGCTCGCCGACCAGAATCACCGCGCCCGGAGCGCGCAGCGCCTCGGCCGCCGAAGCGCCGTCGCCCTCAAGACCGACCTCTCCGGAGAGCGCGTCGAGCCACTCCGTCTCGGTGCCGGGAGCCGCGGGCAGCAGCGTGCCGCCCGCCTTCTCCAGGCCCCGGGTCTGGTGCGTGGCGAGGGAAAACGTCCGCTGGCCGTGCTTGCGCCAGGCCTTGCGAAGGCGCAGGAAGATCCCGGGCGCCTCCTCCTCGGCCTCGAACCCGACGAGCAGGACCGCGGGCGCCTTCTCCACTTCCGCGTACGTGACTCCGACGCCGTCGAGATCCCGGCCACGGCCCGCGACACGGGCAGCGAGGAAGTCTGCCTCCTCGCTGCTGTGCACGCGCGCGCGGAAGTCGATGTCGTTCGTGTCGAGCGCCACGCGCGCGTACTTGCTGTACGCGTACGCGTCCTCGACGGTGAGGCGACCGCCGGTCAGCACACCGGCCCGGCCGCGCGCGGCGGCGAGCCCGGTGGCCGCGGCTTCGAGGGCCTCGGGCCAGCTCGCGGTCTCCAGCTCACCCGTCTCGGCGTTGCGCACGAGCGGGGTGGTGAGCCGGTCCGGCTTCTGCGCGTAACGGAAGCCGAAGCGCCCCTTGTCGCACATCCACTCTTCGTTGACCTCGGGGTCGTCCTGCGCCAGGCGCCGCATGACCTTGCCGCGCCGGTGGTCGGTGCGGGTCGCGCAGCCGCCCGCGCAGTGCTCGCAGATCGACGGCGACGACACCAGGTCGAACGGGCGGGAGCGGAAGCGATACGCCGCCGATGTCAGCGCGCCGACCGGACAGATCTGGATGGTGTTCCCGGAGAAGTACGACTCGAAGGGATCGCCCTCGCCCGTGCCGACCTGCTGGAGCGCACCGCGCTCGATCAGCTCGATCATCGGGTCGCCCGCGATCTGGTTCGAGAACCGGGTGCAGCGCGCGCACAGCACGCACCGCTCACGGTCGAGCAGCACCTGCGTGGAGATCGGCACCGGCTTCTCGAACGTCCGCTTCTTTCCCTCGAAGCGGCTGTCGGAGTCGCCGACCTGCATCGCCTGGTTCTGCAGGGGGCACTCGCCGCCCTTGTCGCAGACCGGGCAGTCCAGCGGGTGGTTGATCAGGAGCAGCTCCATCACGCCGCGCTGCGCCTTCTCGGCGACCGGCGAGGAGAGCTGCGACTTCACGACCATGCCGTCGGTGCAGGTGATGGTGCAGGAGGCCATCGGCTTGCGCTGGCCCTCCACCTCGACGATGCACTGGCGGCAGGCGCCCGCGGGGTCGAGCAGCGGGTGGTCGCAGAACCGCGGGATCTCGATGCCGAGAAGCTCGGCGGCCCGGATGACCAGCGTCCCCTTGGGGACGCTGATCTCGATGCCGTCGATCGTCAGCGACACGAGGTCTTCCGGCGGAACCGCCGCCTCCCCGCCCCCGGAGGGAGCGCTTTGGCCCGCGGCGGAGCCGCTATTCGAATTCAGTACTGTCATGCGTTCACCTCCGAATGTGCGGAGGGCCGGTCGGCCCAGAGAGTCGACTTCGCCGGGTCGAAGGGGCAGCCCTTGCCGGTGATGTGCTGCTCGTACTCCTCGCGGAAGTACTTGAGCGAGGAGAAGATCGGCGATGCGGCGCCGTCACCGAGAGCGCAGAACGACTTGCCGTTGATGTTGTCGGCGATGTCGTTCAGCTTGTCCAGGTCGGACATGACGCCCTTGCCGGCCTCGATGTCGCGGAGCAACTGGACCAGCCAGTACGTCCCTTCGCGGCACGGCGTGCACTTGCCGCAGGACTCGTGGGCGTAGAACTCGGTCCAGCGGGTGACCGCCCGCACCACGCACGTCGTCTCGTCGAAGCACTGCAGGGCCTTCGTGCCGAGCATCGAGCCGGCGGCGCCCACACCCTCGTAGTCCAGCGGGACGTCGAGGTGCTCGTCGGTGAACATCGGCGTGGAGGAACCGCCGGGCGTCCAGAACTTGAGCCGGTGGCCCGCCCTCATCCCGCCGCTCATTTCGAGCAGCTGGCGCAGGGTGATGCCGAGCGGCGCCTCGTACTGGCCGGGGCTCGTGACGTGGCCGCTCAGCGAATAGAGCGTGAAGCCGGGGGACTTCTCGCTTCCCATCGACTTGAACCAGTCTTTTCCGCGATTCAGGATCGCGGGAACCGACGCGATGGACTCGACGTTATTGACAACAGTGGGGCATGCGTAGAGGCCCGCGACGGCCGGGAAAGGGGGACGCAGTCGCGGCTGGCCACGGCGGCCTTCGAGCGAGTCGAGCAGCGCGGTCTCCTCACCACAGATGTACGCGCCAGCGCCCGCGTGCACGGTGAGTTCGAGGTCGAGTCCGCTGCCCAGGATGTTCTCGCCCAGGAATCCCGCCTCTTTCGCCTCACGCACGGCCTCGTGCAACCGCCTGAGCACGGGGACGACTTCACCGCGCAGGTAGATGAAGGCATGCGACGAGCGGATCGCGTAACAGGCGATCACAATGCCCTCGATGAGGCTATGCGGGTTCGCGAAGAGGAGCGGGATGTCCTTGCAGGTCCCCGGCTCCGATTCGTCGGCGTTGACAACTAGATAGTGCGGCTTTCCGTCTCCCTGTGGAATGAACTGCCATTTCATTCCGGTGGGGAATCCGGCGCCGCCCCGGCCGCGCAGACCGGAGTCCTTGACGTACGCGATGAGGTCGTCCGGCGCCATGGCCAGGGCCTTGCGCAGGCCCTCGTACCCCTCGTGCCGTCGGTAGGTGTCCAGCGTCCAGGACTTCTCCTCGTCCCAGAACGCCGAGAGCACCGGCGCGAGCAGCTTCTCGGGGCTGGTCTCGTTGTCGATCTCGGCAGCCAAGGTCATCACTCCCCCTCCTCGGCGGTCGGTCCGGCCGGGTGGTCCGGGTCGGATGCCGAGGTCTCCTGCGGTGCGTCGTGCGAGCTGAGGTGCTCGGCGGGCGCCTCGTCCTGCGGGCCGCCCGTGCGCGGGTGGACCACGCGCGGCTGTGGCAACTCGCCCTTGGCCAGGCGAAGACCGATCAGCGATGCGGGGCCCGCGCCGCCGCTCGCCTCGACGGCGCCGGCGCGCTCGTCCGGGAAGCCCGCCAGGATCCGGGCCGTCTCCTTGTACGTGCACAAGGGGGCGCCGCGGGTCGGCTCGACCTGCACGCCCGCGCGCAGGTCGTCGACGAGCCGCTTGGCGGTCTCGGGAGTCTGGTTGTCGAAGAACTCCCAGTTGACCATCACGACGGGAGCGAAGTCGCAGGCCGCGTTGCACTCGATGTGCTCCAGCGTGACCTTGCCGTCCTCCGTGGTCCCTTCGTTGCCGACGCCCAGGTGCTCCTGGAGCTGCTCGAAGATCGCGTCGCCGCCCATGACGGCGCACAGCGTGTTCGTGCAGACGCCGACCTGGTAGTCACCGGAGGGCTTGCGCCGGTACATCGTGTAGAAGGTCGCGACCGCGGTGACCTCGGCGGTGGTCAGGCCGAGCACCTCCGCGCAGAAGGCCATGCCCGTACGCGTGACGTGGCCCTCCTCCGACTGCACGAGGTGCAGCAGTGGGAGCAGCGCGGACCGGGAGTCCGGGTAGCGGGAGATGATCTCCTTGGCGTCCGCGTCGAGCCTGGCCCGTACGTCGGCCGGGAAGTCGGGGGCGGGGAGTTGGGGCATGCCCAGGCTGACGCCCGCACCCTGCTGGGAAGGAGTGGTGGTCACCGGTCGACGCCTCCCATCACGGGGTCGATGGACGCGACGGCGACGATGACGTCAGCGACCTGGCCGCCCTCGCACATCGCCGCCATGGCCTGCAGGTTGGTGAAGGACGGGTCACGGAAGTGGACCCGGTAGGGGCGGGTGCCGCCGTCGGAGACGACATGCACCCCGAGCTCGCCCTTGGGCGACTCGACCGCGGTGTACGCCTGCCCGGCCGGGACCCGGAAGCCCTCGGTCACCAGCTTGAAGTGGTGGATCAGGGCCTCCATGGAGGTGCCCATGATCTTCTTGATGTGATCGAGCGAGTTGCCCAATCCGTCCGGGCCGAGCGCCAGTTGCGCGGGCCAGGCGATCTTCTTGTCGCCGACCATGACCGGACCCGGCGCGAGGCGGTCCAGGCACTGCTCGACGATGCGCAGCGACTGGCGCATCTCCTCCAGACGGATCAGGAAGCGTCCGTAGGAGTCACAGGTGTCGGCGGTCGGCACGTCGAACTCGTAGTTCTCGTAACCGCAGTAGGGCTGCGCCTTGCGCAGGTCGTGCGGCAGACCCGCCGAGCGCAGGACCGGTCCCGTGGCGCCGAGGGCCATGCAGCCCGCGAGGTCGAGGTAGCCGACGTCCTGCATACGGGCCTTGAAGATGGGGTTGCCGGTGGCGAGCTTGTCGTACTCGCCGAGGTTCTTCTGCATCTTCTTCACGAACTCGCGGATCTGGTCCACCGCGCCCGGGGGCAGGTCCTGGGCGAGTCCGCCGGGCCGGATGTACGCGTGGTTCATGCGCAGTCCGGTGATCAGCTCGAAGATGTCGAGAACGAGTTCACGATCACGGAAGCCGTAGATCATGATCGTCGTCGCGCCCAGCTCCATGCCGCCGGTGGCGATGCACACCAGGTGCGAGGAGAGCCGGTTGAGCTCCATCAGGAGCACGCGGATGATCGACGCGCGGTCCGGGATCTGGTCCTCGATGCCGAGGAGCTTCTCGACCCCGAGGCAGTACGCCGCTTCGTTGAAGAACGGCGTCAGATAGTCCATGCGCGTGACGAACGTCGTGCCCTGCGTCCACGTGCGGTATTCGAGGTTCTTCTCGATGCCCGTGTGCAGATAGCCGATGCCGCAGCGGGCCTCGGAGACGGTCTCGCCCTCGATCTCCAGGATGAGCCGGAGCACACCATGGGTGGAGGGGTGCTGCGGACCCATGTTGACGATGATGCGCTCGTCGTCGGACCGGGCGGCGGACTGGACGACCTCGTCCCAGTCGCCGCCGGTGACCGTATATACAGTCCCCTCGGTCGTCTCACGGGCGGAAGCGTGGGAAGTTCCCTGAGTTGCAGACATCAGCTGTACGACCTCCGCTGGTCCGGAGCCGGGATCTGGGCGCCCTTGTACTCGACGGGGATGCCGCCGAGGGGGTAGTCCTTGCGCTGCGGGAAGCCCTGCCAGTCGTCCGGCATCATGATCCGCGTAAGGGCTGGGTGGCCGTCGAAGATCAAGCCGAAGAAGTCGTACGTCTCGCGCTCGTGCCAGTCGTTGGTCGGGTAGACCGCGACCAGCGAGGGGACGTGAGGGTCGGCGTCAGGGGCACTGACTTCGAGCCGGATCAGGCGGTTGTGGGTGATCGAGCGCAGGTGGTAGACGGCGTGCAGCTCACGGCCCTTGTCCTCCAGGAAGTGCACCCCCGAGACGCCCGTGCAGAGTTCGAAGCGCAGGGCCGGGTCGTCGCGCAGCGTCTGGGCGACCCGCACCAGGTGCTCGCGCGCGATGTGGAAGGTCAGCTCGTCACGGTCGACGACCGTCTTCTCGATCGCGTTCTCCGGCAGGAGCCCCTGCTCTTCCAGGGCTCCCTCCAGCTCGTCCGCGACCTCGTCGAACCAGCCGCCGTACGGGCGCGCGGTGGCGCCCGGCAGGGTGATGGTCCGCACGAGCCCGCCGTAACCGGACGTGTCGCCGCCGTTGTTGGCGCCGAACATGCCCTTGCGGACGCGGATGACCTTGCCGGCCTCGTCGCGGGGTGCGGGAACGCCGTTCCCGTTCAGGTGCTCGTCGTGTTCGTCGTGCGCGTCGCTCACCGCAGCAGCCCCTTCATCTCGATGGTGGGGAGCGCCTTGAGGGCCGCCTCCTCCGCCTCGCGGGCCGCTTCCTCCGCGTTGACCCCGAGCTTTCCGCCCTGGATCTTCTGGTGCAGCTTGAGGATGGCGTCCATCAGCATCTCGGGCCGCGGCGGACAGCCGGGCAAATAGATGTCAACAGGGACAATGTGATCCACACCCTGCACAATCGCGTAATTGTTGAACATCCCGCCCGATGAAGCGCAAACCCCCATGGAAATGACCCACTTGGGGTTGGGCATCTGGTCATAGACCTGCCGCAGGACCGGCGCCATCTTCTGGCTCACACGCCCGGCCACGATCATCAGATCGGCCTGGCGCGGTGAACCGCGGAAGACCTCCATGCCGAAGCGAGCCAGGTCATAGCGCCCGGCTCCCGTCGTCATCATCTCGATGGCGCAGCACGCGAGGCCGAAGGTCGCGGGGAAGACGGATGACTTGCGCACCCAGCCCGCGGCTTGTTCGACGGTGGTCAGCAGAAAACCGCTCGGCAGTTTCTCTTCGAGTCCCATGCTCTTGGCCCCTCAGACCTTTAGTCCCATTCCAGGCCGCCACGCCGCCATACGTACGCGTACGCGACGAAGACGGTGAGCACGAAGAGCAGCATCTCCACGAGCCCGAAAATCCCCAGCGCGTCGAAGGTGACGGCCCAGGGGTAAAGGAAGACGATCTCGATGTCGAAGACGATGAAGAGCATCGCCGTCAGGTAGTACTTGATCGGGAATCGCCCGCCGCCGGCCGGAGTCGGCGTCGGCTCGATACCGCACTCATACGCCTCGAGCTTGGCGCGGTTGTACCGCTTTGGACCGATAAGCGTGGCCATGACCACGGAGAAGATCGCAAAGCCTGCCCCGAGGGCTCCCAGCACGAGGATGGGCGCATAGGCGTTCACGCTCCTCGCTCCTCTCAGTCGGCACTGACTGTTGGCGGTTGCATCGGACCGCGACCCGCCCACCACGACCCGAAGATCGCTTACATGTGAAGCAGGTCACAAGCCCAACTGCCGTGCATCTTATGCCCGCCGGTCTGTGATCTGCGACACGGGGTGCGACAACGGCTTTGTGATCTCCACCACCTGACGAAGGATCA
The DNA here is from genome assembly GCF_044455475.1 of Streptomyces sp. NPDC051218. NCBI lineage: Bacteria > Bacillati > Actinomycetota > Actinomycetes > Kitasatosporales > Streptomycetaceae > Streptomyces > Streptomyces sp. NPDC051218. The sequence continues at coordinate 68,607 of NZ_JBITEU010000009.1, read as the reverse complement.
TGAAGTCGGATGAGCGGTGATCTTCATACGCGAAGCGCCTGAGTGATCACGAGAGGTGACATCTCTGCGAGTTACCGCTGGCCGGGAGGGGGTCGCTCTATCAAGCGATGGCCGCCGCAAGCAAATTGGCGCTGGACGCGCTGGCTTGATAGTGGCGGCTCATTCACACTTTGGCGGGAGAGGTGTGGACGGGAGTGGACAACCGCGGATGCGTGCGCCGATTCACGAGCGGCCGGAGCGGCGCCGACCCTCGTCGATTCACCACCGGCCCGTCGCCGTTCAATCAACCGGCCCGTCGCCGTTCAATCGACCGGCCCGCCGCCGTTCAATCACCGACCCGTCACCGTTTCACCGTCGGCCCGTCGCCGTTCCACCGTCGATTCGGCGTCGATCCGTCACCGATCCCCCATACGGGCAACACCCCTGAATTCTTCGGGAGATCTCAGGAAGGTCTCGGCGGGATCTCAGAGAGATCCCCAGGGGTTACTCCTGTGACCTGCGCCACATGCCCATGAGCCGGAAAGAAACCGGGCTTGGCCAACCGGCTCAACCGGTGGTAGACCGGGGGCAATTCGGGCGTATCGCAGAAAACCCATGATCACAGGCGTGATCGCCGTTGTCCGCATTGCCCGTTACGGCGTCAATAAGAAGTGACACGCCCGGGATTCGCGGCCCTCACGAGCAACTGTGGCGCAGCCCACGTTTCTTGATGGGAACCCTGACTCCCTGATAGCGGTTGTTCTCATGTCCCACACCGCTCACATACCCAGCCACCGGAAGCCCCGTCGCAGCGCCTCGAAGATGGCCCTGCGCGCCGGAGTTGCCGGTGGCGTCCTCAGCACCCTGGCAGTGGCCGCGGCCGCCGGCACGGCGAACGCCGCCGAGCCGGTGACCGAGACCATCGAAATGCCCACGCTCACCGCGGACCTCTCCACGCAGATCGCGCAGTCCGCTGAGGTCACGCAGCAGACCGCCGACAGCTACGAGCTCCGCGCCGAGCAGGACGCGGCCGCCGTGAAGGCCGCCAAGCAGGCCAAGGAAGACCAGGAGCAGGCCGAAGCCAAGGCGAAGGCCAAGGCCAAGGCGGAGGCCGCCGCCAAGAAGAAGGCGGAGGAGGAGCGTGCCTCGCGTTCCTCGGAGCGCACGACGCTCAGCGCCGCCGGCGGCTCCAGCGCCTCGTCCGCCGATGTGGCCGCCCCGGCCAGCGGCAGCGTCGGCTCGGTCATCAGCTTCCTCAAGGCCCAGCTCGGTGACGCGTACGTCATGGGTGCCTCCGGACCCAACGCCTGGGACTGCTCCAGCCTCGTCCAGGCCGCGTTCAAGCAGGCGGGCGTGGACCTTCCGCGCGTCTCGCAGGACCAGTCGGTCTCCGGTACGCCGGTCTCGCTCGACAGCGTTCAGGTGGGCGACATCCTGTACTGGGGTGGCGCGGGCTCCGCGTACCACGTGGGTGTGTACATCGGTAACGGCCAGTACCTCGACGCCGCCAACCCCGGCAAGGGCGTTGTCATCCAGGACCTGTCGGGCTACCCCGCCGACGGCGCCGTGCGCGTCCTCTGAGGGCCCTCACAGCTACGTAGAAGGGCCGGGAACCCCGCTGGGGGGGTTCCCGGCCCTTCTGTGCGCTCAGCGAGCCGTGTGCCTCAGCCCGCAAAGCCGTGTGCTTCAGGCCTTCGGCGACAACTCGCCCATCTCGGACCAGCTGTTGCCCGGGATCTCGGTGTGGATGATCTCGGGCTTCGAGGCGATCGCCTCGGACATCGTCTCCATGGCCGCCTTGAAGTGGTCGGAGCCGACGTGCGCGGCACCCGCCTCCTGGGAGGCGAAGCCCTCCAGGAGTACGAACTGGTGGGGGTCGTCGACGCTGCGGGACCACTCGTAGAAGAGGTTGCCCTCCTCCGCGCGGGTGGCCCGGGTGAACTCGGCGGTCCGCTCCAGCCAGGTGTCGGCGTGCTCGGGGCGGACGGTGAACTTGACGGCAATAAAAATCATGCCGCCAGCCTCGTACCACCCACGCGGTCAGGGCAAATCGGGACAGAGCCTCACGCCTTCGGGGCCACCTTGCTCAGGCCGTTGATGATGCGGTCCATCGCGTCGCCGCCCGTCGGGTCGGTGAGGTTGGCCAGCATCTTCAGCGTGAAGCGCATCAGCATCGGGTGCGTCAGGCCGCGCTGCGTGGCGATCTTCATGACCTTCGGGTTGCCGATGAGCTTCACGAAGGCGCGGCCCAGCGTGTAGTAGCCGCCGTAGGTGTCCTTGAGGACCTTCGGGTAGCGCTGGAGGGCGAGTTCGCGCTGGCCGGGGGTCTGCCGGGCGTGCGCCTGGACGATGACGTCCGCCGCGATCTGCCCGGACTCCATGGCGTACGCGATGCCCTCGCCGTTGAAGGGGTTCACCATGCCGCCCGCGTCGCCCACCAGGAGCAGGCCCTTGGTGTAGTGCGGCTGGCGGTTGAAGGCCATCGGCAGGGCGGCGCCGCGGATCGGCATCGTCATGCTGTCCGGGGTGTAGCCCCACTCCTCCGGCATCGAGGCGCACCAGGCCTTCAGCACCTCGCGCCAGTCCAGCTCCTTGTAGGCGGAGGACGAGTCGAGGATGCCGAGGCCGACGTTCGACGTGCCGTCGCCCATGCCGAAGACCCAGCCGTAGCCCGGCAGGAGCCGGTCCTCGGCGCCGCGCCGGTCCCACAGCTCCAGCCAGGACTCCAGGTAGTCGTCGTCGTGGCGGGGCGAGGTGAAGTACGTACGGACGGCGACGCCCATCGGGCGGTCCTCGCGGCGGTGCAGGCCCATCGCGAGGGACAGCCGCGTCGAGTTGCCGTCGGCGGCGACCACCAGCGGTGCGTGGAAGGTGACCGGGGTCTTCTCCTCGCCGAGCTTGGCGTGCACGCCGGTGATGCGGCCCGTGCGGTCGTCGATGATCGGGGCGCCGACGTTGCAGCGCTCGTACAGGCGGGCGCCCGCCTTCTGTGCCTGGTTGGCGAGCTGCTCGTCGAAGTCGTCGCGCTTACGGACCAGGCCGTAGTTCGGGTACGCGGCGAGATCCGGCCAGTCGAGCTGGAGCCGGACACCGCCCCCGATGATGCGCAGGCCCTTGTTCCGCAGCCAGCCCGCCTCTTCGGAGATGTCGATGCCCATCGACACGAGCTGTTTGGTGGCGCGGGGCGTGAGGCCGTCGCCGCAGACCTTCTCCCTGGGGAACGCGGTCTTCTCCAGGAGGAGTACGTCGAGTCCGGCCTTGGCCAAGTAGTAGGCGGTCGTGGAACCGGCTGGCCCGGCCCCGACGACGATCACATCAGCGGTGTGTTCGGTGAGGGGCTGGGGCTCGGTCACGGCGGGTTCTCCCCAAAGCTCGAAATCTGTGTGCCGACGGGCACGGGTTATGGGCAGTCTATTCAGCGGTACTGATCCGTTAGCCGAAGGGCCACCCGTGACACAGCAGGCACTGCCGACCAAGACCCTGCCCGTCGTACACCTGCGCGTCCCGACGCACGAGGACGCCTTCGTCTGGCACCGGCTCTTCGACGACCCGGACGTCATGGAGTTCTTCGGCACCGGCGCCTCGGCCGAGCTCTCCGTGTACGAGGAGCTCACCGCCCGGCAGCGCAGACACGACGCCGAACTCGGCATCTGCCTCTGGACGTTGCTCGACGCGGACGGCGAACCGATCGGCTTCACCGGAGCACAGCCGTGGCCGCGCGACTGGGGGCCCACGGGCGAGATCGAGATCGGCTGGCGGCTCTGCAAGGCCGCCTGGGGGAAGGGGTACGCGACCGCCGCCGCGCAGGCCACCCTGGAGCGGGTGCGCGCGGCGGGCGTACCGGACGTGGTGGCGATGGTCGACGCCCGTAACGAACGGTCCATCGCGGTGACCCGCCGGCTCGGCATGGAACTGGCCGAGACCTTCATGTCGCCGGGCACGGACCGGGTGGCACGCTGCTTCCGGCTCGTGCTGTAGCGGTCCACCCGGCGCGGTGCTCCGGCGCGGTCGCGCCCCTCGGCCGCTGACCCGCTCGACCGCTGACCCGCTCGGCCGCTGACCCGCTCAGCCGTTGAGCCGCCAGTGGTCGAGCGCGGTGCCGTGGATCTTCTCGCCCTCGCCCGCGGGCCAGTGGTCCGCGCGCCAGGAGAGCAGGATGGCGTACTCGGTGCCGTTGTCCGCGACGTAACTCTGGTTCAGCGCATGGATCTCGCGGCCCGCCCCGTCGGTGTAGGTGTACTCCCAGATCGCGCCAGGGCGTCCCTGGAAGGTGTTCGGCTCAAGACGGATCCGCTGGTAGTCCGACTTCTTCGGGTCCTTCTTGGCGTCCTTCTCGATGGTCGTGAAGTTCTCGTACGAGGTGTACGGGGCGCTGGGGACCACGCCGACGATGAACCCCTCCGGGCCGGTCGACCCGGCGTACACGATCTGGCCCGGCCGCTCCTCGCCCTGCCGGGTCCAGCCGTCGGGCACGGCGAACTCGAAGCCGCTCACGTCGGACACCAGGTCGGAGCCTGCGGGCAGTTCGGGGGCGTCGTCCAGGGCGTCCGGGCTCGCGCTCGGCTCGGCCGGGGTCTCCGTGTCCTGTGTCGGGGTGACCGATGGGGACGGCGAGGGCGGCGGCGTGGGGTCCTCGGTCCTGCTGACGGCGGGCTTGTCGTCCTTGCCTCCGGCCTTGTCGGCCGAGCCGTCGTCGTCGTTCTGCCAGAGCAGGACCCCGGCCGCGATGCCGCTGCCGATGAGGAAGGCGGCGGCGAGGGTGCCGACCCAGACCGCGGTGCGGCGGGATGCGGGCGAGGCGGGGGGCTGCTGGCGCAGCTGGAAGGTGTGGGGGTCGTAGGGGGTGGGGGTGTGGGGGGTGGGGTCGTAGGCGGCGGGAGCGTAGGCGGGCGCCGGGGTAACCCCGGGTGCGGGAACGCCAGTTGAAGCGGGGCCTACTGGCCCTACGGAGCCGACAACACCCTCGGTGGGGGCGTCGGCCACGGAGCCGGGGCCGTACGGCATCGGCGGGACCGGTGGCATCGGCGCCGCGCCGAGCCCCGTCCGCTGCCCCGTCATCTGCAGCAGGAACGGCGCGATGAGCGCGGCGCCGAAGACCCAGAGCAGCCCGAACAGGAGCGCGTCCGGCACGCTCACGCCCGTTTCGAAGCTGCCGTTGCCCGAGCCGCTGCCGCCTCCGCCGCCACCGAACTGCGAGGACGCGCTTCCGGTCGCGTCGATGCTGAAGCCGCCGACCCCGGCGAGGAGCAGGAAGAGCCCGAAGAAGACACCGGCGGCGAGCAGTTGCTCTCCCCGGTGCCCTGAGCGGCGCGCGGCAAGGAGGCCGAGGACCAGCGCGCTGACGAGCCCGAGCGTCAACGCCCCCATGATCGCCCAGGCGTTGGTGACGTCGCCCAACTCCGAGAGCCCGAAGGACTCGCTCTCGTAGCCACCGCCGTACGCCGAACTACTGCCCTCCACGGATGCCTTGAGCGGTGCTCCCCACCCGAGCCCGAGGGCCGCGATGCCGAGGTTCGGCAGCAGGAGCAGGGCGATGAGCAGGGGGGAGACATCGGCGTCGTCGAGGTCGGCGATGCCTTCGAGGTCGTCGACCTGGGCGAGGCTGATGAACGCGACGACCGAGCAGAGGGCCAGTACGACCGCGAGTGCGCGCAGCGCGGTGCCGGTGGCACGGAACGCCGCCTGCCAGCCGGGCCGCGCGGCCAGCCAGTGGGCCAGGTCATGGCGGTGCAGCACTCCGCCGGTGACAGCGGCCGCGAGGAGGAGCGCGCCGAGAGCGGCGAGCACCGGCGACGACGAGAGCTCGACCCCCTCGATCTCGGGCTGCGCGAAGAGGCTGAGCACGAGCGTGCCCACGGTCACCAACAGGCTGACGCGCACGGCCGCTTCGAGCCCGGCCGTGCCTCCGCCCTGCCCGCCGGTACGCAGGAGTACGCGGCTGCGCAGGATGCGTACGCCGATGAAGAGGGCCCCGATCCACAGGGCGGTGACGGTGAGCGGGATGAGGTGGAGCGAGGCGCTGCCGTCGAAGGCGACGTCGACGCTGGAGCTCTCGCCGCCGAAGAGGGACGACTGCTGGCGCTCGCTCCCCGACATCTCGAAGCCGCCGCCCACGGCCTGGAGCAGCAGCGCGAGGGCGATCCGTAGCCGGTCGCCGAACCCGACGACCACGTCGCCGTCGCCTTGCCCGTAGGAGGGGATGGCGAACGCGACAGCCGCGACGAGCACCAGTCCCACGGGCCACAGGGCGGCTTGGGCAGCTTCCGCCCAGTCTCCCCGGAACGACCTCCCGAGGAAGGCACCGAGGGGGGAGGGGGTTGCGGGCGCCGCGGGGGTGTGCGGGGGCGGTGGCGGGGATGCGGGGGCGGCGGGAAGTGCGGGAGCGGGGAGGGAAGTTGCGGTGTACCCGGGCCCGGCAGGCGTGCTTCCGGGAGCGTCACCGGCGGGCGCGTCACTGGCACTCGCGTTCCCGGCGGGTGCGTCACCGGCAGGCGCGTCGGCCTCGGGGCCCACCGGCGCCGCGTCGGCGGAGGCGGAAGTCGGATCGCCCAGCTCTGCCGCAGGCAGTTCCGCGGGCCCCGCGTCCACCGTCGTGTCACGTGGACGCTCTCGCCCGCACTTCATGCAGAAGCGGGCCTCGTCAGGGGTGGGTGCCCCGCAGTGAGGGCAGTACGACGCCATGGGAACGCTCCGTCATTGGGGAGATGACCAGATGGAACCGACCCGTGCCGAGTGATCCCGCGGCGGCCGATGCGGAAGAGCGGATCCGCATCGACCACGCCGCGTCGGCGGAGTCGTATCACAACGGACACATCTTGCCCGGCGGCTGGTTCCCGTCAACTCGGTTCACAACGAAGGATTTCGCGCGCTACCCGTTCGGGTGCCCTACCCGTTCGGGTGCCCCCCGGCGGGCCCTAGGCCTTGAAGCCCCGGTGCAGGGCCACGATCCCGCCCGTCAGATTCCGCCACGCCACCTTCGACCATCCCGCGTCCCGCAGCAGCGCGGCCAGCGTCGGCTGGTCCGGCCAGGAGCGGATGGACTCCGCGAGGTAGACGTACGCGTCGGGGTTGGAGGAGACCGCGCGCGCCACCGGCGGCAGGGCCCGCATCAGATACTCCTCGTAGACCGTGCGGAACGGCGCCCATGTCGCGTGCGAGAACTCGCAGATGACGACTCGGCCGCCCGGCTTCGTCACGCGGTACATCTCCCGCAGCGCCTGGTCCGTCTCGTGGACGTTGCGCAGGCCGAAGGAGATCGTGACGGCGTCGAACGTGTCGTCCTTGAACGGCAGCTTCGTCGCGTCACCCGCCGTGAACGGCATCCAGGGGTGGCGCGCCTTGCCGACCTGGAGCATGCCGAGCGAGAAGTCGCAGGGCACGACGTACGCTCCCGCTCGCGCGAAGGGCTGGGACGAGGTCGCCGTGCCCGCGGCGAGGTCGAGCACCTTCTGCGCGGGGCGCGCGTCGACCGCCTTCGCGACCTCCTTGCGCCACAGCCTCGCCTGCCCGAGCGACAGCACGTCGTTCGTCAGGTCGTACCGTTCCGCCACGTCGTCGAACATCGAGGCGACTTCGTGCGGCTGCTTGTCCAGGGTGGCTCGGGTCACCCGGCCATTGTGTCAGGCCGGTCTTCCGCCTTGGCCGCGGCCCGCTTCGCCTGCGGCGGGCTTTCTCGCCTGCGGCGGGCTCTTCGCCGGGGCGTCTGCCCGGCGGGGCCCGCCGGCGGGTGCGGGCTTGTCGGTGGTTGCTCGCGCCCACGCGGCGGAGCCGCATATCGACACAGCCCCGCGCCCCTTACGGGGCCCCTCCTCAGCGAGCGCGGTACACCATGCGTCCCTCCACCACCGTCGCCACGCACGTTCCCGCTCCCTGGCGCACCAGCTCGGCACGATCGGGCACCTCGAAGATCGCGAAGCGGGCCGGGCCGCCCTCCGTCAGGGGTGGCAGGAGGACCAGCGGGGTCGGGGAGAGGGACACCGGGCCCTGCAGCCGCTCCGGGCGGCGTCCGATCGCCAGGCCCGCCCTGCGGACGGTGTCCACGACGGGCCGTGCCTTCAACTCACCCGCGACCGCCACCGTGCCGTGGGCGAACAGCCGCTGTACGCCGCGGCGTGCGCTGGCGCCCAGGCGGGACGGGTCGGCGCGGAAGATCGCCCGTGCGCGCTCCCCGCCGATGGGCTCGGTGCCGAACTCGGCGGCCTCGCGCGGGTCCGGGTGGTAGGTGCCTTCGAGGATTTCGGGGCCGTACGGGTTGAGCAGGCCCGGCAGGAGGATGCCGGGCCAGCGGCGGACGCGGGCCGCCGGGTGCGCGGCGGCCAGTTCCTCGTACGGGCCGACGGCGGCGACGCTCGCCCCGTCGACCAGTACCGCCGCTTCCGCTGTCCCCTCGGCGACGTGAAGTGTGCGCACGACGGCCTCAGTTGGTGGCGAGGAGCTTCAGCTCGGGGTGGGCCGTGCCGCCCTCGATCGCCGTGGAGGAGATGTGCGAGGCGACGCGGTCGTCGGTCGGGTCGTTCGCCGGGTCGTCGTGCACGACGAGGTGCTCGTACGTCGTGGCGCGCTGGGCCGGGACGCGGTCCGCGCTGCGGATCATGTCGATCATGTCGCGCAGGTTGTTGCGGTGCTTGGCACCGGCGGAGGAGACGACGTTCTCCTCCAGCATCACCGAGCCGAGGTCGTCCGCGCCGTAGTGCAGGGTGAGCTGCCCTGCCTCCTTGCCGGTGGTCAGCCAGGAACCCTGGATGTGGGCCACGTTGTCGAGGAAGATCCGCGAGATCGCGATCATGCGGATGTACTCGAAGATGCTGGCCTGCGTCCGGCCCTTGAGGTGGTTGTTCTCGGGCTGGTACGTGTACGGGATGAAGGCCCGGAAGCCTCCGGTCCTGTCCTGTACGTCGCGGATCATCCGCAGGTGCTCGATGCGCTCGGCGTTGGTCTCACCCGTGCCCATGAGCATCGTGGACGTGGATTCCACCCCGAGGCCGTGTGCGATCTCCATGATCTCCAGCCAGCGCTCGCCGCTCTCCTTGAGCGGGGCGATGGCCTTGCGCGGTCGGGCGGGGAGCAGCTCGGCGCCGGCGCCGGCGAAGGAGTCGAGCCCGGCGGCGTTGATCCGCTGGATCGCCTCCTCGGCGGAGACCTTCGAGATGCGGGCCATGTGCTCGATCTCGGAGGCGCCGAGGGAGTGGATGACCAGCTGCGGGAAGTTCTTCTTGATCGCCGAGAAGTGCTCTTCGTAGTACTCGACGCCGAAGTCCGGGTGGTGCCCGCCCTGGAACATGACCTGGGTACCGCCCAGCTCGACGGTCTCCGCGCAGCGGCGCAGGATGTCGTCGAGGTCGCGGGTCCAGCCCTTCTTGGTGTCCTTCGGGGCGGCGTAGAAGGCGCAGAACTTGCACGCCGTCACGCAGACGTTCGTGTAGTTGATGTTCCGCTCGATGATGTACGTCGCGATGTGCTCGGTCCCGGCGTACCGGCGGCGGCGGATCGCGTCGGCGGCGGAGCCGAGCGCGTGCAGCGGGGCATCGCGGTAGAGGTCGAGCGCCTCTTCGGCGCTGATCCGCCCACCTGCGGCGGCACGGTCGAGGACGGACTGAAGGTCGGCCTTCTCGGTCACCGGGGCGTCCCTTTCGTAAGGGTTGTGGGCGGACTGATTCAGCGTACGCCAGCCGAATCCGGCACCCGACGTCAGGCGGCGTACGCCCCCATGAGGAGCCCCACGAAGGCTCCCCCGATCAGGAACGGCCCGAACGGGATCGCCGTCCTGCGTCCGGCGCGGCGGGCGATGACGAGCCCCGCCCCGTACAGGGCGGCGAGCAGGAACCCGGCGAAGGTGCCGAGCAGCACCGCGCCCCACCCGTACCAGCCGAGGGCGGCCCCCAGGCCGAGCGCCAGTTTCACGTCGCCGAAGCCCATGCCGTTCGGGCTGATGAGGAAGAGCACGAAGTACGCGCCGCCGAGCCCCAGCGCCCCGTACAGCGCGTGGATCCAGGAACCGGCGTGCTCGGGAAGCAGCGCGGCGCCCCCCAGGAGCACGAGCGCGGCCACGGCGAGCGGGAGCGTCAGCACGTCGGGCAGCCGGTGCACGCCGAAGTCCACGACGGCCAGCAGGACACCGACGGGCGCGAGCAGCAGCCAGACGGCGAGCTCGGGCCGGGCGCCGGTGGCCGCGGCGATGGCTGCGCAGACGAGGGCGGTGGCGGTGGCGACGCTCGTGGTCCGGGGCCCGTACCGGGTCCTGTCCGCACACCTGGCGAGACCGAGCCACCCCCCGAGGGGATGCCCGTCGGGGCAGCTGTCCCGCCACGCCTCACCGGGCGCCACGGAGAGCCGGTGGACGGCCCGGGGCACGAAGAGCCCGGCGATGGCGCCCCAGAGGGCGCCACCGAGGACCAGCGTCAGCAACAAGAGAGTCGGCTCCCGTCAGCTGACCGCGCTGAGGCCACTGCGCCAGGTGGGCAGCAGCTCGTCCAGCAGAGCCTCGGTCCGGGGCGGCACGCCCCGGGCCCCACTCCGGGCGACGAGATCGGCGGCCACCTGCTGGAGGCGCGCCGGATCGCCCACCGCGTGGGTGGCCCGCAACAGCTCGTTCCAGAGCCGCTCGTCCCCCGGCGCGGAGTTCAGCGAGGCGTTCAGCGCCTCGATGGCCTTCTCCGCGCGCTGCTTCTCCAGGTGGAACTCGGAGAGGGCGAGCCCGATGTCCGCCACGAGCAGCGGCAGCTGCGCGTCGATGATCTCGTGCGTGAGCCACGCGTACCGCCCCCGCGGCCGGTCCGCGAGCAGCGGCCCGCGTACGAGCACCAGGGCGTCGGTGAGCATCCGCCCGCGCACGGCCCGGCTGTTGGCACCGCGCCCCTGGGTCGCCTCGTGGTACAGCGACCGCAGCACGTCCAGGTCGGAGACCACGGACTTGGCGAGCGTGAGCCGTCCGCTGCGGTCGGCCCGCAGCCGGGGCGACCCGTCGGGCTCGGTGCCGAGCCACTCCCGCAGCCGGTCGATGAGCGCGTCCCGTACGTCCTCGGTGACACCGCGCGGCCACAGCGCGGAGGAGAGCACCCGGGGGTGCACACCCTCGCGGTGCAGCAGGAGCAGTGCGAGCGCCTCGTGCATCAGCGGGCTGCGCTCGCCGTCCGGCGTCTCGAGGCCGATGATCTCGTACGTACCGACGAGGCGGGCGTAGACCGCGGGCCTGCCCTGCTCGGTGACGTCGACGAGGAACGGCGGCGTGACCCCCGTACGCCCGGAACCGGAACTCGCAGTGCCGCCCTCGCCGGGATCGGCGTCGACGAACAGCTCCACGACGGCCCGCTGCTGGGCCTCGGGCAGCGCCTGCGCCTCCAGTTCGAGCCCGAGCAGCGGGGCGAGCAGCTTGCCCTCGGGGGTGATCTCCATCTCCCACGCGGCGCCCGGCAGGTCACCGGACTCGGTGCCGACCAGATATCCGATGCCCAACCGGCTCGCGTCGGCGGCCAGTTCGGCGAGCTTCACCGCGTCGTCCCCGGTGGGCACGGCGGCGAGCAGCACCAGGTGCGGCGCCCAGCGGGTGTGCTGGGCGGGCCCCGTACGACCGGTGAGGACCGAGTCGTGCCCGGCGGCACCCAGTGCGCCGCGCCGCTGCCGCGTCTCGGCGTCCATCGTCTCGATGAGCGCCTCGATGTCGTCGAGGTGCCGCAGCCGGTTGGGCGCGAGCGGCGTCAGGTCCTGCCCGAAGCCGACGAGGGTGATGGTCATGCGGTCGGACCAGCCGTTGGTGGCGAGCTCGGCGGCCACGGAAGCGAAGACGGCGGCGCGGTCGGCCTCGGTCCCGCTCAGCGACACGACACCGGGCACGGCTTCGAGATTGAGCAGCAGCCGCGAGTCGTCGAGCGTCCCCAGGCTGACGAGACCCGGGTAGGGAGCGGCGGTCTCCACTTCCTCGTACCGCTCGGCGTCGGTGCGCGCCAGCATCCAGAACGTCTGGTCCTGCCCCAACTGCCAAGGAGCGGGCGGCCGTCCGGCGGGCTGGGCGAGCTGGAGGTGCAGGTCGCCGTTGCTGAGCCAGGCGGCGTAGACGGTCGGCAGCGCCCGCGATTCCTCGGCGAGCGCGGCGGCGAGGCCGCGGAGCGACAGATCGAGCAGCCGTACGCCCTCGGGGTCGGCGCCCACGAGCAGTGCGTCCTGCACATCGGCGGCGCCCCCGGTCGGCGTCGGGGGCTCCATGCCGCGCCGGCCACCGACGGCGCCCATGGCCGACTGCCACAGCGCGTGCCGGCGGCGGCGTCCGAGCGCGCCGAGGAGCCCGGCGGCGAGGAGCGGAGCCCCGATGAGGGCCTCGGGCAACCCGAAGGAGAATCCCTCGGACTCATTCCCACTACTGGCGACGGGGACTTCCTGCTTGCCCTTGCCGCTCTCGGAGGGCCGCTGCTCGGGAATGGTGATGTGCGCGGTGTCACGGTCGCCGGAGCCCGATCCGGAGCCGCTGCCGCCCTGCTCCTGGGAGCCGCCGCCCTGCTGGCCGCCGCCCTGCTGGTGGTCTCCGGACTTGGCGTAGTCGGAGATCTGCTCCTTGACGTCCTGCGAGACCTTGGGCGCCTCGTCGGGCATCTCGACGAGCTCGCCGCCGTGCGCGTCCGCGGGCATCTCCATGATCCAGCCGGGCCGGATGAGGCTGGCCTCGGACAGGCGGGAACCGTCGGGCTGCTCGCGGTCCTTGTTCAGCTGGTAGATCTCCTTGTACCGCCGCCCGTCCCCGAGGTGCCGCTCGGCGATCTCCCACATGGAGTCGTGGTGACGGCCCTCGGGAGGCTGGATCCGGTAGTACTTCGTGTCCCCGTCCTTGGCGCTGCTGCCCGCGTGGGCGGCGGCCTGCTCGGCCTGCTCGGCGACGGCGCTCGCGGCGCTCTGGGCCTGCTCCTGCCCGAAGAGCCCGCCGGGCGTCTGCTGGGCGGAAGCGGCGGACGCGGGCTTCTGGTTGCCCTCGAGCGACTGCCCGAACTGCGAGAGCCCCGGCGCGAAGCTGGCCGCCGTGGCGCCCACGAGAAGCAGCGCGGCGACGAGCTGACGCGCGAGCAGCTGACTGCCACCGGCACCGGGCACGCGCCCCGGCATCCCCACGCCCGAGAGCGCGGCCTTGACCTCCACCAGCACGCAGGCGGTGAACTGGGCCCAGGCGAGCCAGACGACGACGGTCAGTACGTTGATGAACGTCCCGACCGTGATCTCCTGCTGCAACCAGTCCAGCGAGGGCATACCGCCCGGGAGAGGCCACCCCACGGCGACCGCGAGGGCGCCAGGCACGCCGAAGACGAGCGCGGCCAACGCGACAAAGGCGAGGAACGCCTTGACGAAGTCCCCGAACGTGCGTCGACGCCGGGGCAGCGGCTGCGGCGTCCGATTCCGTGGAGCCGACGGGCCGCCTGTCGAACTTGAAGTGGTGCGCGCCATGGCGGGAGTCCTGTTGTCCTCTGAGAGGGAGCGGGTGAAGGTCTGGGGTCAGCGGTACGTCTGTGCGCTGAGCGTACTGAGGCGATGGTACGGAAGGGGCCGGAGGTCAGACAGGGGCAGCGGCTCCCAAGGGCATCGGCGAGCTTCCACGGCCGCCCGTTTCCGCCCGGGTTGCACCACAAGCCCAACTTGCCCGCGGGCGCTTCCGCCACGGGGTTGGCCGCCCGGGCCTCGGGGTTGGCCGCCCGGGACAGGCATTCATCGCTGCGCGTCACAGTTCCGGCACGGATTCGCTGCGCCCGCGTAGCACTTGAGGACCGTTCGCTTCCGTCATCACGCAGGGCGCGAGAACCTTCACACGGCCCACCAGTACTGGAAACCCACGCCTGGTAGCTTCGTCCGGCTCCATTCTCTCCTGCACACACGCCCAACTCTGCCGAACCCTGGGGGACTGCAATCGTGGCCCGTCGCACTCTGCCCGTCATGACCGCGCTGGTGGCGAGCGCGGCTGTGCTCTTGAGTGCATGCGGGGGCGACGGAGGCGCTGACTCTTCAGACAAGATCGAGGGAGCGGGCAGGGGTTCGGGCGAGCCGACGCCCACCGCGTCGGAATCATCGGACGTCGACCGGCCCGAGATCACGCTGCCCAAGTCCTTCAAGGCCGACTTCCAGGGCTGGACGGACAGCGACCCGAGGCTCCAGTCCATCCTGAACGACGGCAAGGAGCGACTGCGCGGGACGTACGCCGCGATCGGTGAAGCCGACCCCAAGGCCGACTACTTGGCCTTCTACAGCGCCCGATCCGCCCTCGCGAGCGGCGAGAAGTGGGTCGAGGGCTACAAAGGCCTGACGATCACCGGCGAGGTCAGGGCCTTCAACCCCGAGGCCGAGATCCGCGAGAAGGGCCGGGCGACTCTCTTCTACTGCGTGGACGAGAGCAAGGGCTTCAGCAAGGACCTCAAGACCGGCAAGAAGGAGGGGACTCCCGAAGGCGAGTCCCCCAAGGTCCAGTACCGCACCGCGCTGGAGAAGAGCGACGACGGCGTCTGGATCACGACTTCGGTAGAGACCGCCCCTGAGGGATGCTGATCATGCGCTCCACTCTCAGCATCTGTACCGCCGTAGTCCGGATGATCGCTCAGCCCACCGCGTTCTCCGCCACCGCGCGCCCATGCACCGTCACGTCGCCGCCGTAGAACATGCCCGTGAACACGGGGCTGTAGGTCATCTGGACCTCGACCTCGACCTGATCCGCGTTCGCCGTCACGCAGTGCGTCGCCGCGACGTCCCCGCCGCGCATGCCCGTCGAGCGTGCGTACGCCTGTACGCGTGCGCCGCAGTTCTCGTAGTTGATGGGCGCGCCCTTGGCGCCCTCGTAGATGCCCTCGGTGTCCAGGTCCTGCGCGGCGTAGCGCGCGGCCTGTTCCGCGATGTCCGCCGCCCGTTCCCGCTTGGAGATGGACATGCCGCCGTCGATGACGAAGGCGGAGAGCGTGAGGAAGACGATCGCGAAGATGATGACGGCGCCCGCTCCCGAACCACGGTCGTCGAGGCGTTCGCGGCGGGTGGCGACCCATGCACGCATACGAGAGCTGGGACGAGGAGCCGTGCTCACGCCGACCTCCGGTAGGGGTCCAGCGACGAGCTGAAGCTGGCCTTCAGTGTCGTCTCCATGTCGAGGCCGAGCATGCCCAACCCCCGTACCTCGCAGCTGACTTCCACCGTGAAGAACGTGCCGGGCTCGAAGCCCTGGCTGGTCTGGTTGACGGTGACCGGGCCGACGCATGAGCCATCGAGGTCGGCCACGGCCGCCGCGCGCGCCTCCGCCATCGCCGTGCCGCTGTCCTTCTGGATCGAGCCGGCGCGGGCGGCGTCACGCGCAGCGCCATCGACGGCCCCCCGGGCGTCGACGAGCTGTCCGAAGGCCACCAGGAGCAGGATGAAGAGGATCATCACGGGCGCGAGAATGACCACCTCGACCGTCGAGAGCCCCCGGTCCGAGGCGTCGTCCGATGTGTGGTCCGACGCCTGGTCCGACGGACGGTTCGATACCTGCTCCGACGGCCGGTTCGACGCACGGCCCGACATCTCAGCCCATACGTTCCGCATCAGCCGCCCTCACCCTCCTCGACGAACCGCTCCACCGGCCCTGACGACTGCGCGCGCACCGTCATGTCGAGGCCGGGAAAGACGGAGGGCACCTTCGCGGTGATCTCCACGCCGACGGTGTTCGCCTTCGGCTCGACCGTCTTCACGTCCGGGCCGAGGACCAACTGCGGTCCCAGCTGCTGGATGTAGTCGTCGACGACGTCACGCGCGTCGCCCCGCCACCCGCCCGGGTTCTCGTCGGCCGTCGCACGCGCCTTGCGCGCGCCCGCCTGGGCCGCGGCCTGGGCGACATGATCCGCGAAGAAGTACAGCGCGAACTGCACCGTCGCGAAGATCATGAAGAAGAGCACCGGAGTGAGCAGCACGAACTCGATCGCGGTCATGCCGGATTCACCGCGGGTGGAGGCTGCCTCCACTCTGCGGCGTACCCATCGCTTCACACGCCCGTGCACTCGTATCCGCCTTCGCTCCCCGGTCAACGGCTGATCAGCAGGTGCCGTCCTGGTCGGCGCCCTCGATGCACTTCTTGACGTCCTCGGCGCCGCCCTTCAGCGCGCCGTTGATGACGGCGGCGACCACGCCGACGATCGCCACGACGACCGCCGAGATGATGACCCACTCGACCGCGGACGCACCGCGGTCGAGCTCGCCGGAGCGGGCACGCTGCACGCGGCCCTTCAGGAAGGTGACAAGAAAGTCCACAGCCGGGTTGCCGGTGCTGAAGTTCCGTCCGTTCATGGTGAGTTGTCCTCTCAGGAGTGGGGGGAGGTTGTCGGGCCGCCCCCGTCGGCCGGCCCGTCCTTCGCTCGTAACGACCGCTGGAGCTAGACCTGGAACACGCGCATCGCCGCCGGGAAGATGAGGAAGACCAGGAAGCCCGCGCACAGGAGCAGCTGAGCGACGAGCATCGACTGCGACTTCTCGCCCGCGCTGCCCTCGATCTCGGCCATCTCGCGGTGGCGCATCGTCTCCGCACGGGAGGCGAGCGACTCGCGCACCTTGGCTCCGTCGTCGGCCACCAGGCCGAGAGAGGCCGACAGGTCCTTGAGCTCCTCGACGCCCAGCTCCTCGCCGAGCGAACCGAGCGCCTGCCACTGGCTGATGCCGGTGATCCGCGCGTCGGCCAGGGCACTTCGGATACGTTGCGTCGCCCATCCGTCGGAGACCTCGGCCGCCGCCATCAGGGCCTCGGGCAGGCCGCGGCCGCCCGCCAGGCTCATCGACACCAGGTCCAGATAGGCACCGATGACGCGGCGCAGGTCGCGGCGCTTGTCCGCGGCGTCCCGACGTACTTCGAGGTCGGGAAGGAAGAAGAAGATGACGCCGAACATCAACGCGAGCCATACGGGGATGATCGGGCTGCGCCCGACCCCCAGCGTCCAGACGATGACGAACATGAACGGCCCGAAGAAGAGCCCCGCGGCCGCGAGCAGAGTCTTCGTCGCCAGGAACTTCTCCCAGCTCCGGTCGAGTACCGCG
This sequence comes from Streptomyces sp. NPDC051218, assembly GCF_044455475.1. Lineage (NCBI taxonomy): Bacteria > Bacillati > Actinomycetota > Actinomycetes > Kitasatosporales > Streptomycetaceae > Streptomyces > Streptomyces sp. NPDC051218. The sequence continues at coordinate 51,618 of NZ_JBITEU010000009.1, read as the reverse complement.
AGGTCGGCTCGGAGCGACCGCTGCTCCCAGCCCTGCTGGAGGTAGAAATCGGCGACCCGTGCCCCCACCCGGGAGCGCGTCGTCTCCAGTCGCCCGGAAGCCTTCTTGCTGTCCCCGACCGGCGACCGGTGCGACTCGTACGCCGCCCCCCGTGCCCGCATCGCGTCGATCCGCGCGACCGTGGCGACCGCACTCCGCTTGGAGGGCATCAGCGCACGGACGAGGGCGTAGATGCCAAGGCCCATGATGGCGCCGATCACTATCGGCATCGTCAGGCTCATCGACGTACCCCCTCAGGGTTCTGCTGGCCCGGCTGGCCGTAAGGTCCGGTCGGGCTCGTCAGCGGCGCCTGCTCGCCCGTGCCGACGGGTCCTGCACCCGGCCCTCGCGGCCGCACGAACTGCACGCCGGGCTCGTCGCGGACCAGGAAGCGGTCCGGGGTCTCCACCGTCGAGAGCTTGCGCAGCCACCAGAAGCCGAGCGCGAACAGGCCGCAGACGCAGGCGAGTACGAGCTGGCCGACCGCCGTGCCGTAGGGCTCGACGAAGTCGCGGTTGAAGATCGAGAGGCCGAGGACGAACGCGATCGACACCGCGACCACGATCTGCACCGAGCGTCGCGTCGACGCGCGCTGCGACATGACGCGCTGGCGCATGTCGACCTCTTCGCGCGCCGACTTGGCGAGGGCGCCGAGGACCTGGCGCAGGCCGGGTCCGCGCAGCTTCGCGTTCAGGATCAGCGCCGCCACGATGATGTCCGCCGACGCGTCGTCGATCTCGTCGGCCAGTATCTGCAGGGCCTCGGGAAGCGGCGTACGCGCACGCAGTCGGTCCACCAGGGCGTCCAGGTGGGGACGGAGGACGGGTGCCGCCGCCCGCGCCGACGCCGGGATGGCCTGTTCGAGGCCGACCGCGCCCGCGATGGTGTCGCGCAGCGACTCCGTCCAGGCGGCGAGCGCCTCGACGCGCTTCATCTGGGCCCGCTCCTCGGACGCGCCGCCGAACAGCTTGTCCCAGAAGAAGACGAGGACGCCGGACGCGATGCCCGCCACAGCCCAGCGCGTGAGGAGAAGGACCACGAGGCCCACGCCGATCGCGAGCGAGCCGCGCTGTCCCGCGAACCGGATGAGTTCACTCATCCGCTCGCTGGCCTTCTGCTTCTCGTGCTCCGGCTTCACCGGCAGACCGCGCAGCGCGATCGCGAGGACCGCGATGCCACCGCCGACGGCGATGCCGCAGCCCAGTGCGTACAGGACGGGCAGCGAGAAGACGCCGCCCATCGAGCCGAGTGAGTTCATGTCGTGCTCACCCCCATTGCCCGGCGGGGCGGTAGCCGAACGCGGCCAGGTCGTCCATGCAGGCGATCGGCGCGTGCGCGACGATCTGCCCGTTCGCGGCCTCGGCGAAGACCTCGCTGGACAGGACGCGGCCGTCGACGCCGTTGACCTCGCGGACCGAGGTCACCATGCGCTGAAGCTTGCCGCCGGTCTGGTAGTTGTTGCGCCGCTGGATGAAGACGACGAAGTTGACGGCTCCGGCCACGAGCATCTGGCTGGCCTCGATGGGCAGCCGCTCGGTGGCCTGGAGTGCGTACGTCGAGATGCGGTTGAAGACCTCACTCGAACTGTTGGCGTGGATCGTGGAGAGCGAGCCGTCGTTGCCCTGGGACATCGCGTTCAGCATCGTCACGATCTCGTCGCCGAGCACCTCACCGACGATGACGCGGGAGGGGTTCATACGGAGCGAACGCCGTACGAGCTCCGCCATCGAAATCATGCCCTGGCCCTCGGAGTTGGGCAGGCGCTCCTCGAACGCGACGACGTTCGGGTGCAGGTCGGCGAACTGGTCGAGGCCGAGCTCCAGGGCGCGCTCGACGGTCACCAGACGCTCGTGCGGCGGGATTTCGTTGGCGAGGGCACGCAGGAGCGTGGTCTTTCCGGCGTTCGTCGCGCCCGCGATCATGATGTTCTTGCGGGCCCGCACCGCACACGCCATGAAGTGCGCGACCTCGGGGGTCACCGTGCCGTTGCCCACCAGGTCCGACATGAAGACCTTGCCCATGCGGGCACGTCGGATGGACAGTGCCGGGCGCCGCGTGACGTCCATGACGGCCGAGAGACGTGAGCCGTCGGGGAGCCGGAGGTCGAGCTGCGGGTTGGCGGAGTCGAAGGGGCGCGAGGAAAGACCGGAGTACGCGCCGAGGATCTGGATGAGCTCGACGAGTTCCTCGTCGGTCTCGGCGACCGGATCGGCCTTGGCCTCGCGGCCGTCGGCGTATCCGACGAAGACCTGGTCGCAGCCGTTGATGTCGATGTTCTCGACCTCGGGGTCGTCGAGCAGCGGCTGGAGCCGTCCCACGCCGAAGAGCGCCGCGTGCACGGCGGCCGCGTACTTCTCCTCGGTCTCGGCGTCCAGCGGGGTCCGCCCGGCGTTGATCTCTATCCGGGCGTACTCCTCCAGGATCTGGGCGATGACGGCGCGGGCGTACTGCCGCTCGTCCTCGCCCGACATGGGGGTGACGCCGGAGACCTGGTCCAGGCGGCGCTGCTCGGCGATGCGGTCACCGGCGTCCTGCCGGAACCGCTTGACGAGCTGATGATCGACGGGAACGCTCATCGGCCGGTCCCGTGCGTGCCCTGCGTGCCCTGCATGCCCACGGTGCCGTGGCCGTGGGCGCCCATGGCTCCGTGGGCGCCGGTGTTCGGGTTGGCCCAGGCGGCGCCGTACTGCTGGTAGAGGTCGACGGTCACCTTGCGGGCCGAGCGAATGAGCATGGACTTGTCGAGACGCCCGCGCTTCCGCCCCGCCAACTGCTCGGCGCCCGCCGGGTCTTCGGCGAGCGTACCGACGACGCGGGCGCCGGTCTGCGCGGCCATCAGCATCTCGTTGACCTGGTGGACGAGCTTCGCGGACGTCGACGGGTCGGCGATCAGGAGTACGCCGATGAGCGGGGTCGCCAGCGACGCGGCCCCGCGTGAACCGCCGTGCAGCTTGGCGGCGAGGGCCGCGGCACGGTCGCGTACGCGGGCGATGGCCTCGGGCTCGGTCCGCGAGACGAGCAGGACGAGAGCCGCCTGCGGGAAGAGCTCGACGGCGGGAGTGTCCCCACTGATGCGTCCGCAATCGGCAATGACGTCGGCGGGCGCGTGCGGGGAGTCGGCGAGCTGCGAGAAGGCACGGCCGAGCGTCGGCCAGAGTCCCGCGAGCCCGGCGGCCTGCTCGGCCACGCCGAGCCCGACGAGCACTTCGAGCCCGCCGCTCAACGGCTGTGTGTGGTCCCAGAGTTGGTCGGGGACGAGCCCACGACGGGCGGTGGCCGCGATGCTGAGCATCCCGGTGTTGGGGTTGAGCGGTCCGCCGTGCGCGGCGGCACTGCGGTAGACCAGGTCGCCGCCGGCGGGGTCGGTCTCCGCGACGAGGACGCGCCGCGGCCAGACGGCTGCGAGCGCGACGGCCGCGGTGGTGACTCCGGGAGATCCCTTGTCAGCGGCGAGAGCAATGAGCGCCATGTCTCTTCTACTCGCCTCTAGTTGCCGTCGGGAGACACTTGGACGAGAGAGACGGCACCGGCGGACGCGGCCCTGGTGACGGCTGCGGCGTCGGCGCTGTCCACCAGGAGTGTGATGCCGAGGGAGCCGGTGCTCACGGTGGCGTCGCTCTTGTCCGCGACGGCGGTGACGCGGGCGGCCGAGACGATGGGTGAGTCACTCGTGCCGGTGCCGGCGGAACCGCCGGTCCCCTTGTCGCTGGAGCTCCCCCCGGAGGCGGAGTCGCCGACCTGGTAGACGTCCACGCTGTCGCCGGACTTCAGGCCCCTCGCGGGGTACTGCCCCTCCTTGAGGGAGACGCCGACGGCCGACTTGCCCGCGGGCAGCCCGCTCTTGCCGGAGAACATCTCGCCGACGGCGAGGGCGCCCTTGGGGATGGTGTTGGTGGCCTTGAGCTTCCTCAGCTCGGGGACCTGCGACCACTTCACGTAGTTGATGCCCGCGTCGTCGGCGACCATGACGGAGGAGATGTTCTCGCCACTCACCGACTCCCCCGCCGGGATCTCGGCCGTGACCTTAACGACCTCCACCCGCTCCCCCGCGCGCAGCACGAGGACGGTGGCGCCGAGGGCGCCGATGAGGATGAGCAGAACGGCCAGGGCGGCGAGTGCCGGTTTGCGCTCGCGAGGCGGCGCGGGAAGGCGCTCACCTATCGCTGGCTGAACCGGCGCGGCGGAACGGCTGTTGCCCGCCCCCGTACGCTCTTGGATCTTCACGCAACTGCTCCCCGCACGCCCAAGAAGATTCGGTCATTTTCAGACACTCGCGACTCTCTTCGCCAACCTCGGGCGGGCTATTCAGCCCCAGGCACAGTGTCAAGTCATCGCACCGTATCAGCAGCACATAAGCCCCTCAAGGCGCGTTCTGGCTACCGGAGCCCTCGCTCCCCATCGTTACCCACGCGCAATCCGTACTCCATGGTTCCCACGCATTCCGGGATCACGGACGGAGAGGGAGATGTGCGTACGCGAATAATTCCCCTTTGCGCAATGGGCGCTGCGGGGCGTGGTGATGAGGAACACCGGCTGATCGCCCGTCCGATGAGCGGCTGAACTGTCAACCGCACGGATGACGCGGGGAGGGGCGGGAGTGGTTCCCGGGGGTTGGGGTTGGGCGGAGTTCGGCCAAGTGTCGTGGGTGGGGGACTTCGGCGGCGTATGTGACTCGGTGAACGGCGTGCGTCAGCCGATGAACCGAGGCTCGGGCTGCCTCGTCTGACAGGCCGGCGGCGCGCGGGCCTGTCAGACGAGGCAGTCCGAGGCGGCGTACCGCATCAGAAGTTCCTGCTCTGCTAGCTGCTAGACACGGAAGAGAATTTCAACCCCCATGAGACTTTCCTCTCCCACGCACACACGCCCCTCTCCCACACCCGCGCGACGCTCCTCGCGGAGGGCGCCCCGCAAGGCCATGGCGGCAACAGGTGTGGCGACAGCCGCCCTTGCCATGCTGGCCACCGGCACCCCCGCGGCGCACGCGATCATCGGCGGCACCGAAGTGTCCAACGACGCCTACCCGTTCATGGCGGCTGTGCTGGACAAGGGCTCAGGCAGCGCGCTTGACCGTCAGTTCTGCGGCGGCAGCCTGGTCACGGCGGACACGATCATGACGGCGGCCCACTGCCTGGTGAACGACGCGGGCAAGCCACTGAACCCGAAGAAACTCCAGGTGGCGGTAGGCCGCACGGTCCTGTCGGCCTCGGGCCAGGGCCAGATACGCAACGTCGCGAAGGGCGGCGTGGTGGTCCACCCGCGCTACCTCAAGGGCCAGGAGGCCTACGACGTCGCGTTCATCCAACTCAGCAAGCCGGTCAAGGGCATATCCCCGGTCGCGCTCCCCACCCAGGGCACGGACGCCCTGATCCGCCCCGGCCAGAAGGCCACGGTCGCGGGCTGGGGAAACACGGACACGGACCTCCCCAACACCCCGGACCGCCTCCGCGAAGTAAAGGTCCCGATCCTCTCGCACGCGGAATGCAGGACGAGCTACGCCGAGTACGACGCAAAGGTCAACTTCTGCGCGGGAGTTGAAACAAAGGACTCCTGCCAGGGCGACAGCGGCGGCCCCATCTTCCGCAACGTCCCCGGCCGCAGGGCTCCGATCCAGATCGGCGTGGTCTCGTACGGGGACGGCTGCGGGGCGCAGGGCGCTCCGGGGGTGTACACGTCGGTGAGCTCGTCGAAGCTGTGGAAGACGTTGGGGGAGTCTGCGGGTGGGAAGAGGGTGAAGCGGGGGATGGGCCGGGGCTGAACGGCGGCCGGCCTCCGGGGCGTCAGGCCGCTGGATCGCTTAATGCGTGAACCCGAACGTCGACGTCACCGTGTCGACGATGCCGAGGAACGAATCTGCCAGTACGAGGAGGGGGGCCTGCTGGCGCTCCCGGTCCACCTGCTCGTACGCCATCCGACGGAGCCTTACATTCCGGCGCTCGGGCAACCTAATTCATCCGCACTGCGAACGGGATGGCCCGTTATGCGCTTCTGACCGCCCGCGCAGGACATCTCCTCGAGAAAGTGAACTCTGCAAACCACGCAGCTTCGAATGCGGGCCGGGCACGCGCCAGTGTCCGGATCCGCATCTCTACTGCCCCATTTACTCCGGATCGCCCGTCCACGGGTCTCAATTGACCCTGGCGAAACCACGCGCCCCGCCTATAGCGTCGTTCACCTTGACTGCACCCCTTCCCCGATCCGGGAGTCGATCTTGAAGCGCCGCACTTTGCCCGTTGCTGCCGCACTCGCCGCGACCGCAGCTCTCCTCCTGACGGCATGCGGGGGTGGGGATGACGAGAAGTCCAGTGACAACGACAAGATCAATGGCGCGGATCAGGGCAGCGAGAAGAAGGAATCCGGGTCGCCGAGCGCGAGTGAAGGTTCCGGGAGCGCAGCAAAGCGGCCCGAGATGACGCTTCCCAAGGACGTCACCGAGACCTTCGCCAACTGGAAGACCGGCGACTCGACGAAGGACGCGGTGCTCGCCGACGCCGGCAGGGCGCAGACAGCGGTCACCTTCGCAATCACGCAGGGGAACGCGGACGAGCCCGCCCTGGGTTTCTACCAGGACGGTGACGCCCTCGTGGGCAGCGCCCAGTGGGTCAAGGCCATCGTCGACTCCGGATCCACGTATTACGGCAAGGTGCGCTACTTCGCACCCAAGCTTTCGGTGATCGACAAGGACACTGCCTCGCTCGTCTACTGCTCCGACGAGAGCAAGGCATTCAATAAGAACCGCAAGACGGGCAAGGTGACCAAGACGCCCGCAAGTGACAACTCGTACGTGACCTACAGCACTCGGCTGAACAAGAACGCGCAAGGCATCTGGCAGACCACAAAGCTTCAGTCGAAGAGGGGGGACAAGACGTGCACGCCATAACGGCGCGTAGAAGGCTGATTGTCGTTGGAGCGCTGACCGGGATCTGCGCGCTCTCGCCGACAGCCGCGATGGCCGAATGGGGGCCAGGCGGGTCCAACGGCGGGCAGAAGCAGGAGAACAAGCGCGAAGGCCAGACCCTCTCCTCCCGCATCACCTTCAAAGGGGGCACCAAGGGCTCCGGGGGCGACGCCGGAAGCATGCAGCCCGTAGGGGACTGGGCCCCGCCCGCATGCTGGTACGAGCCCTACTCCGCAGCCGAGTTCGCCAAGGACACCGAAACCGGCTACGACATGGTCACCAAGGACCCGCAGCAGCCCAACTACGCCCGCCGTTCTGTGAGTGAGTTCCGGGACATCTACAAGGACGGTAAGTACAAGAACTACAACAAGGACAAGGCCGACGAGGGCAGCTGGTGGGTCGCCCAACAGGACCCCGACCGGTGGATGGAAGACGCCGCACAGGCATGTGACCGGCAGCCATTCTGGGCCGAGAACGGGGAGCCCGTTGACGACCCGAACGCCGTCGACCCGGAAATGCTCGCCGAGCTCGCCTACAACAAAGTGAGATTGCCGGACACCGAAGTCACCCTCGCGCCCGAGGGCGAGACGAAGGTCAATCTGCCGACCTGGGCCTGGCTCGACAAGGCCAAGTTCAAGAAGGTCTCCGTGACGGCCGCACTGAACGCGCAGGGCGTCAACATCGAGGCCACCACCACTGCCGAACCCGTCTCCCTCAAGCTGGAGCCCGGGACGAAGGACGCACAGACCTACCCCGCATCCGGCGAGTGCGCACTCAACGACGACGGCTCCATCGGTGAGCCGTACGCCAAGGGCAAGAGCGACGAGAACCCGCCCTGCGGTCTCAAGTACTTGCGCTCCTCCGGCGACGCCACCTTTCCGATGAAGGCGACTGTCACCTGGAAGGTGACCTGGACCGGAACCGGCGTGCCCGGGGGAACTTTGCCGAGCGGTACTTTCGACAACGAGCAGAACATCACTGTTCAGGAGATCCAGTCCATCAACCGGTGACGTGCTCGCTCTCTCTGGTTGCCTGAACCGGCATGGGTTGTTCGTCCGACCTATGACCGAAGTGAGCTATCTTGCATGGCCTCTCCTCACGAGATGTTCACTACTCAGCGAATTGAACTCTGGCGAAGGCATTGGCCCCTTCAGTACCTTCGGATGGCTTGTAGAACTGTCGCCCCACCGGGAGTCCCACGTGAACCGCAGTCGCACCTTGCCCGTCGCCGCCGTCTCACTGGCGGCCACCGCTGCCCTGCTGCTGAGCGGATGCGGGGGTGGAGGCGACGACAAGGACTCGGGGAAGGACAGGATCGCGGGGGCGGGTGAGGGGGGTTCGAAGTCGGCCTCGCCGAGTGCAAAGAAGAGCGAGACGCCCGCGATCGACAGGCCCGACATCAAGTTGCCCTCGGACGTCGACATCGTCTTCGAGAAGGCCTCCCTTCCGGATGCCGACCAGGCGGCGGCCGCGAAGGACGCGGAGAACTTCGTGACTGCGATCCGGCACGGGATCGTAAAGCAGGACCCGGAAGACGCCGCGTACAAGTTCTACTCGGAATATCAGGGCCCAGCCTTCAAGTACGCGAAGGACCTGATCAAGAAGAACGTCGACGCCGGCTACACGGTTACGGGCGAGCAAAAGTTCAGCGGCACAAAGGTTGACGTCGTGAAGGACAAGAAGTCGGCTGTCGTCTCCTTCTGCAGCGACGCCACCAAGTTCTTCAGCAAGGAAGTCAAAACGAAGCAGGTGCACCGCACGAAGCCCAGCGTCAAGGATTTCGCCTCGTGGGAGATCCTCATGACCGCCTCCGACAGCAACAAGGGGCTGTGGCGGGCCAAACAGGCCAACGTGCGAGACGGGGTTGAGGAGTGCAGGTCATGACAGTGCGGAAACCGCTGGTTCTGCTGACGACTGGCATATCGCTGGTACTCGCAGCGGGGAGCCCGGCCCTGGCCGGTACTGAGTTCGGCGACGGGAGCGTGTCAGGCAAGAAGAGCGGCGACACCGTAGCCGCCGTAGCGAAGATCTCCTACACCTCCACCGGCAGCAGCAAAGGCGGCGGCCCCATCACCTCCGTCGACACCAACTGGGAGCCGCCCGGCTGCTGGTACGCGCCGGAGTGGAAGGCGAGCGAGTTCCGCGATTACCGCGATCGCCTGTACTTCACCGCCCGGCACGACCCCGACGCCCCGCGTGACGTGCTCGGCGACATGTCCGACCAGAACCAGGCCTACGCCAAGGACGCTTACAACGTCGACAAGGAGAAGGACGGCATGTGGTGGGGGGCCCAGCAGAACCCCAACGCATCCATGGCCGACCAGTTCGCTTGCGACAGGGAACCGTTCTGGGTCGAGAACGGCGAGGACCCCGGAGTCCCTGAGGTCATCGACGCCGAAACCCTCGCGGGCCTCGCGTACGAGCAGATCCAGGTCCCCGGCACCAAGGTCACCCTCGCCCCCGACGGCCCCAGCAAGGTGAACCTGCCAACCTGGGCCTGGCTCGACAAGGGGGACTTCGAGCCGGTGTCCGTGACCGCCTCGCTCGACGCCCCCGGCCTGCACATCGAGGCGACGACCACCGCCAAGCCGGTCGCGCTCAGTATCAACCCCGGGACCGAAGACGCTGCGCGGCTCCCCGCTTCCGGCAAGTGCCTGATGAACGACGACGGTTCGATCGGCGTGCCGTACGCCAAGGGCAAGTCGAAGCAGCAGCCGCCCTGCGGTGTCACCTACAAGCGCTCGTCGGGCAACGGCACCTTCAACCTCCAGGCAACCGCCACCTGGGAGATCACCTGGACCGGAACGAACAGCCCGGGCGGCAAGCTCCCCGACGGGGAGTACGGCAACGATCAGCCGGTCACCGTCGAGGAAATCCAGTCCATCAACCGGTGACATCAGTCGCTGTCAGGTGAACGCGACCGCAACCCGACCGTCTCCACCCCTGCCCTCACACGCAGGGGTGGGCGGTGGGTGATCAGGAGGCCGCCGCGCCCTCGGCAGGCAGACGTACGGTGCTGAGGATCTTCATGATGGTGGCGTCCGGGACTTCCTCCTTGACGCCCGCGGCGCTGTAGAGGCTCCATGCGACGTAATCGCCCTCGGAGTTCTTGAAACCGAAGGTGATCGCCTTGCCTTCCGAGTCGCACTTGGATCGCTGCGGCGCGTTCTTGGACCGCGCCCAGGCGATGCTGCCCTTGACGCCCGATTTAGTCGTGTACGGCTTTGCCTTCTCATCGGCGATTACGCTCTTCTTGTCCGGCTGCGCGTACGGGGCGTAAATCCACCACCAGACCGTGTTCAGCGCGACCTCGCTGGTGTTCTTCGCGCCTCGCGCCCCCTTGGTGCCCACGGCCGACAGCGCCTTGTCCTCGCTCCTGCCGTCCTTGTCGTCGTCGGACGAGCACCACTGCGATTTGTAGTACGCGGGCGCCGACATGGTGAAGAGCGGTTCGCCCGTCTTGACGTCCTCGAATGCCACTGCGGAATCCGGGGACTTCACCTCCCAGTCCGGCGGAACGTCGAAGACGGTTTTGTGCTTGGGATTCACAACGGTCTTCCAGCCCTTGACGGTTGGCTTCTCACCCCCGTCGTTCCCCCGTGCGTCGTCACCGCCCTCCGTGGAAGAAGCCTCTGGGCTGTGATTCGCTCCGGAAGGCTTCCGCGATGCGGCCGCGGGCTTCTCGTCATCCTTGTCGCTACCCAGGACCAGGAACCCGGTGATCCCCGCGGCCACGACGACGGCCGTGGCGGCCACGATGGCGATCACCTTCGTCCCTCGACCGCCGCCTCCCTCCCCGCCGCCACCGCCGGCCTGCTGGGGCATTCCCGGCATCATGTACTGCGCGTTCTGCTGCCCTTGCTGCTGATATGCGCTGGGCTGCTGGTACGGGTTCGGCGCCTGGTACCCCGGCTGCTGGTACGGATTCCGGTCCTGCGGATTCTGCTCGCCCCCGGGCGGCTGCTGTCCTTGCCACATGGCAGGAGACGATAGGGCATCCCCTATTGCCGGGACCGGGCGGATACCGGCAGTACCGAGCCGGAGTCCGCGCCCCACTCCGAAACATCTTCAGCCCTCAGACGATCACTTCACAACTCAACTGCGATGAACCCGAGTGGGATGATTTGACCCACTATTGCCGCGGACGTGAATCCGGGGGTGGGGACACTGCGCGGCCGATGATCCGGGGTCTCAGGCCCAGGGAGCACCAACAGGGGGTACGAATTGCCATACGGTGGCTAGGGCTCGTGTACCGCGACGCCGAGGCCAGCCCGTCACCTGACGCGGCGAGCACCCCGAACAGACAGCGCGCGCTGCCGATGGACTTCCGGCGGCTTCGCCACGAGAGACTGAGGTAAATACGTTCCATGCCTTCTTATGACAGCTCCCGGGCGCGGTTTCGACTGGCTGATCGCCACATAGCGGTATTCGCCCACCTCCTGGACGGCGAAAATCCGCCCGACGAGCTCTGGCCGTCACTGGGCGAACTCATGCAGATCGGGCTCGTCGGCGAAGAGGGCGAGCTAGCGCCGATCCTGAGGGACCTTCTGGTCGCCCTTGCTGCTCCGCTGATGCTGGTGACCATTGAAGTCACGGGCGAGCACGGGGCGCTCAATCACGGAGTCATCGTCGGCCAGAACGCCATGATCGCTCACTCGGCCTGGCCCGGCGAGGAAGAGTCCGAGTACACCCCCATCGCCCCGCACAGCCTTGTCTGGGAGCTGGCTCGCACGGTCAATCTGCAGGCTGATGACGAGGCGACGTCGGAAGTCACCCGTATCGAGACGACGATGGGAGCCCTCGACGCGGCTCTCTCCGCTCTGGACCAGGGTGAGGGTGACGAGGCGGCGACCAGGGACCTTATTCGGAAGGCGCTGACTGAGGCCGGCACGCCCGAGGAGCCGGAGCTGAACGAGCTCACCGAGCTCGTCATGGCCATGAACTCGATGTGGCGCATCACCACTGCCTGGGACGGCAAGCACGAGGGGGAGCGAGTCGCGATGGTCCGTGCTCTCGCGGTGTGGGACTGCGGACCGCGCGGTTACTGGGTCAGGGAGAAGCCCGAAGAGCCCATCGTGGAGGGCCAGGTCGGGCCCGAGAGCGAACTGCTCCTCGTACGCACGAGGAACGGCAAGATCTGGGAGAAGATCACGGACCTCCTCCCGGACAAGGAAGAGCTGATCGACGGCTGAGTCGCCGACAACCGCACTCGCAGAGAGGGGGCATCGCGAGCAGGCAGGCATCAAGCCCTGCGCGACGCCCCCGATCCTGCCCCGTCAGGCACTCGCCCGCGTCAACCGCACAGCCTCCTCGGTGAGCTTGGACACCTTGAACAGCACACCCGCGAATTCGACCGTGTCGCCGACCCTGGCGTCCTCGTACGTCGCGACCGGAATTCCTGCACAGGCCGCTCCGAAGCCGGCCGTCCCGGCGTCCGAGTCGACGTAGGAGACCGTGAGCGACTGGCCCGTGGGGAACCGCTGGACGGTGGAGTTCGCGAGTAGGGAGAGATCCTGGCCCTCAGCCGGGAAGCCGTTGGCAGCTGTGGCCAGCACCTTCGGGTTGGTGGTGAAGCAGAGGCCGTTGTCGGCCTCGCCCCCCGCCGACTTCAGGGACCTGGGAGCAGCGGCGGCCTCAGACTTGTCGGCAGCGGATTTCGGTTCCAGAACCACCCTGTAGGCACAGATCTGGCGTACGGCGTAGGCGTGTCCGGAGGCCGTGACCTGCTCGCCGAGTTTGACGGTCTGCTTCTTCTGACCGGACTCGTACTTCTCGCCCTCACGCAAGGTCGCCGTGCGCGTCGTACCGTCGGCGCCCGCTTCGGTGTACTGCACCCCGCCCCCACCCGGCAGCCGGAATCCGCCGCCACGCAGGACGTGGAGCCCGGCGGCAGGGGCCTTGCCCACACACAGCGGGCCCTCGTCCTTGGCGGCCGCCTTCGAAGCGGTGTCCGTGGCCGTCGGGCCACCTGTGCCACCATCCCCGGACGACGATCCGCAACCGGTCAGTACCAGCAGGGCCAGGGCGACGCCCGCAGCCCCGTACCCGCTCGTCCTACGCCACCGATTCGCCGGCCTGAGCATCGGCCTCCTCCTCGTTCTTCTCGGGTCCGCGCTCCAGTACGACGCGGGTGCGGTATTCGACCTCTCCCACCCGCCACACGTCGCCGGTGATCTCCACCAAGTCGCCCACGGTCAAGTCGTCGTACTCCGCGACGAGCTGCCCATCGCAGGCAACCTGGATCCGGCCGTGCACGGATGGCTGGGCGAAGATGGTGGCCACAACGCGGTAGGAACGACCGTCGTGTTCGATTGTGTACGGAATGTGATAGCGGAGCGCCCAATGACCATCGAGCTCGAATGGGTACTTCGCGTAGGGAGGTTCAGACACTCCACTCACCTGTCGGGAATTAAGGGACATCGAACGATTGCGGTCCCTGGAAGTACTTGTTGAAATCCTCCTGGGAGACGGTGATCGGCGGATAGCCTGACGTGCCCCAGGGATTGCCGAGAATGACATCACCGTCGTTGGTGAACCCACGTACGTAGTACGCGTGATTGCTGTGGTAAGTCTGGCCCCATTGTTTCGGATGGTCCTTGTCCAGGCTCTCGTCGTCCGGCGTCGAGACGGTGACCACCTTGCCCGAGTCGAAGGCCTTCTTCAGCGATCCGAGGTCTTTGTCGTCCGACGTACCGAGCCCCAGGAAGCCGCTGTCCTTGGTGATGTCATCGCCTTCCTTCCCTGTCAGGTACGGCGCCGACTTTTTCGGGTCGTCGCCTTCGATCCCGCCATAGCCGCGCTCGTCGTCGCCGCTCTCCGAGTATGTCAGCGCGAATGCCTTCTCGTAGTACGCCGGCCAGGTCTCGCCGTTGCCGTACGTACTGATGGCGTTGCCGTTCTTGTCGGTCGGCAGGTCGGCGGTCATGGTCACCCAGTGGTTGTTCCCCTGTTTGTCCCAGACGCGGACACTGACCGTGCCGTTCGGATTCTCCTTGATGCCGTCCTGGATGAACTGGGGGTCCTTCTGCGCCAGACCGGTCAGTGAGGCGACGTACCAACAGTCGCCGAACTGGTTCTGGCTGACGTCGTCGGACGAGACGCCGTCCTTGAACAGCGGGTCGGGTGGGGCCTGCCAGTGGATGCCATTGTTGGTCTGGCCGTTCTGGCTGTTACCGCCCTGCTCGTACGCGTCGGTATTGGTGAAGGTCGGCTGTATGCCCGGGAAGGCCTTCGCGAACTTGGCGATATTCCCCGGGCCGACCTTGGACAGCATCTTACTGAGCGAGTCGCGCCGCTGGTCCTCCGGTAGACCGTTCTTGTCGAACGGAGTCCAGAAGGAGTCGTCGGTATCGTTGATCAGCTTGTTGTAGTGGCTTAGATCTTGGGGGGACGCCTTCGTGACGAAGACGTCCAGCTCCGCCGCTGTGAGGCCGTCGAACTGGCCGGAGAGCTTTTCCAGGTCGTCACGGTTGCCGTTGGCACCGAAGTCCTTGCCCTGCAGATTCTTGAGGTCGCGCAGGGCGCCTTCGATCTTCTTTCCGTCAGGCGCTTTCTCGTCCAGGAAGAGACTGCTGTCGCTGACCGGGTAGCCCTTCTTCTGCAGGTCCCGAAGACCTTCCAACTGCTTGAGGCGACGCTTCATCGACGCCTGCATGTCGCCGAGCTCGCCGCTGAGCGAGCCGGGCAGGCTCCGGGGCCCACCGAAGAACGACGGCATCTGGATCAAGTTCCCGACGAGGTCCTGCAGGTCGGGATCGCGCGAGGCGTTCTGCCCGGAGGGAAGGTTCTGCTGGGCGCTGGTCAGCACGCCCACCAAGTTGGTGTGCAGCCGTCCCGAGTGACCGGCGAGCGTGTCGAGATCCTTGGCGAGTTCGGTCAGCCCAGTAGCGCTGAATCCTCTGAACGTCATCAGTTCCCGCCACCCGTCCCAGACTTCGCCTTGTCCTTGTCCTTGGCCTTCCGGTCCAAGTCGGTCGCCTCGTTCTCCCAGCGGGTGGCGTCGGCGAGCAGCGACCTTGCCATCCGGCTCAGCGAGCTCTGCCGCTTCTGCAACACGGCGGTGCTCTGGTCGGCGTAGGGGCCCTGCCAGATGGCCCCCTTGTCACCGCGCGGGGTGGCCTTCTTGACCGCGTCATCCAGGTACCGCCCGAGCCGACCGGCGATCGACCTGGCTTCCCGCGCACAGTCGCGCAGCCGCTCGGCCCGCTTCTTCAACTCAGCGGCGTCGCCGCTGTCCGGTGCCCCCACTCCCCGTGCCCCCTCATTTCCAGCTGCGCGATGCGCGAATCACTCGCAGGAGTGTACGAGCGGCCTGCCACCTGCGCATCTCAACGACTTGATCGTCACACCATCACCACGCCGGTCAGAACCAGTTCTTTGGATTGAGTGCGCGTCCGACCTTCTTCGCCGACCCGATGGGGTCTTTCACGACCTCCTTGGCGGCGTTGCTGGTCGCGTCCCACGCCTGCCCCGCCCCCTTCTTGATGCCATCCCAGTGCTCGACCACTTTGGCGCCCACGTAGACGGCGCCGAACACAGCGGTGGCTCCGATGGTGAATGGATTCGGCGCCACGGTGGCCGCGGTGAGCGAAGCGTGAAAGCCGACCTCGGCTACGTTGGCGACGTACCGTGCGCCCTTCTCGCGGCTGCTGAAGTTGCCCTTCTCCCATGGCCATCCCCGGTGATAGAGCTGATTGGCGGCCAGGCCCGTCGAAACGACGCCGCCGACAACTCCCAGACCGCGCAGTGCGCCCGACACCTTGCCGGCCCCGGCCAGTCCCTTGGTCAGCGCCAGCCCTCGTGACCAACCCGCGGCGCGGCCCCGGGTGAAGATGTTCGAGGCCACCTTGAAAAGGCTGGCGTTGCTTGCACGGGCGACCGCCTGGCCGGAGTGCGTCAGTCCTCCGAAGCGGGCCGCGAGCGTGTCGTTGCCGACCAGGGCGTTGATGGCCTTGTTCGCTGACAGTCCGCGCCAGATGGGAGACCGCATGAACGACAGGCCACGGGCCGCGTTGTAGGCGTTTCCGGTGTGCTGGGCGACCATTCCACCCGTAAATGGGACACGTCCGGAGACTCCAGCCCAGGCGGCGATCTTGCTCGGCAACCAGCTACCCGGTGCCGACAGGGACTTCATCAAGGGCTGCCACTTGATGATGCCGTTACCCGCAGCCCGGATTCTTCCGTTGGCGGAGCCTCGCAGGACTGTTCCCAGTCGGGTTTTCCAGGTCCGCAGCGCTCCCTGCGAGAACGCGTTTCCGACCAGCACCTTGGTAAGCGCGGCACCCTGGATGGTGACGGTTGCGGCGGTGACAGTGCTTGACGTCCAGTCACCGTAGAGCCCGATGAAGGACTCGATGGTCGCCTCGTGCGGCTGCAAGCCTGGGATCTGCGCTATCGCATGGGCCTTCAGACGGTCGATCCAGTCGACTACCGCCTCACCGTCCTGGCGTGCGAAGCCCTTCGCCTCCGGGTCATCGCTGGCCGCCACGGAGTTGGCGAGCAGCAGGACGTCGGGGGTGAGTCCCTTGTCCTTGTATTTCTGCAGGTCCTCCGTGGTGAATCCCGCCCAGCGCAGGCCCGCTTCGGGGTCACCGTTGTCAAGCCGGACGAGGGCCGCACGTTTACGCATGTCCGGGCCTTGCTCGGTTGACCAGGTCGTGAGTGGCTTGAGAGTCGACAGCTTTGAGGTCACGCCGAGAGTGGATGCCCGCGTGAAACCTTCCTTGAGCTTGTCCCCTAGTCCGCCCCTGCCGTCAATGAGCTTGCCAAGCTGTTCCAGATCCTCTGGATTGACGTTACGCACCCAGTCCCCGATTTGTCAGTGTTGTATCCAGACGTGGCCACCGATCCCGGCTGCCCTCTCAGCGGTCTCCCAGCAGAGCGAACGCGAACGCGAGCCGCCGATCCAACCAGTCCACCCTGACGGTGAATAGATCCGTGCCCTGGGAGACCATGACCAACTCACTGTCGGACAACCACTCCAGGGTGCGGCTCTTGGGCCGAGGCGGAGACGCCGTCTCCTCCGAATAGAAGAGGGAATCCAGCGCCTCATGGAATACCGTTTCGGCTCCCCGCGCGGCGATCCGCTTGGCATCGCCACTGGCCCACCGATTACGACCGACGATTTCCGTATGCCCGGGCTGGTCGATGCGCCACGTGTGCTTGAAGGGCTTACGCGATGGCGGCACTCTCCGGATGGTGCCGATCTCTGTGCCCTGGCCGTCGAGTACGCGGAAGCAACGTTCGCCTCCCTCGTCGCCCTCGGCTACGAGGCAACACAACAAGCGCTGCTTCTCGAGGTCCTCATACAGACAGGGGTCCAGCGCGGAGGAGGGCGCCGGTGGAGCCACGGGCCCGACGTAGGCACAGGGCGCGAACACCAGCGAGCTGCCTTTGCCCTGGGGGACGCGGATGGCCCGGGGGCCGCGGACGGCACTACCACGCCCCTTCGTGACCGGGAGCTCGGTCATACCAACGGTGAACTCCCGCACCCCGACCCACTCCACGGCCGGCACCGGAGCTTCGTCCCGCGCCCCACCCTTCCCGAAGGCCATGTCGTCTCCTCGTTGCTCGCGCATACCAATTCCGAGGCAACGGTAGCTTCTCGTCGGCAGGACGGGGTGGCGAGGCTGCACCCATGAGACGACGGGAAGGTGGCTGCGCAGCGAGTACGTAGCACGGCGACGGCCAGGCGGCGGCCGAGCCAGTCGGCCTAGATGAGGAGTCTTCGATCAGGGTCGGACGTCATCACCGGCTTGCCGTCAGCTTCCCATTCGAGGGCGTGCGACTCCTTGGGGAGGCGGGCCCCTCTCGACGACGCCGAATTCGGCAACCCATCCGTCCGCCCGCCCTCAGACAGCCTCATGCCAACAGAGGCCAGGATGCCGTCAGCACCTTCACGCTCCCATGAAGACCGACACAAGCGGGAACGATTGGAGAAGCAAGTGTAGAAACTGACCGGCATGTACCGCTACGTACACCACTTCGTTCTGGCGAACCAGGAACTCTACGGATAGCGTCGATAGCCTGGGTGTAGCACTGACCCGCACGAGGTCGACCGACCACCACACCTCTCGCAGCCGGCCGCCCGCCCCTCAGCACCCAGGTGGCCATCTGTCATCCAACAACCGAGGAAGCCAATGCATTACGTAGAGAAGAGTCCCAAGGTCTGGTCCGGGATCTGCATCGGCATCTATCTGGTCGGTATGGGTTACATGGGAGTCAATACCCTTCCCGATCAGTTCGGCCTCTGGCTCGGCATGTGGCCCCTGTTCCTTCTCCTGTTGCTGCCCTGCCTGTTGGTCCCGATTTCCAAGTTCATCTACAACCGGATCCAGATCGACGCAGAGACCCTCCGCGTCGGCCGCGAGCGTATCCCCCTCGCCTCCATCGACCCGACCTCCGTGCAATCCGCGAGCCAGGCATCACTTCCCACCGCGGCACAGCAGTACGCGACATCCATGAATACGATCGACGCTCCGGTACCAGGCCTTCGTGCCGCAGCCCAAGGCAACGCCCGGCTCGTCGGGGGCGGCTGGGCTGTTCCGATGGGCATGGACACCGTGGTCATCGCGACCCGGAACGGCGAGGGCCTGACCATCCCGACGCGTGACAGGGTGGCGTTCTTGAATGCTCTGGGCACCGCGCTTGGCGTCATGGTCCAGCCGAACCCGAGGCCCTGACCGCAGCACTGACGTCTTGATGGCCTGGACCTCTTTGCAGTTCCGCGGAGCTATTGGAACATTCGGCGAAGTCGAAGTTCAGTACACACTTCGCAACATTGGCCAACCACAGCCCCCGCCTCGCCCTGAACGAGAAGACGATTCAAACTAAAGGGACATTTCCACTTCTCGAATCACCCATGCAACTAGCCCTTCGACACAGCTTCCGCCCTTGGGTACGCTCGTGACCAGGGCAGTGCGAACGGCGCGCGTAACCGACGGGACAGAAGGGGATCACAGTGGCCGACCCCGAGCTCGCTGAGCTCAGCAAGCGGGCTACGCAACTTCGAAGCCTCGCGGACCACATCGACGGTCTCGCGGACTCCCCCCACAAGTACGCCACCATCACCATGAAGAAGTGGGCGGGCCCGCACGCGGACAGCACGCGTGGAGAGCTGAAGAATTGGCAGACGAAGTGCCACACCGTGGCGGAGGCGCTGCGCGAAGAGGCTCGAGACTGTGACAAGTCAGTCAAGGAAGCCAAGAATCCCAAGTCCAAGGCTTGAGGCCTCGACCACTACTCGATCCTGCTCAGCATCCTCCCCGGCCCCGAGAACACAGCGCCACGAAGCGACAGATTGCGCGTGTAGATCCCTTCGAAGAGGATCGCCAAGCTGATGTCCACGGAATCCACTGACCCCTCGGCCAAGCCGGACAGAGTCTTCGGGTTCTTCCAACTCGAGCGCGTCATCTGAACCTTGACGCCATCGCGCTCGAGAGCATGCTGTCGCTTGTTCTGCCCCTCGACGTACCGGTAGTCGCGCCCCAGGGCCCTGATGCGAAGCGCACGACCCCTTTTGGTGGAGCTCCAGGCGTTTCTCGAAACGGCAGCCTCCTGACCCGCGACATGGAGTACACCGTGGGCCAGGCGCGGCTTCAGAAAGTACCCCAGCCCGTAGTACGAACACTGCGGAATGCTTTCGCCTCGTACAGTCGCCCCGTTGTAGGTACCCCAATACTTCTGTGGGACAGCATCTCGGTCAGGGGAGGCAAGCTCCACGGCCCCGAGGCCACCCACCACGCCCTCCCACCAGAAGGCCCGGGAGGCTTCAGCGAGTTGAAGTTCGAATGAGAGCCCCGTACCTGTCACGCACTTACCTTTCGTCGATTTCCTAGACTAGCCGGTATCAATCGAACGGGTTCAGCGACTTCACGAGCTGTTTCCCGCCACTCGCCAGCTTCCCCGCGCCTTCCCCAAGCTTCTTTCCCGCCCAGCGTCCCGCGTCTGCGACCTTCCCAGGGAACTTCTTGACCGTGTCCCAGTTGTCCACGATGGACGAGACGCCGTATACGACACCTGTCACGGCCGCGGCGCCGAACGTAAGGGGGTTGGGTGCAACCATTGCGGCGGTCAGGGACGCGTTGAAGGCGACACCGGAGACATCGGAGATGTATCCGGCCTTGTCCTTCTTCCATTCCTCGGCCGGGTTCTTCTGCGCCAGGTCGAACGCTCCGACGCCGGTGGCGACCACACCTCCCACGATGCCGGTCGCCCGCCACCAGCCGGCAGTACGTCCCGCCGCTCCGACCCCCGCTGCGAGTGAAGTAAAGCGGCCGCCGCCGGAGGCGGTTTTGAGCGCACTCGCCCCCTTGCCTGCCTTGAGCAGACTCGTCTCCCAAGCCCACTGCTTGCCAGCAAGGGCAGCGTACTTGTCCGCTCCGGTCAGAGCGTTCAGAAGGGGGGCGGGCATGCGGGCTCCGAGGGCCGCTCCTTGCCTGGCGATGCTGGCCGGGAGGAGTGGGACCGGCTGTCCCTTGAGAATCATGGCCAGCTTGGTGCCGGGCGCCTTGAGGAATTTGACCTGCCCTGGGTTTTTCAGACTCTTGAAGTACGAGATCAGGCCGATAGTTCCGCTGGCTGCCATCTTGAATGCACCAGGCACCGTAGAGGCCAGTGCGGTGATTTTGATGTAATCACCGACCACTTCGCCCAGGTTCTCATTGTTCGTCACCTTTGCGACGCCATCACTCTTGATCCGACTCAGCCAATCACTGAGCGTCTCGTCGCCCCGCTTCTTCAACCAACTGGTGTCGAATTCATCACCGTTAGCCACCGAGGCGTTCGCGATGAGCATGGCGTCTGGCGGGAGCTCTGCGCCCTTCAGCTGCTCCGGTGTGAACCCTGCGAAGAGAGCAGCGGCACGCGGGTCGCCGTCACCCGCTCTGAGGACGGCAGCGCGCCTTCGAAGGTCCGGCGCCGTTTTGGTCGCCCATGACCTCATCGGCTTGATCGGGCCGAGTTTGCCTCCGACGCCTAGGGTCGAAGCACGCGTAAATGCTTCGTCGAGACGGTCCTGGAGGTTACCCCGCCCGTCGAACAACTTGGCCAGTTGTTCCAAATCTCCGGGCTTGGCCACGCGTGCGGATTCTTCGGTCATTTATCCCCCTAGGTTACCGACGTGGACGCACTTTGTGATTCCGTCGTATGTGGCACTACCAGCCGACGGGCATCACACAGCCGGAGACGGCTCCACGAGGAGTTCGTCCCGGTCTGGCAGCAAATCCGTGATCTGCTGCCAGATCTCCTTGGCCGTGGTACGACGAACCTTCAGTTGACTGGCGTCGTCCACCTGCCCCTCGGTGATCGGATCCGCCGGAGCCTCTCGCACCCAATAGCCCTCGATACCGCAGTCCCAGATGGCGAGCGCGGAGACGCCGAGGCCGTCCGGTCCCCCCTTCCCGCCAGGCCAGGCCACCGTCATGCGCCACATGCAGTTGAGTTGAGAGAGGATTTCTGCGAGCCGGGGTGGAGCACCTACGGCCTGTGCCACAGACACCCAGTCGTCGGCACCTTCGGACTCCATGCGGTCCAGCACCTGATCGAGCACACCCATGGTGGTGACGATCTCTTCGCCTACGTCATCTGCATCAGCGTCGTCCTGGTGCAGGTCCACCATTCTGGAGAGCGCCCATACCAAGTACTGAGGCTCTACAGGGATGTACTCCGATTCCACATCTCCCGGCCAGGCCTCGTGTGTGAAGATGAAGTCGTTCCCGGCGACCGCCCCGCTGATTGCCACTCCCTGCGGCCCGGTCACCTCTGCACGCACAATGATGTGCGGCTCCATCAACGTGGACACAAGTGGGTAGAGCTCTCCCGAGATCTTGTTCTCTCCGTCCAAAATCCCGGCCTCACGCAATTCTGCTGCCGCTTGCGCGAGTTCATCCGGGATCTCTCCTTCTTCTACAAGCAGACCCAGCGTGCTGATGTGCGCGTCCGCCAGGCGCAGCCGACGCCGGGTTGGGTCCATGGATGGCATTGTGACTTTTCCTCACTTATGGCAAGTCAGTTGTTGGGGGCATTCACTGGTTGCTCCCCCGATGGCAGCGGGCACTGAGAGGGGGACAGTTCCGCGAACAC
This sequence comes from Streptomyces sp. NPDC051218, assembly GCF_044455475.1. Taxonomy (NCBI): domain Bacteria; kingdom Bacillati; phylum Actinomycetota; class Actinomycetes; order Kitasatosporales; family Streptomycetaceae; genus Streptomyces; species Streptomyces sp. NPDC051218. Next base: position 29,603 of record NZ_JBITEU010000009.1, on the reverse strand, counting down.
GGCGGCCCCGAACTGCTGCACGTGCACCGTCTGATGGTGAGCAGCGCCGCCTCAACTGTCCCCACCAGATCTTCACCCCGGTGCTCAAGAGCGGGGGCCTGACGCAGGGGGGCCCATCCGGCCAGCTCAGCACCAGACCAAACCTATAGGGAGAGCAAAGAGGATGCCACGAGTTCCCCACACTTGTGCTGTAGGTCGCTTGCCGTACGGCTCGCGAGCAGGGATGTAAGGAAGTAATCGCCACAAAGAGACCAAGCCGTAGAACGCGCGATGCACCACTCTTCGACACCTAGAACGGCCCCTGAGTACTCTCGACCTTCCTGGTTTCGCAGTGAGGCCTGCGGACCGCAACGGGGGGGGGCGCGCGAGCGCAGCTAGTCCGTACGCCGCCCGAGTAGCAAACGGGAATGTCGACTCAACACTGCCCCTGCGCGGGTCGGAAGGAAATTGACAATGCGAGTCCTGGTGACAGTCGTGGGGGAGAGTGTCCCCCCGCAGGACGTGCTGGTCACCCTGGAGGAAGAAGCGACTGCCGCCGATGTGGCAGCTTGTCTGACTGATACGGGCGCGAACTCCGCGCCCAACATCACCGTTGGGCGCTTCCCCTCCATGGTCCGGTCAGCAGAAGCCGGACAGGGGTTCGCTGCCTCGAAGTCCCCCTTCCCCTCGTCAGGCTCCGCCCCCTCCCTCTGGGTCGACGGCCGGTATTGCGAGCCCTCGGCCCTCGCCTCATCCATACTCCGCGATGGCGCTCGGGTCACCACGAGCGAGGACATCGGTCCGTTCATGCGTGCCGGGGAGCCGACAGGGCGATTCGAGCTGCGCGTCTGTGGTGGGCCCAACTCAGGTCGCATTGCTCGTATACAGGCAGGCGTGTCGACCATCGGGTCCGGGCCTAACTGTTCTCTCTCCATCAATGACGCCGCCCTTGCTCCTCTTGCCGCCAAACTCTCGGTCAACGTCGACGGCAGCGTCACGATCCACCCTCAGGCCGAGGTACCTCTCGCGCTGGACGACGAGTCGACCGAAACTGATTGCGCCTGGCCCACCGGGGCGATCCTGAAAATTGGCGATTCGCTGATCGTTCTCCGCGAATCAGAAGAGCCTGACGCTCACTTGGCAGCCACGGACGACGGTGGCTACGCGTACAACCGGCCGCCGCGACTGTCTCCGCTACGGCATCGGCCTCGCTTGATCCTGCCCGCCGAACCGGTCAAGGGCGAAGGACCTCGCCTTCAGTTGCTCGCCTCGTTCATTCCGGCGATCTTCGGCTTGTCCATGTACTTCATGACCAAGCAGCTCTACACGCTGCTCTTCTGTGCCATGAGCCCGCTGATGATGATCGGCTACTGGGTGAGCGAGGCACGGCACGAGCGCAAGCGACACAAGAAGGCCGTCAAGGAGTACAAGAAGGAGCTCGTCGAGTACGACATCAAGCTGACGGAACTGGGCAAGGCAGACCAGCAGGCTCGACGGGAAGCACATCCCGACCCTGCACAGTTGCTCCTCTTCGCCACCGGGCCGCGCCGCCGCCTGTGGGAGCGAAGGCTCGTCGACCCTGACGTTCTGCAACTGCGGGTCGGCATGGCCAACCTGCCCGTCGACGTCGAGATGCGCGCCGTCAAGTCCGGCACCTTCGATGATCCGCCAGAACCCCCCGTCGTAACCAACGTTCCGGCTGTGGTTCCCCTGGCCGAACTGGGTGTCATCGGTGTGGCCGGCCACCGCTCGCTGAGCTTGACGATGGCTCATTGGCTGGTCGCACAGGCAACGGTGCTGCACAGCCCGCGAGACCTCTCGCTTGTCGTCCTGTCTTCCGCCGGTGACGCCCAAACCGCTTGGGACTGGGCCCACTGGCTTCCTCATACCGCCCCACAGCTCGGCCAGGACTGCATCTCGCTGATCGGGTCCGAACCGGAAGTCGTCGGTCGCCGCGTTCACGAGCTCCTTGCCGAGCTGGAACGCAGGAAGGCAGGCGCCAAGGACTTCGGAGCGGCCAAGTCCCTGCGTCCCGACCCCTTCACTTTGGTCGTGCTGGACGGCGCTCGCCTGTTGCGTCGTATGCCTGGTGTTCCCCAGCTGCTTCAAGAGGGGCCGGGACACGGGATCTTCGCCGTCTGCATCGACGAGGACGAGCGACTCCTGCCCGAGGAGTGCAAGGCCGCGATCAGCGGACTGGCCGATCAGCCGAACCACGTCAGGATCGGCGGTGGCGGGCTTGAGTCGGCCGGAGACGTCCTCGCCGATCAGGTTGCGCCCGACTGGTGCGAGCTGGTGGCCCGTTCACTCGCTCCTGTACGCGATGTGAGCCTCGATGACGCCGACGCCGCGCTGCCCACGGCCGCGAGGCTGTTGTCCCTTCTGGGCATGCCGGACCCCACTGGCACGGACGTTGCCAGCATTTGGCAGCAGGGCGGCTCCACCACCGAGGTACCGATCGGCATCGCCGGCGACGGAACCTTCATGTTGGATATCCGCAGAGACGGCCCACACGCTCTGATCGCGGGCACGACCGGCGCCGGTAAGTCCGAGTTGCTGCAGACCATCATCACCTCCCTGGCGCTTGCCAACCGCCCGGATGCCCTGAACTTCGTCCTCATCGACTACAAGGGCGGCAGCGCCTTCCTGGACTGCGCGCAACTCCCCCATACCGTCGGCATGGTCAGCGACCTCGACGCACACCTCACGGAGCGAGCGCTCGCCTCCCTCGCCGCCGAACTAAAGCGGCGAGAGGAGATCCTTTTCGACACAGCCGCAAAGGACATCGAGGATTACAACGACACGAGGAGGGTGCGGCCCGAACTGGAGCCCATGCCCCGACTCGTGCTGGTCATCGACGAGTTCGCCTCCCTTGTCGCCGAGCTCCCGGACTTCATCGCGGGTCTTGTCGACATCGCGAGGCGAGGCCGGTCGCTGGGTGTCCATCTCATCCTCGCCACCCAGCGTCCTGCCGGTGTAGTGAGCGCGGACATCCGGGCCAACACCAACCTGCGCATCGCCCTCCGTGTCACCGATGGGTCCGAGTCCTCGGACGTCATCGACGCACCGGACGCCGGCACCATCGCGAAGTCCACCCCCGGACGGGCCTACGTGCGCTCGGGCGCACAGTCGCTTGTTGCCGTGCAGTCGGCTCGCATCGGTGGACGTCGGCCGAGCATCGGCTCCAATCGCCCCCAGGCAGTCGTGTCTCCCGTGTCCTGGGCCTCCTTTGGCCGTCCGGCTCCTCGCGTCGCGGAGGACGGTGATGACGGAACCCTGGTGACCGACCTGAGCGTCCTCGTCAACTCCATCCGGGAAGGCGCTGAACTGATGAACTTCGGGCCTCAGCGAAGCCCCTGGCTGGAACCCCTCACGGATCTGCTGTCGCTCGCCGATCTGCCGGATCGCGAAGCGCCGACGACCGACGAGGTCGCGCCGATCCACATCGGCCTCACCGACCTGCCCGCCCAGCAGAGCCGCGCACCGCTGGCACTCGACTTGGTGCACGGCGATCACATTATGCTGGCAGGCGGTCCTCGCTCGGGCCGTTCGACCGCCTTGCGGACTCTCGCAGGTGCCCTGGCACGCGACACATCACCCGGCGATGTGCATCTCTACGGCATCGACTGTGGTGCGAACGCCCTGCTGCCCCTGACGAACCTCCCGCACTGCGGAGCCGTCGTCACCCGGGACCAGCCTGACCGCGTGCGCCGGCTATTGGATCGACTCGCGGCTGAGGTCTCACGACGTCAGCAACTGCTGGCCATGGAAGGCCTCTCCAGCGCCACCGAGCAGCGCGCCACCGCAGCCCCGGAAGACCGACTGCCCTGGATGGTCCTCCTCCTCGACGGCTGGGAAGGCTACACATCTGCGCTCGAGGGCATCGATTACGGCCGCCTCGTCGAGATGATCGTCAAGATCTTCAGGGAAGGCGCGGCAGTGGGGCTCAAGGTGGTCATGACAGCCGACCGCAGCGGGTTCAGCGGCCAGGTCTCCCCGTCTTTCGCCGACAAGCTGATCCTGCGGCTCACGGATGCCAATGAGTACTCGCTGGCAGGGCTCTCCGCTCGCGACGTGCCGAAGGAAATGCCGTCCGGGCGGGCGCTCCGCATCACGGACTCGGGCGCCCAGGAGAGCCAGATCGCGCTGCTCGTTCCCGATTCCTCCGGCCAGGCCCAGGTCACCGCTCTGCGCGAGATCGCAGAGGAGGCCCGCCGCCGTCACCCGATTCCGCCGCGGAACCGCCGTCCGCTCCGGGTGGACGAGCTGCCGATGCGGGTGACCGCCAGTCAGGCCCGGGCCCTCGACCCCTCCTTCACGCCACCGTCGCCGCTGTGGACGCTCCTCTGCGTCGGTGGCGACGAACTCATGCCGATCGGCGTCGATTTGGACGAGTCGGGACCTGGCTTCGTCATCGCGGGGCCACCCAAGTCGGGGCGCTCGACCGCTCTACTCGTCGCGGCGCGGAGCCTGCTGGCCAATCAGGTGCCGCTGGTCCTGGTCACACCCCGGCGCTCGCCCCTGCGCGTTCTGGAGAATGAGCCAGGCGTACTCGGTGTGCTCAACGCGGACAGCTCCGAGCGGGAGTTGACCGAGCTGATCGAGGGTGCCGAGGGTGGCAAGTTCGCCGTTGTGGCGGACGACGCCGACATGCTCTACGACACCTCGCTGGACAGAGCGCTCGAGGAAGTCGCTCAGAACGGAAGGGACGGCGGCATCGGCATCGTCGTGGCCGGCGCCACGGACACGCTGAGCTCTCAATACCGAGGGTTCGTCGTGGAAGCCAGGCGCTCACGCCAGGGAATGATTCTGGCACCGCAGAGCGCCTCGGACGGGGAACTGTTCAACGTTCGACTGTCCATCGACGGCGGCGGTCCGGTAGGACGCGGACTTCTCGTACGAAGCGGACAGATGACGCCGGTGCAGGCCATTCTCGATGACTGACCTGGCGTAAGGATCGGCACAAAAAACAGCCGGTGCGACCGATCATCGGTCGCACCGGCTGACAAGCGCTCGACATCAGGCAGACGTGGCCTGCTCGATCCTGTCGTGGCTGTTCTTGGCCGACTTGTAAGCGTCGTGAAGCGAGTCAGCAAGCTTATTGACCTGAGGCTTGAAGTCGCGCCATTCGTCGCGGAACCGGTTGGCGCCCGGCCCTGCCCAGAAGCCATGGCTGTCGTTGGCCTGACCGTCCAGCAACGAAATGAGGTCGCGGACCTCGGTCTCCTTCTTCTGGAAGGCTTCGTAGAGCTTCTGAAGCTTCTCAAGCTTTGCACCGCGGTCGATGTCCGCCATGTGGTTTCCTCCCCGTGTCGCTAACGCAAACGGACTCAAGTGTCACACGGGACGCTACCGCACCAGCTCCGGCCACGAAAAGTGGTTCGTATGTCGCACCCTTGCAACGAACGAGACGGCGTTGTCGGCCCTGACCTGCAGCTCACTTGAGCGTCTGGACAGGGAGAGCACACGCAAGCGAGACCGGGGACAGAGGAGCTCACCCCGCACGGGAGAGGGTGGCCTCCGGGTTGCCTGACTCTGCGTTTTCCGAGAGGTACTGCAAGGCCTCCCCCTGGGGGCGTAGCCGTACCGTGTGGGTGTTCTTCGTGCACTGGGCTGCGCTGTCCGCCTGGCCCTTGCCCCTCGCCACGATCTCCTTCTCCGACACCGACTTCAGGGTCAGGTCCACCGCGCACTTGCCGCCCAGTTGGTCCGTCTGCGTCATCACCGCGAAGCGTTCGCCGATCTTGCCCTGTTCGACCTTGAGCCTGAACGTGCCCATGGGGACAGCGCCGTTGGCCGCGGATGCCTGGCCCTCCCAGGTGCCGCGGTAGGAGGCGGGGACCTTGCCGGCGGTCCCGGCGGGTGGCTGTTCGCTCGCCGCTGGGGGGTGGCCCGCGTCGCTCGGGTTGTCGCCGCTCCCGGGGAGCAGTCCGAAGACGAAGACCGAGCCGACCGTCACCGCGGCCAGCGCGCCCGCTACCCCCAGGACCAGCGTGCAACTCACCTTGCGGCCCCGGCCCTCGGGGCCGTCGGGCGTCGAAGTCGCGGCGACCGAGACCGTCATCCTGCCGGGGGGCGCGGAGGACGGTGCTGATGTCTGCGTGGGGACGTACGCGGGGGGAGGAGAGGAAGGCACTGGTGCGTACGACGGGTCCGGGGGGCCGAAGGAACCGCTGCTCCGCGGCGCGTCCCGTACCGGCGCCTGACCGCTCGTCGCCCCGCCCACCACCGAGCTGCCGAACGGCACCGGGCCCGACGGCCGTTCCGCTGCCCCCGCCCCGGCCCCGTACGTTTCCAGGTCCAGGAGGCGCACCGCGCTTCTGCTGACCCGTTCCACCAGCGGGCCCGGCAGCCACCCCGCCGCCACGAGGCCGTCCGCCCCGGTGGGGGCGAGGCGCCTTGCGATCTCCTCCGGCCTGGGGCGTTCCGTCGGGTCCTTCGCCAGGCACTGCGCGGCGAGGGGTCGCAACTCGTCGTCCAGCGTGTCCAGTTCCGGCTCCTCGTGCACCACCTTGTAGAGCAGCGAGGCCGACGAGTCGCCCGGGAACGGTGGCGAACCCGTCGCCGCGTAGACCAGGACCGCCCCCAGCGAGAAGACGTCCGCCGCACCGGCGACCCCCCTGCCAAGAATCTGCTCCGGCGACATGTAGCCGGGCGAGCCTACGGAGACACCCGTCGACGTGAGCGAGGCCGTGCCGTCCGTCGCCCGTGCGATGCCGAAGTCGATCAGCCGTGGTCCGTCCATCGTCAGCATGACGTTCGACGGCTTGATGTCGCGGTGGACGAGTCCGAGCCCGTGCACGTGCGTCAGCGCCTCGGCGAGGCCCGCCACCAGCACGCGTACGGAATGGGCGGGGAGGGGGGAGAGGTCACGTACGGCGTCCGCCAGGGAAGGTCCCGCCGCGTACCCCGTCGCCACCCACGGCACCGGCGCCTCCGGGTCCGCGTCGAGCACCGGCGCCGTCCAGTCGCCGCCCACCCGCCGCGCCGCGTCCACCTCGCGCCGGAAGCGGGCGCGGAACTCCTCGTCGAGCGCGAAGTGCGGGTGGACGACCTTCACCGCGACCGTACGGCCGCCCGAGCTGCGGCCCAGGTAGACCCGGCCCATGCCGCCCGAGCCCAGCCGGCCGAGCAGCCGGTAGGGCCCGATGGCGGTCGGTTCACCGGGATCGAGCGGGTGCATGACGAAGGCCTCCCCCGAACGCGCCGCACGTGCGCGGTCCATGCGGCTCAGGGTAGTCCGCCGGTGTGCCCGACGGACCCGGCGTACGCAGCTGCCACCGCGTACCCACGTACTACCTCTGCGACCTACCTCTGCGACCCCAGCAGCTCCACCCTTACGTCCGCGGGGAAGCCGGTCGTCTCGCCCACCCGGCGCGCGAACTCCGCCACGCCCTCCAACTGCGCGCTCCCGAAACGGAAGTCGAGCGTCGTGAAGTACTGCTCGAGGACCTCCGCGTCGAAGGTCTCCCAGCGGGCGGCCTGTTCGGAGACCTTGCCGACCTCCTCCAGGGAGAGGTCGCGCGAGGCGAGGAACGCCTTGTGCACCTCGCGCACCACGGCCGGCTCGCGCGCCGCGTAGTCCTTGCGCGCCGCCCAGACCGCGAAGACGAACGGCAGGCCCGTCCAGTCCTTCCACATCTGGCCCAGGTCGTACACGTCAAGACCGAGCCGCGGCCCGTCGATCAGGTTGGCCCGCAGCGCCGCGTCCCCGATGAGCACGGCGGCGTCGGCCTCCTGCATCATCACGCCGAGGTCGGGCGGACAGGTGTAGTAGTCGGGGCGTACGCCGTGGCGCTCGGCGAGCAGCAGCTGCGCCAGGCGTACGGAGGTCCGCGAGGTCGAGCCGAGCGCGACCCTGGCGCCGTCCAGCTGGTCCAGCGGGACCTGCGAGACGATCACGCAGGACATCACCGGGCCGTCGCAGCCGACGGCGAGGTCGGGGAAAGCGACGAGGTCGTCGGCGTTCTTGAGGAACTCGACGAGAGTCACGGGTGCGATATCGAGGTCGCCCCGCACCAGCTGCTCACTGAGCTTCTCGGGGGTGTCCTTCGTGAGCTCGAAGTCGAGCAGCGTTCCGGTCCGCGCGAGCCCCCAGTACAGCGGCATGCAGTTCAGGAACTGAATGTGACCGACGCGCGGCCGGGGGGTGCGGTGATGGCCGGGGAGTTGATCTGCGCCCTCCCCGGTGAGGGTGTCAACGGGAGAATTGTCCACATCGGGGAGGCTAGCCCCCTTGCGGTACGGTGCAGAAAGCGGGGCCCCGATCCCGTCCTTGTCAAGAGCTTCGGACCTGGCCCGTCAACCCCTCTGGGGGGTCCGTCAAACATCCGGGTGACGTGATCTTGCCCCCTATTGCTTTCGGCTGCCTGCATGCTAAGCTCGCCGCAAGTTGCAGTTTGGTTTCCCTTGCAGTACAGAGCCTGCGGAGCATGTGACTCCGCGGGCTCTCGTCGTTTTCAGACTTATGCAGTTGTTTCAACAATCGCAGGTTCTGGAGCAGGGCAACCCTTTGGCCCAAGGAGGGCTTATGGCTACCGGAACCGTGAAGTGGTTCAACGCCGAAAAGGGCTTTGGATTCATCGCCCAGGAAGGCGGAGGCCCCGACGTCTTCGTCCACTACTCCGCGATCAACGCAAACGGCTTCCGCTCCCTCGAGGAGAACCAGGCCGTGAGCTTCGACGTCACGCAGGGCCCGAAGGGTCCGCAGGCGGAGAACGTCACCCCCATGTAGTGGGGCGCCCCATGTGAATGGGGCGTGTGACAGTTCCGGTGACTTGATCCGGACATGGATAGCAGTACCCAAGGAGCCCTTCCTTCCGCGTTTGTGGGAGGCGGGGCTCCTGCCTTTTACTGGCCCCTGGGCCTTGGGCGTCCCATCTTGGCCGCGGGTCCGTTGTGGCTGGTCGCGGGTCCGTTGTGGCTGGTCGCGCCGTTCCCCGCGCCCCTTTGGGGCGGCTAGTTGTGTTGCATGATCAGGACGAATGTTGTGCCTGGGGTCAGGGCCTCGTAGAGGTGGGGGACGTCGCCTCTGTACGACATGTAGTCGCCTGCGGACAGTTCCACCGTTTCGTCGCGTGGGCCCGCAAGTAGGCGGCCCGTGCTGACGATCAGGTGCTCCATCGAGCCGGGGATGTGCGGGTCGGACTCGCGGGCGGAGCCGGGTTCCATCGCCCCGTGGTAGATGTCGCGCCGCACGCCCGCGGGTCCCGCCGACAGCAATGTCCCCGCGTACGAGGCGTGTTCGGCGTGCATCGTCGGGCCCTGACCCGCCCGGATCACCGTCACCTCGGGCGCGGGCGACTCCACCAGGACGCTGAAGGGCACGCCGAGTCCCACCGCGAGGGCCCACAGCGTCTCGATGCCGGGGTTGCCCGTGGCCGCCTCCAGCTGGGACAGCGTCGACTTCGCCACTCCCGCGCGCTTGGCCAGCTCGGAGAGGGAGAGGCCCGCCTTGGCCCGCTCCCTGCGCAGCGCTGCCGCGACCCATTCCCTCGGCAGGCGGGATCGGACGGTGCCGGCCCCCCCGGCCCCTCCGCCTTCTCTGCCGTCAGTCATGCCCATGGCCGCCGCCCCTTCGAGATACTCGCCGTTCGGTATAGCGGGTCGATCGTTCGCCTTGACGAACGTCGCTTCCCTCGCCCATCCTACGACGTATGCGTTCGTCACACCGAACAGTCAGCCCACCGCAGCGAACGAACGACGGGTTCGTGCGCCTCTCCCACCTTCCCCGCGGCGTCCTGCGCGACATCGCCCTCGTCTGGCTCGCCGACGCCGTCGTCGGTGTCTCCTTCGGCGCGATCGCCGTCGCCGGCGGGCTGCCCGTCTGGGTGCCGGTCCTGATGTCCCTGCTCGTGTACGCGGGCTCCGCCCAGTTCAGCGCGATCGGCATCCTCGTCGCGGGCGGCGGTCCGGTGGCCGCGGCGGCCACCGGGCTCCTCCTGAACTCCCGTACGGCCGCGTTCAGCCTCGCCGTCGCCGACAGCCTGGGCCGGTCCTGGGCCGCGCGGCTGTTCGGCGCGCACCTGATCACCGATGAGACCGCGGCCTTCGTACTCGCCCAGCCGGACCAGAAGCGGCGCAAGGCCGCGTTCTGGATATCCGGGCTCGGCCTGTTCGCCGTATGGAACGTCAGCGTCCTCGGCGGCGCGCTCGCCGGGTCCGTCATCGGCGACACCGCACGCTTCGGGCTCGACGCGGCCTTCCCCGCGGTGCTCCTCGCCCTGGTCCTTCCGGCGCTGCGCGCCGACAGCATGACGCGGCGTGCCGCGGCCGCCGGTGCGGTGATCGCGGTCGCCGCCGCGCCGTGGCTGCCCGCCGGGGTGCCGGTACTGCTCGCCCTGCTGGGCCTGCTAGCGGCACGACGCGGCCCCGGCCGCCGCCCAGGCCACCCCTCCGGCCACCCGTCCGGCAGCCCCGAGAGGAGCACCCCATGAACCCCTACCTCGCCTGCGTTCTCGTCCTCGCAGCCGGTACATACGCCTTCCGTCTCGCGGGGCCCCTGATGCACGGGCGGGTTGAGCTGCCGGCCCGCGTACAGGAGTTGTTGACCGTTGGGGCGACCGTCCTGCTTGCCGCCCTGTTGGCCACCGGTGCTCTCACCGAGGGGCATGGGTTCGCCGGGTGGGCGCGGGCCATCGGTGTGGTGGCCGGCGGGGTGCTTGCCTGGCGCAAGGCGCCCTTCGCCGTAGTAGTGGTCGGCGCCGCGGCCACTACCGCGCTCCTGCGCCTGGCCGGCGTGGCGTAGCAGCCGCAGCCCCCGGTGCTTCGCCGTAGTAGTGGTCGGCGCGGCCGCCACTACCGCCTAGCAGCCGCAGGACCCGTGCTGTCGGCCTTCTCGTACAGTTCTTCCACCACCCCCGCGTATCGCTCCGTCACCGCACGCCTGCGTACCTTCAGGCTCGGTGTCAGCAGGCCGTCCTCCACCGTGAAGTCCTCGTCCAGGAGGGCGAAATCGCGGATGCGGGCCGGGTGCGAGACGCCCGCGTTCACCTCGTCCACCACCTCCTGGACGAGAGCGCGGACGCGCGGGTCCCGGGAGGGTGGGTCCGTCAGTGTTACGCCCTCGCGTCCCGCCCAGGCGGTGACCTCCTCCGCGTCCAGGGTGATCAGGGCCACCGGATAGGGACGCTTGTCGCCCACCATCACCGCGCGCGACACGAACCGCGAGCGCTGGACGGCCAGTTCACTGAGGGACGGGGTGAGGTTCTTGCCGCCGGAGGTGATGATCAGGTCCTTCTTGCGGCCGGTGACACTGAGGTAGCCCTCGGCGTCGACGGCGCCCAGGTCGCCGGTGTGCAGCCAGCCCTCCTCGTCCAGGGCGTCGCGGGTCGCGTCCGCGTCGGCGTGGTAGCCGGGGAAGACCATCTCGCCCCGGGCCAGGATCTCGCCGTCCTCCGCGATACGGACCTCGCAGCCTTCGACGGGACGGCCGACCGTCCCGTAGCGGACCGCGCCGGGGTGGTTGAGGCTGATGACACCGGCCGACTCGGTCATCCCGTAACCCTCGTAGACCGCGATCCCGCAGGCCCGCAGGAAGTCGATGACGTGCGGCGCGATGGGCGCGCCGCCGGTCAGCGCCCACCGGACGCGCCCTCCCAGCGCCTGCCGGACCAGCCCGTAGAGGGCCTTGTCCGCTGCCTCGTACGCGTCCTGGAGCGCGGGCGGCAGGGCTCCGTCCGCCGCGAGGACCCCGATCCGTACCGCCTCCTCGAACCGCTCGCGGCCTCCCTCCTGGGACTCCGCGAGGGAGAGGACCACGGAGTACACCTTCTCGAACAGGCGCGGCACGGACGGCAGATGCGTCGGCCTCGCCTCGGCCAGCTCACCGACGACGTCCTCGATCTTCCCGCCGAAGAAGCACAGTTCGCCGCCCTGGATGAGCGTCGTGAACTCGATGAGCTGGGCGAGGAGATGGGCGAGCGGGAGGTAGAGGTACGTGGAGTCGCCCGGTCCGCCCTGGATCAGCGGGAGCGTGGCGGACTGGACGGCGCCCAGGTTGCCGTGCGTGAGGAGGCAGCCCTTGGGCAGGCCGGTGGTGCCGGAGGTGTAGATGATGGTGGCCAGGTCGGCGGGGGTTCGGGCCCCGGCGCGATCCAACAGGGCGTCCGGAGCGGTTGGTTCGGGGGCGCGCTGCCCGTCGGCGACTCGCTCCCCCACCGCGAACTCCGTCATGAGCAGCACGTGCCGTACGCCCGGCAGCCGTGGCCGCAGGCGTTCGATCTTCGCCGCCTGTGCGGTGTTCTCGCAGATCACCACCGAGGTGCCGGAGTCCCCGATGACCCACTCGACCTCCTCGTCACCGGCCGTCGGGTAGACGGGGACGACGACCGCGCCCGCCGCGAAGACCGCGAAGTGGGCGTAGGTCCACTCGGGGCGGGTCTCGGCCAGGATAGCCACGCGGTCGTCCGGGCGGACGCCGAGCGCGATCAGCTCACTCCCGACATCCCGTACGCGCGTGCGCAGTTGCTCGTACGAGACCTCCTCCCACCCCCCGCCTCCGGACTTGAACCGGAGGGCGGGCTGCTTGCCGTGGCGGTCGGCCGCCCACTCGGTGAGGACGGCGAGGGTCTCGGGGCGCTCCGTCGGCTGCATGCGTACGACGCTAAGGACAGGGCGGCCCCTACCGGGATGACGGGAAACGTCAGCGGAGTTGGCCCGGAAGCTCATGAGGGATCATGGGGGCATGGAGACCACTTTCAAAGCTTCGTTCATGGTCGCCGTGGCCGTCCAGGTCGTCCTGGTCGCCGTCCTCGTCTTTCAGGTCTGGCGCAAGGAGCGGCACGGCGGTGAGCCGATCCTGGTGTTCACCGGCGGTGACGCGGTCGCCGGTGCCGCGCTGTTCGGCGGCACGATGACGCTGACGCTGCTGTTCTCCGAAGGCTGGAGCGGGATGTCGTCCGACACCCTGCTCTACGCGGTGACATTCGGCATCGTCACCGCGGGGCTCGCGACCCTCCTGCGCCGGGCCGGCAAGGGGAGGAGCGGCTACCTCGCCTTCCTCCTGCCCGTCGCCTTCGGGGTGCTCGCGGGTACGGCCGGAGTCTGACAGCCAATACGCGGCCCGCGGCCCCGCCGAGTTCGAGAAGGCGCCCGGCGGGGGATGGAAACCCCATGCCCAGCCGGACCATCACCGTCCACCACGTCCGCGCCATGCTGCACGGCGCCCGGCGGCACGGGATCGACACCGTCCCGCTGCTCCGCACCGCCCAGATTCCGCCGCTGCTCCTCGGCGACGACCGGGCCCGCATCACCGATGTCCAGTTCGCCCGCCTCTTCCGGGAGCTGTACCGCGCCACCGGCGACGAGTTCCTCGGCCTCGGCGCGGCCGTGAGCAGGCCGGGCACCTTCGCCATGATGTGCCACGCGTCCCTCGGCTGCCGTGACCTCGGCGCCGCCATGGAGCGGGGCGTCACCTTCTACGGGCTTTTCCCGGGCGGCCCCGACCTCACGCTTGAGCACCGCGAGACGGGCAGCGCCGTCTTCGCCGTACGCAACGACCTCGAACGGGACTACTTCCTCGCCGAGTGCCTCGTCATCATCTGGCACCGCCTGTGCAGCTGGCTGATAGGGCGCCGCATCCCGCTCCACTGGGCCGAGTTCGGGCATCCGCCGCCCCCGCACAAGGACGAGTACGGCCTCCTCTTCGGCTGCCCGGTCCGCTTCGGTGCGGCGCGCACGGGCGCGGGGTTCGACGAGCACTGGCTGAGCGCCCCGCTGATCCGGGACGAGGCGGCGCTCGACGGGATGCTGAACCGCGCGCCGTTCGACCTCCTCTCCCGGCGCGAGTACGGGACGACGGTCGCCGAGCAGGTACGCCGCGCCCTGGTCCGCGCGCTGCGCACCTCCCCCCGGCTGCCCTCCCTGGGCGAGATCGCCGCCCGCCTCGCGGTGAGCCCCGCGACGCTGCGCCGCCGCCTGGCCCAGGAGTCCACCTCGTACCAGCAGTTGAAGGACGCCGTGCGGCGGGACGCGGCGATCGCGGGGCTCGCCGAGGGTGCGGAGCCCATCGCCGATCTCGCCGCGCGGCTCGGATTCTCCGAGGACACGGCCTTCCTCCGGGCGTTCCGGCGGTGGACGGGGACGACGCCGGGCGCCTACCGCTACGAGCACGCCTGCCGCTATGAGAACCGGGGTCAACAAAGCTGAGCGCTCCCGCCAGCACCGGACTTACCCGCGAGTCACTACGGTCGTCGCCTGAACGCCCCAGCCACTGGACGCAGTTGGGAGAGCCGCAATGCCCGTTCGTACCCGCGCAAGAACCCGCGCAAGAGCCCGCGCACGAGCCCTGGCCGTGGTGGCCGCGCTCGGCCTCTCGGTCATCACCCCGGTGACGGCGCAGGCCGCACCGGCCGAGGCCGACGCCCCCGGCGACATCGTCAGCTCCGCACCCAGCAGCTTCCATCCCCTCCCCGGCCAGCCGACCAACACCAAGGCCTGGAAGGTCAACTACCGTTCGACGACGGCGAAGGGCGAGCCGAACACCGTCTCCGGCACGGTCATCGTGCCGCAGGACGGCAGGAAGGGGCCCCGCCCCCTCATCACGTACGCCGTCGGGACGATCGGCATGGGTGACCACTGCGCCCCGAGCGCCGGCTTCCCCAAGGGGACGGCCGTCGAAGCCAACCTCATCCAGCAACTCACCCTGCGCGGCTGGGCGGTCGCCGTCACCGACTACGAAGGCCTCGGCACCCCCGGCGACCACACCTACACGGTCGGCAAGGCCGAGGGGCAGGCCATGCTCGACGCCGCCCGCGCCGCGATCCGGCTCCCGGAGGCGGGGCTAGGCGAGGACACCCCGGTCGGCATCATGGGCTACTCGCAGGGCGGGCAGGCCTCCAGCTGGGCGGCCGAGCTGCACGGTTCGTACGCCCCCGACCTGGAGGTCAAGGGCACGGCGACCGGTGGCGTCCCCGGCGACCTGCGGAAGGTCGCGGACTTCAACGACGGTTCGTACGGCTCGGGCTTGATCTTCATGGCGGCGATCGGCCAGGACGCGGCCTTCCCCGAGCTGAATCTGGAGTCGTATCTGAACCCGGCGGGCAAGAAGCTGGTCGGCGCGCTGCGCAACAGCTGCGTGGCGGACGGGGCCGTGCTCGGCGCCTTCAAGAAGATCTCCGCCATGACGGTGAAGAACCCCCTCGACCAGCCGGACTGGCAGCAGCGCCTGCGCGAGTCGACGGTCGGCACACGGGCTCCGGCCGCGCCGGTCTACCAGTACCACGCGCTCGCCGACGAGCTGATCCCGTACGGCGTGGGCAAGCAGGTCCGCAAGGACTGGTGCGCCAAGGGCGCGAACGTGGAGTGGCACACGGTGCCGCTGGGCGAGCACGTCTCCGGGGTGATCACGCAGTCGCCGTTGGCGGCGAAGTGGCTGGCGGACCGCTTCGCGGGCAAGCCCGCGCGGGGCAACTGCCAGTAGGCGACGTGGTGAGCGGTGGTGTGGCGGGCAGCCGCCCGCCACACCACCGTCCGCTCAAGCCGCCGTCCGCTCAGGCCGCCGTCCGTTCAGGCCGCCGTCCGCTCCACCGGAATCCACAGCTCCGCGTCCGCCCGCGTCCCGTCGTCCGAAAGGCGGGTCCGCAGGATCTCGGGCCCCGGCCTGCTCCGGTACGGATTCGACGGGAACCACTGCGTGAACACGTCCCGCCAGAGATTCTGGAGCGTCTGCGGGAACGGCCCCGCGCTCTCGAAGACGGCCCACGCCCCTGCGGGGACGGCAAGGACCTCCATGTCGTCGGGCACGGCCGCGCTCGTCACCACACCGTGCCAGTAGTCGAGTTCGGTCCCCTCGGCGCGGCTCGCGTGCAGGTCGTCGCTCACCGAGACGATCCCCTGCGGCCCCTCCCCGTCCTGCTCCGACAGGCTCTCGATGCGCCGCAGCGTCTCCCGCCCGAGCCCCCGGATGAACTCGGCGATGGCAGGGTTCACGCCCTCGTGCACGAGCGGAACGCGCGCCTTCCTGCCGACCACCCGGAACTCGTCCCTGTCCACAACCCGGTACCGCATACTGCTGCTCCCTTCCACGACGAGGCGGAAGGACATCCGGGGCTGGGACCGCAGCGTCGCGCCGTCCCGCCGTGCCTCGCCCGGCCCGACCCCATGCATCTGGCGGAACGCCCGCGCGAAGGCCTCCCCCGACGAGTAGCCGTACCGCACGGCCACGTCCAGGAGCGACCGCTCCCCGGCAAGCACCTCGGCGCCCGCCACGGTCAGCCGCCTGCGCCGGATGTACTCCGACAGCGGCATCCCCGCCAGCGCGGAGAACATCCGCCGGAAGTGGTACTCCGACGTCACCGCCGCCCGCGCCAGCTCCGCCACCTCGATCCGCTGATCGAGGTGGGCCTCGATGTGCTCCATGGCCTGGTTGAGCCGCTCAAGCACGCCGGACTCCTTCTCTTTCACACGTTCACGTTAGGAAGGTCCCACCCTGCCTGACCCGACATCCTGTGCCCGGTCCGGTCGGGTGCCCCAGCGGCCGAGAATCCGCAGCTCGGCCCAGACCGTCTTGCCGACCCGCCGCTCCGCAACGCCCCACGTCGCGGCCGTCGCCTCGACCAGCCGCAGCCCCCGGCCCGTCTCCGCCTCCGGGTCCGGCGGGCGCAGCTGCGGGATGCGGTCGCCGCGCGCGTCCGACACCTCGATACGCAGCGTGCGCTCCGCCTCCGCGTAGAAGAGCCGGAGCTCGAAGTCCCTTCCGGGTACGTGGCCGTGCGTGACGGCGTTGGCCGCCAGCTCGGCGGTGATGTGCGCTGCCGCGTCGGAGAGTTCACTTCCGTGCGGGATGCCCCAGGCTTCCAGCTGGTGGGCGGTGAGGCGGCGGGCAAGGCGGGCGCCTCTGCGGGTGGCGCTCAGCCGCTGCGCGAACTGCATTTGGGGGGTGGAGATTTGGGATTCCATGTCACTGAGCGTGGTCGGTTCGTTCTACGCTGACCAGGTACGACGCCGCGACGGAGCGTAGCTGTACGGCTGCCCTGTGCTGTCTGTCGGGTCGTCGGCCGTGACCATTGGGACGCACGCGAAGGCGGTACGGGGCATGGCGAACACGGAACCTGAAGAGCGGCGCCCGGAGCGGCCCGCCGAGGAGGACGGCACGGCCCATCTCTTCCGGGCCGTCGGCAAACAGATCAAGGTGCTGCGCATCCGGGCAGGCCTGAGCCAGAAGGAACTCGCCGCGCGTACGCATTGCGGCGAGGACCTGATCTCCGCGATGGAGCGCGGAGTTCGCACTCCGCAGCCGGAGTTCCTCGACCTGGCGGACCCGTTGCTGGGGGCGGACGGGGTACTGATCGCGGCGATCGATGACGTACGGGAGGCGCAGAAGAAGTCGCGTACGCGGCATCCGGACTGGTACCGGGGGTACGCGAAGCTGGAGGCGGAGGCGGTTGAGCTGCACTTCTACGCCAACCAGGGCGTGCCCGGCCTACTCCAGACCGAAGATTACGCGCGGGCGGTCTTCTCCCATCGGCGTCCGCTGCTGGATGAGGAGACCATCGAGAGGCGGGTCGCCGACCGGCTGGCTCGACAGCAGATCTTCGAGCGTTGGCCGTCCCCCGCCTTCAGTTACGTGTTGGAGGAAGTCGTCCTGCGACGCCCCATCGGGGGGCCAACCGTCCATGAGGGTCAGCTTCAGCAGCTCCTGCGTCTCGGCCGGAAGCGAACTGTGGCGATCCAGGTTCTGCCGACTGATCGTAAGGAACACCCCAACATGGACGGGGCGTTCAACCTGGTGACTCCCAAGGGGCATCAGCAAGTGGCGTACACGGAGGTCCAGGGGTACCCCCGCCTGATCACTGATCAGGAAGAGGTCCGACTCATCGTCGACCGCTATGGGATCATGCGCGCACTGGCTCTCAACCCGTGGGAGTCCCTGGCACTGGTCGAGAAGATTCTGGGGGAGCAATGAACACCGCAACACTCGCCTGGTTCAAGTCCAGCCACAGCGGCGGCGCGGGAGGCGAATGCCTCGAAGTCGCCTACGCCTGGCACAAGTCCAGCCACAGCGGTGGCGAAGGCGGCGAATGCGTAGAGGTGGCCCCCTGTCCGCAGGCCATCCACGTACGCGACTCCAAGAACCCCGAAGGCCCCAACTTCGCGGTCAAGCCCACCGCATGGACCGCCTTCATTGCGCAGACTGCCGGCCGGCCCACCCCCTGAACCCCCGCGGCTCCCCGTACCAGCGCCACGACGTGCGCCGCTCCTGTCCCGGCAGCTCTCCCCGTCCCGTCGCCCACAGCAGCGTCGGCCAGGGTTCATCGCCGGCGGGGGCGTCGGGGAACAGGCGGTGGAGTACCCGGGCGCACACGTCGGCGGGCGGGGCCCAGTCGAGGCCCAGGCCTTCGGCGAGGTCGTACGTGTGGACGAGGGTCTCCACAGCCCCCATCGCGGCGAAGCCCTCCGGGTCGGACACCCCGAAGCCGTGGTGGGAACGGGTCTCCGGGGGTGCCGTGCGGGCCATGGCGATCAACAGGGCCCCGCTCGCCTCAAGGACCTGGAGCAGCCCGGCGGGGCCCGCCGCCCGGTCCGCGTGGATGGCGTTGGCGGGCCCTCCGGGCCTGCGGGCCTCCCAGACGAAGGGCACCTCGCCCTCCAAGGGTGGCTGCCGCGGGCCGAGTTGGGCGGCGTACGCGAAGAGATCGTCAGCGAGGTGCTCCACGGTCTCCCAGCAGTCCCACTCCAGCGTCCCCGCCTTGCCGTCCCAGGCGGCCGGGGGCGCGTCGCGGAGGGTGGCGAGGGCTAGCTGCACGACCCGGTCCAGGTCATCGGGGGTTACGGGGCCGGGGACGGCGGCATCTTGTTCGGCTTCTCGGCGCATAGAGGTGGACGGTAGTCGTGGCCGGGCCCGCCCGCATGGGATTTCGCGCGCGCCCGGCGGGCGGGGCGGGTCCAGGCGGGTCAGATCAAGCCGAGGCGCTAGTCCTCCTCGTCCGCCCCGCACGAGCTGCCGTTCCTCGGCATCTCCCCGTACAGCAGGAACCCGTCCACCTTGTCCCGCACGCACTTCGAACCGGCGTAACCGGTGTGCCCGTCGCCCTTGTTGTCCAGGACGACCGCCGCCGAGCCGAGCCGCTCCGCGGTCTCCTCGGTCCAGCGGTACGGCGTTGCCGGGTCGCCCCGGGTGCCGACGAGGAGGAAATCGGGGCTCTTCACGTCGCGTACGTCATCGCGGATGTAGGTGGTGCCCGGAGGGCGGCCGTAGCAGAACAGCACCGGTGTCAGCATCGACTGCCCGAAGATCGCGGACGTCGCCTCGAACTCCTCCTGGAGCTTGCCGACCTCCTTCTCCAGGTGGTCGGCGTCGGGCCGGTCCGGGTCGTCCGCGCAGTTCACGGCCATGAGTGCGGCGGCCATGTTGTCGGCGGGAACGTCCTCGGGTGCCCGCCCGCGCACACCCGCGAGCCCGCTGCCGGGATGCTGGTGCGCCAGGGACCCGCTCATCCGCAGCAGCGCCCTGGGGTCCCCGTCGGCCAGCAGCGCGCCGAGTGCCTGCGAGAGCGCGGGCCACGACTGCCTGCTGTAGAGCGCCTGACCGAGTACGTCGACGACGTCCTGGCCGGTGAACTCCGCGCCGTCCGACGACTGGAGCGGATACGTGTCGAGACCCTTGATCAGCTCCGACATGTTGTCGCGTGCCGCGCGCGAGTCGGTGCCGAGCACGCAACCCGCGTTGTCCGTACACCAGTTGATGAAGTTGTCGAGGGCGGTCTGCCGGCCTTCCGCGCTCGCGAGGGCCTGCTCCGCGACATCCTCGGTCAGCGTGTCCACGCCGTCGAGGACCATCCGTCCGACGTTCTTCGGGAACTGGGCGGTGTACACGGCACCGAGCCGTGTCCCGTACGAGAATCCGAGGTAGTTGAGCTTCTTGTCGCCGAGTACCTGGCGCATGACGTCCATGTCGCGCGAGACGTTGACGGTGCCTATGTAGGGGAGGACGGGGCCCGACTTCTTCTTGCACGCCTCGGCGATCTTGCGCATCTCGTCGAGCACGGCACCGGGGTCGTCGGAGTCCTCCGCCATCTGCGGCTCCTCGGCACCGACGTCCCCGCAGCTGACGGGTGAGCTCTCGCCCACGCCACGGGGGTCGAAGGAGACCACGTCATATCCCTTGCCGAGATACTCGAACTCCTTCTGCGAACTGAGCAGCCCGGACACGCCCGCGCCGCCGGGACCCCCGAAGTTGAGCAGGAGGGACCCTCGGGGCTCGCCGCTGGACTTCATGCGGACCATGGCCAGCTTGAGCGTGCCGCGCCCCGGATTCGCGTAGTCGAGGGGGACGGTGATCTTGCCGCACTGGATGCTCTTGTCCTTGGGGACGGTGGTGGCGTCGGTCTCGGACATGAGACCAGCCCCGTCGTCCTCGCAGGGTCCCCATTTGATCTTCTGCGCGTAGAACCGGGAGAGGTCCGGCGATGGCTTGGGCTCCGCCTCCGCGCTCTCGCCCGGCAGCGAGGCTTCCGAGCCCGGCAGCCAGGCCCCTGTCCCCATGACGGCCAGCGCTGTCACGCCGGCGAGTGCAACAGCTCCACGCACGGCAACCTCCCTGGGTCTGCCCCTCGCTCACCCTAAGCGCGGGTCGGCGGCCCCGCCCGTTCAGGTGACAGTGAGTGACGATGGCTACCGTGCGTGTCCGCTACCGTGCGTGGCCGTAGAGCCCCTCGATCTCCGCCGCGAAGTCGCGCTCGATGGCGTCCCGCTTCAGCTTCAGGGAGGGGGTCAGATGGCCGCTCTCCTCGGTGAAGTCCACGGGCAGGACGGCGAACCGCCGGATGGACTCGGCCCGCGACACGAGCTTGTTGGCCTCGTCGACGGCGCGCTGCAGGGTCTCGCGCAGGTCGGGGTCGTCCACCAGACCGGGGCCCGTGTGCGCCTTCTTCTTCATGCGGCACCAGTGCGCGATGCCGTCCGCCTCCAGGGTGAGCAGGGCGGTGATGTAGGGCCGGTCGTCGCCGACGACCATGCACTGGCCGACCAGCGGGTGGGCACGCAGCCAGTCCTCCAGCGGGGCGGGCGCCACGTTCTTGCCGCCGGTGGTGATGAGGATGTCCTTCTTGCGGCCGGTGATGGACAGATAGCCGTCGGCGTCGAGGGCGCCGATGTCCCCGGTCGCGAACCACTCCCCCCGCGCGGGCACCGCGCGCCCGGCCTGCCCGTCCCAGTAGCCGCCGAAGACCTGCCCGCCGGCGAGCAGCACCTCGCCGTCGTCCGCGATCCGCACGCGCGTGCCCGGCAGCGGCCAGCCCACCGTGCCGAGCTTCGGCTTCAGGGGCGGGGTGACGGTCGCCGCCGCGGTGGTCTCGGTCAGCCCGTACCCCTCGAAGATCTCGATGCCGGCTCCCGCGTAGAACGCGGCGAGGCGGCGCCCCAGCGGTGAGCCGCCGCAGATCGCGTATCGCACCTTGCCGCCGAGGGCCGCGCGGATCCGCCGGTAGACGAGCGGGTCGTACAGGGCGCGGGCCAGGCGCAGCCCGAAGGCGGGCCCGGGGCCCGTGCCGTGCTGCTCCGCCTCGATCGCCTCGCCGTAGCGCACGGCGATGCGGGCCGCGCGGTCGAAGGACGAGGCGCGGCCCATCTTCTCGGCGGTGGCACGTCCGGTGTTGAAGACCTTCTCCAGGACGTACGGGATGGCGAGCAGGAAGGTCGGCTTGAACCCGCCCAGGTCCCCCAGCAGATCCTCGGTCTGGATGCTGGGCGCGTGCCCGAGCCGCACCCGGGCGCGCAGACAGCCAACGGCGACCATGCGTCCGAAGACGTGCGAGAGCGGCAGGAAGAGCAGGGTGGACGCGGGCTCTTTGCTGACGGACTTGAAGACGGGGTGGAGCAGTTCGATGGCGTTGTCGACTTCGGCGAAGAAGTTGCCGTGGGTCAGGACGCAGCCCTTCGGGCGTCCGGTGGTGCCGGAGGTATAGATGAGGGTGGCCACGGAGCCGGGCCCCAACCCGGCCCGCCTGCGCGCCACTTCCTCCTCCTCGACGCCCGCCTGCCGCCCCAGCTCGGCGAGCCTCCCCAGGTCCCCCTTCTCGAAGGTCCACAGGTGCTTCAAGTCAGGCATCCGGTCCCGCTCGGGTCCGAGCGAGGCGGCGAGCGCCGAGGTCTCGACGGCGAGGGCGACCGCTCCGGAGTCCTGGAGTATCCACCGGGTCTGATAGGCGGAGGAGGTCGGATACACGGGCACGGTCACCAGCCCGGCCGCCCACCCCGCGAAGTCGAGCAGCGTCCACTCGTACGTCGTACGCGCCATGATGGCGAGCCGGTCCCCCGGGGCGAGCCCCTCGGCGATCAACCCCTTGGCCACGGCGCGGACTTCAGCGGCAAAGTCCGCGGCGGACACGTCCCGCCACCGACCGTCGCCACCCTTGCGCGAGAGCACGGCTTCGGCGGGAGCCTCACGGGCGTTGTCGAAGGGGATGTCGGCAAGGGACCCACTGCGGACGGCGTCCGCGAACGCCGGCACGGAAACTTCGCGTACGGCGCCGTCGAGGTGACGGAGGTGGGGTTCCACGAGGGCGGGGGGAGGGGTGACGGGGCTGGGGGGCATGGGTGGCGGCTCCTTGCGGGGTCAGGGGGACGGGGAGGGACTTCGGCCGGCAGAGGCGACTCACGCCCGCTCCAGGATCGCCGTCACCCCCTGTCCGCCCGCGGCGCAGATGGAGATCAATCCGCGGCCAGGCCCGCCCCGTTCGGCGAGGAGCTTCGCCAAGGTGGCGACGATCCGCGCGCCGGTGGCGGCGAACGGATGGCCCGTGGCGAGCGAGGAGCCGGCGACGTTGAGCCGCTCCCGGTCCACGACGCCGAGCCCCCGCTTCTCCCAGGCGGCCAACGTGGCGAGCACCTGCGAGGCGAACGCCTCGTGGATCTCGACGAAGTCGAAGTCCGCGAGCCCGAGCCCCGCCCGCTCCAGCATCCGCGGCACGGCGTAGGCGGGCGCCATCAACAGCCCGTCGTCGCCGCCCGCGACATCACCGCCCACGAAGTCGACGGCGGCGCTCTCGTACGCGCTGAGGTAGGCGAGCGGTTCGAGTCCGCGCGCTCCGGCCCACTCCTCACTGGCGAGCAGGGCGACGGCGGCGCCATCGGTCAGCGGGGTGGAATTCCCGGCGGTCATCGTGGGGTTGGGCCCCTGCACGCCGAAGACGGGCCGCAGCTTCGCCAGCTTCTCGACGCTCGACCCGGGCCGCAGATTCTGGTCCCGGTCGAGCCCACGGAACGGCACGACGAGCCCGTCGAGGAACCCCCTGTCGTACGCGGCGGCGAGCCGCTGGTGGCTGGCGGCGGCGAGTTCGTCCTGCGCCTCGCGCGTGATCCCCCACGCCTGGGCGGTCACGGCGGCGTGCTCGCCCATCGAAAGCCCGGTGCGGGGCTCCGCGTTGCGCGGGATGTCCGGTACGAGATGCGAGGGCCGCACGCGGGCGAGCGCCTTGACCCGCCCGCCTGCGGACTTCGCGCGGCGGGCGGACAGGAGGATCTTCCGCAGGGAGTCGTTGACGCCGAGCGGGGCGTCGCTCGCGGTGTCGGCTCCGCCCGCGACGGCGGACTCCGTCTGCCCCAGCGTGATCTTGTTGGCGGCGGCGATGACGGCTTGCAGCCCGGTGCCGCAGGCCTGCTGGATGTCGTACGCGGGGGTCGTGGGCGCGAGGCGCGAGCCGATGACGGTCTCGCGGGCGAGGTTGAAGTCCCGGCTGTGCTTGAGGACGGCGCCGGCAACGAACTCGCCGATCACACCATCGCCCTCAAGCCCGTACCGCTCCACGAGGCCATCCAGTGCGGCGGTCAGCATCTCCTGATTGGACGCGGTGGCGTACGGGCCGTCGGAGCGCGCGAAGGGGATGCGGCTGCCGCCGATGACCGCCACGCGGCGGGTGGTGGGCAGTTTCATGTCTCGACCAGCTCCTGACCCTTGAGTAACCTTACTCTGAAGTAAATTTACGACCGAGCTGGGAGTTGGACAATGGCCGACCGCTATCTGAACTTCACGGGCACCGCACCCGGCCGCTTCCTCACCCGCAGGCTCGGCCTGCCGCAGCCGTCGGCGCTGCGCCGCTGGAGCAAGGAACACCCCACTCTCAAGGGCGAGTTGCTGGCGCTACGGGCGGGCGACGAGGCGTCCGCCCTGCCGGACCTGGCCTCGGTCCTGAAGCGGACGAACCTCCAATTGGCACCGGAATCCGCACGCCCGACGGCGGTGGTACTGGACGCGACGGGCATTCGCGACACCCCGTCCCTCGCCCTCGTGCACGCGGAGCTGCACCCCGTGGTGCGCTCGGTGGCGGAGAACGGCCGGGTGGTGGTGCTCGGCGCCCCTGTCTCGGCCTCGGACCACCACCAGGCGGCGGCGCAACAGGCGTTGGAGGGTTTCGTACGCTCCCTGGGCAAGGAGCTCGGCGGGGGCCGCACGGCGACGCTGGTCCGCACGCGGTCGGCGGTGGGGGCGGAGTCGACGCTGCGGTTCCTGCTGTCGCCGGGGTCGGCGTATGTCAGCGGCCAGGTGATCGAGGTGGGGGAGGCGGAGCCGGCCGCGTGCGACGGGGACCGCCCGCTGTCCGGGCGCACGGCACTTGTCACCGGGGCGGCGCGGGGGATCGGCGAGGCGGTGGCGGGGGTGCTCGCGCGGGAGGGTGCGCGGGTGGTCGTACTCGATGTGCCGTCCGCGCAGGCGGATTTGGTACGGGTGGCCGACCGGCTCGGCGGTACCGCGCTGCCGCTGGACATCACGGCGGACGACGCCGGGGAACGCATCGCTTCGGCGCTGGCGCCCGGCGGTGTGGACATCCTCGTCCACAACGCGGGGATCACGAGGGACCGCAGGCTGGCCAACATGCCTGCGGAGCGCTGGGACCCGGTCCTGGACGTGAACCTGACGAGCGTGCTGCGTACGACGGACGCGTTGCTCACGTCCGGGACGTTGAACCGGGGTGGGAGTGTGGTGGCCACGGCGTCGATCGCCGGGATCGCGGGGAATGCGGGCCAGACGAACTATGCCGCGAGCAAGGCGGGGATCATCGGGCTCGTCCGGGGGCTCGCGCCGGGGGCGTTCGCGGAGTACGGGGTGCGGGTGAACGCGGTGGCCCCCGGGTTCATCGAGACGAAGATGACGGCGGCGGTCCCTCTCTTCATCCGCGAGGCGGGCCGCAGGATGAACTCTCTCGGGCAGGGGGGACTCCCGGTGGACGTGGCGGAAACCACGGCGTGGCTGTGCTCCCCGGCGTCAACGGCGGTGAACGGTCAGGTGATACGGGTCTGTGGCCAGAGTCTGCTCGGTTCGTAGCCCTCGGCGAAACGGCCCCGAGCCGCCCCCTGCGGCGTCGCCGCGGCCTGGGGGCCCTCCCCGCCTACCGCCACGTGCCCCGCATCCGCCCCACCCCCCGAACAGGCCTTCCCCACCCACCCGCCCGATCACCCCGCAGCCACCCCTGAACGAACAAGCTTTCCCGCCCACCCACCCGATTACCCCGCATCCGCCTCATGCCGAACAAGCCTTTCCCGCCCACCCGCCCGATTGCCCCGCAGCGACCGGCGAATCGTCGCAGTCGGCAGCGCGCGGGAGGGGACGTGCCGGTATGTCTGCCCGGAGCACGGTTCGCGGCGCTCCGGAGCCGAAGCAGCAGCTCGGCCACCGGACGATAGCGAGGACGGACATACCGGCGCGGCCCCGCACCCGAGGGCGGGCCAGTTCCGAAGTCGCACGCACCCGCGCGCGAGGGGACGTGCCGGTATGTCTGCCCGGAGCACGGCTCGCGGCACTCCGGAGCCGAAGCAACCCAACGGCCACCGGACGATAGCGAGGACGGACATACCGGCGCGGCCCCGCACCACAACCGCACCAGAAGCGCAGCCGCACGCCCCCGCAGCCACCCACCCCCGAAAGGACCCCCCATGCTCGCCCCCCAGCTCCTCCGTGGTGCGATCCTCTCTCCCCTCAAGCGGGCCCCGTTCGACGCCCCGCTCCCCGACTCGCGGCCCGCGGTCAGTGAGCTGCGGGTCGATGTCGAGCAGCTCGATGCCTACTCGCGGCTCTGCGGGTTCCCCACCCCCGGGACGGGCCACGGTCACCGCGTCCTGCCCCTCACCTACCCCCACGTCCTCGCCTTCCCCCTGGCCATGCGCCTCATGACCACCCGCGCCTTCCCGCTCCCGCTCCTCGGCCTCGTCCACACCTCCATCGAGATCGAGCAGCGCCGCGCCCTCACCACCGACGAAAGCCTCGAACTCCGCGTGCACGCCAGCAAGTTGGCGCCCCATCGCCGCGGCACCGAAGCCACCCTCGTCACCGAAGCACGCGTCGACGGCGCCGCCGTGTGGACCTCCAGCAGCACCTACCTGGCCCGGCATCGCACCACCACCGCACCGGCCACCCCCCGCGCGAGCAAGGACGAAGCGCTTCCCGCCCTCGGCGAGTGGACCCTCCCCCGCGACCTCGGCCGCCGCTACGGCGCCGTCTCAGGTGACCGCAACCCCATCCACCTGTACCCCCTCACCGCCCGCCTCCTCGGCTTCCCCCGCGCCATCGCCCACGGCATGTGGACCGCGGCCCGCTGCCTCGCGGAGCGAGGCTCGACCGAAGCCTCCCACGCCGCCCACGCCGCCGTCGAGTTCAAGGCACCCGTACTGCTCCCCAGCACAGTCACCTACGCCGCCGAAGGCCCCGCCTTCCAGCTCCGCGACCCGGCCACCGGCGCGCTCCACCTCAGCGGAACCCTCCGCTGATCCGCTGACCGCTACCGCTGCCGCTCCCGCTACGGCACCCACCTCCGCCCCTCCATCAACTCCCCCAGCCCCGCCCACGCGAAGTTCATCAGCGTCGCCGCAGCCTCCTTCGCCGACACCGAAGGGTCCCCGTTCGCCCAACCGGCGAGCGACTCCGCCGCCCCCACCAACGCCTGGGCGAGACCCGCCACTTCACGCTCCGCGAGCTCCGGCTTCCGGTGCACCTCCCGTGCCGCCTCCGCGATCAGCGACGTCACGAACGCCACGATCTCCTCGCGCATCACCGTGACTTCGGCAGCGAACGGCTCCCCCTGCGTCCGCGCCTGCTGATGCAGGACCACCCACGCGTCGGGCCGCTCCGCGGTATGTGTGAAGAAGGCCCGCAGGCCGGCCCACAACTGCCGGTCGGCAGGCGCACCGCCACTCACCCCGCCCCGCACCGCCGCGACCAACGCCGCGGCCTCCCGCCGGATGCACGCTGTGAACAGCTCTTCCTTGGAGTTCAGGTACAGATACACCAGCGGCTTCGAAACCCCCGCGACCTCCGCGATCTCGTCCATGGAGGCCGCCCGGTACCCCCGCTGCCCGAAGATCCGTACGGCGGCATCCAGCATCTGCTGCTCCCGCACGGCCCGCGGCATCCGCTTCCCCACCACGTCACCCACCCCCCCTTCTCCACACCCGTGCACACCCCTGTGCACAGAAGAGCCCAGCCTACGATCAGCCCCACCCGTGGCACCGCCAAGCGGCACCACACGGCGCCACCAACCTTGCGCATGGCACCACCGTGGTGCCATGATGACGTCATGGACCTCACGCCGTACGTCGACTCCCTCCGCCGCGAACTCGCGGTGGCCGCCGAAGCCGGCGGGGAGAATGCCCGCGAGCTGGCCGAGCGCCTCACCGCCCCGCTGGAGTCGGCGACCCGATTGACCATGCTCAACGTACTTTCCGCCGCGATGGACGAGATCACCCTCGATCTCGCCCCCGGCTCGGTCGACGTACGGCTGCGCGGGCTCGACCCCGACTTCGTGGTGACACTGCCGCCCACCGACAGCGGCACCTCGGCGGAGCCTGTCGCCTCCTACGAACCCCCCAGGACGCAGGTTCCCGCGGAAGGCGACGACGGCGGCACCGCCCGAGTGAACCTGCGCCTGCCCGCCCACCTCAAGGCCCGCGCCGAGGAGGCCGCCACCCGCGAGGGCCTCTCGGTCAACGCCTGGCTGATCCGCGCCGTGTCGGCCGCGGTCGACGGCGGCGGGACCCGGCCCCGTACACCGGAGAGGACCGAGACCGTCGGACAGAGCATCACGGGCTGGGTGCGCTAGCCACGCCCCCGCGCCACCTCTCCCACCACGTCACCCACACCACGTCCCACCAGCGGGGACGCCGCAAGGACCCAAGAGGACGGGACAGCCATGCCTTCTTTCGACACTCCAGAAGCGATCTCGGTCGCGGCGCACGTAGGGGCCGGTTCCATCCGGTTCACCGCCGGCGACCGGTCCGACACCCTCGTCGAGGTCGCGGCCCAGACCCCGGAGAGCAACAAGGACGTACGGGCCGCCGAGCAGACCGAGGTCACGTACGCGAGCGGCGTTCTGCACATCAGGACGAAGGAGCGTCTCGTGATCGGCCCGACCGGTGCCGTCGACGTGACGGTCGAACTGCCCACGGGCTCACACGTCGAGGTGGGCGGTTCCTGGACCCAGGTGCTCGGCGAGGGCAGGCTCGGCAAGGTCCGCGTGAAGTCCTCGGGAGGTGACGTCCGCCTCGACACGACCGGGCCGGTCCACCTGACCGTCTCCCACGGCTCGATCATCGTCGACCGTGTCGAGGGCGCGGCGGAGATCGCCACCAGCTCCGGCAGCATCCGCATCGGCGTCGTCGAGGGCCCCGCCGTGCTGAAGAACTCGCACGGCACCACCACCGTCGGCGCCGCGACCGGCGACCTGCGGGTGAGCGGTTCCAACGGCGCCATCGAGATCGCGCGCGCCGAGGGCTCCGTCACCGCGACCAACGCATACGGCGCCCTGCGCGTCGCCGAAGCCGTCCGCGGCACCGTCCAGTTGGAGACCAACTACGGCGCCATCGAGGTCGGCATCCGCAACGGCACGGCCGCCTGGCTCGACGTCAGCTCCGGCAAGGGGAAGGTGCGCAACTTGCTCTCCTCGTCCGAGAGCCCGGAGGAGGCCGAGGACACCGTGAAGGTCCGCGCCCGCACCCGGCACGGAAACATCGACATCGTCCGCGCCAAGGGCTGACACCTCTCCCGGCAGGCCCGGCCGCAACTCACCTACTCCCCCAGCCACTTCACCCCTCGAACGGGAGGGCTCCATGCCTTCATCTGTCATGTCCACATCCAGCCAAAGCGGTGGTCCGCAGTCGCCCGCCGCCGTCTCCACCCTCGGTCTGCGCAAGTCGTACGGCGACAAGGTCGTACTCGACGGCATCGACCTGCACATCCCGGCAGGGTCGGTGTTCGCGCTGCTCGGCCCGAACGGCGCGGGCAAGACCACCGCCGTGAAGATCCTCTCCACGCTCATCACCGCCGACGGCGGCCAGGCCCAGGTCGCGGGCCACGACATCACCACCTCACCGGACGGGGTGCGTGCCGCGATCGGTGTCACCGGCCAATTCTCCGCCGTGGACGGCCTGATCACCGGCGAGGAGAACATGCTCCTCATGGCCGACCTGCACCACCTCCCCAAACGGGAAGGCCGCCGGGTCACCGCCGAACTCCTTCAGCGCTTCGACCTCACCGAGGCCGCCAAGAAGCCCGCCTCCACCTACTCCGGCGGCATGAAGCGCCGCCTCGACATCGCCATGACCCTGGTCGGCAGCCCGCGGATCATCTTCCTCGACGAACCCACCACCGGCCTCGACCCCCGCTCCCGGCACAACATGTGGGCCATCATCCGCGAACT
>NZ_JBITEU010000008.1:0-505530 GCF_044455475.1 Streptomyces sp. NPDC051218 | reverse complement strand
GGCATGGGACGGGTACGCGGTTGGGTGACCCGATCGAGGCGCAGGCGCTGCTTGCGACGTATGGGCAGGGCAGGGCTGAGGACCGCCCGTTGCTGCTGGGTTCGGTGAAGTCCAACATCGGGCACGCGCAGGCGGCGGCTGGTGTTGCGGGGGTCATCAAGATGGTGGCCGCGATGCGGCACGGGATGGTGCCTGCGACGTTGCATGTGAATGCGCCGTCGCCGCATGTGGACTGGGATGCGGGTGCGGTGCGGTTGGTGACCGAGGCGACGCCCTGGCCCGAGGCGGGTGGGCGTCCCCGGCGGGCGGGTGTGTCGTCGTTCGGCTTCTCCGGCACCAACGCGCACGTGATCATCGAGCAGGCCCCTGATGACGAAGCGACCGCACCTGATGGTGCGGGTGGTGTGGTGTTGCCGGTGGTGCCGTGGGTGGTGTCGGGTCGTTCGGCGGCCGGGCTGGCAGGGCAGGCGGATCGTCTTGCCGAGTTCATCGAGCAGCGTCCGGAAGCGGACGTGACCGACGTGGGCTGGTCGCTGGCGACGTCGCGAGGGGCACTGGAGCACCGTGCGGTGGTGCTGGGCGGCGACCGAGACGAACTGGCGGCAGGGCTCCGGGCGTTGGCCGTAGGCCGTGAGGTTTTGGGTGTGGTGTCCGGCGCGGTCGACCGCGCCGGCAAGGTCGGGTTTGTGTTCACTGGCCAGGGTGCTCAGCGGGTGGGCATGGGGCAGGGGTTGTATGCGGCGTTCCCGGTGTTTGCCGAGGCCTTCGACGCGGTGTGTGCGGGGTTGGCCGAGCATGTGGACGGCTCGCTGGGAGCGGTGATCCGGGGTGAGGGCAAGGAGTCCTGGCCGGGCGGGGGACGGATCGGCGAGACCGTATGGGCGCAGGCGGGCCTCTTTGCAGTTGAGGTGGCGTTGTTCCGGTTGCTGGAGTCGTGGGGTGTGGGCCCGCAGGTGGTGGCGGGGCATTCGATCGGTGAGTTGGCGGCGGCGCATGTGGCGGGGGTGTGGTCGCTGGCGGATGCGTGCGCGGTGGTGGCCGCGCGTGGTCGGCTGATGCAGCAACTGCCCTCCGGTGGCGCGATGGTGGCGGTCGAGGCGGACGAGCAGCAGGTCCTTGCGGTGATCGCTGATCGTGCGGGTGTGGGGATCGCGGCGGTGAACGGCCCCAGGGCGGTGGTGATCTCGGGCGTCGAGGACGAAGTCCTGGCCGCGGCGGAAGCCCTCGCCCAGAGCGGCGCGCGCACCCGTCGCTTGCGGGTCTCCCACGCGTTCCACTCACCCCTGATGGAGCCGATGCTCGAGGAGTTCGCCCAGGTCGTCGGCTCCGTCGATTCCCGGACGCCCCGCCTGACCCTCGTCTCAGCCCTCACCGGCCAGCTGGTGAGCGCCGAGGTGACCGATCCCTCGTACTGGGTACGGCACGTCCGCGAGGCAGTCCGTTTCGCGGACGCGGCCTCCGCACTACGCGACCACGGCGTGCGTACGTTCATTGAGATCGGCCCGGACGGCGTGTTGTCGGGCATGGGCCCGCAGACCCGCACCGGCCCCGAGGACGAAGAGGCCACAGCCGAGACATGGCTGCCCGTACTGCGGCGCGGTCGTGACGAGCCCCGCGCCCTGCTCACGGCACTGGCGAAGGTGTTCGTACGCGGAGTGGCCGTCGACTGGGACAAGGTCTACGCAGCTACCGGTGCGAAGCGCATCGCCCTTCCCACCTACGCCTTCCAGCGGCAGCGCTACTGGCTGACCTCGAGCGCAGGAAGCCGTGCAGAGGACCTCGGTCTGCAGAGCCCGGGGCACCCGCTTCTCGGGGCGGCCGTCGAACTGCCCGCGACCGGAGGCGTGGTGCTGACCGGACAGCTCGGCGTACCGACGCAACCGTGGCTGGCCCAGTCGCTTGTGACGGGGCGCATGGTGGTACCCGCCACGGCGTTGATGGACATGGCGGTACGCGCCGGTGACGAGACCGACTGCGGCGTGGTCGAGGAACTTGCCGTCGAGGCGCCCTTGGTGCTGCCCGAGCGAGGCGACGTACGGGTGCAGGTAACCGTCGGGGAGGCCGGTCCTGCCGGGCGGCGGGAAGTCACCGTGTTCGCACGGGCCGCCGAGGGGGAGTGGGTGCGCCATGCGTCCGGCACCCTGGCTCCGGCCGAAGGGGACGGTGGCGTCGGCGCGGATACGGCGGCCTGGAGCACGCAGTGGCCACCGGCGGGTGCCGTGGCGGCGGACACGGACGGGCTGTACGAGGGGCTGGCAGGCGAGGGGCTCGAGTACGGGCCGGTGTTCCAGGGGGTGCGGGCGGCCTGGCGGCGCGACGACGAGGTGTTCGTGGAGATCGCACTGCCGGAGGACGTGAACGCGACCGGCTTCGGGGTGCATCCGGCGCTGCTCGACGCCGCGTTGCATGTCGCGGGTCTGGAGCAGGCGGGCGAGACGGGTGCGATGGGTGAGCTGGGTGCGGCGGGTGAGCTGGGTGTGATGAACGAGACCGGGCCATTGCTTCCCCTCTTCTGGAGTGACGTGCGCGTGCACGCCTCGGGCGCGACAGCGGCCCGCGTGCGGGTGGCGCCGTCGCTCTCGGGTGAGGGCATGTCCGTGACGCTCGCCGACGCGGCTGGACAGCCGATCGCCTCGGTGGGAGCGGTGACGCTTGGGCCGCAGGCCATCGGCGCTCTCGACCGGACCGCGGGATCGGCCCACGAGGGTCTCTTCCGGGTCGAGTGGGTCCCGGCCGCGGCGGCGGAGGGAGCCGGGGATCCGGGCCGTACATGGGCGGTGCTCGGCGAGGACGGCCGACTGGGCGTGCCGGGCGCGGCGGTGTACGCGGATGTCGCGGAGATGGTCGCGGCGGTCGAGGCGGGCGCCGCGGTGCCCGACACCGTGGCGACCTGCTGCGTCCCCGTCCCCGTCCCCGTTCCCGTCCCCGCTCCCACCCCCGGCCTCGGACGCGGCCGTGTCGAAGACGCGGCACAAGCCGCCGTACTCCGCGTGCTCGGCGTCGTACGGGAGTGGCTCGACGCGGGCGTGCTCGACGGGTCGCGGCTCGTGGTGGTCACGGAGCGCGGCGTGGACACGGGACCGGGCGTGGGCGTGCGGATGGACAGCGCGGGCGTCACGGGACTGGTGCGCGCGGCGGCGGGTGAACATCCGGAGCGGATCGTGCTTGCGGACGTGGAGGCGCTCGAAGGCTCAGGACCGCTGGTCGTGGCCGGAACGGCCCTCGGCGAGCCCGAGTTCGCGGTGCGGGACGCACAGGTACAGGTGCGTCGCCTCGCGCGCGCCTCCGGGGACGGCCTGCCGGTGCCGGACGGGACGGACTGGCGGCTCGGGATCTCCGAGCGCGGGGCGGTCGAGAACCTGGTGCTCGCGGAGTACGCGGACGGGCGGCGGCCCCTGGAGGGCAACGAGGTGCGGGTGGCGGTGCGCGCGGCAGGCGTGAACCCTCGCGACGTACGGAACGTGCTGAACGTACCGAACACGCAGGACACACAGACGCAGAACATGTATCCCGCTGAGCCAACGGCAGCCCTGCTCGGCCTCGAAGGCACCGGCATAGTGCTTGAGACCGGGCCCGACGTGGTCGAGCCCGCGGTCGGGGACGCGGTGATGGGGCTGTTCCCGGGGGCGTTCGGGCCCCTGGCGGTGGCTGACGCGCGCACCGTGACGCGGGTGCCCGCGGGCTGGTCGTCGGCGCAAGCGGCCGCCGCACCTATGGCGTTCCTGACCGCCTATCACGCGCTGACAGAGCTGGCCGGGCTGCGGCGCGGCGAGCGGGTGCTGATCCACGCCGCTGCGGGTGGTGTGGGGATGGCCGCCGTGCAGGTGGCCAGGCACCTGGGCGCTGAGGTGTACGCGACGGCTTCGCCGTCGAAATGGCGAGCGTTGCGCGAACTCGGCCTAGATGACAGCCACTTGGCGTCGTCGCGGACGACGGAGTTCGAGGAGGCGTTCCGGACGGAGTCCGGTGGGCGCGGGATGGATGTGGTACTGAACTCCCTGACGGGGGAGCCCGTGGACGCGTCGCTACGGTTGACCCGTCCCGGCGGGCGATTCGTCGAGCTGGGAGAGCTGGGAGAGCTGGGAGAGTCGGGCGAGTTCGGCAAGGCCGACGTACGCGACCCCAGCCAGGTCGAGCGGGACCATAGGGCCGTCGCCTATCGGACGTGCGATCTGCCGCTGAAGGTGCTGAACGACCCGGGTGCGATCGACGGGACGCTGTCGTCGCTGTCAGGGCTGTTCGCGCAGGGCGCGCTGACGCCGTTGCCGGTGACCTGCTGGGACGTACGGCGAGCGGTGGAGGCCTTCCGGTTCCTGAGCGGGGCCCAGCACATCGGCAAGGTCGTCCTGACCGTTCCCGCGCTTCCGGCTCACGTCGGCCGCGAGGGAACCGTGCTCGTGACGGGCGCGTCAGGCGCGCTCGGCGGCCTCGTCGCCCGGCATCTGGCGTCGACCGGGCGGGCCCGGCGCGTGCTGCTCGCCTCGCGGCGCGGCATGGGCGCATCCAGGATGTCGGAACTGGTCGCCGATCTTGCGGGCTCCGGCACGAGCGTGCAGGTGGTGGCCTGTGACGTGGCGGACCGGGAGCAGTTGGCAGAGGTGATCGCCGGGGTGCCGTCGGTGGCACCGCTGACCGGGGTCATCCACACGGCGGGTGTTCTTGACGACGGTGTCGTCGGAACACTCACCCCGGACCGGGTACGGCACGTCATGCGGCCGAAGTCCGACGCGGCGTGGCACCTGCACGAGTTGACCCGCCACCTCGACCTCGACACCTTCACCCTCTTCTCCTCGGTTGCCGGAGTCTGGGGCACCCCGGGCCAGGCCAACTACGCGGCGGGGAACACCTTCCTGGACGCCCTCGCCGCCCACCGGCGTCACCAGGGGCTGCCCGCCGTGTCGTTGGCGTGGGGGCCCTGGGAGCAGGGTATGGCCGGTGAACTGACGGACGCCGACCGGCAGCGCATGGGCAGGCAGGGGCTGCGGCCCCTTGCCACACCCGACGGGCTCGCCCTGCTCGACGCGGCAGCAGGCCAGACGGACCCGCTCCTCGTGACGGCCCGCCTCGACCTGCCCGCGCTGCGCCGTCTGGGAAGCGCCGTCCCAGCCCTGGTGACCGGCCTCGTCCGGCCCGGCCGGCGCACCGCGGCGGCGGCGGCGGGTCCGGAGGTGAGCAAGAGCCTGGCGAACCAGTGGGCCGCGCTGCCGCCCGAGCAGCTCGACGGCGCGCTCCTTGACCTGGTCCTGACTCAGGCGGCCCTCGTACTCGGCAGGCCGGGACCGGAATCCATCGAGTCCGCCCGGTACTTCCGTCAGCTCGGCTTCGACTCACTGACCGCGTTGCAGTTCCGCAACCGGATCAGCGGCGCGATCGGCCTGCGGCTGCCCGCCGCCGTGGTCTTCGACTACCCCACGCCTGTCGAGCTCGCCGGATATCTCAGGGAAAGGATCGCCGATCTTGAAATCGACTACGAGCCGGTGCTCGGCGAACTCGACAAGCTCAAGGTCCTTCTCTCCGCGATAGCTCAGCGAGGCGGAAAGAAGGCGAAGATCATGAGCCGCCTCGAGGTCATCGTGGAGGACTTCCGCGGCGGCGGGGATGCGGACGGCGCGTTCATCGACGAGGACATCAGCGGGGCGACGGACGACGAGATATTCGATCTCATCGAAAAAGAGCTGGACATTTAGGTGGTCGGGCGGTCGGGCGTTCAGGGGAAATCCCGGCGGATTCAACGGACTTGTGAAGGAGCGACGTGATGAATTCCGCGAACGCGAAGGGGATTGCTCCCGCGGAAGGGGGCGACGGCAACGGCAACGTGTCCGTGGCGTTCGCCGTCGACGGCCACCTGGACCCGTCCCGGCTCGGCGCGGCCCTCGCCATGGTGCTGCGGCGTCATGACGCGCTGCGCACCGTCTACCGCGCCGACGGCGCCCGGCTGGTCGAGCGCGTGGTCGACCCGGACGAGTTCCGGCTCGACGTGGAGCGCGTCGAAGTGCCGGACGAGCCGGGCGATGACGACCTCACCACCGTGGCCGCCGCCCCGTTCGGCCCGGACGGCGGGCCGATGCTGAGGGCGGTGCTCTTCCGCGCCCCGGATACGGACGTCTTCTGTGTCACGGCGCACCACCTGATCTTCGACGAGGTGTCCTCCCCGGTCTTCCAAGAAGAGCTGGTGTCCGCGTACGAGCATGTGGGCGGAGCCCCTCAGGAGGTTCAGGAGATTCAGGAGGCTCTGCCCCCTGTGCCCCACTGGACCGAGGCGCCCCCGAGCCAGGAGAGCCTCGCCTTCTGGCGCGAGGAGTTGGCCGGCGCGGACACCGGCGCCCAGGAGTTGTCGTGCGCCGCGCCCGGTCCGGACCGGGCGACATCGGCGCCACCGTACCCGGCGGTCGACCAGATCGACCGCGTACTGCCGCCGCGTACGGTGGCCGCGGTCCGGCGCCTCGCCGATGAGCTCGCCGTGGCGGAATCCGCGGTCCTGCTCGCCGCGTACTACGTGCTGTTGGAGGCGCACGGTGCCGGGCCCGACCTCATCGTCGGCTCCCCGGTCGGCGTACGGCCGGAGTACGCCGCTCGTACGATCGGACACCACGTCACCCACGTGCCGCTGCGGCTGCGCGTCGACCGGCGGGAGAGTGTCCGTGGCCTGGTGCGCCGCAGTGGCGAGCGACTCCTGACGGCCGTGGCGCACGCCGACGCGGCAGTGGAGGCGCACCCCTCACTGCCGTTCCGGCACGGGTTCGACCATCAAGAGGTGGATGACACACGCGAGTTCACCCTGGACGGCCTCAAGGCCAAAGCCAGAAGAATCCCCGCCACGAACGGCTCCGGCGGTGGCGGCCGGTACGACCTCCACCTCCGTGCCACATCCACGGACGACGGCGTCTCGGCAGTGCGGGCCGTCTACCGCACCGACCTCTTCGAGCGGTCCGGCGCCGAACTGCTCCTGTCGCGCTACGAGTCGGTGCTGTCCTCGTTCACCGACGACCCCGGACGCGCGGTGGGCGACGTCCATTGGTGGAGCGACCGCGACCACGAGATCATCGCGACGGCGAACGACACGGACGGGCCCGTCGAGCCCGCCTCGGTTCTCGACGCCGTCCACACGCACGCCCTGCGGTCGCCCGATGCCGTCGCCGTCGTGGACGGTGAACGGTCGGTCGGCTACGGTCAGTTGTGGAGTGCCGCCCACGCCATGAGCGTCCTCATCGGGGGCGCGGGCATCCGGTCGGGTGACGTGGTGGCGATCGCCCTGCCGCGTGGACCCGAGCTGGTCGCGGCGGTGCTCGGGACCTGGCTGGCCGGCGCCGCGTACCTGCCCGTCGACGCGGCGCACCCCGAGGAGCGGATCCGTTACCAGCTCTCCGACTCGGCCGCGAAGGTGCTTGTGGCGACCGAGGATCTCGCGCACTTCGCCGACGATGGCATCGAGGTCCTGACCGCGTCGGCGGCCGACACCGCACCGCCCCTGAAACCGGCCGACGCCCCGCCCATGACGGTGGACCCGGCATCCTGCGCCTACCTGATCTACACCTCGGGATCGACAGGGCGGCCGAAGGGAACCCTGATCACGCACGAGGCCCTGGCCAACGTGGCCGCGCACTTCACCGAGCAGCTCGCGGCTTCGCCCGGCGACACGATGCTGTGGACGACGACGTTCGCGTTCGACATGTCCGGCATCGAACTGCACGTGTCGCTCGTCTCTGGCTGCCGCCTGGTGGCCGCCCCCGATGCGGCAAGGAGCGACGGGCGGGTCCTGCGGGACCTTGTGGAGCGGTACGGGGTGCGGTTCGTCGAGGCGACACCGACGACCTGGCGCCTTGTCATCGACCGGATGGAGGGCTGCCTGCGGGGGCTCGGCGTCATCGTCGGCGGTGAGCCCGTGCCGGTGCCCCTGGCCCGGCGGCTCGTGGCCGCGGGCTGCGTGCTGCACCATGCCTACGGGCCCACGGAGACGACCATCTGGTCGACATCACGCGTCGTGACGGATGAGCCCGGGGCCCGCCTCGACGTCGGTCGGCCGATCCGCAACACCCAGGTCCACGTGGTCGATCCGCGCGGTCGCGAACTGCCCGTCGGCGTCCGGGGGGAACTTTGCATCTCGGGCATCGGCGTGGCGATCGGCTACCACGGACGGCCGGAGCTCAACGCGGAGCGCTTCGGGGAACACCGTGAGTACGGCCGCTTCTACCGTACGGGCGACCTCGCCTGCTGGCGTGCGGACGGAAGTCTCGACCTGTTCGGCCGGAGCGACCGGCAGGTCAAGCTCCGGGGGAACCGTATCGAGCTCGGCGAGATCGAGTCGACGCTCCTCGCGCACCCCCAAGTCGGCGCTGCCGCAGTGATCATGGTCGGTGACCCGACGTCGGACGCCGTGCTCATCGGCTGCCTGGAGCCGTCCGAGCGATCCGAGCGGTCCGGTCCTTGCGCCGACTCGCTCGACATCTCGGCCGTCTGGACGCACGCCCGTGCCCGGCTGTCCCGGTCGATGCTTCCCGGCGACCTCATCACGGTCGACCCGATGCCGATCAACGCCAGCGGAAAGGTCGACTACCCCGCCCTGGAGCGGATGTTCGCCGACCGCCGAGCGGACCTCGCGTCGGTGCGAACGCTGCTGCCCCACCAGGACCTGGCAGACCTGACGGTTCGACTGACCGAGTTGTGGCGCACCCTCCTCCAGCGCGACGACGTCGACGCCGACACGGACTTCTTCGCGCACGGGGGCAACTCCATGCTGGCCGCTCTGGCGATGCAGGAGCTCCAGGACATGAGCGGCGTGTCGCTCAGCCTCACCGAGGTGTTCGAGCGGCGCACCCCGCGCGAACTGGCTGCCCGCGTACGAGAGATGGAGGAACACGCGGAACCGGCCGCCGGTTGAGCCACCGCGACCCGAGAAGCTCAACGGCGCCGGTTCGACGCGGGCTGCCGCTTCCGCTCGATCAGTCCGGACGGTGTGCCGACCCTCGCCACATGGCCCTCGCTGATCAGGGCGATCCGGTCGCACAGCTGCTCGGCCTCCCCTATGAAGGGCGTGGCCAGCAGGATGGTGACCCCGCTGGCGCGGACCGTCTCGATCAGCTCCCATGTGTCGCGCCGGGACTGTGGGTCTAGGCCGGTGGTGAGCTCGTCGAAGACCGCCACCTGCGGATTGCCGACCAGTTCCAGCGCGTCCAAGAGACGCTGCTCCTGGCTCTCGGGCGATACGGCTGAGGGGGCGTCGGCCTCGCCGGGCGGCACGAGTGACTCCATGAGGCGGCTCCAGTCGGCGGGGTCGCGGTAGAAGGAGCTGTAGAGGGACAGCGCCTCTGCGACCCGCAGTCGGTCGGGCGGCGCGTTGTGCCCGAGCCGCCCCTCGAGCCGCCGGGTGATCTCGGCGCGCTGTGCGCGAGGGTCGCGGCCAAGGACGCGGATCTCCCCGCCGTCGCGCTCGCGCAGCCCTTCGATGCATTCCAGGGACGTGGTCTTGCCCGAGCCGCCCGGACCGACGATCCCGAAGATCTCGCCTTCCTCGACGGTGAAGGAGACGTCGTCGACCGCCACCAGGCCGCCGTAGTTCTTCTGGAGATGCTGGACTTCGATCACTGCGGACATGTGGTCGCCTTCCGTGTTTTGATCACTCGATGTCATGAACAACTCGCTGTAAGTAACCAAGCGAGGTATGCGGGAGCCTTCCGGCCTCGTGCTCAGGAATCGGCACGTGCCGGGTCTGGTGGGTCAGTGCTCTTAGTCGTCGGAGAGTGAGTCGGCGCCAAGATAGGCGAGGACTGCCCGGACCCGGCGGTTGGTGTCGTCGTCGGTGGCGAGGCCGAGCTTGGCGAAGATCGTGGTCGTGTACTTGCTGATGGCGCCTTCGCTCAGGAACAGCTGAGCCGCGATCGCCGTGTTGGAGAGGCCTTCGGCCATCAGCGCGAGGACCGAGCGCTCCCGCTCGGTGAGCGTGCCGAGCGGATCGGCCCGCATGGGCCGGCCGAGGAGTTTCGCCACGACCGTCGGGTCGAGCGCCGTACCGCCGTCGGCGACGCGGCCGAGGGCGTCCATGAACTGACCGGCGTCGAGGACGCGGTCCTTGAGCTGGTAGCCGACGCCGCCGTGCCCATCGGCGAGCAGCTCGCGCGCGTACAGCTGTTCCACGTGCTGCGAGAGGATGAGCACGGGCAGTCCCGGAATCTCACGGCGGGCGGCGAGGGCGGCCTGAAGCCCTTCGTCGGAGAACGTCGGCGGCAGTCGGACGTCCACGATCGCGGCGTCCGGCTTCAGGGTGAGCAGCGCGTCGAGCGTGGCGGGCCCCGTGTCGACCGCCGCGACCACCGTATGCCCGTGGGCCTCGACGATGCGGACCATCCCGTCGCGAAGCAGGTAGAGGTCTTCGGCTACGACAACGCGCATGGCACCGCCACAGTGATGTGAGTAGGACCCCCGGTGGGGCTGACGATCTCCAGGCGGCCACTGAAAGCCGCCATCCGACGCTCGATTCCGCGCAGCCCCGAGCCCGCCGACGCGACGGCTCCGCCGACTCCGTCGTCGGTCACCACCACGGAGAGCGTCTGCTGCGTATACGTGAATGCGACCGTCACCCGAGCGGCCTCGGCGTGCTTGGCGACATTCGCCATCAGTTCGGCGACGGCGAAGTAGACGGCCGACTCGACGGGACGCTCGACTCTGGAGGGCACCGTGCTGTGCACGGTGATCTTGACGGGAGCGTCGAGTGCCAGGGCCCGTACGGCGTCCACCAGGCCGCGCTCGGCGAGTACGGGCGGATTGATGCCGCGGACCAGCGAGCGCAGCTCGGCGAGCGCGGTCGCCGAGGCGCCACGAGCCTCGGCCAGGAGTGCCTTCGCCGCTGCGGGATCGGTGTCGACGAGTTGCTCGGCGGCCCCCACAGACATGCCCATGGCGAGCAGCCGGGCCTGGGTGCCGTCGTGCAAGTCCCGCTCGATGCGCTCCAGTTCGGCTGCCTGGGTCTGGGTCAGGTCCGCCTGGATGGCCTCAAGTTCCTTCACTCGCCTGCCGATCCATGAGCGCGGGATCGGTCCGAGGAACCGATGCGCCGCGGGCCGGAAGATCCGCCAGGCGAACGGGGCTGCGGCCAGACCGGCGACGATCAGTGCGATTCCGTATCCGAGGAGATCCGGCGTCAGGACCATGTACACGCCGCCGGCGAGCCCGAGCAGCGGCAGGGCGGCGACCGGCAGCACGGTCACACCGGCGACCAGGCCCCACAGTCCGTCCCAGTGCAGTTGCGGGTCGTGGAACCGGGCGTGCACCCTTGCCCGGCGGCGGGCCTCACGCTCGGACCTGTGGTACTCGTGGCCGTCCCACCAGTAGCCCGTCGACATGCGACTGACCTGGGGAACGGCGCGGTAGGTCACCTCGAGCCGCTCGCCGAGCCAGCGTTCGGCGCAGCGGCGCGCGGCCTTGGCGAGCGGGCGGCTGGTCGCCGGGTGCACGACCCAGGCGGCCACGACGATCCACAGCGTCACCATCAACGTCTGGCCGAGTCCCACCAGCACCCGGACGGCCAGAGGGGCGCTCAGTCCTTCGGACCATGAGCGGACCACCTGGGCGCCGCCGATCCCGACGGTCAGGCACACCGCGGGCATCAACCAGGTCAATGCAGTCAGTACCGCGGACCGGTACAGCCCACGTACGATCTCGACCGCCCAGCGCAGTGGGCCGCTTACCGCAAGCAGCCTCATCCGTCTGATCCTTTCGCCACGACGCCATTCTGTCAGCCGGGAATGGATGTACCCGACCACTACTGAAAAACGTATGGCCGGGCAGCTCGTGGAGGTATCCCGTTACGCCCCGTCGGCGGTGGGGCTAGCCCCACCCGGCCCCGCCTTCCGGGCGCGGCGCCAGCGGGAGAACGCGCGGGAGTGCGATCAGGGGTGGGGCACCGTCAGCGCGCTGATGACCAAGCCGTCAAGGGCGATCCACCGTCCCTCGAAGTGCCCGAGGCGTCGTCCGCCCACCAGCGG
The DNA here is from genome assembly GCF_044455475.1 of Streptomyces sp. NPDC051218. Lineage (NCBI taxonomy): Bacteria > Bacillati > Actinomycetota > Actinomycetes > Kitasatosporales > Streptomycetaceae > Streptomyces > Streptomyces sp. NPDC051218. The sequence continues at coordinate 493,552 of NZ_JBITEU010000008.1, read as the reverse complement.
TCCGGGGACGAGCAGTTCGGCACGGAAGCGGCCGTGCGGCGCCGTTCCGGGGTCCTGGTGGATCTCGATGTCCGCGTCCTCGAAGCCAAGCCACTTCCCGGTCAGCGGGAACCACGCCTTGTAGACGGACTCCTTGGCGCTGAACAGCAGCCGGTCCCAGTGGACGGCGGGCTGCCCGGCGGCGAGGAAGGCCAGGCGCTGCCGCTCGGCGGGGAGCGCGACGGAGTGCAGGATGCCGCGCGGGAGCGGGCCGTGCGGTTCGGCGTCGATGCCGAGGGAGGCCAGGTCAGTGGCGCGGACGAGGGCGGCGGCGCGGTAGCCGTCGCAGTGGGTCATGCTGCCGAGCAGGCCGTCCGGCCAGCGCGGGGCACCGCGTTCACCGGGCAGGACGGGCTGCGGCGGGACGCCGAGCTTCTCCATGGCCTGGCGGGCGCAGGCGCGCACCGCGGTGAACTCCCGGCGCCGCTTGTCCACCGCCCGTGCCACCACCGCCTCTTCTTCGGGGTGTAGCAGGGCATGGTCGGCCTCGTCGTCCCCTCGGCTCTCCATGGCCACCACCGAGTCCGGGAGCAGTTCCTCGATCACCGGCTGCGCACTCCCGTCGGCCTCGATGTCCTTGTCGGGGCCGTCGGCAGGATGCGGCGCAATCTGCCGGGCGCCCCCGGGCGGCTACGCCACTCACGCGGATAACCCACCGACACCTCTTCGAAGCGGACGCCTTCGTGCCAGGTGGTCCGGGGGATGTGGAGATGGCCGTAGACCATGGCGGCCACCCGGAATCTGCGGTGCCAGTCGGCGGTCAGCCGGGTGCCGCACCACATGGCGAACTCGGGGTACCACAGGACGTCCGTGGGGTGGCGGTCCAACGGGTAATGATTGACGAGAACCGTGGGCAGGTCCTCGGGAAGCTCCGCAAGCCGGCGCTCGGTCTCGGCTACCCGGTCCCGGCACCAGGCCTCACGGGTCCGATAGGGGTCGGGGTGCAGCAGGTACTCGTCGTTGCAGATGACGCCGGTCTTGTGGGCGTAGGCGAGCCCCTCCTCCTTGGTGGCGCAGCCGGACGGCAGGAAGCTGTAGTCGTACAGCAGGAACAGGGGCGCGACGGCGACCGGGCCGCCGGGGCCGTCCCAGACCGGGTAGGGGTCCTCCGGGGTGGTCACGCCCAGGTCGCGGCAGAGTTCGACGAGGTGCTCGTAGCGGGCGGTGCCGCGCAGGGTGACGGTGTCCTTCGGGTGTGTCCACAGTTCGTGGTTGCCAGGAGCCCAGACGACCTTGCGGAAGCGGCTCGCCAGTGTTTCGAGGGCCCATTGGATGTCGGCCACCGTCTCGGCGACGTCGCCGGCCACGAGCAGCCAGTCGTCGTCGGAGGCGGGCGCCATCTCCTCTACCAGGGCACGGTTCTCGGGGTGACTGATGTGCAGGTCGCTGATGGCCAGCAGCTGCCCGGTACCGTCGGCCATCGATGTCCCCTTCGTTCCGTGCACGTGATCGCATCCACGACAACACGCCTCACGGCAGTCGGGCAAGCGTTCAAGTGCCGCACAGCGCCGGTGTGATGGCGCTACGGGGAAGCGGGAACGGGGAGTGGGGCTGGACCCACCCGTGGAGGGGCTTAGCGGGATATCAGGCGTGGGCCCGGAGGCCTTAGGTTCTGCGGCGACTGAGCGAACCAAGCGTCCAAGCGCCAGACGTCAGGAGATCTCAATGCCCCGCTCCGCACGTGCCGTTGCCTACGTCCTCGTGCTTGCTTCTCCGCTGCTCGTGATGACCGGCTGCACCCCTGAGGAAGCCGATGCGCACTGTGGGAAAGGCTCATGCACCGTTCACGCGCGTTCAGGGACGTCGATCGAGGTCCAGAACCTCGCCCTTGACGTCAAAGAGGTGAGCGAAAGCTATGTGAAGCTCAGTTCACATGGCGTGAGCCTGAAACTGGCCAAGGAGCTCGACCTTCACCTGGGGAGCCACCGGCTCCACCTGGTCGGTACGCAGGACGGAACGGCGAACATCCGGATCGAGTAGAACGCGGCCGAGTCGCGTACGACGTGGCTCTCACGACCGACAGCCGTCCTGCCCGGTGGTAAGTACCCGGGGCGGGACGGCTGTCGGCGTGGCGCGGCGTGAGCCGGGGGAACTCTAGCCGCGCGTTCGGGATGGATCGTGTGTGAACTGATCCTCGTTCTGGCTTTGGCTATGGCTTTGGTTCTCGCTCTCCGCGACCGTGTTGCCGGCCGCAGGCTCCACCGCGCGGTCCCCGTGCCCCGGCCACCACGCCGCGTGGCCGATCAGGGCGGTGAGGCTCGGAGTGAAGAACATCGACATGACGAAGGCGGCGATCGCGATGCCGAACGAGACGGCGAAGCCCATCTCCGTGAGCAGTGCGTTGCCCGCCAGCATCATCGTGGCGAACGTCGCCGCCAGGATGAAGCCGGCCGCGGCCACGGTCGGCCCGGCGTGCCGCAGCGCCATTCCGGCCGCCTCGCGCGGACTGCGGCCCTCCCGGGCCTCCTCGCGGAGCCGGGCGATCATCAGGATGTTGTAGTCCGTGCCGATGGCGACCACGAAGAGATACATGATCACCGGGAGCATGAACATCAGACCCGAGTGACCCTGCCACGTCTGGAAGACCCACACCGTGGCGCCGAGGGTCGCGCCGAAGCCGAGGCCCACCGAGGCCATCAGGTACCACGGGGCGACGACGCTGCGAAGGAGCAGCCCCAGGATGACCATGATGAGGAGAGCGGCCACGGGGAACACGGTCCGGTAGTCATGGGCGACCGCCGTGTCGATGTCCTTGAAGATCGAGGACATTCCTCCGACGACGGCCTCGGTTCCCTCCGGAGCGTTGGCATGCGCGACCTCACGTACCTTGCCGACACGGTCGATCGCCTCGTCCGACGCCGCCTCGTACTTGAGCGTGACGGTGAAGTCGGCGGTGGTGCCTGCCTTGTTCACCAGTGACATGCGGGCGTTCGCGACCCCGTCCACGGCGTTGAGCTTCTTCGTGTACGCGGCGAAGAGTGCCTTGTCCAGGGGCTTGCCGTCAGTGCTGGACAAGTAGACGTCGGTCGGAGCGGCGGCGCCCGCCGAGTACGCCGTCTTCATCCTGTCCTGGACGACCATGGACTCCTTGGTCTTGGGCATGGAGCCCGACGACAAGTCGAACGTGGCGTTGAAGCCGAAGAGGCCGAGCGAAAGCGCGACGAGGACGAGACCCGAGAGCGAGGCGGCAAGCGCCGGGCGACGCTGCACCCCGCGGCCGAGGGCTGCGAACCGGGCACCGTCCGGTTCCTGCTTCCAGGACTTGGAGGGCCAGAAGACCTTCGGTCCGATGAGGGAGACCACGGCCGGGATCAGGGTCAGGCCCGCGAGCAGAGTGGCGGCGACCGCGATGGCGAGCGCCGGGCCCATTTGCCGCAGGAAGCCGAGCGTGGAGAGCACCAGCGCGAGGAAGGCGATGATGACGGCTCCGGCGGCGCAGGCGATGGCCTCGCCGACCCGGCCCACCGCGTTGATCATGGCCTGTTTCGGTTCGTCACCCGCGCGCAGACATTCTCGGTATCGGAACATGAGGAAGAGGAAGTAGTCCGTGCCGACACCGAACAGCACGACGATGAGAATCGACGAGATCGAGCTGTTGGCCTGCAGGCCGAACAGCTTCGTCGCATACGCGATCAGCCCGTTGGCCACTGCAGAGACGATGCCGATGAGGACCAGCGGGAGTACGGCCAGGATCGGCGCCCGGAAGATGATCAGCAGGGTCACCAGGATGATGGCGAAGGTGCCGATGCCGATCAGTGCCTCGCCGCGCTCGGACGACTCCTGCTGGTCGAGGGCCTCCGCGGCGGGGCCGCCGAGCCGGGCTTCGAGCCGCGTGCCCTTGGTCAGCCTCTTGACGTCATCGCGCAACACCTGGGCCGCGTCGGCCTGTTCCGGCTGGCCGGCGCTCTCGTCGTTCATCTGGACGAGGGTCATCGCGTACTTGCCGTCCTTGGACGGCGGCCCGGGGACGACCTTCTGCACCTGGTCGATCTTCTTCGTGCCCAGCGCGGCGGTGATCCGTGCGACGTCCTTCTTGTCGGCGGCGGTCAACTTGCCTTCGTCGCCGCGCTGGTAGAGCGCGGTCGCGGTCGGCGTGAAGGAGTCGGGGAACGCCTCGTCCTGGATGCCCGCAGCTTTGATGGACTCGTAGCTCTTGGGCAGGAAACTGCTCTCGTCGCTGTTCGAGGGCAGCCCCGGTGCGGTGGCGACGATGGCGACCGCCGCGATCAGCCATGCCACGATCGTCCAAACAGGGTGTCGGACGACAGTGGTCCCTATGCGTCGAAACATGCGGAAGGGTCCTCCTGGTGGGAACGTGCTCGCCTGCTCGCCTCAGGGGCATTGCTCCCGCCTGCGCCCTGCGACCTCGCAGGGGGAAGCGATGCCCCGAGGGCTCCGCTCAAGCGGTCTTGGGGAACGTGGCGCGCAGGGCCGCACCCCGGGTGACGACCGCGCCGAGGACGAGGGCCAGGGCGGACACGCCCTGCATTACGGCGAACCACGCCGGGCAGAGGCCGGGGATCAGGTCGACGCCGATGATGGCGATCGGCAGGATGACGGTGAGGGCGCTCAAGCGCTCGTACGCCCGTCGCGATCCCTTCGAGACGTCGACGGCCATCTTGTGGATCAGCGCGGTGACCGCGAGGAGGAGTGCGGACCGCACCCACATGAACGAGGACACCGAGTGCCCGCTGATCGCCATCACGGCGACCGTGGCGAGAATGATGGCACTGATGGTGCCGTAGAGCACGATGCTCTTCTTCAACGTATCGACGGCTTCCTGGACCTGCGGCGTGCCGAGCTGTGCTTCCTCGACCCTGGACTCGGTGGTCTTTCCCATGACGTTCTCCTCCGTCTCGTGGTGACGATGAAGACGCTACGGAGGGCGCGAACGGCGCGGTATGGGTCTGAACGTACGGGTGGGTGGGTCCAGCCCCACCCTTGCCGGCCATGCCCTTTCCCGTCGGCATCGCCGCACGATACGAGTGGGCTGGGGGGCAAGGGGTCGCAGGTTCAAATCCTGTCGTCCCGACGAAACGTCGCAGGTAGGGGCCATCTTCGAGTGGCCCCTACTTCGTGTTTGGAGCGGTTTTGGGAGCAGGGATCCGCTCCCTGTGCTCCCAGGGAGCGGAAGCCTGGGAGCGACGTCAACCGGCGGTCGACCCGGGATCCCCCGATCCGGTCGCTCCCACGGAACATCTTCGCTGCACAGCCCGGTGTATGAGGTAAGGGGTCGCGACGTTCGCCTGGGGTGCCCGAAACTCGGCCGCCCTATGCGACCTGCGTGTATTCGTGGATCACGCCACCGAGTAGATCTCGACGGATGACCTTGCCGTCCCTGTCGACCGGGTCGGGGAGCGGCCGCCGGGGTGCTGCTTGACGGAGGGCTCGGTGTGGGCGGTGGGTGTTGAAGTGCGTTTCAACCGCGGCCAGCACGTTGCGCAGGTGCCGTTCGTTGATGATCAGTGTGCGGTCGAGGAGTTCGCGGCGGCATCCGCCGATCCAGCGCTCGATGTACGCGTTCGCCTGAGGTGCTCGGACCGGAGTGAGCAGGACCTGTACGGCCTGGGACGCGAGGACGGCGTCGAAGGCGTCGGTGAACTTCGCGTCCCTGTCCCTGATCAGGAACCTGACTCGGTCGACGCGGTTGTCCAGTGCCATGAGGAGCTCACGTGCCTGCTGGACTGCCCAACTGCCGGTCGGAGTGATCGAAGGTGCCGAGAGAGGGCTGTGACGAGTAGGGCCCGGTCATGGTTGCCCCGGCCGGAAATGAATGCGGCCTTTAAGTCTGCGATGGACTCGCCGAACCGCCCGGGTGGGCCCTGCGGCCCGCCGCCTGGCGGGCCAGCTGGTGTATAGCGGCTCGACGGTTCGTCGTGGGTTCGGGTGTCTACGCCCGACAGTGCTTGCAAAGCGCCTTCGAGCTTGCCCAAGCTTCATACCTTGCGGGCCTCAGCGTCGGCATCACGATCGCAGTAAGCGACGGGCGCTTATGGGAAGGGGCTACTGGCTGAGGTCCTAGGGTCCGAGTAATCGCGCCTTCTGTTGGTCGAACTCCTCCTGTGTGAGAACCCCTTGGTCGACAAGTGCCTTGAGTTTCCCGAGTTCGTCGGCCACTGACTGGGGCTGTGGTTGAACTGCCTCGGACGGCTGGGTAGAGCCTTCCTCGTTCGCCAACTGCGCAGCGAGCGTGTTGAATGCATTCACATACTGGTTGGCCGCTCGCAGGTTTGTGGAGTCGGGCGTCACGCTGTACGTCTGCGCAGCCCCGTTGCCGAAGGTCAGGTTAATGACCGCCGCGCCCTTGTTCTTGCGTCCCGCCAAGGCGGACAGACCACCTGTTGCGACGCCGCCGGCGAGCCTTGTGGCCGTCCACGCCTTATGAGCGCCGGCATCCACGAACTCGGCTTGGCCGCCGAGCACTGGTCCTTGCCCGGTCAGGCCGAACTTCGACGAGGGCCACAGATGCATCATCGCTGCGGTGTTCATCGTCTTCTCAGCAGGGTGCAGCTTGCGCCAGTCCTTCAAGGCTTCTTTGTCCGCATGCCGTTTGTCCGCTGCCTCCGTCCGGGCGCGCTGCTTTTCCTCGCGCTCAGCGGCTCTCTGCACAGATTTCTCCGGGTCGCGCTTGAACATGATCCTCATCAGCCCCCTTGGAGGATGGGAGTGGCCCCGTACCTCGGTCCACTATCCCGCAGAAGGGGAGACGGGCCCAGGCTGATGACGGCGACTTACCTCCGCCCGTGCGGAGGAGCTCAGCCGAAACCCATCGAGTCGATGGTGCTTTCGATTACTTGCAGTGGCGCGGGGCGACGAGTTGCTCCCACTTGGTGGAGCTCGTAACCGACTCGAAGGTTACGAACGAGGCCCGCGCTTTGCTGGTGGCGCGGTATTGGCGGATGGCACCGACGCGGGTTCCCACCCTTCCCGTACGCCGTGAGGCGATAGCCCCACCGCGCTGATAGACCCGGATCGAGGAGGATCCAGCGGGACCGATACAAGTGGACATGCCTGGTTCGCCAGCGAAACCGCAGGTGAGGCGCGTCAATGGAGGGGGTGCGAGTCCCCTATCTTAACTCCATGAGGCCTACGAGCTGCCGCGAAGTGCAGCAGCAGGAGATCGCCGCCGGTAAGGGCCAGCGGCGCCGTACTTCGCGTATGGCGTCGTACGGCCGTCAACAGGGCTTCAGAACTCCGAACCGGAATTGAGCACTTGACTGGGGGTCAAGGGGTCGCAGGTTCAAATCCTGTCGTCCCGACGGAAACGTCGCAGGTAGGGGTCACCTTCGGGTGGCCCCTATTTCGTGTTTCCGCGCCCAGGTGAGGCTGCTGGGCCCTGCGTGATGGGTGGGGCAGGTGAGACGAATGGGCTTCCTGCGCGTACGTGACGGCACACGGAAATCCATCCGGCGGTGGCGTACAGCGCCGGGGACAGGAGTCGCACGTGTCGCGCAAGAAGACCCTCAGCCGTAAGAAGAAGGTCGCCCTCATGGTGGGCGCCGCCGCGCTGGTGGCGGGGACCGCGGTGGTGATGACCGGTACGAGCCAGGCCTCGCCGGCGTGTGACGGGCTGGCCACCGCGCTGAGCAACAACGAGAAGTTCATCGCGGGTCAGCGAGCGAATCCCGACGCGCAGTCCGCGGCGCGGATCGCCAATCGGGAAGCCGTCATCGAGGAGATCAGGCGGAAGCAGGCGGCGTCGGGATGTGACGCGGCTGGAGGAGAGGGAGCGGGAGAGGGAGAGGGTGCCGGCGCGGGGGAGGGTGCGGGTGACGGGGCGGGTGCTACCGCCACTGCTACCGCCACCGCCACCGCCTCTGCCACTCCGCCGCCGCCCGACGACGGTGGAGACGCGGGGGCGGAGGAGGGTGAGGTCGTCTGTGACGGGGCCACCGTCACGTTGTCCGGTGAGGGCGGCGCGCCCGCCGCATCCAGCAACGAGTTCCCGGTCGGTACGCAGCTGAAGGTGACGAACCTGGACAACTCCAAGTCCACCACGGTGGAGGTCACTTCGACGTCGGGCAGCTGTGTTCTGCTCAACAATGCGGCGTTCGAGGAGGTGCGCGAGGCCGGGAAGTCCCTCATCCGCGAGGCGCGGATCGAGCGCGTCGGGTAGTCGTTAAGGTGGCGGAGTGGCCTGGCGGTTCCGGGCCGCTCCGGACGGCACGGCCGCTCCGGACGGTGGCTCCTGCGCGGGCCAAGTGCTTACGGCGGGGGCCAAGTGGCCTACGGCGAGGGGGTGTTGGGCTTGGTGGAGTGCTTGGATCGGCCCCCGGCGCCGCCCCCGTCGTTGCCCCCGTCACTGCGCGCGCCGCTCGGGTTCATCGCCGTCCTCGCCGCGCTGGTGGTCGTCACGCTCGGGGTCCTGTACGCCGGTCACGGTCGGTCCGGCTCCGTGGACAGGTGGTTCATCCAGCCCACGGACGACAGCGTGCGGCCACCATGGCGCGGCCTCGCCCTGGCCACGGACTTCTTGGCGGAGCCCGCCGGAGCGGCGATGCTGCTCGTGCTTGCCGTGACGGGCTGTCTGCTGCTTCGGTGGCCCCGCGCAGCGGTGCTCGTCGTGGCCGGGGTCGTCGTGACCGTGGGGGCGACGACACTGGTCAAACCCCTGGTGGGGCGCACCATCCACGGCGACGGCAACCTGTCCTATCCGAGCGGGCACACCGCCTTCCTCACCGCGCTCGCCCTCATGGTGGCGCTGCTCGCGGCCGGGCGGCTCGGCCTCGGCAGGGCGGCCGGCGTGCTGCTCGTGCTCGGAGCGGCGCTGGTCACCGGCGCCGCCATGGGCTGGGCGCAGGTCTCCCTGGGCGCGCACTACCCGACCGACGTACTCGGCGGCTGGTGCACCGCGCTGGCCGTCGTACCGGCGACGGCGTGGCTGGTCGACCTGGCGGCCGACGCCCTTCGGCGCAAGCGCCGCTGACGGCGCTTCACGTCACCTCGCACGCCACCTCACGCCAAGCGGCGGAACACCGGCTTCACCGGCCGCCCGCCCAGCCACGGCGTGGGGTCACCGGCGTCAAGTGCCTTCCGGTACACCGCACATGCCTGGGCCACCACGTCCACGGTGTGGTCGATGTCGGCGTCGCTGAGCGCGCTGCTCACCACGAACGACGGGGCGAGGACCCCGCCCGCGAGCAGTCGGCGCAGGAACAGGGTGCGGTACGGCTGCGACGGCCGGCCGTTCTCGTCGAGGGTGGCGAAGACCAGGTTGCTGGCCCGGCCCCGGACGACGACGTGGTCGCCGACGCCCATGCCGGCCGCTGCCTCGCGGACCCCGGTCGCCAACCGGGCTCCTAGAGTGTGTAGTTGGGAGGTGATGCCCTCCTCGGCGTAAGTGGACTGCACGGCCATCGCGGCGGCCAGCGAGTGTGTTTCCGCGCCGTGCGTGGTGGACAGCAGGAACACCCGGTCGCCGGAGTGCCGCAGCCCGCCCCGCTCCATCAGTTCGCGCCGCCCGGCGAGCGCGGAGACGGCGAAGCCGTTGCCCAGCGCCTTGCCGAACGTGGAGAGGTCGGGGGTGACGCCGTACAGGCCCTGGGCGCCCGCCTCGGACCAGCGGAAGCCGGTGATCATCTCGTCGAAGACCAGTACGCAGCCGTGCCGGTCTGCCAGTTCGCGCAGGCCCGCGAGGTACCCGGACGGCGGCTCGGTGTGGGTGGTGGCCGGTTCGAGGATCAGGCAGGCGATCTCGTCCCGAAAGCGGGTGAGGAGCTCTTCCGTCGCGGCCAGGTCCCCGTACGGGAAGGAGACCGTGAGATCGGTGGTCGCCGCGGGAATGCCGGCGGACATCGGCGTCGTACCGATGAACCAGTCGTCGACGGAGAAGAACGGATGGTCGCCGCAGATGGCCACGCGCGGGCGTCCCGTGGCGGCGCGGGCGAGGCGCACCGCGGCGGTGGTGGCGTCGGAGCCGTTCTTCGCGAACTTCACCATCTCGGCGGTCGGCACGGTGGCCAGGAAGTGTTCCGCGGCCTCCGCCTCCACGAGGGAAGGCCGGACAAAGTTGCTGCCACGGTCGAGTTCGCGCCGCACCGCTTCGATCACGCGCGGATGGGCGTGGCCGAGGCTGACCGACCGCAGACCGGAGCCGTACTCGATGTAGCGGTTGCCGTCGACGTCCCACACGTGGGCACCGTGGCCGTGGCTGATGACCGGGGCCAGGTTCTCGGGGTACTGGTCGTCGCCCTTGGCGTACGTGTGCGCGCCTCCGGGGATCGCGGCGTGCAGCCGCTCGTTCGCAAGACGCGACTTGGGCAGATGCAACTCTTCGGTGTCCACGGCGACTTCAGCTCTCCTTCTGCTTCAGGGCCGCGGCGAGGCCCGGCGCCTCCCGGTCCCGCTGAGACATCGACGTGACCGGCAGCGGCCACGGTATGGCGAGCTCCGGGTCGTCGAAGGCGATCGTCACGTCCTCGGCCGGGTCGTGCGGGCGGTCGATGCGGTACGAGGTGTCGGCGGTCTCGGTCAGCGCCTGGAAGCCGTGCGCGCACCCCGCCGGGATGTACAGGGTCGTCTGCGTCTCGCCGGACAGCTCGAAGAAGGCCCGGCCCAGATAGGTCGGCGAGTCCGGCCGCAGGTCCACGACGACGTCGAAGACCCTCCCGTACGAGCAGCGCACCAGCTTGGCCTCGCCGGCACCGGAGCGCAGGTGCAGGCCGCGCACCACGCCCCGGACCGAACGGGACAGGCTGTCCTGGACGAAGGCGCCCGGGTCGATGCCCACCGAGCGCACCACGTCGACGTCGAAGGTGCGGCAGAAGAAGCCTCGTTCGTCGGCGTACGGCGTCGGCTCGAAGAGGTACGCGCCCTCGACCGCCGGGACTTCGGTCGCCTTCATTTTGCCTCCCGCAGGGTGTGGTCGCTCGCCGGGAACAGGGCCGCGGACAAGGCGTTGAACTGGTCCTCCAGGCGTCGGGCGGCGAGCAGGTTCTGCTCGGTGAGGGACCGCCGTACCTCGGCCGAACTCCTCTCCAGCGCCCGGAACTTCTTGAGTAGCCGGTCGGCGTCCGCCTCGCGGGCCGGGTGGCAGTACGCGCCGAGACCCATCCGGGCCATGAGCGCGTCGCTCTTCGCCGAGTAGCTGACGGCGAGTGTCGGCGTGCCGACCTTCAGCGCGCAGATCAGGTTGTGGTACCGGGTCGCCACGACGGTGTCGGCGGCCGCCATCTCCTTCATCAGGTCGTCGAGGGAGGCCGTCTCGGCGGCGGTAACCAGGGGTGAGTCCACCGCGTCGAGGATCGCGTCGACCACCGGCCGGTCGAGTTCGTCGCCGGTGACAAGGCGGACCGGCCTGCCGTCCTCGACCAGCGCGCGCACGAACGCGGTCGTCCCGTCGAGGTAGCGCCGGTTGATCCGCGCGGCCCTCGCGCGTTCGTCGTTGTTGCCGTGGAAGTCCATGACGCCGACGCAGACCGGGCCCGGTGGCCCCGACGGCACGCTCGCCTGTGGCGTCGGCAGGGCGAACACGAGGTCCTCGTAGACCTCGTCGCGCGCGGTGTCCACGTCCATCGCCCGCATCGCATCGCGTGACTGGTCGTCGCGGTACGACCGGTAGGCGGCAAGCCGGGCCGACCAGCGCACCAGGGCCCGGGTCGGCCGGTTGCCGATCGGGCCCGCGCCGACGCTGACCAGCGCGACCCGGGTGCCGGTCAGCCGGCCTGCCGCGCAGAGCAGGAACAAGGAGTAGGGGAAGCCCCACGGCCGCAGCGGCAGCGTGGTCTCCAGGACACCTGTGCCCGGCACGATCACCACGTCGTGCCGGCGTACCCAAGTGGCGGTGCGGACGGCGTCGACGAGTTTGCCCAGACCCTTGGCGGCGATCGCGCCCGCACGCGACGCGGTCCGGTACTCCCCGCGGTACCAGTTCAACCGCGTCGCGGGGACCCGGTACCGGGCCGTGACGTCCTCGGGCCCGCCGCACATCGCGTCCACGAGCGCGTCCGGGTGCTCGGCGCGGAGATACCCGAGGACGGCTTCGAGCGACCCGTTGTTGCCGACGTTGCCGGACCCGAGCAGCCCGAACAGCCCGATACGCGGCGCCTTTTCGCCTCCGGAGGTCATGTCCGCCGCCCTTCTCGGCCGGCGACGAGGGCGTCGACGGAGACGGTGATCAGGGCCGGATCGACCGGGGCGCGGTCCTCGACCCGCTCGCCCGCGTCCGGCCGTACCCGGCTCGCCATCCATGCGGCCAGGTGGCGGTGGCACGCGCGCCGGTCGGCGGCGGACAACGGCGCCCGCTGGATCGCCGCGACGAAGCCCCAGACGTACTCGGCGAGGAGCCGGGGTGTCGGGTGCAGGGGACCCGCACGGCGCGGGTCAAGGTTGACGCACCTCGACCGCTTGGACGGGTTCGCCCGCTCGGCGCGGGTGGGGTGGTCGCGGCGGAAGTACAGCAGCTCCGGCACCTGGTGGAAGGGCCCGTGCAGGGCGATCTCGGCGACGAACGTGCGGTCCGCGTGGTGATAGCTGTCGTGCGGCTTCACCCGGCGCAGCACGTCGGCCCGCATCACACCGTAGAAGTCGTCGCCGCCGGGCTCGAACAGCATGCTGCGGAAGCGCTCCGGTGCGCGGGGCGAGTCGGTGGCGAGCGTGTACTCGTAGGGGACCGTCACTTTGCCGTCGCCGTCGATGACCGCCTGGTCGGCGTGGGCGAGGATCACGTCAGGGCGTTCGTCGAGCGCCTCGACGCAGCGCCGCAGCAGGTCCCGGGCGTACAGGTCGTCGTGCGAGGCCCACTTGAACAGCTCGCCGCGGCACTGGGTGAAGACGTAGTTGTGGTTCGGCGCGGCGCCGATGTTCCGCAGCAGCCGGATGTACCGGATGCGCGAGTCCCGCGCGGCGTACTCGCGGCAGATGTCCTGGGTCTTGTCGGTCGAGGCGTTGTCGGTGATGACCAGCTCGAAGTCCTCGTAGGTCTGGCCCAGCAGGGCGTCGAGGGACTCGGCGAGGTACTCCTCGCCGTTGTAGACGGGCAGGCCGATGCTCAACCGGGGATGGGCGGTCATTGCGTCCTCACTTCGGGGATGGGGTTCTGGCGGCGCTCGCGCAGAGCGGACCGCAGTTGCAGCCACCACACGGCAGAGCTGCAGGCAGCCGCGGCGGCGACGCCCCAGGCCGAGCCGACCGTGCCGGCCACGACGGCCCCGCCGAGCCCGCCGCTCACGTAGAAGGTCGAGGCGTACAGCTGGCAGCGCAGGCTGCGCCGGGCCGCGGCGAGCGCGCGAAGCCCGGCCGCCGCGCCGGTGCCGAGGCCGGCGCCCGCGACGCCGAGCGTGACCGGCACGATGATCTCCGCGGCGGAGCTCCAGACGTCACCGAGGACGAGCTCGCCGAGCCGGTCCGGCATCAGGAGCAGCACCGAGCCCCAGAGCAGTGCGCCGACGGCCTGTCCGCCGCCGAGGAAGAGGCAGAACCTGCCGAGCCGGTGCGGGGCCTGGCGCAGCATCCGTGCCGCCTCCGCGACGGTGACCAGCGTCAGCCCCATCAGCACGGCGAGAAACGGGCCGAGCAGCAGCTCGGCGCCCCGGATCACACCCACCGCGCCGACCCCGACGATCGCGCCGAGCCCGTACGCGCGCAGCTGGCTCGCGCCGCTGACGCCGACGTTCTCGACCAGATACCGGTAGCTGAGATCGCGGTGCTCGTGCAGCCACGCGCGCCCGCCGGTGAGCCGGGGCCGGATGCCGGACTGGAAGCAGCCGTACACCGCGGCCACCGCGGCGGACGCGCCCCAGGCGAGCACGAAGGCGGTCACGGTGCCCACGCGGGCCGCCACCACCATGGCAGGAACGAGCGCGACGCCCCACACGACGTCGTTCACGAACGCCTTGCGGCCGTTGCCCGCGGCGAAGAACGAGTACCGCCAGGCGTCCTGCAACAGCAGCCCCGGCAGCATCAGACCGAGCCCGGCGAACGCGGGCCCCACCCGGCCGCCGAGAGCGAGGCCGATCACCAGACACGCGGCGCCGATGACGGCACCGACGCCGAGCGCGGTGCCCGACGAACGGGCCACCGCCCCGCGCCAGGACGTGTCGGACACGCCGCTGAAGCGCACCACGAGCGGATCGGTGGCCAGGCCGCGGGAGACGCTGAGCACCACTCCGTAGGTCACCCAGGCCAGGCTGAACACGCCGAACGCGGTCAGGCCAAGGGAGCGGGCTACGTAGATCCCCACCGCGAAGTTGGAGAGGCTGGAGGCCGCCTGGTCGGCGAGGCCCCAGGACAGCCGGCCGAGGATGGCCCGCCTGGCGGTGGGCCGGGCCGTCCTCTCCTCCCCGGTGTCCCCGGTGGTCATCGGCGTCACGCTTTGATCAGCCCGGCGCCGAGCAGGGCGTCGGCCGCGACGGCGACGGTGTCGAAGGGCAGCCCCGACCGTTCGGCGACGTCGAGCAGACTGTGCTCGCCGTCGGAGAGGTTGAGCACCCAGAGCATGGCCATCTGGGCCTGCTTGGTGTCGCTGCGTCCGCCGAGCGCGTCGTACAACCCGCGGCGGCCCAACTGCGGTTCGCCGTAAGGGCTGAGGTTGAGGTAGGTCCGGTTGCGGTCGAGGACGGCGAACGCCTCGCGGCAGACGGCGAGCGTGTCCGCCATCGCCTGCGGCGACACGAAGTCCGGGTTGTCCGCCGAGGTGTGGTACTCGGGATATCCGGCGTACGGGGTCCGGCTGAGCGAGCCCACGCCGAGGTTGAACCCGGGGGAGCAGTACTGCCGCTCGTCGTAGCCGTACGGAGTGAACTCGGTGACGCTGTGCGGGCGTTCGGAGGCGGCCAGGACGTGCCGCAGCACGCGGTCGATCTCCGCGTCGCCGCGCCTGCTCTGTTTGTACGTCAATTGGCCCGAGTCGCCGGCGCAGGCGAGCACGAGGCCGTGCTCGACCTGCTCCATCCGCTCCTTGTTGCGGGCCAGCCAGGTGATGGCCCCGACGGTGCCGGGCGCGTAGATGAACCGGTAGGTGTAGTACGGCGTCGTCGTGGCCAACTCCCTTGCCAGGTACGTCGCCACCGCGATGCCTGCCAGGTTGTCGTTGGCCAGCGAGGGATGGCAGACGTGGCAGGAGACGATCACCTCGTCGGGCACCTGGCCGGGGACCACGTGCTCGGCGTAGGTGAGATGGCCGTCGGCGAGCGTCGAGTCGATGCGGACCTCGTACTCACCGTCCGGCATCGCGTCCAGGGTCTTTTGAGCCAGGCAGAAGCCCCACTCCGGCTTGTAGTAACTCGTGCGGTACGGCACCCAGCTCGGGTGGTCCGGGAGGGTGTGCAGGTGTTCACGCAGCTCGGACAGCGGCATGGTCCGCGACACCGGCACGCTGTAACCGAGCACGTGCAGGCTGGACTCGGCGAAGTCGACGACCCGCCGGCCCTCGGCGTCGGCGATGTACGCGTCCCGGATGTTCCACTCCTGCGGCACCGTCCAGTCGAGCACCTGCGTCCCGGTCGGCACCTCGTGCACCTGCAACGGGACGTACTCGCCGACGATGTCCAGGGTGGCGCGCACCCCGTCCCCGGTGATGCTCCGGCAGAGCGGGTACAACCGCTCCACCAAAGCGTGCATCTCCTCACCAGTCTGCGTCATCGGCGCCGCCGCAGGGTGTCGTCGACCGCGCCGGCCTCGGACGCCGCGCGCAATACGGCGAGGCGGGTGAAACGCTGCTCGAAGTCCTCCCGGGTCAGGTCGAACTTGCGGTAGGCGTCGGCGAGTTCCAGCGAGCCCTGCTTCACCGTCCACTCGCAGTCGAAGCCGGGAATCGCGGCGCGGAAGCGGGAGAAGTCCACCCGGTAGGACCGCGGGTCGGCGCCGTTCTCGCCGGTGATCCGCACCTTCGCACCGGACACCGCATCGGCGACCTGCTCGGCGATCTCGGCGACCGTGACGTTGTTGACCTCGCTGCCGATGTTGAACGCCCGGTCGTGCACCGCCTCTTGAGGCGCGTCGAGCGCGGCGGTGAAGGCCCGCGCGATGTCGGCGGCGTGCACCAGCGGGCGCCAAGGCGTGCCGTCGGAGAGCACCAACACCTCGCCCGACAGGAGCGCGTGACCCACCAGGTTGTTCAGGACGATGTCGGCGCGCAGCCTGGGGGAGTAGCCGAAGGCGGTGGCGTTGCGCATGAACACCGGGCTGAAGTCGCCGTCCGCCAGCGCGTGCAGATCGTCCTCCACCCGGACCTTGGACTCCGCGTACGGCGTCACCGGGCGCAGCGGGGCGTCCTCGCCCACCAGATCCCCGCCGCCCGCCGCGCCGTAGACGGAGCAGGTCGACGCGTACAGAAAGCGCCGCACTCCCGCGTCGCGGGCGAGCCGGGCAAGGCGTACCGACGCGTGGTGGTTGATGTCGTAGGTGAGCTCCGGCGCGAGCGATCCCAGCGGGTCGTTGGAGAGCGCGGCCAGGTGGATCACGGCGTCCACGCCCGCGACGTGTTCGGCCGTGACGTCGCGCAAATCCACCCGGTGCCCCTGCGGGTCCGCGGGCGGTGGGCCGAGCACGCAGTCGGCGAACAGACCGGCGTCGAGGCCGACGACTTCGTGTCCGGCGGCCGTGAGTACCGGGGCCATCACGGTGCCCAAGTAGCCCTGGTGTCCGGTGAGCAGTACGCGCAAGGTTCATTCCCCCAGATCGCAAGTGCCGAGATCGAGCGTGAGTTTGGTGACGGCGAACGCCTCGGCGTACCGCGCGTGGCATTCGATGCCGCGGATCCGCGCGAGACCGAGGAAGGCCTCGCGGTCGTACCAGGGCCGGTGCCGCTGCGAGGGGTAGTGCTCCTGCAGCAGCCGCACCTTGTGTTCGGCGGTCTCCGTGGACAGCGGCTGGTACGCGGCCATGCGGCCGAGGTCGCCGTCCCACTTGACGATCTCGTAGCCGAGCACGAGGTGGTCGCGGAAGGCGGTGGGCATCAGCCGCGCCAGGCCGCGGTGGTCCTGGTGCGCGTCGTCCGTACGCGGGGCAAGGACCAGATCCGGCTCGGTCTGCCCGCGCAGTTCCTCGACCGCGGCCTTGGCCTCGTCCCAGTGCACGGGCATCCGGCCGTCCGGCAGCTTGAGCACGGTGAGCCGCAGGTCGGCCCCCGGGCAGAAGGCGGCGAGCGCGGCCCGCTCCTCCTGCTCACGCTCGCTGCCACCGCCGGAGAGCACCAGCGCGTCGACACGGACACCCGGCCGCGCGAGACACATCGTGAGGAGCGTGCCGCCCGCGCCGATCGCGATGTCGTCACAGTGCGCGCCGACCGCGACGATCCGCTCCAGGCGCCCGGACCCGAGCCGGATCATGCGCCCACCCTGGCGGAGTCCCGCTCCCACACGGCCCACGGGCGGTCGCCCCGTGCGTAGGCGGAGTCGAGCGCGGCCCGCTCCTTCACGGTGTCGGTCGGCTTCCAGAAACCGCGGTGCTGGTGCGCGACGAGGCGTCCCTGCTTGGCCAGTTGGGCGCACCCGTCGGCGACCAGGTCGCCGTTCTCCGGTATGTGGTCGAAGACTTCCCTACGGAGCACGAAGTAGCCGCCGTTCTCCCACAGCGGCAGGTCGCTCACCGCGGTGATGCCCCCTACGAGGCCGTCCTCGCCCAGCTCCACGCAGTGGAACGAGGACTGCGGCGGCACGACCATCATCGACGCGCCGGCGTCACGCCGGGCGAACCGGTCGATCATCTGCGGCAGCGGGGCGTCGGTGAGCACGTCGGCGTAGTTGGCGAGGAACATCTCGTCGCCGTCCAAGTGGTGCCGCACCCGGCGAAGCCGCTCGCCGATCGGCGACTCGATGCCGGTCTGCGCGAACGTGATCGTCCAGTCCGATATGTCGGTGGAGAGGAGTTCGGTGCGCCCGCCGCGCAGCACGAAGTCGTTGGACGTCGTCTCCTCGTAGTTGAGGAAGAAGTTCTTGATGTGGTGCGCCCCATATCCGAGGCACAGGATGAACTCCGTGTGCCCGAAGTGCGCGTAGTAGCGCATGACATGCCAGATCAGCGGCCTGGGGCCGACCATCGCCATCGGCTTGGGCACGTCGTCGGCGGCGCCGCTGCGCATCCGCATCCCGTAACCGCCGCAGAACAGTACGACCTTCATGCTGTGGCCTTTCCAGACGGGGCCTCGACGATGCTGAGTTCCGGGATCGGGAAGACCAGACGGCCGCCCCAGTCGTGTACGTAGGACAGCTGCTCGACGAGCTCGGCCCGCAGGTTCCAGGGCAGGACGAGGACGTAGTCCGGCCGGTCGGCGGCTATCTGCTCGGGCGTGAGGATCGGGACGCGGGTGCCCGGCGTGAACCGGCCGTGCTTGTACGGATTGCGGTCGACCGTGTACGCGAGCAGGTCGGGCCGGATGCCGCAGTGGTTGAGCAGGGTGTTGCCCTTGCCCGGCGCGCCGTAGCCGACGACCGTCTCACCGCGCTCGGCCGCCGTGATGAGGAACTTGAGCAGATCGCGGCGCACCTTGGCCACCCGGGCGGAGAACTCGGTGTAGCCCGACAACTCCTGCAGTCCGGCGGCCTTCTCCCGCGCCAGCACGTCGGTCACTCGCTGCGTGGGCTCGCCGGCCACCTCGGCGGGCCGCGCCCAGAGCCGGATGGAACCGCCGTGCGTGGGCAGCAACTCGACGTCCACGAGGGCGAGTCCGCCGCTCGCGAGCGCCCGGATCGCGGACGCCACCGTGTAGTACTGGAAGTGCTCGTGGTAGATCGTGTCGTACTGGTTCTCCTCGATCAGGGTCAGCAGGTGCTGCACCTCGATGGAGACCCAGCCGTCGTCGGCGACCAGCGAGCGCAGACCCTGGGTGAACCCGACGACGTCGGGGATGTGCGCGTACACGTTGTTGGCCACGACCAGGTCCGCCGGGCCGTGTTCGGCGCGGACGGCCGATGCGGTGTCCGGGCTCAGGAACTCCGTGAGCGTGGGCACGCCCGCCTCGCGCGCGGCGGCGCCGACGTTCACCGACGGCTCGATGCCCAGGCAGCGGATTCCCCGGTCCACCACGTGCTTCAGCAGATATCCGTCGTTGCTCGCGACCTCGACCACGAAGGCGTCGGGACCGAGACCCACCCGCTGTACGGCGTCGGCGACGAACGTACGCGCGTGCTCCACCCAGGAGGTCGAGAAGGAGGAGAAGTACGCGTACTCGCTGAACGTCTCCTCCGGAGTGATCAGCGGCGGTATCTGCGCGAGCCAGCACTCCGTGCAGACCCGCAGATGCAGCGGGTACGCCGGCTCAGGACCGTCCAGTTGGTCCGCGGCGAGAAAGCTCTCGCACGGCGGCGTCGCCCCCAGATCGACGACGCTCTCCAGCGCCGCCGAGCCGCAGAGTCGGCAACGTGTCATTTACTGCCCCCCATTGATTCCGTCCGGCCCGCGATCGCGGAGCGGTACCCCTCCACCAGGCGCTCAAGGCCGACGGCAGGGCTGAACCCCTGCTCGTACCGGCGCCTGGCCGCCCGGCCCATCTCCTGGTTGCGGGCCGCGTCGACCGTGACCCGGCGCACGCAGTTGGCGAGCGATGTGGCATCGCCCGGCCGGTGCAGCAGCCCGCTCACGCCGTCCTCGACCAGCTCGACGAAGGCGCCGTGCCCCGCGGCGACGGTCGGGACCCCCGCCGCCATCGCCTCCACGACCACCAGACCGAACGCCTCCAGCCACGTCGACGGGGCCACCACGGCCACCGCCCGCGCGATGGCCTTCTGGCTCTCCGCCGTGTCGCACAGGCCGACGCAGCGCACGTCGTCCCGGCCCGCGGCCCAGGCCCTCACCTCCCGCTCCAGCGGCCCCGCGCCGGCGATGACGAGCGGCACACCCACACCGCCGTCCGCGGCGATCTCGTCCCAGGCGGCCATGAGAACCCGCACGCCCTTGGCCTCCGCGAGCCGGCCGAGATACAGCAGATGCTCGCCCGCGCCCTCGCGGCGGATCTCCGGCTCGGGCACGAAGTTGTGCTTCACCGCGAGGCGTTCGGCCGGCATGCCGGACCCCACCAGGACGTCGCGCTGCGCGGCGGAGATGCAGAAGAACCGCTCCACGCCGGACCACCACCGCCGCCGGTTGACCGAGAGGCTCAGCGCCAGCGGCACCGTCGCGAGCCGGGAGCCGCGGTAGCAGCCGTGCCGCACGGCGGGCAGCGGCGCCGCAGCCCCGACGCACTCGGTGCACGGCCTGCCGTCCCGCTGCAGTGTGCCGGGCGGGCAGACCTGGGTGTAGTTGTGCAGCGTGGCGACGGCGGGCACGCCCGCGTCGGCGCAGGCGGCGAGGACCGCGGGGGACAGGAGCGGGAAGACGTTGTGCACGTGGACGACGTCCGGCCGCTCGGCGCGGAGCCGAGCCGTGAGCTCCTTACGGACCGCCGGGTTCCACGGCACGAGCAGCGGCACCGCTGCCTTGGAGGGGAGGGAGCGGGCGGCGATGTCGTCGCTGCGCCGCTCGAACACCTCGACCCGGTGGCCGGCCGCGCGCAGCAGCGCCACCTCCTGGTCGACGACCTTGTTCTCGCCGCTCGGCTGCGCCGAGGCGTAGCGGTTGTGCACCACCAGGACGTGCATGCTCACAGTCGCCTCCGATCTTGGGCCCAGCGCGGGATACGTCGCCGTGGCACCGCGGGCTTCGCCGCGGGAGTGGCCGCGGCAGGTGTCGCGAGGAGCGAGGCGGCCAGGGCCAGATGCAGCAGATACGGCGAGGCGTCGCCGAGACCCGCCTCGGTGTACGACGCGATCGCGCAGTAACTGATCAGGAAGATCGCGCACGCCCTCGCAAGCGACGGCGGTCGCAGCAACGCGACGCCGCCGAGGATGGTGATGAACGCCGACACGAGGGTGACACCCGCCCAGCCCTGCTCGTGGTAGACGGCCAGCCAGCTGTTGTCGATCGGCAACCCGCCGAACGACTTGTCGCCGAGTCCCATGCCGAACAGCTTCTCGGCGGTCGTCCGGGGCGCGGCGAGGAGGGCGTCCCAGACCTTGGCCCTGCCGGTGAGGCTGGTGAGGTACTCCTGGCTCTGCCCGCGCAGGAACCACGCCCGCAGCAGTGGGGCGAACCCCACCGCGGCCACCGTGGCGACGACCACCGCCCAGGTGAAGAACCGGCGGGCGGCGGCGCTGGTCAGGACGAGCGAGCCGATCGCCAGCACGAGACCGATGAGCATGCCGAGCGTGGCCGTCCGGGTATGGGTCAGCGCGAGCAGGACGAGCGAGGGCACGATGATGACCGCGGCGCTGACCCTGTCGGTCCTGCGCCCCAGCAGGAGCAGCACCGTGAGCCCGATGATCACCGCGGCGTACTGGCCGATCTGCGGCGGGGTGAGCGGCCACAACGCGCCGACCAGCCGCCCGCCGTAGACCTCCGGCAGGGCCGCGCCCGGCGAGATGACCGCGCCGGCGGCGACCGACCCGAGCACCGCGAAGTACATGCGGATGTGGTGCCGGACGAACGTGTCGCTGCCGTCCCACCAGCGGCTGAGCAGCCACAGCGTGCCGATGAAGAGAGCGAGGCGGGTGCAGCGGAACAACGCGCCGAAGCCGGACGCCAGTTGCAGGCTGGAGATCACGCTCGGCACGAGCAGCAGGGTGAGCAGCAGCAGGAAGGCGCTTGCGTGGATGCGCAGCCGCAGGTTGAGCGCGAGCGCCAGCGTGAACGCACCGACCAGCGCGCCCATCGTGACCAGCTGGATGAGGGAGCGGGGCAGCGGGATGATGGTCTCGGCCCCGGCGGAGCCGAGCGTGTTGAGGACCAGCAACCCCCAGGCGGCACCGACGAGTTTGGGTGTGCCGGGGCGCGGTCCGAGGTCGGGCCGCGTGCCCGCCGCGTCCGCCGGGCCCGGCAGCCCACCGCGCCGCAGGTCCTGACTCATCTCAATCACCGGCCCGTACACGGAGGGTGCTGCTCGCGTCCTGCTCGTACGGCGCGCCCTGCCACTGCCTGAAGTCGAGCACCCGGCTTGGGTCGTGGGCCACGAACTTCCACGGGCCGATGTAGACGTTGTCGCGCCAGCGGTTGCCCTGCTTGTGGGTGATGGCGTCCGCCACCCGCTCACCCTTGTACGGCGACCACTTCGGATAGGTGCCGTAGTTGGAGAGGACCGCCATGCGGTCACACATCGACGTGCACTTGAGGACGGACTTGTCCAGCACGAACCGGTTGGTGTGGATGTCCACCCGCTGGGTCTTCCACCGGCAGTCGGCGTAGAGCGGCTTGGTGGCGATCTTCGGCTGCGCGCAGCGGTCGGTGTTCTTCTCCAGCAGTGTGCAGTCACCGGAGGAGGTGTTGGCGGGGCTGTTGCAGAACCGGTCGGCGTTCTCCCACAGGGTGATCCCGGACCAGTTGTTCTCCAGGAGGTTCCGGTAGACCTCGATCTTGTCCGTGCGGGCCCGGACCCGTGGTTCGCCGCCGGACTCGGACAGATAGAGGGTGGCGAAGGGGAAGTTGTCGCCGCCGGAGGCCCCCTTGCGGCCCTCGACCCAGTTGTTCCGCCGGATCGTGTTCTTCCGGATGACCGCGTTGTAGCTGGTCTCATAGATCAGTGCGGCACCGTCGTTGGCCTCGAGCACGTTGTCCTCGATGCGGAAGTCGTTGTTGTTGGTGTCCGCCCACAGCCCGGTCCCGCGGTTGTCGTGCACCCAGTTGCCCCGGATGTCGGCGCCGTCGACCGCCCAGAACTTGACGCCCCCGGTGCAGCCGCAGCCCTCCCGCCGCCGCTCCCAGTCGCCGGTGTTGTTGCCCACGATCTCGTTGCCCTCAAGGAGCAGATCGCGGAGCGGTCCTGTGCCCTTGTACGCGTTCATGCCGTACTGCCCGTTCTCGCGCAGGCAGTTGGCGCGGACCTGCTGGCGGGCGCCTGCCATCAGCCCGGCCCCTGAGTTGTACTGGATCTTCGCGTGCTCGATCACCCAGCCGTCGGCCGAGTCGTGGTTGACCACGCCCTGGTCGTGCGGCGCGACGAAACGCTGCACGGTCAGATGGCGGATGGTGACGTCACGGGCGTCGCCGCCGAACGCGTACTGGTTCTTCTTCCGGCCGTCGAGCACCGCGCCCGGCGCGCCGAGGTAACGGTTGCCCTCCTTGGGGATGACCTGGGCGTGGCGGTCCGGTTCGAGCGTGTGCTTGCCGGGACGGAGCCAGAACGTGGTGTTCGCAGGGCTGCTCTTGGTCTTCGCTGCCAGGTCGTTGACCACCTTGGGGTCGACCGTCACCGCGCCCGCCGGCGCCTTCGCCGGCCCGGCTGCGGGCTTGGCACACACCCGGGCCACGGATCGCGCCCCGGACTTCGCCGGCGCGGGCGTCTGCTCCGCCCGCTCGCCCGGCGAGCTCTCACAGCCGGTCGCCACCAGCACGGCCAGCGCCGCCACCGGCAGAGCCCAGTTCCGCCACCTCATCCCGCCGCCCCCTGGCCCCGGAACCTGAGCACGGTCGTGAACCCCTGCGTGCCGTTGGCGAAGCCGGTGCCGACCAGGGTGGTGGCGGGTTCCTTGCGCCCGAAGCCGGCGGAGTACCAGCCGAGCGGTGGGTCGCTCTCGCCGTGGTGCGCGCGCCAGGACAGCTGTTCGGGCAGGTCGAGCACCGCGAAACGGTCCTCGCCGTCCCGGGTCCAGGTGAGCACCGCCCAGTTCCCCACCAGGTCAGCGGCGATCGCGGGGCCGAGGTGGAACGCGAGGCGCACGGCCGCCCGGCCCCTGCCGCGCACCTCGTCGACCACCCGCAGCTCCTGGCTCGCGGCGGTCAGCTCCACCCGGCGGCGGTGCACGGAACGCTGGTATCCGTCGTGCTCGGCGCACCAGTGGGCCACACCCTCGGGGGATGTGCCCACGTCCAGGACGCGGCTGCGGGCGTGCCGGGTCCAGAGGAACGGGCCGCCGGAGACGGACTGGTCGGCGCCGTTCAGTTCCAGGGTGTTGTGGCCGAGGGTCGAGCGGAAGTACTGCCGCCACTCGGGCTGTCCGTGGTAGCAGAACGTCCCCGGGTCGGCGAGCACATCGACCCCGTCCTGCCGGACCTCCACGGACAGCGCGTCCGCGTGGGCGTGCGCGGCGATGGACAGGAAGCCGTGCGGGCCGCCGTCGCAGCGGCACCAGATCTCGTCCGGACCGCGCAGGAGGGTCATGCCCGCGTCCGCGAAGTGCCCCGGTTTGGTGGAGGGGCGGGCCACGGCCGGTGCGGTCCCGCCCTTCGCGTACGGGCGGATGAGCGCGGCGAGCAGCGGGGTGCGCACGTCGGTTCCGGCCACCTCCGGCCACCAGGCGAGGCGGCCGAACACCGCGTCCCCGGTGGCGAGCAGCGAGGCCCAGCGGTCGGTGCCCGCGCCGTCCACGATCAGGCCGTGTCCGTCGTCCGCGTCCCCCTGGCGTGGCGGCCGCAGCCGGTTGTCCACGACGGCCGCGAGCGCGTCGGTCATCCGCAGCAGCACCAGGCGCAGCGTCGCTGGGACCGTTACGTCGGCGGCGTCCGCCTCGGCCACCGCGGCAAGGCCGAGTTCCAGGACGAGCCCGTGGTACTCGCTCGCCAGCTCGCGGTTGAGACCGGAGAGGAAGGTGTTGCCGCGCAGCTGGCGATCCAGCGACCGCAGGGCGTCGCCGCGCCAACGCTCCGACGAGGGGAACCAGTTGAACGCGCACGCCGCGGCGAACTGCCCGGCGGCCTCGGCGATGATGTGGTTGTTCGCAGAAGAGCCCCGGCTGGGGAAGCCGGCCAGCCAGCGCTGGTGGTGCCAGATCTGGTTCAGCGCCACCGGGTTGTCCTCGAAGAGACCGGCCGCGCCCGGCCAGCCGTCGAGCAGCCTGCGGACCCACACCCAGGAGAGCAGCCGGATGCCGAGCTCGATGCCGCTGATCCAGTGCACGCCGCGCAGCGGCGGGTTGGCCGCCCACCACGACCGCAGGTGCTCGGCCACGCGCTCGGCGTACCGCTCGTCCCCGGTGACCGCGTAGGCGGCGGCCAGCACGGTGAGGTACTGATGCCGGGACAGCTCCCAGATCTGCTTGATGTCCCCGACCGCGTCCTCGTTGCGGTACGGCAGGTCGAAGGCATAGCCCCACGGAGCATGGCGCCCGGTCTTCGGGTCGTACCACCAGTCCGGGTCGGCCAGGTCGTCGCGGGCCACCCCGAAATACTCGGCGTGCCCGGCCATCAGCCGCTCCGCCGCGTCGACCAGCCGCTTCGCGGCGTCCGGCGCCACCGCGGCGAGCGCCGCGGCGGGCAGCACCGCGGTGAACCGCGCGCCGCTCACGCGCGGGCACTCGGGCCGCGCCGAGCGCCACCGGCGCCTGCGCACCGTGTCGCCCACCCGGCCCGCGACCTCGCGCGGGCCCATGCGGGACAGCCGCCGCAGGTACCAGAGCGGATGCCCCGAGTTCACGGTCATCGCGCCCCCGTCAGCGCCACCGGCGCGCCGCACGCCAGGCCTGCCTGTACGGCGAGGGTGGCCGCCGTGGTGGCGACGAGGGACTCCAGCGGCACCGGCATCGGCCCGCCGGTCCGCACGGCCCTGACGAATGCGGCCAGTTCGGCGTTCTGCCCCTTGTCCCTGGCCTTGGGCAGCCGCGAACTGACCCACCGCCGGGGGCCGTGGACCGAGGCACGGACGAAGTCGTCGAGCCGCAGCACCTTGCCGTCCCCGACGAGGTCCAGCGTCTCCTTGGGAAAGCCGGGCGCACCGGTGGTGACGTAACTGATGGTGGCGGTGGACCCGTCCGGGTAGCGCAGCACGACCTGGAGGTCCTCGTTGCCGGAGGTGGCGACCGCGTATACCGAGACCGGGTCGGCCCCGAGCAGCCAGCTCGCCGTGTCGATGAAGTGCCCGCCCTCGCCGACGAACCGCGAGCCCTCGGCGCCCTGTTGGAGGTACCAGCTGCCGTGTTGCAAGCGGCCCGCGTTGACCAGATAGCGCAGGTTCGCCGGACCGCTCCGGGCGCCGAACCGCTTCTTGGCTTCCTGGAGCAGCGGCGAGAAGCGGCGGTTGAAGCCCACCTGGAGCCGGTCGTTGCCGGACTCCTCCACCGCCGCGAGCACGCCCGTCAGCTCGTCCTCGGAGAGCGCGAGGGGCTTCTCCACGAACACCGACTTGCCGGCGAGCAGCGCCCTTCGGGTCAGGTCGGCGTGCGAGCTGTGCCGGGTGACTACGAACACCGCGTCGATGGACGTGTCGCCGAGCACGGCGTCGAGATCGGTCGTCGCGTCGGCGAAGCCGAACTTCCGCTTGGCGTTGGCCGCGGACAGTGCCGTCGTGGTGACGACGGTGGACAACTCGACGCCCTCGCGCCCCGCCAGGTGCGGCAGCAGCATCGACGTCGCGTAGTTGCCCGCGCCGACGAACGCGAGGCGTACGGGTGACTTGGTGGCCCGGGGCGCGGCCGATGCCTGGCCGCTCCCTCGCTTCACCTCGGGCACGGCCACCGCCGGGGCCTCCGCTTGTGTTTCCCCCGTCCGCCCGGGGTAGCGGAACAGCACGGCGACGGCCTTCAACTCGCCGTCCTTCAGGCCCTGGTAGGTCTCCACGGCGTCATCGAAGGCGGCGATGTGGGAGATCAAGGGCTCCACGTCGACGCGGCCCCGGGCGGCGAGATCGAGGAAGCACGCGAGGTTGCGGCGCTCGGTCCAGCGCACATAGCCGATCGGGTAGTCCCGGCCCTCCAGTTCGTACGCGGGGTCGTAGCGCCCCGGGCCGTAGCTGCGGGAGAACCGGACGTCGAGCTCCTTCTCGTAGTACGCGTTCCACGGCAGGTCGAGGCTGCACTTGCCGATGTCGACGACCCGCCCGCGGTCGCGGCTCAGGTGGGCGGCCAGCTCGACGGGCTGGTTGCTGCCGCCGCCGGCGGCCAGATACACCTGGTCGACGCCATACCCCTCGGTGAGCTCGGCGACGGCGGCCTCCACGGCGGCGGACGCGGGGTCGCCGCAGGCCGCGGCGCCCGAGCGCTCGGCGAGTTCGCAGCGCGCCGGATCGGGATCGACCCCGACGACACGGACCCCCGACGCGGTGAGGAGCTGCACCACCAACTGCCCGATGAGGCCAAGGCCGATGACAAGGGCCACGTCGCCGAGCTGCGGCTCGCCCCGGCGGACGCCCTGCATCGCGATCGACCCGACGGTGCCGAAGGCCGCGTGCCGCGGCGCGAGACCGGCGGGCACCGGGGCGTAGAGGTTCTTCGGCACCCAGTTCAACTCGGCGTGCAGCGCGTGCTCGTTGCCGGCACAGGCCACCAGGTCGCCGGCCTTCACGTCGTCGATCCCGGCGCCGACCTGCTCGACCACGCCGCACAGCGAATAGCCGAGCGGGGTGTAGGAGTCCAGCTTGCCCATCACCTTGCGATAGGTGGCGGGCACCCCGTTGGTGGCCACGCTCTGCATGACCTTGGCCACCTGGTCGGGACGGGAGCGGGCCTTGCCCACCATCGACATGCCGGCCTCGGACACCTTCATGAGCTCGGTACCGGTGGATATCAGCGAGTAGGCGCTGCGGACCAGCACACCGTCCGGCTTGCACCCCGGAACCGGCACGTCGAGCAGCGCGAGCTCACCACTCTTGTAGTTCTGTACGACCTGCTTCACCCGAGCTCCTCTTGATTCACCGTCAACGCCGTCAATTCCCAACGCCGTCAAACCACTTGTCGCTGGCCGGAGCCAGAGGTCGCGCCGCGGTACCAGTACTCGAGGGTCAGCACATGCCACAGATGCTTGGAGAAGTCCCGCTGCCCCGCGGCGTCCTCGGCGACCATCCGCTCCAGCGCGTCACGGCGCAGGATCCCGGAATTGACGAGCACTCCGTCGTTGACCACCTCGCGCACCAGCGGTGCCAGATCCCGGCTCATCCAGGCCCGCAGCGGGGCGCTGAACAGACCCTTGGGCCGGTACGCGATCTCCCTCGGCAGGACCGAGAGGGCCGCTTCCTTGAGGACGGCCTTGCTCTGCCGTCCGACGATCTTGCGGTCACCGGGCACGGCGAACGCCGCCTTGACCACCTCGACGTCCACGTACGGCACCCGCACCTCGGTCGACGCGGCCATGCTCGAACGGTCCGTGTAGGCGAGGTTCAGACCCGGCAGGAACATCCGCGCGTCGCCCAGGCACATGCGGTTGACGAAGTCGTCGAGTGCGTTGTCCTGGTAGATGTCCGCGTGCTCGGTCAGCACGTCGTCGACCGTCCCTGCCAGGTCCGGATTGACCAGGGCGAGCAGCTCGTCCTGGTCGTACATGGTGTAGCTGCGGCGGAACGCGGCCTCCTCCGACAGATCGGCGAAGGAGAGGAACCGCTTCGCGAACCGCACCGAGCGGAACCCCCGGCGGGACGTGGCGACCGGCAGCCGGTCCACGGCCCGGGACAGGCCGCGCCGCAGGGGCCGAGGGACGCGCTGGTAGCGGACCGCGAGCAGGTTGGCCAGGTGCTTGCGGTAACCGGCGAACAGCTCGTCGGCGCCCATCCCCGAGAGCATCACCTTGACCCCGGCCTCCCGGGCGGCCGAGCAGATCAGGAAGGTGTTGATCGCGGCGGGGTCGCCGATCGGCTCGTCCAAGTGGTGCGTCATCTGCGGCAGCAGGTCGAGCACGTTCGGGGCGATCTCGATCTCGTGCAGGTCGACACCGAATTGCCCGGCCACCTGCCGGGCATAGCGCAGGTCGTCCGGCATCGCCTCGAACTTGGCGTCCTCGGCGCGGAATCCGATCGTGTACGCGGAGATCCCGGGCCGGTCGCGGGCCGCCAGCGCGGTCAGATAGCTGGAGTCGAGACCGCCGGAGAGGAAGGTCGCCACCGGCACGTCGGAGAGCAGGTGCTGCCGGGTCGACTCCTCGACGACGGCGGCCAGGTCCGGCAGTTCGCCGCTGCGGGCCCGCTCCTGTCCCTCGGCTGCGACATCACGCAGGTTCCAGTACTGACCGCGCTCCACCCGGCCGTCGGGCCGGCACCTGAGCCAGCTCCCCGGCGGCAGCTTCTCCGCCTCGCGGAACGCGCACCGCGAGTCCGGAACCCAGTAGTAGAGCAGCGAGGCCACCAGCGCCGCGTCGTCCACCCGTAGCGATCCGCCGGTCACCGCGGCGAGCGCCTTGAGCTCGGAGGCGAAGACCAGGCCCTCACCGCGCCGCAGCAGGAACAGCGGCTTGATGCCGAGCTGGTCGCGGGCGAGGACCAGTTCACCCGTCCGCTCGTCGAAGATCCCGAACGCGAACATGCCGCGCAGCCGGGGCAGACAGTCGGTGCCCCAGCGCCGCCAGGCCTCAAGGAGCACCTCGGTGTCGGACGTACCGCGAAACCGCACGCCGGAGGCCGCCAGCTCGGCTCGCAGCTCGGGCGCGTTGTAGAGCTCGCCGTTGTACGTGAGGGACAGGTCGTCCTTGACCATCGGCTGGGCGCCCGTCTCGGACAAGTCGATGATGGACAGCCTGCGGTGCCCGAGCTGCACTTCACCGTCACCGGCGCGATGGCCGTACCGGCCCGCCCCGTCCGGTCCACGGTGGGCGAGGACATCGGTGAGCCGGTCGGTCACGGCCTTCCCGTCCGGCCATCGGTAGGTGCCTGCGATGCCACACATGTCTTACCGCGCCTCCTGGTCGCTGTCCGGGACTCGTACGGCCCATGAGGGCTGCTCGGCCGGCTGCCGGCCGTCCCCCACTGCCTCGACGGTGTGGGAGGCACCCCCGCCGTTCCGCCGGGCGAGGCGTGCGTCGTGGCCGCGCAGCGCGGTGTGCAGGCCGTCCCACAGGGTGCCGTCCGTCCGGTCCCGCGGATCGGGGTCGATCAGGACCACACCGATCACCGGGATGAGCAGATCCGCGAGCTGCCGCGCCACGGTGTGCAGCCATGCGGCGCTGCCGTGCCCGGCACGCACGACGAGGACGGTCTGCGAACCGAGGTCCTGCAAGCCGGTCCACGCCGTGCCGGGCGCGACCGAGCCGACACCGATCCTGCGCGTCTGACGCGGCACGGCCGCGGCACGGTCACCGCTGACCACGGCCGGGCCGCCCGGCTCCTGGCCCCGGCCGGCGCGCTCCAGGGCCGGCAGGCCGTCGATGACGACCACCGGCTCCTGGGCCGACAGTGCCTTCGCCAGGTCCAGGGCGAGCACGCTCGTGCTGTGCGCACAGCCGAGCTCCAGGAGCGACACCGATTCCCCGGAGTCACGCACGGTGCGGGCCAGGGTCGATATGAGCCGGTCGCGCGCCGCACGGGTCCGCCGTCGCTGCCGGAGCGCGACCGGACGGCGGGGCACGCGCCGCAGCTCCGCGATGACCGACGCCCCCAGGTTCGCCGCGATCTCCCGGCGCAGCACCGGACGGTCCGCCACCACCGAACCGACCGCGGCCACCGCGAGCCCGATGACGAGCCCGAGGACGAGTCCGATCGCGGAGTTGGTGGCGGCGGCCAGCGGCAGGGAGTGGCGCACCGCGCGCGGTGCGTCCACGATCTGCGTGCCGGAGATGATCCGGGGCGTCCCCATCCGCGCCTCCTCGGCGCGCTGGTCGAAGTCGGCGATCCGGGAGGTGAGTTCGGCCCGGCGGGCGAAGAGTGACTCCATGCTCGCCGACGACTCCGGATCGCTCGACGGCGTCCTGCCCCCGATCGACTCGTTGACCTGGGCGAGCTCGGTCCGCATGCGGTCGCGCTGGTCGCGCAGGGCCTTTGCCTCGGCCTTCGCGGCGTCCTGCATCCGCTTCACGTGGTCGGCGACGAACGCGTCCGCCAACGCCTTGGCCCTGGCCACCGCCTGTGCGTCGCTGTCACCCGTCACATCGATCTGCAACAGGTTGTTGGTCACGCCGGTGCCCCGGTAGTCCCGCATGAAGTCCGCCGGTTTCACCGGGGACTTGAGGGACTTCAGGGCCTTGTCGGCGATCCGCGTGGTCTGCAGCACCTCCACGTCGGTGCGGATCAGCGTTCCGGTGTCGTTCGGCTGATCCTCCTGATGCGCGACGAGCACCTTGGCCACCGCGGCCGGCGGCGGCGGTCGCAGGACCGCCACCGCCGCGCCGAACAGCAGGCCGAGGAGTGCCAGGGAGCACCAGAGACGGCGGCGCCTGCGCACCGCGACCACCAGCGCCTGAAGGTTGAGCAGCGGAGCGGCTGTCGACGGCTCCGAGGCCGTGTGCGTCGTCACGCCGAACCTCCCGTCGCATGTCCGCGCGCCGCGAGCGCCGGAGCGGCGTTCTCCGGAGGGTGCTCGGCAGGCCGCGTGGCACGGGCGCGGACCGGACCGGCGACGACGAAGCCGACGACCTCATGCCCGCCGTCCGCACACGCCCCGGCGACCCCGGCGAGCTCACCCGCCGTCCAACTGCCCGCGCTGAGCACGACCAGGGCGCCGGACTCGGCGTCACGGTCCTGCACCATCGGCCGGGACACCGAGACGGCCACCACCCGCAGCTGCGGATCGTTCCTGGCCTCGGCGGCGAGCTGCTCCGCTGCCCGGCGGCCGATCTCGTCGCCGTCCGGTACGACGACCAAGAGCCGCCGGGAGCCCGGCAGTTGGATTCGGAGGCGCGCGCACACCCGCCGGTAGCGGAGCTGTCTGCCGGCCTCGTCGCCGGACGCCGGCGGGGTCGGCAGCTCCCACCGGGTGTCGACGCCGAGGAAACGGCGGATCCAGGCTCGCGGGCCGCCGCCTTTCGGCCCGTGCGCGGTCCGCTCGCCGGGCACCTCGACGGTGCCGATGAGCGTCGAGCCCAGCGCCGCGGCGATCTCCGCCTCGGTGCGGAGCCGGTTGTTCGACCGTGCCGCGGTGAGATGGGCGATGACGGAGACCAGGAGGAACAGCAGCGCCCCGCCGGCCACCAGCTGCGTCCTCGTCGGCGGTGCCTCGCCGGTCGGCAGGGCCGCGGGCCCCATGACGACCATGCCGGCCTTGCCGGTCGCCGGGTCGGCCTCTTCCAGTTTCTTCATGGCCTCCTCCAGCGAGGTGCGCAGCTTCTCGAGCGAGGTGCGGGCCTGCACGCTCTCCACGGTCTGCCCCGGATCCGCCGCCTCGGCCAGCTCGGAGATGCGGCGGTTGGTCTCGGCGACCTTCTTCCGCAGCGCCTCCGGTCCGCCGGCCGTCGCGGGGTCGGCGGTGCCGCCCGCGAGCCGCGTGGCGAAGGTGACGAATTCCTTGGCCACACGGTCGGACAGCTGCTGCGCGCGCTCCGGGGTGTCGGCCGTACCGGAAATCGTGATGATGTTCCCGTCGGCGGCCTTGGCGCTCACCCGGTCGATGAGCTCGTCGCCGTCGCCGCCCGTCCAGTCGAGCGCGTCGGCGGCCCGGTCGACCACCGACGAACTGGTCGCCACGTTCACCTGTGTCAGCAGCTCGCGTTCCTCCCACTGCCCCGGCAGCAGTACCGACGCCGATGCCGTGTAGCGCGGCGGGAACAGCACCACCGAGGCGCCGTAGCCGACCAGGGCGCCCACCAGGGCGACGACGGCGAGCAGCCGCCCGCGCCTGCGGAAGATCCGCCCGACCGTGGCCAGACGTATGGTGTCCTCGCTCAACGTCGCCGCCTCCTCCCCTTCCGGATCGGGGCGCCACCGGCACGTCTGGGGTCGGGGCAGGCTGCGGCGTAGGCGGCGAGCAGCGATCTCTGTGAGTTCTGCCAGGACAGCTCTCCGCCGACCCGCTCCTGGCCGATCTTGCCCATGCGGGCCCGCTTCTCCGGATCGTCGAGCAACACCGCGACGAGCTCGGCGAATTCGGCCTCGTCGTCGGCGCGCGCGTAGACGGCGGCGTCACCGGCGGAGACGCGCGCCTCCTTGAGGTCGAACGAGACGATCGGCCGGCCCATCGCCATGTACTCCATGACCTTGTTCATCGTCGACACGTCGTTGAGCGGGTTGCGCGGGTCGGGGGAGAGGCACACGTCCGCGGTGGACAGATAGCGCACCAGGTCGGCATCGGGAACGCGCCCGGTGAACTGCACCTGCTCGGAGAGACCGAGCCGCCCGGACAGCTCCACCATCGCGTCGAACGCGTCACCGGCGCCGACGAACACCGCATGCCAGTCGGTCCGCCCGAGGTCGTCGCGCAGCTTCGCCAGGGACCGCAAGGCGTAGTCGACACCGTCCTGCGGGCCCATGACGCCCAGATAGCACAGCAGATGCTGCTTGCCGCGCTTCAACTCCGGTTCGGGCGGCACCGGTTGGAAGCGTTCGACCGCGGGCGCGCTGCGCACCACGAAGACGTCCTCCGGCCGCTGACGGCCACGGCGCACCGCGACGTCCCGGTAACTCTCGTTCGTGGCGATCACGACATCCGCGGCGCGGTAGGTCATCCGCTCAAGCGCGCACACGGCGCGGTAGAGCAGGTCCTCGCCGCGGCCGAACCGGGAGAGGTACAACTCGGGTACCAGGTCGTGCTGGTCGAAGACGAACCGCGCGCCGCGCCGCTTCATCCACAGCGCGGGCAGGAACAACAGGTCGGGCGGGTTGCAGGCGTGGACCACGTCGACCGGTCCGACCTTCCGGGCCAGGCGGAGCGTGTGCCACAACGCCGATCCGTACTCCCGCAGATAGCCCGCGGGACCTCCGGTGGCCGCGCGCAAGGGGTAGCGGTGGATCCGCACCCCGTCGACCACCGCCTCCGGTTCCGTGTCGCGCTTCTCGCCCCGGGGACAGATGACGTGCACCGTCCAGCCGGCGTCGCGCAGTGTCGTGCACTCCTGCCACACCCGCCGGTCGAACGGCACCGACAGGTTCTCCACCAGGATCAGCGCGCGCCGTTCGTGCCGGCGGGCGCCGGTCGTGTCACCAAACGATGTGTTACCAAGCAAGGCCTATGTACCCCGGTTCGGTCCGGCGCGTCGCGGCGTCGGGTAGGTGGATGAGGTCGACGATCACTGGTCCCTCGCCATGGGGCAGCGCCGAGAGGACGGCCGGGTCCTTGGTCCCGACCACGCACACGTCCGCGTGCTCGAGCACCTCGTCGACGGAGTCCGCCAGCAGGTGCGCGAGGTGCGGCAGCCGGTCCTCGATGTACTCGCGGTTGGCGCCGAGCAGCCGGGACATGCTGACGTTCGCGTCGTAGATCTTCAGGTCGTACCCCTTGCCGAAGAGCCGCTCGGCCAGCTCGACGAGCGGGCTCTCGCGCAGGTCGTCGGTGCCGGGTTTGAAGGACAGACCGAACAGCCCCGCCCGGCGCTTGCCGGTGCGTTCGATCAGCTCCACCGCGCGCTGCAGATGGTCGGAGTTGGAGGGCAGTACGTGGGACAGGATGGGCACCGAGACATCGGCCCGCCGCGCCGCGTGGACCAGGCTGCGCAGGTCCTTGGGCAGGCAGGAGCCGCCGAAGGCGAAGCCGGGCCGCAGATAGGCGGGGCTGATGTTCAGCTTGCGGTCGGCCAGGAACACGTCGATCACCTGGTGCGAGTCCACCCCGAGCGCCTGGCACACCGCGCCGAGTTCGTTCGCGAAGCCGATCTTGAGGCCGTGGAAGGCGTTGTCCGCGTACTTGATCGCCTCGGCCGTCGGGACCGGCACCCGGAAGGCTTCGCCGGGCAGACCGTCGTACAGCGCCGCCACGACATCGCCGCTCGCCGGGTCGAGTTCGCCGATGACGGTCTTGGGCGGGTCGTAGAAGTCCCGCACGCTCGTGCCCTCGCGCAGGAACTCCGGGTTGACCGCGACCCCGAAGTCCACCCCTGCCGTGCCGCCGACGTTCTTCTCCAGGATCGGGACCAGCAGGTTCAGACAGGTGCCCGGGAGCATCGTGCTGCGGAACACGACGGTGTGCCGTCCCCCGTCCCGCTCGGCGAGCGCGGAGCCGATCTGCGCTGCGACCCGCTCCAAGTACGTGGTGCACAGGCTGCCGTTGGGCTCCGACGGTGTGCCCACGCAGACCAGCGAGACGTCGCTGTTCATGATCGCCTCGCGGACGTCGGCGGTGGCGCGCAGCGCCCCGGTCCGCACGACCTCGGCGATGAGGTCGCCGATCCGCTCCTCGACCACGGGGGCCTTGCCGTCGTTGACCAGGTCGACCTTCACCTGGTTCACGTCCACGCCGACGACCTCGTGACCCATGCCGGCCAGGCACGCGGCCGACACACAGCCCACATAGCCGAGACCTAAGACACTGACTCTCACAACCCGTTCCTCCCCCCGGGCACGCCTTTCCGGCGTGCCTTCAGTGCGTCAGCCGGACAGCTGAGCCGTGAACCCCCGCACATCAGTAGGCCCCCTGCCCCTGGAGCACCGCACGCAGCGTCTTCCACAAGATCACCGTGTCCAGGGCGAGCGACCAGTCCTCCACGTACCGCAGGTCCAGGCGGACCGCCTCGTCCCACGGCAGATCGCTGCGTCCGCTGATCTGCCACAGCCCGGTGAGCCCTGGTTTGACGAGCAGCCGCCGCCGGATGTCCGGGCCGTACGCCGCTGACTCCTCCGGCAGTGGAGGCCGCGGACCGACCAGGGACATCGAGCCGAGGAGCACGTTGAAGAGCTGCGGGAGCTCGTCGAGCGAGTAGCGGCGAAGCACCGCGCCGACCCGGGTCACCCGCGGATCGCGGCGGAGCTTGAAGAGCAGCCCCGCCCCTTCGTTGCGGTCGGCGAGCTCCGCACGTGCCCCGTCGGCCCCGACGACCATGGTGCGGAACTTGAAGATGGTGAACTCGTGGCCGTCCTTGCCGACCCTGCGCTGGCGGTACAACGCCCCACCCCGGCTGTCGACGAGCACGAGCAGCCCGACGAGCACCATCAGCGGTGCGAAAAGCAGCAGCAGGAGCGCGGCGCCCGTCCGGTCGACGACCCCTTTGACCGCCCGGCGCCCCCCGGTGAAGGTCGGGATGCTGACCCGAAGGAGCGGGATGCCGAGCACCGCGTCGACGTGCAGCCGCGGTCCCGCCACCTCCATGAGGACGGGGGCCACGACCATCTCGGCGTCGCTGCCCTCGAGGTTCCAGGCGAGGCGCTGCAGCCGGTCCGGTGACCAGTGCGGGTCAGGTGTGACGGCGACGACGCGGTAGCCGTCGCGACGGACGTGGCCCGCGACGTCCGTCAGTGGGCCGACCACTGGAACCCCGTCCAGTCGGGCGCCGGCCACTCGGTCGCCGTCGAGCCCCAGACCGTCCTGCGTGCAGACCGCCTCCACCCGCCAGCCCAAGTGCGGGAACTTACGGGTCCGGGTGATCAGGTCGCGCACGGTGGCCGGGCTCCCGGCGGCGAGCACCGGACGCAGGCACCGTCCTTCCTTCCGCTGTTTGTGCAGCCAAAGACGGAGCAGATACCGCTCGGTCATGGTGACGAGCGCGATCGCCGGGATCGCGACGAAGATCCAGAGTTTGATGTTGCGCGAGGTCAGGGCGATACCGCCGAGCGACAGCACGACGACCGCCGTGAAGATCGAGCGGCCGAGCCGGCGGAATTCCTCCGCGCCCTGGCCGAGAACCGCCGGTGCCCATGCCCGGCTCACCGCCAACGCTCCCAATACGAGGAGCTCGGTGCCGAAAGCGAGAATTCCCCACTTCTCATGCCAGTTGGCGGCGTCGCGGGCTCCGAAGAAGCTGCCGATCGCCGCCACCACGAAAAACGTGGCGACGGTATCGCTGATGATCACGGTACGGCGGTACCGCTGCTCCCAGTCACTCGCGGGTCTTCTGATTGCCCCGTTCGTCAGACGCCCGCGCGCCGACGGAAACGGGCTGACTAATTCCCCCTGCTGCACAGGACCCCCCACAGGTCGCCAGTGGCTCGGCGCCTCGGCCGAACACTGTTCCCGCAGGAGGCACCCCCGCCCCCCCGCGCCGCGCTGTTCCTCCCCTCGGGAGGCCCCGCCTCCCGTACCTGACACTTCAGCTGTTCCCACGTCCCGAGGCGCGCGGAAACCCGTCGAAACCTTTGGGTGCTCCCCAGCACCCAAGGACCCCTGTGGACCGGCTTTCCGTAGCGTCGCGCCTGGAGATCATTAACGGTCGCTTCATGTCTGAACAGCTGAAGCACGGTCAATCTAGACCATTGGCGCCGGTATGAAGAGAGGATGTGTGGAATTTGTGGTCAAGCTTTGAATTTGGCTTTGTCGATCACTCGCCCGAGCGGTCCAGGCCTCTCGGGCGAGTGGGTGCCTGGAGCTTTCAGGCTCCGGGGATCCAGTAGTTGTGCACGGAGGACGACCCGGAATCGCCTCCGGGTCCTGACAGGCCGACCGACTCCGCCACGGGCCCGACCTTCTCGGAGAAGGCCTGCACGTGCCGCTCGGACTCCCAGAGGTCGTAGATGTCCAGACCGTCGCTGCCGGGTACGCAGACGTGGGCGATGCAGCCGTCGAAGATCTCGGGCGTTTCCTGGAGCTTGGCGTTGAGGGTGTCGTACTGATCGGTGGTGACACCCGGCAGGGAGACATGCATGAAGATCGCCATGGCGGACGCTCCTAGTGTCATGGGTGATGAGCGGGCGAGGAGAGTCGCCGCACGGCGGCCGGCGCCCTATGGCCAGCACAGCACGTGCCTGCACCGATGGCACCAGCAAGTAACGCGTGGCCCGGACAGGGTCGATCACTGGGCGGCCCTTGGGCGGTCATCCTCGCGGCACGGGCGCGTCATCCTGAGGGAGTGAACCGCTCGGCGATCACCGGCGGCAGGTCGGTGATGCCCAGAAGTCCTGCCACCGCCTGCCCCGTCAGGTCGTGCCACGCGGCGGCGCGGCGCAGCATGGCGTGGTCACCGCCCCGCATCAGCACGGTGGCCGCCTCGGCGCCCGCGGCGCGGGCCCGCGCCGCGAAGTCCTGGGAGGACCTCGGGTCGGTCGTACGGTCCTGGTCGCCGTGCAGCAGCACCACGCGCCGGCCGCGCAGGTGCGCCACCGGCTCCCCGGCGGGACACCAGGGCGCGAGACCGACCACCCCTCGCACGAGCGGACTTCCGGCGGCGCGCAGCGCGGCGCGGGCCCCCATCGAATGCCCCACCAGGACGGTCGGCGCGCCGCCGGTGAGCAACTCCAGCTCGTCCAGGGCCCGCTGGGCGTCCCGCGCCGCGTCCGCACGCTCGCCGTTCCAGCCCCGGACGCGGTAGCGCACCCGCGCCATCAGCACCGCGTCTCGCGACGTCGACCTGCGGATCGCCCGCTCGAAGAGACGCAGCCGCACGCCCGGCAGATTCCACGCCGGGGGCGCGGCGGTCCCGAACTCGCGGCCGCCGTGCAGCAGAAGCACGGCGGCACGCGGCTCCTGGACGGGCCTGCTCAGCTCAAGGACCGGGCGGTGGCCATCGCGGAAGGGCACGTCGACTCCTCGACATCTCGGTGACCGCGGACGCGGACGGTGGCGGTTGCCTCCGCAAGGCTGCCATCGGCACCGTCCGGTCGCGGAACCGCCCTCAGCGCACGGGACGCCGTCCGACCTCGTCCAGCCTCTCACCGTCCGTGAGACGTGCCCGTACGGTCACGTCGGGGCTCCGGGGAGCCTTGACGGCCAGTGTGCGTCCTTCATCGGTCACGTCCACATCTCCGGTCACCTCGATCCCGTCGACCTCGCGGCTGCCCGCGGCGAGGAGGTAGTGGCGTCCGGAGCCCGCCGTCCAGGACGTACCGGCCACGACATGCTGGCCGAAACGGCTGCAGGCCGCGGTGGAGTGCGCACGCCCCACGACCTTCGCCGGTGCCGTGGCCGACTCCGCGGACGTGCGGAACTGCACGAGGACGCTGCCGGGGCCGCGCCAGGTGGACGCACGGGTGCAGGACCACACCGCCCGGCCGCCCCGCTCGGGCAGCTCCTGCTCGGCGAAGTCCCACTGGTTCACGGACCGCACACCGCTCTGCCGCAGCTCGGGCAGCCGGCACGCGGTCCGCGCCCAGCTGCGCAGCGCCGCATCGCTCGTCGCCTCGCGAGGCTGCCGGGCCGGGGCGCCGGTGCCGGGCAGCGGGGTGTAGCTGAGATGCGCGGGAGTGAGGCCGCCCAGGTCGGCGACGAGGAAGGCGTGCTTCTCCACGATCTTGCCGGAGGAGCGCAGTTGCAGCACCGGCAGGCTGTCGCAGGCCCCTGTGCCCGATGGCTCGCCGACGGCGTCGGTGACCCCTTCGTCCGACACGTCCAGCGGTCGGCCGGGGGAGTTGGGGGGCAGCAGGTCACGCGTCTGCGCCTCGGCGATCCAAGGGGCGGTCAGATAGCGGAGCTTGCCCGCCGAGCGGCTGACGACGAGCGCGGCAGCCGTTGTCACGTCGGCTTCGTCGGAACGGGAGATGTCCAGCGACGCGGCGCCCGGTGAGGCGGCGGGTTCCGCGTAGCGCACGACGCGCCGACCGTCGTGGAACAGCACGACCGCGTCCCGGCCGACGTCACCCGCGTACAGCAACTGGGTGCCGCTGGGCGGAGGTTCGGCACTGGTGGCCTTCGCGACGCCGACCCGGGTGCCGGACGGCGGATCGGTCCAGACGCCGAGCGCGCGACTGATCAGCGCGTCGTCGTCGGTACGTGCGCCTCGGGCGGGCCACGCGGTGAAGTCCACCCGCGAGGTGTCGGCCCAGGCGTCTCGGGGAGTGCGGAGCAGCTCCGCGGGGGAGATCGCGGGGCGGGCGTCCGCATTCCGGGAGGACGTGCCCGCGGGCCCGCCCGCGACGCCGGTCAGCAGCGCGGCGCAGACGAGGGCGATGATCCCGATGGCCGACCAGGTGAGGTGGTACCGGCGCCTGCGGCGCAGCAGATCGGTCGGGCGGGTCTGTACGGAACAGGCGTCGAACTCCCGCGAACGCAGCAGCGCTTCAGCCGCCGCGCCCTTGGCGTCCCCCATGTCGCGGGCGGTGCGCAGTGCCTGCTCCGGCCGGGGCGCACCGGCGGCGGTGAGCAGCTCGACGACCTCGGAGCGGGGCAGGCCCTCCAGCTGGAGCAGCACGAACGCCGCACGCGCGGGTGCGGAGGCCTCGGAGAGGACCTGGCCCAGCGCGACCTCCTCGTCGCCGCCCGCGCGGGGGAACAGCCGCAGCCCCCACACCACGGGGAGCATCGGCAGCAGCGTACGAGGAGGGG
Organism: Streptomyces sp. NPDC051218; assembly: GCF_044455475.1. Lineage (NCBI taxonomy): Bacteria > Bacillati > Actinomycetota > Actinomycetes > Kitasatosporales > Streptomycetaceae > Streptomyces > Streptomyces sp. NPDC051218. The sequence continues at coordinate 453,650 of NZ_JBITEU010000008.1, read as the reverse complement.
GCAGGAAGCCCGGCCAGCCGCGGGGACGGCGGTCGTGGGCGAGCGCGGAGCGCAGCACGCGCGCCCGCACGTGGGCCGCCGCGGGGTGGGGTATGCCCCTGCGCTGCTCGGGCACACGGGGCGCCGCACGCCCGACGCGGAACCCGGGCAACGCGCGCTGTACCAGCGCGTGGGCGACGAGGACCCGCCTGTGCCTCCCGAGGTCGTGCGGGAGGGTGAGGTAGGCGAGGCGTACGAGCCGGGTGTACTGGTCGACGATGACGGCCTCGGCCTGGTCAAGTGCCACCCGCCCGGATCCTCTGGCCGCGGGTCGCTGCGATGTGCTCATCGATCAAGAAGCCTTCCAAAGGCTGACGACGTTGCGTCCTGACCACGTTCAAACGAGTGAATCGTGCGATGGTCACAGCCGGGTCCTCGGAGGATGCGAACACGTGCCCGAAATGCAAGAGCGCCCCCCTGTACGCCCCCCATCACGCCCTGAATTGCGCCCCCTCATGTTCATGGAACGCGCTTGCCGTGCAGGTCAGAACGCGCTTTCCGGGAGAAGGTGCCGCGCGGCGTGCCCGGCCCGGTTGGCTGATTTGGCGCGGTTCGGCGCGACCTTGATTCCTGCGCCCGCCGAGCGGGCCGTGAGGCGGCACGTGTAACCGACACCTATGAGTGATCCGGGGATCTTCCACCCCGCTGAGCGGCCACGGTGTCCCGGAGCGCCTGATTCCGCCGTGTCACCTCCCGCCCCCTCTTGCTCATTTCGTACCGCTAAGGGTTCGCCATCTTTTTTCCGCCAGGTTTCACAGAATCCGCACAGACCCCACAGGTGGACCGCACTATGTGACGCGTCAGAGCGAGACGGACACACGCTGCGACGTGTGACCGTCTCGTTGGGGGGCGGGCCGTGGGGTGGAGACATGCCATCGGTCCGACCGTGGAGGGGACCACTCACCGCATGAATCGCACCGCACGAGCGGCGGCTCTCGGCGCCGGCGCTCTGCTTCTCGCGCTCTCGCTGCCCGGCACTCCGGCCTCGGCGGCCGGGCTGCCACGCATCGACCTGCGCGTCCTGGTGGTGACCGACGGGGGTCCCGCCACCGCCGCGCTCACCGCCGAACTCGACGTCCAGGGCACGCCGTACACGACTGTCGACCTGCGGCAGAGCGGACGGCCCGTGATCAATGCCGCGTTCCTCGCGGACACCGTCGACGGCAGGGCGCGCGCCAAGTACCAGGCCGTCGTACTGCCCAACGACAACCCGTTCGGCGCCGGTTCGGCCGAGATGGCCGCCCTCGCCTCGTACGAGCGGACCTACGCCGTCCCGCAGGTCGACGCCTACACCTACGCCAGGCCCGAAGCGGGCCTGCGGACACCCGAGTTCAGCGGCTCGCTCGACGGCGTGCGGGCCCAGGTGACCGCATCGGGCAAGAGCGGCCCCTTCGGATACCTCGCCGGGCAGGTGCCCTTCGAGGACAACGCGCCGGACATCGGCGAGAGTTACGGCTTCCTGGCGAAGCCGGCGCCGGGCGCGGACTTCACGAGTTACGTGGACGCGCCGATCCCGGGCGCCGAGGGCCGCGGCTCGCTCGTGGGGGAGTACCGCCACGACGGCCGGCGCGAGCTGGTGGTGACGTTCGTCTACAACCAGCACCAGCAGCAGTTCCGGCTGCTCGCCCGCGGCATCGTCGACTGGATGACCCAGGGCGTCCAACTCGGCTCGTCCCGCAACTACTTCGCCGTGCACGTCGACGACGTCTTCGGGGCCGACGACCGCTGGGACAGCGAACTCAACTGCACCCCGGGCGACGTGGACTGCCCGCCGGGTGAGGGGACCCCCGACCCGATCCGTATGACGGCGGACGACGCGGCCTACGCGGCCCAGTGGTCCAAGGGCCGTAAGTTCCCGCTCGACATGGCCTTCAACGGCGGCGGCAGTGAACTGCACCGTGAGGAGAACGGCGGTGCGGACCCCCTCGCGGACCGGCTGATCGCCGACCGTGGCGAGCACCGCTGGCTCAACCACACGTACAACCACCCCTTCCTCGGCTGTGTCCAGGACGTCAGCACCGTGCCGTGGACCTGTGCGAAGAACACCGACGGCAGCACGCGCTACGTCTCCCGCACGGAGATATCCCGGCAGATCTCCGACAACCGCAATTGGGGCCGACGGGCCGGACTGCCGCTCCAGGACGGCGAGTTGGTCACCGGTGAGCACTCCGGGCTCAAGGTTCTGCCGCAGCAGCCGGACGACAACCCGAACTTGAGCACCGCCCTGCGGGACAACGGCGTGACCTGGCTCGGCTCGGACAACTCCCGCGACCGGGGACAGCGCCCGGTGGGTTCGGTGCTCACCGTGCCGCGCTACCCGATGAACGTCTTCTACAACGCGGGCCGCACCAGCGAGCAGATCGACGAGTACAACTGGATCTACACGCGCAAGGCGGACGGCGGCAGCGGTGTCTGCGAGAACTCCTCCGTCGCCACCTGCCTGGAGAGCCCTCTCGACGCCACCACCGGCTACCAGGACCACATCGTGCCGGTGGAGTCGACGATCGCGATGGGGCACGTCCTGGCGAACGACCCACGCCCGCACTTCATCCACCAGTCGAACCTCGCCGAGGACCGCATCGCGTACCCCGTGCTCGGCTCCATCCTCGACACGTACGGCGCGCTGTTCGCGGACAACGCCCCCGTGGTCAACCTGCGGATGGCCGACATCGGCGGCGAGCTGCGCTCCCGCGCGGCCTGGGACACGGCGGTCAAGGCGGGCAAGGTCACCGCCTACCGCATCGGCGACAAGGTGACCGTCCAGGCGCCCTCCGGCGTGGCCGCCCGCGCCACCATGCCCACCGGCACGGTACGGCAACTCCTCCTGGGTTCGGACCCGTTCGGGTCCGCCTACGCGGGAAGAACCTCCGGCTGGGTGTCCCCGGGGCTCCTCCAGAGCCGCGTCACGCTCGACCTGCCGTCCGCCCCGGCCGCGGGCAGTGCGACGGCCGAGCAGCCCGGCGTCACGAAGGCCGCCAAGAAGCTGCCCGTCCCGCCCGGCGCCACCACATACGTGAAGCCCGGCACCGACGGCCACACACCACGCGCGCTGCCCACCCGGCGCTGACCCACCCGGTCGCTCCCGGTGGCCGGCCGGCCCCTCCCGGCCGGCCGCCGGACCCATGACGGGCGCCGTCCACGCCCGCCCCCGGCAGTCCAGAGGCATCGCGCCACCGTCCCCCCGCGCCCGTACGTCCCGCATCCCGCCGTTCACGGAACTCGCCCACCCCGGCCCACCGGGGCGGGCGCCGCCGTCGGCTCCCTCGCGTTCGTATCTCACCCGCGGAGCCCCACCATGTCCGACTCACCCTCGCCCGTGCCGATACCGGCACCCTTCTCCAGGCCGTCGTCCCGCGCCGCACGGACCCGCGTCACCCTGCTGACCGAAGGCACCTACCCGCACAGCCATGGTGGCGTCAGCGTCTGGTGCGACCAACTCGTGCGCGGCATGCCCGACGTCGACTTCGGCGTGCTCGCCGTCACCGGCACCGGCCGCGAGAGCCTCGCCTGGGAGCTGCCGCCGCACGTCGACGAGCCCGTCTGTCTGCCCATGTGGGGCCCGCCCCCGCCCGGACATGCCCCGCGCGGCCGCCGCAGGCGCCAACTCCTCGGCTCCTACGAGCAGTTCCTCACCGCACTGCTCGATCCGGCCGCCGAGGACGGCTTCGCCCCCGCACTCCACGACCTCGCCCGGCACGCCCGCGACGGCGCCCTGGCACCCACACTGCGCACCGACCGCGCGGTCCAGGTCCTGACGTCCGTCTGGAACGCCCCCGGGCGGGCGACCGCCGAAGCGCGGCCGACCCTGCACGACGCGGTCACCGCCACCAGCCTGCTCGAACACGCGCTGCGCCCCCTGGCCGCCCGGCCGCCCGAGCGCGGCGTGGCGCACGCGGTCAGCGGCGGCATCGCGACCCTGCCCGGCCTGGTGGCACACCAACTCCACGGTGTACCCCTGCTGTTGACCGAGCACGGCGTGTACCTGCGAGAGCGTTACCTCGGCTACCGCACGGGCCCGTACAGCTGGCCCGTGAAGGCCGTGCTGCTCGGTTTCTTCCGGTTGCTCGCCGAAGAGACGTACCGCAAGGCCGCCCTGATCACCCCGGGCAACCGCTACAACCGCCTCTGGGAGGAGCGCGGCGGCGCGGAGCCGGCCCTCATCCGGACCGTCTACAACGGCGTGGACCCCGAGGCCTTCCCGCCCGCGGGACCCGAACCGCGCACCCCCACCCTCAGCTGGGCGGGCCGGGTCGACCCGATCAAGGACCTGGAGACCCTGATCCGCAGCTTCGCCCTGGTCAGGCAGGAGATCCCGGACGCCCAACTGCGCCTGTTCGGTGGCACGCCCCGGGGCGGCGAGGCCTACCGCGAGCGCTGTGAGGCACTTGCCGCCCAACTCGGTGTCGGTGACGCGGTGGTGTTCGAGGGCCGCGTCGAGCACATCAAGGACGCCTACTCGGCGGGCAACGTGGTGATGCTCTCCAGTATCAGCGAGGGCTTCCCCTTCACCCTGATCGAGGCCATGTCCTGCGGGCGTGCCACGGTCTCCACGGATGTCGGCGGGGTGCGCGAGGCCGTGGGTCCCACCGGCCTGGTGGTGCCGCCGCGCGCACCGGAGGCCATGGCGTGGGCCGTCGTCGAACTGCTCCGCGACCCCGCCCGCCGCACCGCGATGGGCGAGGCCGCCCGGCTGCGGGTGATCGAGCAGTTCACGCTCCGGCAGACGGTCGACGCGTTCCGTTCGATCTACGAGGAGTTGGCCGCCACCGGTCAACCGGCCGACCGCACACTGGAGTTCGCGATCCAGCACCTCGGCGAGGTGGCGGGATGAGCGGCCCGCTCCCTCTCAGACCGCGCGGCGTACATGCCCGCCGCGCGGACCCCGGCCAGGCCGCGAACACGGACGACACCCTCGCCCTGCGCCTCGCGCGCCCGCCCCGGCCCCGCATCCGGGCCGGTGTCGCGCTGCGCCCCGCCCGTACCGACGACCCCGTCGACCTGCTCGCCGCCGAACTCGCCGAGGAGGCGGGCGCGGCCGTGCACCCCTACGAGGTCGCCGCGCTCCTGGAGTCGCAGGGCCTGACCGGCGACAGGATCCAGGAGACCTATGGGCACCCCGATCTGTTCTCGCTTGCCGACGCCGTCTTCCGGCGGGTGCCCCGCAGCCACCCGAAACCGCCTGTGCCGCCGGACCCCTGGCGGCCCGACCACCTGCGCTGCGCCTTGCGGGGACTCCTCTTCGCGCTTCCCGGTACGGCATATGTACTGGCGCAGGGCGTTTGGGGGTCGGCCTCCGGGCTGTACGGTCTCATCGCCGCGGCCCTGGTGTCCTGGGCCTGGTCCCAGGCGCTGAGCCACCGTGCGTACAGCAGGCTCGCGACCGGGCGCCACGAGGCAGGGCGCACCCTGCTGACCGGCGCGCCGCTCGGCGTCGTGGCCGCTTCGGCCACCGGCCTGCTGGTCGCGGGCCCCGGCCCCGCCGCGCTGTTCGCCCTCGGGCAGTCCTGCTATCTCGCCGCGGCCGGGCTGCTGCTGGTGCTCGGCCACGAGAAGATCCTCGCGGCGGCGCTCCTGCCGGTCGTGGTGGCCGCCGCGGCTACGCCGTGGTGGCAGCCGCCGGAACTCCTGCGCACCGGACTGCCGTTGCTCACCGTCCTGCTCGCGGTGGCCGCCGCGGGGCACGCGCTGCGCTCGGCGCTTCGGGTGACCCCGGTGCCCGGCCCCGTGCCGCCGCTGGTGCGCTCGCTGCCGTACGGCCTGTTCGGTCTCGCGGCCGGTGCGCTCACCGCGGTGGCGGGACAGCAGGAGCCGTACGCCGTCATCGTGCTGACGCTGAGCATGGGCCCGGCCGAGTGGCTGCTCTACCGCTACCGCGGTCTCGCCGTGGCCGCCCTGCACGCCTCGACCACCCCCAGAGGCTTCAGGCTGCGCGCCGTGCGTGCGCTCATCGTGTGCGGCGCGGCCTACCTCGTGCCGCTCGCCCTGGGCGCCGTGCTCGTCGGCGCGAGCGCGATCCGGCTTCTCCTGCTCGGCGCCGTGCTGTGGACCGCCCTGCTCCTCCAGGCGTTCGGCGCGGGCTGGTCGTCCGCGGCGCCCTGCCTGGCCGCCGCGGCCCTCGTGACGGCACTTCCGTTCACCGGCACCGTTTCGACGCCCACCGCTCAACTCGTCGGCTGTACCGCAGCCGCAACGGCGCTCCTCGTGGTCGCCGTCCACCGTCTCGGCAGGCCCACGGCGCACGCCTGAGATGGGCCGGGCCGCGCCACCCGCACCTGCACCTTCAGCTGCGCTTTCACCTTCCTCTTCACCGTCCCAGCACCAGGAGCATCCATGGCATCCGCACCGCTCGTCGCCGTCACCGGAGCCGAAGGCTTCATCGGCTCCCACCTCACCGAGGCGCTCGTCGCATCGGGCCACCGGGTCCGCGCGATGGCCCAGTACAACTCCTTCTCTTCCTACGGCTGGCTGGAGACCCTCGCGCCCGACGTGCTCTCCGAGGTCGAGATCGTCCTCGGAGACGTGCGCGACCCGGGTTCGGTCCGCGGCCTGGTCACCGGCGCCGAGACCGTCTACCACCTGGCCGCCCTCATCGCCATCCCGTACTCCTACCAGGCCCCGCACAGCTACGTGGACACGAACGTGACCGGCACGCTCAACGTCCTCGAAGCCGTACGGCAGTTGGAGATCCCGCGCCTGGTGCACACCTCCACCAGCGAGACGTACGGCACCGCGCAGACCGTGCCGATCACCGAGGACCACCCCATCAACACCCAGTCCCCGTACGCCGCTTCGAAGGCGGGCGGCGACCGGCTGGCCGACAGCTACCACGCGAGCTTCGAGACGCCCGTGGTCACCCTGCGTCCCTTCAACACCTTCGGGCCGCGCCAGTCGATGCGAGCCGTCATCCCGACCGTCATCGGCCAAGTCGCCGCGGGGTCACGGGAGATCACCCTCGGCGACCTGCGGCCGACCCGTGACTTCACCTTCGTCGCCGACACCGCGCAGGCCTTCCTGGCCGTCGGCACCGCGCCCGCGGACGCCGTCGTGGGCCGCACCTTCAACGCGGGCACCGGCGGCGAGATCTCCGTCGGTGACCTGGTGCGGCTCATCGGCAAGGTGATGGAGGCCGACCTCGACGTGCGCGAGGACGAACAGCGCATCCGCCCCGCGGCCTCCGAGGTGATGCGTCTGGTCGCCGACGCGAGCAGGCTGCGCGCGGCCACCGGCTGGGCGCCCGGTCACGACCTGGAGCAAGGCCTGGCCCGCACCGTCGAGTTCTTCCGTGACCCGGCCAACCTGGCCCGCTACAAGACGGACATCTACAACATCTGAGCCGCCCGGCCGAACCGGCCAGTTCCGACCGCTGACCACTTCTGACCGCTGACCACTTCTGGCCGCCTGACCACTTCTGGGCACTCACAGGGGAGAAGATCATGCACGCAGTCATCCTTGCCGGCGGCAAGGGCGTCCGGCTCCGGCCGTACACCACCGCGCTGCCCAAGCCGCTGGTCCCGATCGGCGACCAGCACGCGATCCTGGAGATCGTCCTGCGCCAGCTGGCGAGCGCGGGCTTCACCAGCTGCACCATCGCGATCGGTCACCTCGGCCACATCATCCGCGCGTACGTCGGCAACGGCGCCCGCTGGGGACTGCGCGTCGGCTACTCCACGGAGGACAGCCCGCTCGGCACCATGGGCCCTCTCCTGACGATGATGGACCGGCTGCCCGAGCACTTCCTCGTGATGAACGGCGACATCCTCACCGACCTCGACTACGCGGACGTCCTGAACAGCCACCGCACGTCCGGGGCGCCGCTGACGATCGCGACGTACGCGCGCCAGGTGCGCATCGACTTCGGCGTGCTCACCACCGACTCGGACCGCGTGGTCGCCTTCACGGAGAAGCCGAGCGTGGACTACCGCGTCTCCATGGGGGTCTACGGACTCTCGCGCGACACGCTCGCCTCTTACACGCCGGGCCTGCCCCTCGGATTCGACGAACTCGTGCTGGACCTCCTGAAGACCGAGACGCCGCCGCACGCCTACAACTTCGACGGCTACTGGCTCGACATCGGACGCCCGGACGACTACGACCGGGCGAACGCGGAGTTCACCTCGCACCGCTCCCTCCTCCTCAAGGGAGCGTGAACCCGCCGTGCGCATCCTCGTCCTCGGCTCCACCGGCTACCTGGGCGGTCACATCGCCGAGCGGCTGCACGCCCTGCCGGACGTGCGGCTGCTCCGCGGCGGCCGTGCCCCCTCCGACGACCTCCGGATCGACCTCGCCCGGATGTCCCCTGCCGCACTCGCCGAGCAGCTCACCCGGGCCGAACCCGACGCCGTGGTCAACTGCGTCGGCGCGGTCGGCGGCAGCACACTGGCCCTCGCCGAGGTCAACTCCCGCGGCCCGGCCGCCCTCTGCGAGGCCCTGCGGACGGCGGCGCCCACCGCGCGCCTTGTGCACATCGGCTCGGCGGCCGAGTACGGGCCGACCGGCATCGGTGAGCGGACCACGGAGGAGGCAGGCGCCTGCCCGGTCGCCCCGTACGGAGCCACGAAACTGGCCGGCACCCTGGCCGTCCTCGAAGCGGAGCTCGACGCGCTCGTGCTGCGGGTCACGAACCCGGTGGGGCCAAGGGCTCCCCGGGCCGGACTGCCGGGGCGGCTCACCGCGGAGCTCGGCCGTGCGGTGGCCCGGACTCCGCACGCCACCGTGCGGGTCGGCGACCTGTCCGCGTACCGCGACTTCGTCGACGTACGCGATGTGGCGCACGCCGTCGCGCTCGCGGTGACCTCGCCGAAGCGGCTGCCGGGCCTGCTCAACATCGGCAGCGGCCGTGGCGTGCCGGTGCGCGACCTGGTGCACGGCCTGGTCCGGGCCGCGGGTTTCACCGGGCGCGTGGAGGAGTCGCTCGGCAAGGTGGGCCGGTCGGTCGCCGTGCCCTGGCAGTGCGCCGACATCGGCGCCGCGGCACGGGAGTTGGGCTGGACGCCGGCGCACTCCCTGCGGGATTCGGTGACCGCGCTGTGGGCCGCCGACGGCGCGGCGCGAAGCCGCCCGGAAGGCACGGGCGCCGGCGCGCCGTGTCTCTCGCCCGCCGGCGGGGACCCGCGATGACCCTGCTGGTGCCGCTCTACGTCCACCCGGCCGCGGACCCCGCGGCCTGGCAGGCGCTCGTGGCCGCCGCGCCCCAGCTGTACGGCGTCGTCCTGAACGTCGCCGACGGTCCGGGCGCGGCCCCCGACCCGGCCTTCGCCGACGCCTCGCGGACCCTGCGCGATGCGGGGGTGCGGGTGCTCGGGTACGTCGACACGGCGTACGGGGAGCGGCCGCTCGGCGCCGTCACCGACGACCTGGACCGGCACCGGGCCTGGTACGGCGTGGACGGCTGCTTCCTCGACCAGGTCGCGCCCGGCCGCCGCGAGCTGCGGCAATGCCGGCGCATGGTCCGCGCCCTGCGGGGGCGTGGCGCGGACACGGTGGTCCTCAACCCGGGCGTGCACCCTGCGCCCGGGTACGCCCGCGCCGCCGACCTGCTCGTCACGTTCGAGGGGCACTGGACGACGTATCTGGGCTCGTTCGCCGCCCCGTCCTGGACGGCCAGGCACCCTCCCGAGCACTTCTGCCACCTCGTCTACGGAGTGCCGCCCGCGCTGGCCCGCCTCGCCGGGCGCACCGCCGTGCAGCGGAGGGCGGGGGTGCACTGCGCCGTGCCCGGCGCGGGGCCCAATCCGTGGACACAGCCGCCGCCTGCCACGGCCGGGAGCATGACGTGAGGCTCCGCGCCGGGCTCGGCCCGTTCCTCGTCACCGTCCTGCTGCTGGCCGGCTGCGCGTCGGCGGAGCGGGACGGCGGCTCCACGGACCGCTGGCGGCCGCGGCCGGGCACCACCTGGCAGTGGCAGCTTGACGGCCGCGTCGACCCGAGCGCGGACGTCCCCGTCTACGACATCGACGGGTTCGAGAACCGCGCGTCCGACGTGGCCCGGCTGCACCGAGCCGGACGCCATGTCATCTGTTACGTCAACGCCGGTGCCTGGGAGGCCTTCCGTCCCGACAGCGACGACTACCCCGCGTCCCTCCTCGGCCGCGCCAACGGCTGGAAGGGAGAGCGCTGGCTCGACATCCGCCGCCTCGACGTACTGCGTCCGCTCCTCGCCGCGCGCTTCGACATGTGCCGGAGCAAGGGCTTCGACGCGGTCGAGCCGGACCTGCTCGACAGCTATCTGAACCGCACCGGATTCCCCCTGACCGCACGCCACCAACTGGCCTTCAACCGCATGGTCGCCCGCCTCGCCCATGACCGCGGCCTCTCCGTCGGCCTGAAGAACGATCTCCCCCAGATCCCTCAGCTCGTGCGTGACTTCGACTTCGCCGTCAACGAGGAGTGCGCCCAGTACGACGAGTGCGCCTCCCTCACGCCCTTCATCAAGGCCGGCAAGGCGGTGCTGCACGTCGAGTACGCCGTGCCCAATGAGGAGTTCTGCGCCCAGTCGCGTCGCCTCGGCCTGTCCTCCATGCGCAAGAAACTGGACCTGGGGGAGTGGCGCAGGCCCTGCTGACGCCCGGCCGTCCGCGTAACTGATGATCTTGCCCTCGCGTTGGTAGGCCGGGACCCGGCACGGAGGCCGGGTCATGACGAAGGTCGAGGGGCACGCATCATGCACGACATCACCAGGAAGATCGTCGCCGGGATCGGCACCATGGCCGCCGCGCTCGGCTGTGTCATCGTCAGCGGGCCGTCCGCGGCGGCCGATGGCGAATGGTGCAACCACTCGGTCTGCATCAGGACCTACGACAGCGGCACCTACCTCGGCAGGGTCGAGGTATCGGTCACCAACACCAACCAGCCGAACCGCATCCGCGCGCGCGTGTGGACCACGAACGGCTGGAGCGCCCACACCAAGACGGAGGACGTAGCCAAGTTCCGCACGTACCGGGACCAGGCCTACCCGCAACGCCACTTCCCCGCGGGCACCAGACTCTGCGCGGAAGGCTTCCGGGGCGGCAGCAGCGTGGGCCTTCCCTGCGTCACGATCACCGGCTGACCGGCCAGGACGGACCGGCCGGGGCCAGGGGTACTCCCGTCGGCGTACGCGTCGGCCGTGAACTGCTCCTATCGTGATTCCGTGACCACCTCCCGCCTCTCGCCGTGGCGCGTCCAGCGGCCTGTGCCTGCGCAGCTCATGGACGTGGGCGTCGCCGTGGTCGTCGGGCTGCTCACGGGTCTGGACGCGGCGGTCAACGGTCCCGGGCACCGGCAGGCCGACTGGCTGACGTGGACGCTGTTCGCCGTGTCCGTCGCGGCGCTCCTGGTGCGCAGCCGGTGGCCGGTCGCCGTCACCGTGGTCACCGGTGCGGCCTGCGCTGGCTGGGCGCTCTACGGGCACATCGGGGAGCTGCTCAATCTGCCGGTGATGGTCGCGCTGTACGCCCTCGCCGTGGAGGGGAACCGGCGCCGCACGCTGCGTGCCGCCGGGGTCGCCGCCCTCCTCTCGGGGGCGGTTTCGGTCGTCGCGGGCAAAGACGTGGCACAGCCCCAGGGCGCGCCTCTGCTGGAGATGCTCTGGCCTCTCGTACCGCTGCTCCTCGGTGAAGTGGTGCGCGGACGACGGGAGTTGTTGAAGGAGTACGCCGACCGGGCCGAGCGCGCGGAGGCCGACCGGGAGCGCGAGGCCCGGCGCAAGGTCGACCAGGAGAGGGTGCGCGTCGCGCGCGAACTGCACGACGTCATCGCCCACACCGTGTCGGCGATGACCGTGCAGGCGGGCCTCGCCCTGGACGCGCTCGACAGCAGACCCGAGGTGGCGCGGACGGCGATGCGGCAGGTGCGGACGTCCGGCAAGGAGGCGGTACGCGAACTGCGGGCCACGGTGGGCGTGCTGCGCGAGGGACGGCGTACGGCCTCCGTCGACCCGGCGCCCCGCCTCGCGCAGCTCGACGAACTGGTGGAGACGGCGCGCGGCGCCGGCCTGCGGGTCTCACTCCACGCCGACACGGATGGCCGTGAGCTGCCGCGGCTGGTGGAGTTGGCGGCGTACCGCATCGTCCAGGAGGCGCTGACCAACGTGATCAAGCACGCGAGCGCCCGGCACGTGGCGGTGTCGGTGGCCGTGACGGGCCAGTGCCTCGCCGTGGAGATCACGGACGACGGACCCGGCACCTCCGGGGGCGCGGGCGAGGGATACGGCCTGATCGGCATGCGGGAGCGGGCCGCCGCGATGGGCGGCAGTCTCGAAGCGGGCCCGCTGCCGGGCGGCGGGTGGCGGGTGCGCGGCATGCTGCCCTTGGAAGGCGGCATGCCGCCCGTTGCGGGAGGAGCGGCGTGAGCGTGAGCGACCGGATCAGAGTGCTGCTCGCCGACGACCAGACCGTCGTACGCGCGGGTTTCCGCGCCCTGCTCGACCTCACCGGCGACCTCGTCGTGGTCGGTGAGGCGGCGGACGGCGTCGCGGCGGTGGAACTGACCCGCACCACCCGCCCCGACGTCGTCCTGATGGACATCCGCATGCCGCGCGCCGACGGCCTCGAAGCCACGCGCCGCATCGTCGCCGACCGCACCCTCGACGCCGTACGCGTCCTGGTCCTGACCACCTTCGAAGCCGACGAGTACGTCTTCGATGCGCTGCGCGCGGGAGCCGCGGGCTTCCTGCTCAAGGACATCGAACCGGACGACCTGCGCACCGCGATCCGTACCGTCGCCGCCGGGCAGAGCCTCCTGGCGCCCGCGGTCACCCGCCGAGTCATCGAGGAGTTCGCGCGGCTCAAGGCGCCCGAGGCCGAGGCGCTACGGAGCCTCGATCCGCTGACCGACCGGGAGCGCGAGGTGCTCGCGCTGGTCGGCCGCGGCCTGGCGAACGACGAGATCGGCGCCCGCCTCCTCATGTCGCCGCTCACCGCGAAGACGCACGTCAGCCGGGCGATGACCAAGCTCGGGGCGCGGGACAGGGCACAGCTGGTCGTGCTCGCGTACGAGACGGGCCTGGTGCGCGCCGGCGAGAGCTGACCCGGCGCCCGCTACTCCCGGTGGAGTAGTCACCGACTCCCGGCGGCAGATGTCCGGGGCGCACGCTCTCCGTAGCGTCGACGGCATGATCGAAGCACGGGAACTCACCAAGAATTTCGGCGGCAAGACGGCCGTGGACCGGCTCACCTTCACCGTCCGCCCCGGCCGTGTGACCGGTTTCCTCGGCCCGAACGGCGCCGGAAAGTCGACCACCATGCGCATGATCCTCGGCCTCGACGCGCCGAGCGGCGGCACGGTCACGATCGACGGACGGCGCTACGACCGCCTGGCGGCGCCCCTGCGGGAGGTCGGCTCGCTCCTGGACGCCAGGGCGGTGCACGGCGGACGCACCGCGCGACAGCACCTCGTCGGCCTGGCCCGCAGCAACGGCATCGGCGCCGGCCGGGTCGACGAGGTCCTCGACGCGGTGGGCCTCACGAGCGTGGCCGCCCGGCGGGCGAAGGGGCTCTCGCTGGGCATGGGCCAGCGCCTGGGCATCGCTGCCGCGCTGCTCGGCGACCCCGGGGTGCTGATCCTCGACGAGCCGGTCAACGGCCTGGACACCGAGGGCATCCGCTGGATCCGCGACCTGCTCAAGTCCCTTGCCCTGGACGGCAGGACGGTGTTCCTCTCCAGTCACCTCATGAGCGAGATGGAACTGACCGCCGACCACCTGATCGTGATCGGCCGCGGCCGGCTCCTCGCGGACACGGACATGAGGGACTTCATCGAGAGCAACTCCCAGGGCGCCACCCTGCTGCGTACGCCCGACTCCGAGGCACAGCGGATGCGGGCCCTGCTGGAGACGGCCGGCGCGTCCGTGCGCCTGGACGCGCGCGGCGGTTGGCGGGTGGCCGGCCTGCGGCCCGCCGAGATCGGCGAGCTGGCTCGCACACAAGGCCTGGCCATTCATGAACTCACCCCGGCCTTCTCCACCTTGGAGGAGATCTACACCGACATGACGCGGACCTCGGTGGAGTACCGGGGCACCGCCACGACAACGTACGAAGCCGAGACGCCCGAGGCGAAGGAGCCGGTCCGATGACGACGCCAGCGACCAGGACCCCGACCACAACCCCGACCACAACCCCGACCAAGACCCCGGCCGTTCCCGGCTTCCGCGAAGCCCTGGCCTTCGAGTGGACCAAGTTCGCCTCCCTGCGCTCCACCCGGTGGACGCTCCTGACGACCGGTCTGCTGACCGTCGTCGGCGCGGTGTTCGTCGGCCTGAGCGGCAGCCTCCAGCCCGACGACACGGTGCTCGGCGGCAGCCTCACCCTCAGCGTCGTCTCGCTGATGGTCGCCGGCACGGTGGGCGCGCTGACCGTGTGCGGCGAGTACGCGAGCGGCACCGTCACCGCCACCCTCACCGCCGTACCGCGCCGCGGCCGGGTGCTCGCCGCGAAGGCGACCCTGCTGGTCTGCCTGCTGTACGCCACCGGGCTCGTCTCCTGCACGGTGGCCTATCTGCTCGGCGGTGCGGTCCTGGAGGACGGCAAGTACGCCCAAGGGGAGCCGCTGCCGGCCCTGTTCGGCATCGCGGGGCTCTTCGCGCTCGTCGGACTCATCGGCCTCGCGGTCGGCACCCTCCTGAAGCACACGGCCGGAGCCGTCGTCACGGTGGTCGGTGTCCTGCTGCTGCCGTCCCTGTTCGGCCCGCTGCTCGGTGACCTCCGGCGCTGGGTCGCGGGAGCGACGCCGACGGCCGCCCTGGAGAAGCTCACGCAGACCTCGGACGCGAGCGCGGAGACGGTCGGCAGCCTCGGCGCCTGGCCCTCGCTCGGTGTCGTCGCCGCCTACACCCTGCTGCTCCTGGTGATGGCCTGGCGGCGGCTGCGCCTGAGGGACGCATGAGGGGCGACGGCCGCAACCGTACGCCCGATGTGCACCCCCTGGCATGAAAAGCCACCCGGTACGGGGATATACGAAGGTCGATACCTATGACTAGTGTGCTCGCAATGTCTTTCCGAAGACGGCCTCCTCCCAGCCCGCGGGCAGTCACGTACCGATGCGCCCCGGCGACGGTGGCGGCGGGCCGCCACGTCATCACGCTCCAGGACGGTGACGGGCGGCACATCGGGCACCTCGACTACCAGGTGTGCCATCCCTGCGGCGCCGCCCACGTCAACACCATCGCGATCGCGGGCCATTGGCAGGGCATGGGCCTGGGGCGCGAGGCTCTCCACCGCGCCACCGACCCCTGGCCCGCCTACGCGTGGACCACGTCACGGCAGTCCGCCGACGGCCGGAAGTTCTTCGCCGCGATGGCGGAGGAGACCGGCCTCGATTTCGCGCCGGGAGCCGTGGAGTGCCCGCACATCACCGCTCCGCCACGTGGGCTCGGGCCCGGCAGCGCGCTGCTCTGAGGCGCCTTCCGGCCGGCGGGCGCTGCTCTGAGGCCCCTTCCGGCCGGCGATCCGCACGCGATAGCGTCGCCGCCGTGACGATCAACACGCGTGGCACCACCCCTGACTCCGCCGGGCACGCGGGGGTGACCGCCGGACAAGGGCGGACCGCCCGACGCGTCGCCGACCTCGTCGTTCTGCTGTCCCCGCCCCTGATGCTCCTCGTGCCCGCGCTGCTGATACGGGCACGGTTGATCGACGACGGCTACCTCTTCCTCAACCTCGTCTCGCTCGGCGTCAGCGGTCTCGTGGCGGCCTATTCCTCCATGGGCTGGCACGCCCGCCCGCACGGCGACGACCTGCTGTCCGCCCGCACGCTGAGCGGGCGGCGCACCGTCGACCTCGCCCGGCTCACCAAGGTCGGCCGCCTAGAGGTGCCGGGACAGGCCCGCACCGACGACCGGCTGATCCTCACCGACGCGCACGGCGTGCGCCTCATCCTCGACAAGCTCGCGGGCGGCGACGAAACGGTCGACGCCCTGGTGCGCAGGGCCCTGCGCACCAGGCCGCCCGGCGCGGGCGTGGTCGTATCGGACCGGGCCGCCGAACGCCTCGGCCTGCGTACGGAGGTCAGCCGCCCGCAAGGCCGCCTCAAGCCGGGCCGCACCATCCCCGAAGGGCTCGTCGGATGGATTCCCATCCTGTCGTTCCTCGTGTTCGCGCCGGTGAGCTTCGGGCTGCTGATCGCGGGCTTCCTGCTCTCCGGCCTCATCTGACGGCCCCGGGACACGACGGGCCGTCAGGCATGGCCGGGCACTGACGGGGGCACTCGGAGACCGGGCGTGTACGGCGCGCCCACGTTTCTGGGGAGGACACGATGACGCTGTCTCGATTGCACATGCGAGGCCGGAGCAAGAAGGCCGCCCGCCGCTCGGCGGAGAGGGAATCGCTGACGGCGGCGGGCCGCGCGGGCTTCGTCGCACGCGGTGTCGTCTACGTCCTCATCGGTGTGCTGGCTCTTCACATCGCCCTTGGCAGCGGCGGTGAACAGGCGGACAGGGAGGGCGCCTTGGCCCAGGTCGCCCAGCAGCCCTTCGGCGAGGAGATGCTGTGGGCGCTGGTCGTCGGATTCGGCTGCATGGCGCTGTGGCGGGGCGCTCGCGCGGTGGGGCGCCACGGGCCGCGACGGAAGGCACCGTCGCGGGCCCTCGACGGCGGCAGGGCCGTCTTCTACGGCTTCGTCTGCTGGGCGACCGCCGTGTACGCCGCCGGGCAGCGCAAGGGTTCCAGTGGCGACGCCAAGTCGCAGGACTGGACGAAGTCCGCGCTGGAACTTCCCTACGGCCGCTATCTGGTGGGCGCCGGGGGCTGCGTGCTGATCGGCGTCGGGGTGGTGCTCGCCGTGCGGGCGATGATGCGCCGCTTCCTGCGGCAGCTGGACCTCGGCTCCCTCAAGGGCCGCTCGCGCCAGGTCGTCACGGCCCTGGGCGTGACCGGCGGTGTCGCACGCGGTGCCGTGTTCGCCGCGGCCGGCATCTTCATCGTGACGGCGGCCGTCCAGTTCGACCCCGACGAGGCCAAGGGCGTGGACGCGACGCTCCGTAGCTTCGCGCACACCCCCGTGGGGCCCTGGCTGCTGGCCGCGGTGGCGGCGGGCCTCGTCCTCTTCGGCGTCTTCTCCTTCGCCTCCGCCCGCTGGCGGAGGCTGTGAGCCGGGCGCTCTGTGAGCGGCTTCGAGTGCTCTAGGAGAACGAGGGCATCTCGCCCCCCGTGGTCGTCAGGTCGATGACGCTGAAGGTGGCGCCCTGCTGGTCGGCGAGCGTGGCGAAGCGACCGAAGGGGCTGTCTATCGGGCCGAAGAGCAGCTGGCCGCCGAGCTTGGTGACGGTGGCGATCGCGGCGTCACAGTTGTCCACGGCGAAGTGCACGTTGACGAACGGCGGCACGTCCGGCGGGAACTCCTCGGTCATCTTGAGGCGGCCGAGGACCGTCTGGCCGTCGACCTCGAAGACGCTGAAGTCGGCGTCGTCGACGTCCATCCTCTTCGTCGTGTAGGGAAAGACCGAGGGCAGGAACGTGTCCGTGGCCACCGGGTCCCGTGTGGTGAGCTCCGCCCAGCAGTAGGCGCCCGCCTCGCCGGTCTTCTCGAAGCCCTGGTGGGTGCCCGGCTGCCAGACGCTGAAGTACGCGCCGCTGGGCTCCTGGGCCGTGGCCATGGTGCCGAAATCACCGAGCTCCATCGGCTCCATGGCGAGGGTCCCGCCGTTGTCACGGATCTTCGCGGCCGTCGCGGCGGCGTCCGGCGTCGCGAAGTAGAGGTTCCAGGCCGGGGGCCCGTCCATGCCCTGCGTCTGCGGCATGACGGCGGCCACGGCCTTGCCGTCCGAGCGCGCCTGGGTGTAGCCGCCGTACTCTTCCGAGCCGGCGTCGAACGTCCAGCCGAGCACTTCGCCGTAGAAGCTTTTCGCGGCCTCCACGTCGGGGAATATCGCGTCCGCCCAGCAGGGCGTGCCTTCCGGGTACGCAGCCATCGCGAGGGCCTCCAGTTCCGGCAGTTTCCTGTGGATTTCACGCTATTCGAACGAGCACGCCCGCGCCCGTCGAATCCCGCATCCACAGGCCCCACGGGCCCAGGTCACCGCGCGCCGAAGTTCTGCGTCCACCAGGGGCCACCGCTGCCCTGCCGGTAGCCGATGCCGATCTCCTTGAACGAGCAGTTGAGGATGTTGGCGCGGTGGCCCGAGCTGTTCATCCAGGAGTCCATCACGGCGGACGGGGTGCGCTGGCCGGCCGCGATGTTCTCGCCGTAGGTGCTCCACTTGTAGCCCGCCGCGGTGACCCGGTCGCCGGGGTCCTCGCCGTCGGGGTTCGTGTGGTCGAAGAAGTCGCGCTCGGCCATGTCGTCGGAGTGGCCCTGCGCCGCATCGCCCAGCTTGCTGTTGAGGGTCAGCGGCCCGCAGCCGCTCTTGGCGCGCTCGGCGTTGGCGAGCCGAGTGACCTCCTGGCTGTAGGAGTTGCCGGCCGGGGCCTGCGGAGCCTGGGGTGCGCTGCTGGTGTGGGTGGGCTCGGGCTTCGTGGGCGCCTTCGGCTTCGGCGTCCTGGTCTTCGACGGCGTGGGCTCGGGGGACGCTTTGCGCGTCTTGCTGGGGGTGGCGGAGGGGGATTTGCTCGGCTTGGAGGCCGTGGGGGAGGGGGCCGCCGGGGAGGGCGGCTGCGAGGCGGTGAGCGGCTGTGCCTCCGTCGGCTCGTCGTCCGATGGGCGCGTGGCCGAGTAGATGACCCCGGTCGCGATGACGAGCACGGCGACGCCCACGGCCACCGTCCGGCCCTTGCGCGGCATCCGGTGGCGCTTGGCGGCATGTCTCGCCGGAGCACTCCGGGAGCCGGCTATCTCGTACGTGTCGGCCGCCAGGTGGTGTACGTCGGCCGCGCTCGCCGCGCGGATCGCGCCGGGGGCCGCCAGCGCGGCGGACACCGGCACCAGGGCGAGGCCCACCAGCAGGCGCTCGGCGAGTACGAGCCCCGTGCCGTGGCCCGAGCACATCGCGCAGTCGCGGACATGCCGGGCCAGGCGCTTGCGCCAGAGGGCGGAGGGCGTGCCGTCCCAGGGGGCCACGACTTCGCTCAGGTACGCGCACCGGGGTGCGGCGGCCAGGGCGCGGACCACGACCCTGGCCGTCTCCAGCTGCGTCTTCATCCGCTGTACGCGGACCGTGGCGTGCTGCGTGGGCAGCTCGAGGGCGGCGGCGACCTCCGGCCGGGTGAGCTCGCCGGAGACCTCGAGCCACCACAGCGACAGGAGCGCGCGGTCGTCGGTGTCCAGCCACCGGGTGGCCTCGGCCACCTCCCGGCGCTGGCCCACCAGGCCGAGCCGGATGATCGTCAGGTCGACGAAGTCGGCGCCCGGATCCGCGACGTCGTGTGCCTCGTGCAGCGGGCTCGGGCTCTTCTGGCCGGACGCGCGCTGCTGCCAGTGCCTGCGGATCTCGTTCATGGCGATGGCCACGAGCCAGGACCGGAAGCTCGCCGGGTCGCGGAGCGACGCGAGCCCCGCCAGCGCCCGCAGCATGGTCTCCTGCACGACGTCGTCGACGTCGGCATGGCCGTCGAGCGCACGCCCGACGATGTTGTAGACCAGCGGCAGATACCCGGCCACCAGCTCGTCCTGCGCATGCTGGTCCCCGGTCTGCGCCGCCGTCACCAGAGGATCGTGTTCACCGATCATGGAATGCCTCACTCGCTTTCTTCGTCGGCACGTTCTGGCCTTACACCTGGGAGATCGCGTGAGCGTTCGGAGATAACAGAAAACCGCGAACAGAAAACCGCGAACAGGATTCCGGTTCGAGTCGGTGAGCATACGCACCGGCCGCCGCCGGAACGCCTGGCTCCCTTACCGGCATATCGGACATCGACCGGTTCCGCACGGCCGGCGGGGCTGAATGCGGGGCGGCGGTCGGCCAGTGGTTCACGCCCCCGTCAGGCACTCCTTGACCGCCCCGATGAGCCGCGCGGACCGTGCGTCGCCGTGGCCGATCATCCGGTTCGCGGTGTAGCCGAAGCCCACGCCGAACTCGTCGTCCCCGAAGGCGAATTGACCGCCCGCCCCGTCGTTGCCGAAGCTCCGCGCGCCCAGCATCGGGCGGAACCGAGGGGCATCGAGCAGAAAGCCCGAACCCCAGCGGGCGCCAAGATCGGGGAAGCCGGACCAGGACGGCCCCGCCGTGAGTTCGCGCACAGCGTCCGTCACGGTGTCCCGGGTGAGCAGCCGTGGCGAGCCGTCGACCCCCGTCGCCGCGGCCGCGTACAGCGTCGCCAGGGACCGGGCCGACGACACCGCGCCCGCCCCGGGGATCTCGGCGCGCAGCAGGGCCGGGTCGTTCCAGCCGTGCGGTGCGTCGAGACCGGGGAAGGCGAAGGCGCCGTTCATCGTCACGATCCGCATCACCAGGGACTCGGGGTCGGGGTTCCCCGGCCTGCCGTCGGCCTCGACGAGCCGGGCCAGGTGGGCGACCTCGTCGTCGGGCAGGCCGATCCAGGTCCGCAGTCCGATGCGGTCTCCGATGGCCTCGCGGAAGTACGTCCCCGGGGTCAGGCCGGTGACCCGGCGGATCAGCTCGCCGAGGACGAAGCCGAAGGTGTGCCCGTGGTACTCGTGGGCGGCTCCCGGCTCCCAGAGCGGCTTCTGCTCCTCGATCGCGCGGACCACCGGCGCCCACGCGGTGATCTCGTCGAAGCTCAGGGTGCGGTCAAGGGCGGGGAGCCCGGCGCGGTGCGCGAGGATCATGCGCGGCGTGATCGCCTCCTTGCCGCCGTGTGCGAACTCCGGCCAGTAATGGGCCACCGGAGCGTCGAGATCCAGTCGGCCCTCCTGGGCGAGGAGATGGACACAGACGCTGACGACGCCCTTGGCGCAGGAGAACACCGGGACGACCGTGTCCTCGTCCCAGCGGCGCCCGGTCCGCTCATCCGCGATGCCGCCCCACAGATCCACGACCTGGCGCCCGTCGACGAACACGGCGACAGAGGCGCCGAGTTCACCGGACTCGTCGAAGCTACGCGAGAAGGCGTCCGCGACCGCCCCGAACCGCTCGTCGGCCCATCCGCTGTGCTCCATTGCGACTTCCCCATCTCGTGTCCGTTGTCGATCAACAAGACCGTTGATCGACCGGGGAACGCTATGCGGCAGGACCCAGGGCCTCCAACGCATTTACGGGGAAGCAGATATGCACAGCGGAAGTCCGCGGATCTCCTGACGGAGCGTCACGAGCTGGCCCTGCCTCCCAAGGCCGCCGCGACGAAGTGGCAAGGGCACTGCGCGCCCACACCGAACTGGCCCCGGCTGCGACGGAGTTGGCGGGAGGCCGAGCGCAGCCCGGCGGCGCTGATGCCGCGCGGCCGGGCTGCGGTAAGAACAGGGTTAGCCCTTGCGGGTGTTGACCTCTTCGGTGAGGGCGGGGACGACGTCGAAGAGGTCGCCGACCACGCCGTAGTCGACCAGGTCGAAGATCGGGGCCTCGGCGTCCTTGTTGATCGCCACGATCGTCTTGGAGGTCTGCATGCCCGCCCGGTGCTGGATCGCGCCCGAGATACCCGAAGCGATGTACAGCTGCGGCGAGACGGACTTGCCCGTCTGGCCGACCTGGTTGGAGTGCGGGTACCAGCCCGCGTCCACCGCCGCGCGCGAGGCGCCGACCGCGGCACCGAGCGAGTCGGCCAGCGACTCGATGAGGTGGAAGTTGTCCGCGCCGTTCACCCCGCGGCCGCCGGAGACCACGATCGCGGCCTCGGTCAGCTCCGGACGGCCGGTGGACTCACGCGGCGTACGCGCGGTGACCTTGGTGCCGGTGGCCTGCTCCGAGAAGGACACGGCCAGGGCCTCGACGGCGCCCGCGGCGGGCGCGGCCTCCACCGCGGCCGAGTTCGGCTTCACCGTGATGACCGGAGTGCCGGTGGAGACCCGGGACTTGGTGGTGTACGAGGCGGCGAACGCGGACTGCGTGGCCACCACACCCTCTCCGTCGGCCTCCAGGTCGACGGCGTCGGTGATGATGCCGCCCTTGACCCGCAGCGCGAGGCGGGCGGCGATCTCCTTGCCCTCGGCGGACGAGGGCACCAGCACGGCGGCCGGGGACACCGCCTCGTAGGCGGCCTGCAACGCGTCCACCTTCGGCACGACCAGGTAGTCGGCGAACTCCGGGGCATCGGCGGTCAGGACCTTGACCGCGCCGTGCTCGGCCAGCGCGGCAGCGGTGTCGCCCGCGCCGTTGCCCAGCGCGACGGCGACGGGCTCACCGATCCGGCGGGCCAGCGTCAAAAGCTCCAGGGTGGGCTTGCGGACGGCACCGTCCACGTGATCGACATAGACGAGAACTTCAGCCATGACTCTTCCAATTTCCGTGACGTGTCAGCGAATCGGGACTAGATGAACTTCTGGCCCGCGAGGAACTCAGCGAGCTGCTTGCCGCCCTCGCCCTCGTCCTTGACGATCGTGCCCGCGGTACGCGCGGGACGCTCGGTGGCGGATTCGACCTTCGTCCAGGCACCCTCAAGACCCACCTGCTCGGCCTCCAGCTCCAGATCGGAGAGGTCCCAGGCCTGAACCGGCTTCTTCTTCGCCGCCATGATCCCCTTGAACGAGGGGTAACGCGCCTCGCCCGACTGGTCGGTCACCGACACCACCGCCGGCAGCGACGCCTCCAGCTGCTCGGACGCGGCATCACCGTCCCGGCGGCCCTTGACCACACCGTCCTGGACGGACACCTCGGACAGCAGCGTCACCTGCGGCACACCCAGACGCTCGGCCAGCAGCGCCGGCACCACACCCATGGTCCCGTCCGTGGACGCCATACCCGAGATCACCAGGTCATAGCCGGCCTTCTCGATCGCTTTCGCCAGGACCAGCGAGGTACCCAGCGCATCCGTACCGTGCAGGTCGTCGTCCTCGACATGGACCGCCTTGTCGGCGCCCATCGACAGCGCCTTGCGCAACGCGTCCTTGGCGTCCTCCGGACCCACCGTCAGCACGGTGATCTCCGCGTCATCCGCCTCGTCGGCGATCTGCAGGGCCTGCTCGACCGCGTACTCGTCGAGCTCCGACAGCAGGCCGTCCACGTCATCCCGGTCGACGGTCAGGTCATCGGCGAAGTGCCGGTCGCCGGTGGCGTCAGGCACGTACTTCACGGTGACAACGATCCTCAAGCTCACGCCGGCTCTCCTACCTGGTGTGGTTCGTTATGGCGACGGTATGGCACTCAGTACCCCCTGTAAAGGTACGTAGTGCCAGATTGGCCCTCACGATGCTACGTTCCCCGCATGACTGAGGCGCGCGGACCAGCGAAGAAGGCCCCCATGCGGGAGGTGAAGGCCCCCATGCGGGAGGTGCTCGCCACGGCGGCGTTCCAGCTGTTCCTCGAGCGGGGCTTCGAGCAGACCACGGTGGACGACATCGTGGCGCGGGCCGGGGTGGGGCGCCGCTCCTTCTTCCGGTACTTCCCGTCCAAGGAGGACGCGGTCTTCCCCGACCACGAGAGCTGCCTCGCCGACATGACGGCTTTCCTCGAAGCGGCCGTCGACGTCGATCCCGTGGACGCCGTGTGCGACGCGGCCCGCATCGTGCTGCGCATGTACGCCACGAACCCCGAGTTCTCCGTGCAGCGCTACCGCCTCACGCAGGAGGTCCCGGGCCTTCGTACGTACGAACTCTCCGTGGTGCGCCGCTATGAACGCACCATGGCCGGTTACCTCCGCGGCCGTTACGCCGACGCCGAGGACGGCTCCCTGCGCGCCGAGGTGATCGCCGCCGCCGTGGTCGCCGCGCACAACAACGCCCTGCGCTCCTGGCTGCGTTCGGGCGGCGACGGTGATGCCGAGGCGGCGGTGGACCACGCGCTCGAGCTGGTGCGCAACGGGTGGGGGAGCGGCACCGTGAGCGGGGAGGCAGCCGCTGACGTCGATGACGAGGTCGTCGTCATGGTGGTCTCGAAGCGAGCTCCCATGTGGCGCGTGGTGCAGCGCGTCGAGTCCGCCCTCGGTCAGGAATCCGACTGAGTAGCACTCAGTACCTTTACCTCTTGGCACTCAGTGCCATATGGTGCGGATGCGTCGGCGCCCAGCGCGGCGCGACCGAGCCGACATCCGAGCCGAGTGCAGGTCCAATGCAGGGGGTCGAGACGTGTCCCAGCAGGAATTGAGCATCGCGCCGACAGAGCACGAGCGAACCGGCATGATCTACCAGCGCTGCCGATGGTGCGGCACCGCGTCCTTCCGGCGCATGCTGTGTCCGGTGTGCGCCTCCAGTGATCTGGAGTCCGAGCGGAGCGACGGCGAGGGCGTCGTTGTCCAGTCCAGCGTGGTCAACCGCTACACCGGCACCGCGCGCAACGAGTCCCTCGTCCGCTTTCCCGAGGGCTTCGTGTTCCGTTGCCGCGTCGTGGGCGCCTCGCCGCACCTCGTGTGGGTCGGCGCGCGCGTGCGGCCCGTGGCCGGGTCCGATCCGGAGACCGGGGAGGCCGTCTTCGAGCTCTGCGAGACGCACACGAGCGCCGACTGGTAGGGCTGCGGATCAGTTGACGCCGCGCTCGCGACCTTCCCAATACGGCCCGCGCAGCTTGTACTTCTGGAGTTTCCCGGTGGCCGTGCGGGCCAGCTCCCCGCGGAACTCCACCGAGGTCGGCGCCTTGAACCCGGCGAGGTTGTCCTTGCAGTGCCGGATGAGCTCCTCTTCCGTGGCCTGCGCGCCGGGGGCCAGGACGACCAGAGCCTTGATGGTCTCGCCCCACTTCTCGTCGGGCACCCCGATGACCGCGACCTCGGCGACCGCGGCATGGCTGAACAGCACGTCCTCCACCTCGATCGACGAGACGTTCTCACCGCCGGTGATGATGACGTCCTTCTTTCGGTCACTGATCGACAGATGGCCGTCCGCGCCGATCGACCCGCCGTCGCCCGTGTGGAACCAGCCGCCCTCCAGTGCCTGAGCGGTCTCCTCCGGCCGCTCCCAGTACCCCTCGAGGATCACGTTCGAGCGGGCCAGCACCTCGCCATCGTCCGACGTGCGCAGCGTCACGCCGAGCGCGGGTGCCCCGGCCTGGACCAGCTTCTCCGCGCGCTGCTGCGAGGTGAGAGCGTCCCATTCGGCGCGGGTGCGGTTGATGGTGAGCAGGGGAGAGGTCTCGGTGAGCCCGTAGATCTGGATGAACTCCCAGCCGAGCTCGGACTCGACCCGCTCCACCGTCCGGGTCGGCGGCGGAGCCCCGGCCACGATGATGCGCACCCGGTCCCGCCCCGGGATCTCCCCCTCCCACGACTGCGCGGCGGCAAGGACGGCGTTGACCACGGCGGGCGCCGCGCACATCACCGTGACCCCGTGCTCGGCCACCCGGCGCAGGATCTCCGCGCCGTCCACCTTGCGCAGCACGATCTGACGGGCGCCCATGCCCGCCATCGCGAACGGCATGCCCCAGCCGTTCGCGTGGAACATCGGCAGGGTGTGCAGATAGACGTCCCGGTCCGTGACCCCGGCGTGCAGCGCGAACGTCAGGGCGTTCACCCAGATGTTGCGGTGCGTGATCTGAACGCCCTTGGGGCGCGCGGTCGTTCCGCTGGTGAAGTTGATGGTCGCGGTGGCGTTCTCGTCGTGCTCCCAGGGCTCGGGCTCGGTGCCGAACCGGTACAGCTCCGCGTCGGCCCGCGCCCCGAGGGTGAAGCGGTGCTTGCAGGTCACCTCCGAGAGGCGGTCCTCGAGCTCGGGGTCGACCAGCAGCACGCTCGCCCCCGACTGCGCGACGATGTAGCTCACTTCGTCGGGCGAGAGACGGAAGTTGACCGGCACGAGGACCCGGCCGTGGCCGCTGACGCCGAAGAACGACGTCAGCAGCCGTGCGCTGTTGTGCGAGACCACCGCGACCCGTGCACCGTGCGGCACCCCCAGCGCGTCGAGACCGGCGGCCTGGGCCCGCGCCAGCTCGCCCACGCGTCGATACGTGAGCCCTTCCCAGGGCTCGGCCGGCTGATCGGGCTCGTCGACGATGCCGACCCGTTCCCCGTAGACGGCCGTGGCGCGGTCCAGAAAATCAAGGGCCCCGAACGGGACGAACATCCTGGCCTCCCGAAGCTCAGTCGATGTACGCCGCCTATCCGACCATGCCCCACGGGAAACCGGACACCCCGACGCTAGGCCGCTTGCAGCCGCCGCAAGGACGCCACCAGTTGATCCACCTCCTCCGACGTGTTGTAGAGCGCGAGCGAGGCGCGGGCGGCCGACTCCAGGCCGTAGTGGGCGAGCGCGGGCTGGGCACAGTGGTGGCCCGCACGGATGGCGATCCCGTCGCGGTCGAGCCACTGGGCGATGTCTGCCGGGTCATGGCCGGCGAGGGTGAACGTGAGCACCGCGATCCGCTCGGGCGCCGACCCCAGGACCTCCAGGCCCGGCACCGTGGACAGAGCCTGCTGCGCGTACGTCATGAGCGAGGTCTCGTACGCGGCGACGGCGTCCCGGTCGAAGGACGTGAACCAGTTCAGCGCGGCAAGGAGCCCGACGACGCCCGCGATGTGGCCCGTGCCGGCTTCCAGGCGGTGCGGGACCGGCGCGAACGTGGTCCGCGTGAAGTCGACCGACTCGATCATGTTGCCGCCGCCCTGCCACGGCCGCATGGCCTCCAGGATCTCCGGCTTGGCGTAGAGCGCGCCGATGCCGGTCGGGGCGAACAGCTTGTGCCCCGAGAAGGCGTAGCAGTCGGCGTCCAGATCCCGCACGTCGACCGGGAAGTGTGCGACGGCCTGCGCCCCGTCCACCAGGACCTTGGCGCCGTAGCGGTGGGCGAGGGCGGTCATCTCCTTCACGGGCGGAACGGTGCCGAGCACGTTCGACGCGTGGCTGACGGCGACGAGTCGCGTGCGGTAGGAGAGGAGATCGGCGTACGCGTCCTGGTCGATCGCTCCCTCGGGGGTGAGGGGGATCGGGACGACCCGGGCGCGCGTCTCCTTCGCGATCAACTGCCAGGGGACGATGTCGGAGTGGTGCTCCAGGACGGCCACCAGAATGTCGTCCCCGGGCCCGAGGTTGGCCCGCCCCCAGCTCTGGGCCACGAGGTTGACGGCCTCGGTCGTGCCGCGTACGAAGACGATGTCGTCCGGCGACCCCGCCCCCAGGAACCGCGCGACCGCCGACCGCCCCGCCTCGTACATCTGGGTCGCCTCGCGCGCCATGGTGTGCGCGCCCCGGTGGATGTTGGAGTTCGCGGTGCCGTAGAAGGCGCCGAGTGCCTCGATGACCTGGCGCGGCTTCTGCGTGGTGGCGCCGTTGTCGAGCCAGACGAGGGGGTGTCCGTTGACGGTGCGGTGCAGGATCGGGATGTCCTGGCGGGCCGACTCGGGGGAGAATCCCGGGGATTGGAGCTGCGGGAGCGCGCCCGCGTCCACGCCGGGGGTGGCGGACAGCGGGCCGGGCTGCGGGCCGGGTCCTCGCGTCGTGACGTCAGGAATAGTCATGGTAGGTGGACACCTCGACGTTCTGCAGGACGGCGATGGCGTCCTCGACCAGGACCGCGGCGTTGAAGTACGCCGTCATCAGGTACGACGTGATGCCCTTCTTGTCGACGCCCATGTTCCGCATGGACAGGCCCGGTTCGACCTCGTCCGGGACCCCGGCGGGACGCAGGCCCACCACGCCCTGCTCGGCCTCGCCCGTCCGCATCAGCAGGATCTCGGTCGTGCCGAGCCCGGCGCCCATGCCGCCCGAGAACCGCACCTTGTCCGACGGAAGCAGCGGCACACCCCGCCACGTCAGGAGCGGACTGCCGAAACGGTTGTCCGTCACCGGAGGCACACCGCGCCGCGTACATTCCCGGCCGAAGGCGGCGATCGCCCGGGGGTGGGCCAGGAAGAAGCCGGGCTGTTTCCATACCCGTGTCAGGAGCTCGTCCAGGTCGTCGGGGGTGGGGGCGCCGGTGCGTGCCTGGACGCGCTGCCCGGCGGTGACGTTGTGGAACAGGCCGTGCTCGGGGTGGTTCAGGAGCGAGGACTCCTGGCGTTCCCGCAGGGCCGCGATGGTGAGGTTGGACTGCGCGCGGGTCTGGTCGATGGGCCCGTTGTAGAGGTCGGCGACCCGTGTGTGCACGCGGAGCACCGTCTGCGCGAGCGTCATGTGGTACTCACGGGGTGCGTCCTCGTAGTCGACGAACGTCCCCGGCAGGTCCGGCTCCCCGACGTGCCCCGCGGTCAGATCCACCGGCACCTCGGTCCCGGGCGCCATGGTGTCGCCCTCGCAGTACGCGGTGACCGCGCCCCCCAGCGCCTCGTCCCGGTCGGCCATCCGCGCCAGCGCGTCGCGGTCCGCGCACAGCGCCATGCCCGGGGAGAGTGCCTTGACGCGGTAGGGCAGCTGCTCGGTGCGGGTCCAGGCACCGAGGTCGAAGAACTGGCCGTCGCCGATGACTTCGAGGAGCGCGTCCTCGCCGTACCGCCCGGTCACCCGCTTCTCGGCCCTGCCCCGCACGATCACCCACAGCCGGTCGGCGGTGTCGCCCTCCTGGGCGAGCACCTGTCCGGCCTCGAAGGGGACCTCGGTGAAGGAGCCGGCCAGCTCGGCGAGCAGCGCGTCATCGGCGTCGCGGAGGTAGGGAACCTCGCGTAAGTCACCGGGCACGACGCGCTGCGATCCGCTCTCCTCGTACGTGGTGATGCGGTCGTCGCCGAGCACGAAGGTCCGGCGCCGGTTCACCCGGTAGGAGCCCGATTCGACGTCCACCCAGGGCAGGGCGCGCAGCAGGTAGCGCGGGGTGATGCCGCGCATCTGGGGAGTGGTCTTGGTCGTCGTGGCCAGTTGCCGTGCGGCATCCGGTCCGAGTGCGAGTCGGTCGTTCACTGGAACCTCCTGGAAGAACGGTCGTTGTTGACTGCCGTGGCGGCATCGCTGTCGCGACGGCGTTCGGCGCCGATCGTCTTCTCGTCCGTTCCATGACCGCAAGTGGTCATTTCTGCGCGCTAATTGAGAAAAGGCCGGAAATGAACGGACAGTTGGCCTCGCACCCGCCGACCACCCTTCCAGGGCTCCGCCGGGAAATCCCCCCACAGCAGATATCGGGCTCAAACCATCCCAATACCGGAGCCAAGCCCCCCTGAAAGCTGCGCTTATGACTCGGGTAGTGGGGCGGGTAGTCGGGCAGGATGGTTCCGGTGCGGCCGGTGAGATCGGCCGCCGTACGAAGGGTGCAGCGATGACGGATTCGGCCCCTGGGCGGCTCACCATCTCGCGGGCGACGCTCGACGACTGGCAGGTCGTCAGCGGATGGGCGGCGGACGAGGGCTGGAATCCGGGTCTGCGGGACGGCCCGTCCTTCTTCGCGCAGGACCCCGACGGATTCTTCCTGGGCCGCATCGACGGCGAGCCCGTCTCCGCGATCTCGGTCGTGAACTACAGCGAGGTGTACGCCTTTCTGGGCTTCTACCTCGTCCGCCCCGACCTGCGCGGCCACGGCCACGGCATCGCCACCTGGCGCACGGCTCTCGCCCACGCGGGCAGGCGCACCGTCGGTCTCGACGGCGTGGTCGCCCAGCAGGACAACTACCGCCGTTCGGGCTTCGAGCTGGCCCACCGCACGATCCGTTACGTGGGCTCCGTGCCCGGAGACGCCACCAGAAGCGCGCGGATCCTGCCGGTCGAGGCCGCGGGCCTGCGGGCCATCACCGCATACGACGCCGCGAGTTACCCGGCCGACCGCCCGCGCTTCCTGGAGTCCTGGCTGACCGCTCCCGGACACCGCGCCCTCGCCCGGATCGTCGACGGCCGCGTCACCGGGTACGGCGTGCTCCGCCCGGCGCAGGGCGCCCTGCGGATCGGGCCCCTGTTCGCGGACACACGCGCCGACGCGGAGGAACTCTTCGACGCGCTGACGGCCGACGCCGGGGGCGCGCCCGTCATCATCGACGTCCCCGAGACCCAGCCGCACGCCGTGGCCCTCGCCGAGACGCGCGGCATGAAGCCCACGTTCCCCACTGCCCGTATGTACACGGGCCCGGTGCGGGAGCTCGCCGAGGAACGGGTCTTCGGCGTGACCACGCTCGAACTCGGCTGACCCGCGAGGGCCGGGCCCGTGGACATACGGGTCCCGGCCCTTACGTACGGGTCCCGGCCTTCCCGCATGACCTCCGCGGGGCCGCTACGTGATCGTCAGCCTCTTCTTCGCCTCGGCCTCGGAGCTGTTGCCGACGTAGAGGTCCACCGCACCCTCCTCGACACGGAACTCGCCGTTCTCCGCGTTCGTCCAGAACCCGAAGTCATCGGCGCCGAGCTGGAATCGGACGGTTTTCGACTTCCCGGGCCTCAGCGTCACCCTGCGAAAGCCCCGCAGCTTGCGCACCGGCTGAGCGATGCTCGCCGCGATGTCATGGACGTACAGCTGCACGACTTCGTCGCCCGTGCGCTCGCCCGTGTTGCGGACGGTGACCGCGACCTCCAGGGTGTCGCCCCCGCGCAGCGCCCGCGCCGAGACGTGGTCACGGCTCAGCCTCGGCTCGCCGATCTCGAAAGACGTGTAGGAGAGGCCGTGACCGAAGGCGAACTGCGGGCCCGGAGGCAGGTCGAGGTACTTGGACGTGTACTTGTTGTCCGCGTTGTACGGGCGGCCCGTCGACTCGTGGTTGTAGTGGACCGGGATCTGACCGACCGTCCGCGGGAACGAGACGGGCAGTTTGCCGCCCGGGTTCACCTCGCCGAACAGCACGTCGGCGATCGCGTTGCCCGCCTCGAGACCCGGGTGCCAGGCCTCCAGGACGGCGGGCGCCGACGTCAGCCAGCCGCCGAAGGTCAGCGGACGTCCGTTGACCAGGACCACCACGAACGGCTTGCCCGTCGCCGCGATCGCCTCGATCAGCTTCTCCTGCCCGCCCGGCAGGCTGATGTCACCGCGCGCCGCCGCCTCGCCGCTCATCGCCGGGGGCTCACCGACCACGACGACGGTGACGTCGGCCTTCTTCGCCGCGGAGACCGCCGCCGGGATGCCGCCGGTGTCCTTGCCCTCGGCGTCGACGCCCTTCGCGTACGTCACCTTCGCCCGCGGGGCGGCGGCCTTCACCGCCGCGAGGACCTTGCCCGAGGGGAAGTTCTTCGCCGCGCCGGGGAACGTCCACGTGCCGAGCAGGTCGTCGGAGTCGCCGAACGGGCCCACGACCGCGATCGACCCGGCGGACTTCTTCAGCGGAAGCGCCTTGCCGTCGTTCTTGAGGAGGACCATCGAGCGGGCGGCGGTCTCGCGGGCGGCCTTGCGGGCGTCGGCGGACGGCTCGTTGATCGCGTCGTCCTCGTCGACGTACGGGTGCTCGAAGAGTCCGAGCGCGAACTTCAGGCGCAGGATGCGTGCGACCGCTTCGTCGAGCCGCTGCTCGCTGATCCGGCCGTCGCTCAGCAGCTTCTTGCCGTGCTTGGCGAGGTCGGTGCTCGCCATCTCCATGTCGACGCCTGAGTTCAGCGCGAGCCTGGCCGCGTCGGCGCCGTCCTCGGCGAAGCCGTGGGCGACGAGTTCGTCGACGCCGTTCCAGTCGCTGACGACGAAGCCGTCGAAGCCCCACTCCTTGTAGAGGATGTCGGTGAGCGTGTGGGAGTTTCCGTGGGCCGGGACGCCGCTGATGGTGTTGAAGGAGGCCATCACCGTGGCCACGCCGGCGTCCAACGCGGCCTTGAACGGCGGCAGATAGTGGTTGCGAAGCCGCGACTCCGACACGTCGACCGTGTTGTAGTCCCGGCCGCCCTCGGCTCCGCCGTACGCGACGAAGTGCTTGGCGCACGCGGCGATGCGGTCCTTGGCGCCGAGCCCCGAACCCCGCTCGCCCTTACCGCCCTTTCTGTCCTTCCCCTCCCTCTCGCCCTGGTAGCCCTCCACCTTGGCCACCGCGAACGCCGTCGTGAGGTACGGGTCCTCGCCGCAGCCCTCGGCGATGCGGCCCCAGCGCGGCTCGTGCGTGACGTCCATCATCGGCGAGAACGTCCAGTGCACGCCGTTCGAGCGGGACTCCTTCGCCGACACCTCGGCGTCCCGCCTGGTGACCTCCGGGTCGAAGCTCGACGCCTGGGCGAGGGGGATCGGGAACGTGGTCCACAGGCCATGGATGACGTCGAGCCCGAAGAGCAGCGGAATGCCGAGCCGGGACTCCTCCACCGCGATGCGCTGCAGGGCGTTGCTGCTCCTGGCGCCGAAGATGTTCAGGACCGAACCCAGCCGTCCGGCGCGCGCCGCGTCCTCGACGTCCTTGGTCTCGCTGCCACCGGGGCCCGTGCTGACGGCCCAGGGGAGCTGCTGCAGCTGCCCCAGCTTCTCTTCGACAGTCATACGGTCGAGCAGCGTCTGGATCCTCGGGTCGAGGGGGCTCGTGGGGCTCGGGCGCCGCGCCGTGGCCTGGGCGATACCGGTGCCCGCCACGGTGAAGCCGCCCCCGGCGACGGCTGTGCCACCGATCGCGGACAGCAGAGTACGCCTTCGAAGCTCTCGCATGTGTTCGCCTTCTCGCATCAGGAAGTCGACAACCTCTGTGATGGCCACAAGAGTTGAAGCGAAAAGTACGTTCCTGCTACATGCGGGTCAAGGGATGACGCAGGGACGCGCGGGGGTCTCTTTTCGGTGTACTGCCCCCGATGCTTGACCTCAAGGAAACTTGAGGTTCTACCTTCTTCCCATGAGCATGGAAACGACAGCCTGGACCCAGCTGCACAGCGTCCTGAACGCCGAGCAGGACCGCCGTCCCTTCGCCCGCGCCACCTTGCGCCGCATCGGGACCTTCGCCCGCCCGCACAAACGCCGCATCGTCTACTTCGTTCTCCTGAGCATCGTCACCGCGATGCTCGCGGTGGCGACCCCCCTGCTCGCGGGCAGCGTCGTGGACACGATCGTCTCGGACGGGGATTCCTCGCTCGTCGTCCGGTACGCCCTGCTCATCGCCGCCATCGCCGTCGCCGAGGCCGGCTTCGGCCTGCTCGGCCGCTGGCTGTCGGCGAACCTGGGGGAGGGGCTCATCCTCGACCTGCGGACGGCCGTCTTCGACCACGTGCAGCGCATGCCCGTCGCCTTCTTCACCCGCACCCGCACCGGTGCGCTCGTCAGCCGCCTCAACAACGATGTGATCGGCGCCCAGCGCGCGTTCAGCAACACGCTCTCCGGCGTCGTCGGCAACGTGGTCATGCTGCTCCTGAGCCTGGCCATGATGCTGAGACTCTCCTGGCAGATCACGCTCCTCGCGCTCGTCCTGCTCCCCGTCTTCATCGTGCCCGCGCGCCGCATGGGCTCCCGGATGGCGAAGCTCCAGCGTGAGGCAGCGCACCACAACGCGGCGATGGGTACGCGCATGACCGAGCGCTTCTCCGCCCCGGGCGCCACGCTCATCAAGCTCTTCGGCCGACCGGGCGCCGAGTCGCAGGAGTTCGCCACACGGGCCGGCCGGGTGCGGGACATCGGTGTCCGCACGGCCATGGCACAGTCCACGTTCGTCACCGCGCTCACGCTGGTATCGGCGCTCGCCCTGGCCCTCGTCTACGGGCTCGGCGGCTACTTCGCCCTGAACGGCACCCTGGAAACGGGCGCGATCGTCTCCCTCGCCATGCTCCTGACCCGCCTCTACGCGCCGCTGACCTCCCTGGCGGGAGCGCGGGTCGAGGTCATGAGCGCGCTCGTCAGCTTCGAGCGCGTCTTCGAGGTGCTCGACCTGAAGCCGCTGATCGATGAGAAGCCGGACGCACGCGAGGTGCCGTCGGGCCCGGTGGCGGTGGAGTTCGACGACGTCCGCTTCGGCTACCCGGCCGCCGACAAGGTCTCCCTGGCCTCCCTCGAAGAGGTCGCGTCCCTCGACACCCGTGGTGGTGACGAGGTCCTGCACGGCCTCTCCTTCCGCGCCGAGCCCGGCCAGACCGTGGCGCTCGTCGGATCGTCCGGCGCGGGCAAGTCGACGATCGCGCAACTGCTGCCCCGCCTCTACGACACGGACGGCGGGGCCGTGCGGATCGGCGGGGTCGACGTCCGTGACCTCTCCGCGACGTCCATGCGCCAGACCCTCGGCATGGTCACCCAGGACGGTCACCTCTTCCACGAGTCGGTCCGCGCCAACCTGCTGCTCGCCCGCCCCGAAGCCACCGAGGACGACCTGTGGGACGTCCTGCGCAGGGCCCGCCTCGAAGACCTCGTACGCTCCCTGCCCGACGGCCTCGACACCGTGGTCGGCGAGCGCGGCTACCGCCTCTCCGGCGGTGAGCGCCAGCGGATGACCATCGCCCGGCTGCTGCTCGCCCAGCAGCGGGTGGTCATCCTCGACGAGGCCACGGCGCACCTCGACAACACATCCGAGGCCGCGGTCCAGGAGGCGCTCGCCGAGGCTCTGGAGGGCCGCACCGCGATCGTCATCGCACACCGGCTCTCGACGGTGCGGTCCGCAGACCAGATCCTCGTCGTCGAGGCCGGGCGGATCGTGGAGCGCGGCACGCACGAGGAGCTGCTCGCGGTGGACGGCAGGTACGCGGAGCTGTACCGCACGCAGTTCGCGGGGAAGCCGGTGCAGGTGGCCGCTTGAGTGCCGTACAGCACGGGCACGTCAGTCGCGTGCAGATCGAACAGGGGGCGGTTGCCCGGTTGAACGCCAGGGCATCGACGTGCAGCGGGTGTTCTCCGCGCCGCGCGACTACGCTGGCACCTACAACCGCCGCCTGTCCACGTGGCCAGCGCCTTCATCGGCGACTCCGAACCTCTCGCCGACCTGGGTTCCTGACCGGCCCACAGCTCTTCGGCCCGGCCGGTCCGTTCCCATTCCGCCGACACGACGCACAGGAAAGTGACCACGATGATGTACGACCAGGCACGTGCTCAGCTGCCGCCGGACAAACTCCGGGGTTCCACTGAACGCCGCGCCCCGGGACCGGAGCCGCTCCTCCCGACGGACGAACGAGACCGGCTCGCCCTGCGACTCCAAGAGGCCCTCAACAACTTCGCCGCCGGCCCGCTCGAGTCGCTGGAAGAGGCGGAGAGCATCCTCGATGAAGCCGCCGCCCAGCTCATCAGCTCCCTTGCGGAACAACGGCGTGCCCTCCACGAGGGGTGGCAGGGCCATGGCCCCGAAACGCAGCCGAACGAACTCCGGCACGCTATGAGGGCGTACCGAGAGATCACACAGCGACTGCTGCGCACCTGAGCAGGGCTCGCCGAGACGGTCGCGTCGCGGGGCCCGGAGCAAGCCGCACACTCAGGTGGGGGCACCCGCGGCGGCGGCCATGAGGGACTCGGCGGCGTCCAGCGGAGTCTCGGGCGCTACGACCAGCAGGTCCCAACGCCCCCGATTGGGGGCGAGCAGGCAGATCGTGTCCGGGGCGGACACGGCGGTGGACCTGCGTAGCCGCACCACCTGGTTGAGCACGAGCATCCGACCGGGTGTCACGGCCCACGTCGCCCCGTTGACCGTGACGCTTGTGATGTGACCCCAGGCCTGCGGCAGCCCGGCAAGCAGCCGCGGCAGTTCCGTCAGCAGGTCGTACGAGGAGGGCCACCACGCCCCGTCGATGGGGTGCGGCAGGGGGCCGGGGGGCGCGAGACGCAGGCGGAGAAGGGGCTGTGGGGGGAGCGAGGGCTGCAGAGTGGTGGCCATGAGAGTTCCTGCCGGTTGCCGTACGGAGTGGGGTCTGGGTTGATGCACACGCGGCGGGAAGCGACGCGATCGGGTGTTGGCCATTGCACGTCGTGCACCCGACAGGGCTGAACGGTGTTCGACGGTAGGCCCGGACCCCGACATGGCCGTACTCCGGCGATCCGATACCGACATCGGCGGGAAATGATGCGAATGAACGCTCGGTCATGGGGTGCGGAACCTGCCTCGGGCGCGACGCAGCCGGTGTCATGGTGGCAAGGCCGAACCACCTTCAGCGCCGGTACGCGAAAAGTCCCCGCTGCGGTCAGCGTACTCCTGCGTGCCCGGCGTACTTCTGCGTGCCCGAATACCGAACCGAGCAGCGCCTCCGTGAACGCACCATGGCCGCGTTTCCGTCCACCACAGCCGTACGGATCTCGAGAGAGTCCCGCCCGTCGCAGTCTGCCCGGACGGGACGTGTCGCGGCCTCGACGTGGTTCAGAT
The DNA here is from genome assembly GCF_044455475.1 of Streptomyces sp. NPDC051218. Lineage (NCBI taxonomy): Bacteria > Bacillati > Actinomycetota > Actinomycetes > Kitasatosporales > Streptomycetaceae > Streptomyces > Streptomyces sp. NPDC051218. Next base: position 417,666 of record NZ_JBITEU010000008.1, on the reverse strand, counting down.
GTGCAGCAGCCGTTCGGTGATCTCCTGGTACTGCTTGAGCGCGAGCCGGAGTTCTTCCGTCTGCGCTGAGGTGCCCATGTCCTGCCATCCGGCGCGCAGGGCGCGGTGTCGTTCGGTGAGGGTGCTGGTCAGGTGGGTGGCTGCGTCGTCGAAGACGCCGTCAGCTTCCCGGACTGCCCCGTGCGGGTCTTCGACGAAACTGTTGAGGGCCTGCTGGAGGCGCATGGTCATTTTGTCCCGGTCACCCTGCGGGATCAGCATCGGGTTCCCGGTCCGCCCCGCCGCTTCGTTGGTGGCGCCGGTCTGGAGCGGCGGATGGGTCGGCTCGGTGGGAGTCGCTTGCGCGGCGCGCCGTTTCGCGGATTTCGGGCCCAGGTTGGCGGGTTCCTGTGTGCGTTCCTGGTCGTACGTCATGATGTCCCACTTCCTTTGGCATGCCGCCTGCCGGATGTCCGCGGCGAGTGGCCGCGGCCGTCGGCGGTCTGTTGGTGGCGCTGGTCCGTGGCGGGCCGGGCCGTCACCAGCGCTTCGAAGAGGCTGCGGGCCTCGATCATGGCCTCTCGCATCTCCTCGGTGCTGCTGTGGCCGCGGGCAGCGACGTGCGTGCTGCGGTAGCCCCGCACGCAATGGCCGTGGTGGACGGAGAGTGCGGAGATCCGTTCCTCGAACTGCTCCCCGTCGGGGTAGCCCCGGTCCCTGGCAAGGTGTGCCAACAGCATGTCGGCCTCGGTGACCGCCTTCTGCGGCGATGAGACGAACTGCTCCTGGACTTCGGCCCACTGAGCCACGTAGTACTGGCGGCTCTCGGGCGACAGCGGCTTCTCCTGGAGTGAGCCGTACCGCCTCACGCGTTCGCTGAGTTCTCGTTCGGCTGCCATGACGTCGTCGTGGTGCTCGGTGACGGCGCGTTGGTACTCGGGTCCGAAACGATTTTGCAGGCCGCGCCTACCGCCTCCGGGCTTGCGCGTGCGTTTGACGTAGAGGAAGGCAGCAGTGGCTGCGATGACGGCCACGGCGATGATCACGATGATGAACATGGCTGCCCTCTCCGGCTCCGGCCTGGTGCGGGACTGCGGTTCATTCCCATCAACTTCTTTTGTCTGGTGTCTCGTTGGCGCCTGCCGGGTGGTATCCAGCCGAGGTGAGAACCACCCGCAGCGCTTTTGGGGTCAGCGTCGGAAGGCCTTCTTGACCTTGTCGCCGGACTGCTCCGCCCCTGGTCCGGCCGCCGCTGCTGTCGCACACGACGCATGGGACGAGCCAGGGTGATCGGCAGTGCCGCGGCTCTGTATCAGAGGATCTGGTGAGGCCGAAGCCGGAGATCAACAGGATCAGCGGAAAGGATCAGCAGAAGGAGAATTCACATGAAGATGGCCCAGCCTCCAGAAACGCGGAGAGGAACCTGGCTCCGCGGGGTCCGGGCGAAACGGGAAGGCGGAGTGCCTCGCCTGAAGGGAAAAGGCACGGTCCTACGCCGTGCCGTCAGTGAACGCCTGCTCCAGCCTGTTGTCAACGGCCGTAGAGCGGCGTGGGGTTGGGTGCGGGGCGTGGTGCCGCTGCGGCGTCAGATCCTGACAAACTGTCAAGTAGCCGTCCGAGTGCGGCGATACGCATGACATCGGTGCGTATCGCCTTCTCCCCGGCAGGGCTATGCTGTGAAGCGAGGCCCCTGTCCCCGGCAGCGATGATTCATTCCGCTCGGGAGGCGCCCCATGATCGTCTTGTCAGTCATCCTCGTTGTTGCTCTGCTCGGCCTCGGCTTCCTCAACCCCATGTGGTGGGTGGCCGGAGCCGTGCTGATCTTCGCAGCCGTCCACTACGGGCGTGGTGGTGTGGGGGGACGGGGCCGAGGTGGTCACTCCGAGTACCGCGACTATCGGGACCGCCGAGATCGTCAGGACCGCTGGGACCGTCGCTACCGACGCCAGCGCCGAGGGAGCTGGACGCGCCAGGACCACCGCAAGGGCGAGTACCGCAAGTGACCGAGGAGTGCCCGCCCGGGTCTTTCCGGACGGCGCCGACCAGACCGGACGCTCAACTCGCCTGTGAGGCAGAGCCGGTTCTCGTCGTCTCTTCCCTTACGTGATGTAAACGAGTCGCTGTGTAGTCTGAAAGCAGGATGCCCCAGCCCTTGGCTGCCCTTTCTGGATTCCGGGAAGACGTACTGGCGTCCGCACCTCGGCGCGACGCGGGCAGACGGAAGCGACGCGCCACGACCGTGCGGGCCCGATCTGTACGACACGTCGCCACGGCCGCGTGCCAGCTCACATCGCTACCGCCTGACCCGGATCTTCGTGCGACGGTCTCTCCTGACGTCTGCCCGCGCTGATCGGGCCCGTGGCGGGAAAAGAGGCATCATGCCGATCACCCTCCGCACTTCGACGACTCTTCATACATGCCCCGACCGGGACCGTGGGCGAGATCCCGGTCAGGCCCGGGGGAATACGGTGCACTGCGCCGCATGCACCGTCGGGCGCCCACGGAAGGCGCGCCGCCCGAGCCGAGAACGGTGCCCGGTGCGACGACAGGACCGCCGATGAGCACGCAAGCGCCGCAGCGCGCCGATACAGCCGTGGACACACCGGCACGAGGCAGTGACTTCGCTCGCCTGGCGAAGGAGATCAAGGACTCGGGGCTGATGCGCCGCCGCCCCCTCTACTACGGCGCGCGGATGGCCCTGGTGGCCGCGGCTTTCGCGGGCGGCTGCCTGGCCCTGGTGTCCGTCGGTGACAGCTGGTGGACGCTCGTCGTCGCGGCCTTCCTCGCTCTGGTCTTCGGCCAGATCGCACTCGTCACGCACGACGTCGGCCACCGTCAGGTGTTCCGCAGGACCCGGTCCAGCGCGCTGATCGGGCGTCTCGTCGGCAACCTGGGAATCGGCATGGGGTACGGCTGGTGGCAGGACAAGCACTCGCGCCACCATGCGAACCCCAATCACGAGGAACTCGATCCCGATGTGGCCCCCGACATCCTGGTCTGGACTCAGGCGCAGGCCCAGGCGGCAAGGGGCCTGCCTCGCCGGATCGGGAAGGCACAGGCCTATCTGTTCTTCCCTCTGCTGAGCTTGGAGGGCTTCAACCTTCACTTCGCGGGGATACGCGCCCTGGCGGACCGGTCCCTGAAGCAGCGGAAGCTGGAGGGGACGCTCCTGGCCGCACACTTCCTCCTCTACTTCGGAGCCTTGTTCTTGCTCCTCTCGCCGGGAAAGGCAGTGGTGTTCGTCGTCGTGCACCAGTGTCTGTTCGGGCTCTATCTGGGCGCCATCTTCGCCCCCAACCACAAGGGCATGCCCACGCTCACCGGCGGCGACCGGCCCGACTTCCTGCGCCGTCAGGTCCTCACCTCCCGCAACGTGCGCGGGGGCTGGTTCACCGACGTGGTGCTGGGCGGACTGAACTACCAGATCGAGCATCACCTGTTTCCCAGCATGCCTTCGCCGAACCTGCGCAAGGCCCAACTCCTGGTCCACCGCTACTGTGACGACCTGGGCGTGGACTACCTCCAGACCTCGCTCATCGCCTCCTACAGGCAGGCGATCCAGAGCCTGCACCAGGCAAGTCGCCCTCTGCGGCAGCCCCGATCGGTCTGACGCGGTCCGGCGCACGAGCCTCCTACGGGCGCTCATGGGCGCTCATGGCGATCACGGGCGCTTACGGGCGCGGGATCTGGTCGGTGTCCAGTTGCTGGTCGATGATCTGGCGGGCGCAGTCAGAGATGCGCAGGTGACGGGCGCGGGCGTAGGCGCGCAGGGCGCCGTAGGCGGCGTCGGGTTTGACCATCCAGCGTTCGGCGAGGATGCCTTTGGCCTGTTCGATGACGATGCGGCTCGACAGGGCTCGCTGCAGTTGGTTCTTCTCCATCTGCTCGTGCCCGAGGTCGCGTTGTTGCAGCAGGGCGATGCTGGCGACGTCCGCCAAGGCCTGCGCGAGCGAGGCGTCCTGCTCGCTCAGCGCCTGCCGACTGGTGTGGAAGAGATTCATCGCCCCTAGAGCGCGGGTGCGCAGCCGCAGCGGGAAGACGTGGCTGGTCTTGAAGCCGCTCTTGCGGGCTTGGCCGGCGAACGCGGGCCAGCTGCTGTTGGCCGTGTGATCGTGCAGGTCGATGTCGGTGCGGGAGGCGCGGGTCCGGTAGCACTCCAGGCAAGGACCCTGGTCGTGCTGTATGGCGAAGATCTCCAGCAGATGTGTGTTCTCGTCGGAGGCGGCGACCGTGTGCAACAGTCCTTTCTCGTTGGCGAGAAGGATGCCTGCTGCGGAGACATCGAGCAGGCTGACGCAGTGGGCGCACAACTCGTCGAGGAATTCGATGACATCGAAGTCGTCGATCAGGGAATCCGCGACCTGCACGAATACATCGGATACTTGCTGCTCACGGGACATGGGAGTCATCCCCTCGGCTCCTTGGGTGGGTCGGGTCGAGAACGGTCGTCGTCCAGGCGAAGGCGCCGGGACACCACGTCCTCGGCGGCAGCGGTGATGGGCCTGTCGCGGCTGAAGGCATAGGCGCGCAGTCGCAGCAGCGCCTCACTGAGCGGGAGCGCGAGCTGGACGCTGAGCATGCCGGTGGCCTGGTGGACGACGGCCCGGTGCAACTCGCCCCGTGGCAGCGTGTCTTCCTGGCCGTCGATGCGCTTTTCCGCCCCGCCGAGGGACTGGAGCGTCAAGGCGGCGGCGAGGCCCAGTGCGTCGTCCATTTCCTGGCCCGTCATGTGGCCCGGTGTGGAGCGCAGCCCGGTGAGGACACCGACCGTGATGCCGCCGAGGGCCAGCGGTAGGCAGAACACAGCCCGGATCGGCAGGTGGGCCATCGCCGCAATGAGGTTGGGCCACCTCGGCGGCCCTGTGGCAGCCACGTCGGGCGCGAAAGCGGCTTCTCTGCACCGGAGAGCGTCAGGTCCCGGGCCCTCACCCAGAGTGAACTGCAGGTCCTCGAAGGCGGAACCGGTCTTTCCGGACGACCACAGCTGCTCTGTGATCTGGCCGTTGACCGCCAGGGAGACCACAAGATCATCTATACCGAGCACCGACGCACAGTCGGCGCCCAGAGGCGGCCCGACGTCGTGCAGATCACGCAGGATCGCAGTCATCTCAGGGCTGAGCACCGGCGGCCACCTTTCGCTCCCCATACTACTGACAAGGCTGGAAGACGAACGCCGTTCCGCTGCATCGTGGAGGGTGTGATGCGGGAGAGATCGATTGTGTTACCCATACGCAATCCCGAGGGCGGGACAAGAGCCCTGGCCGGTGGCAGGATGCACCGCAGCTTGCGCAGCACACAGCGCTGTTGATCTCGCTCGCGCCCTGGTTCGAGCCTGCCCTGGAGGTCCTGTGTCCGCTCGTACCCCGAAGTCCGTTCGTTCCCCGGTGGCTGTCATGGCCCTGACCGCGGTCACCGGCCTGCTGATGGCGGGCTGCACCAGCACCAAGTCCGACAGTGACGGCGACAAGGGCGCCTCGGGGATCAAGCTCGTCTCGTCCGGCAAGATCAAGACCTGCACGCATCTGCCCTACCCGCCGTTCCAGTCGAAGAAGGACGGCAAGATCGTCGGCTTCGACGTGGACCTGGTCGACCTGGTCGCCAAGGAGCTGGGGGTCGAGCAGGAGATCGTCAACACACCCTTCGAGGGCATCGAAACCGGCCAGGACTTCAACATCCGCAAGTGCGACCTGGCCGCCGCGGGCATGACGATCACCGACGAGCGCGACAAGGTCATGGACTTCTCGGACCCCTACTTCAACGCCACCCAGGCGCTGATCACCAAGAAGGGGCAGCCCTACAAGACCTTCGAGGATCTCAAGGGCAAGAAGCTCGGCTACCAGAAGGCCACCACCGGCGGCATCTACGCCAAGAAGGAGAGCAAGGACCTCGACGTGGAGCTCGTGGAGTACGAGGACGTCGGCCTGCTGCTCACGGCGGTCAAGGCAGGCAAGGTCGACGCGGGCATCAACGACAACGGCGTGCTCTTCGAATACATCAAGGAGAACCCGGACACCGAGGTGACCGCGGAGTTCGACACCGGTGAGAAGTACGGAATCGGCTTCCGCACGGGCAACGACTCACTGCGCACGAAGGTCGACGAGGTCCTCAAGAAGGCCCGGACCGACGGCAGTTACGACAAGATCTACAAGAAGTGGTTCGGCACCACTCCGCAGAGCTGACCTCAAGCATTCAAACGGCTGACCAGAGGAGTTCTGCCCGTATGTCCATGTCCCGAAGGCGGCGGGCACGGCTGTTCCGCGGCGTCCAGTACGCCGTGCTGTTCATCGCCATAGCCGTGCTCGCGCTGGTGGCCGACTGGGGGACACTGCGCCAGGCGTTCTTCGACGTGGAGATCGCCAAGGCGCTGTTCCCCGAGGTGATCACCACCGCGCTGGTCAACACCGCCTACTACACGCTGCTCGGCTTCGGCTTCGGTCTGGGGCTCGGCATCGTCCTCGCACTGATGCGGCTGTCCACGGTGCCTCCGTACCGCTGGATCGCGATCGCCTATATCGAGTTCTTCCGCGGCATTCCCTCCCTCCTTGTGTTCATCGCGCTCGGCTTCGGTGTGCCGCTGGCCTTCGAGGTCGCGCTCGACATGGACATCACGGTGATGCTGTCCCTGGGCCTGGTGGGCGCCGCCTACATGGCCGAGACGATCCGCGCGGGCATCCTGGCGGTGCCCAAGGGGCAGACGGAGGCGGCCCGTTCGCTGGGCATGTCATCGGGGCGCGCGATGGTGTCGATCGTGATGCCGCAGGCGTTCCGGATCGTGCTGCCGCCGCTGACCAACGAGCTGATCCTGCTCACCAAGGATTCCTCACTGGTGTATCTGCTCGGCCTCTCGCTCGGCCAGTTCGAGCTCGCCAACTTCGGCCGGGACGCGCTGAACGAGCACAAGAGCCTGACCCCGATCCTGATCGCCGGACTGCTGTATCTCGTCATCACCCTCCCGCTCGGCCATCTGGTGCGGCGGCTCGAGGCCCGTACGGCGAAAGCCAGGTGAGCACCGTGAAGTTGGACAAGACACCCGACGCGCCCGCACCTTCGGGCCAGGCGATCGAGGTGCGCGAGCTGCGCAAGTCGTTCGGCGATCTGGAGGTGCTCAAGGGCATCGACCTCACGGTCGGGCGCGGTGACGTGGTCTGTGTCATCGGCCCTTCGGGCTCCGGCAAGTCGACCCTGCTGCGCTGCGTCAATCTCCTGGAAGAGCCCACGTCGGGCACGGTGACGGTGGCCGGCACTGAGGTCACCGACCCCGATGTGGACATCGATCGCGTACGCCGTCGGATCGGCATGGTCTTCCAGTCCTTCAACCTCTTCCCGCACCTCACGGCGCTGGAGAACCTGACCATCGCGCAGCGCCGTGTGCTGCGGCGCGGCAAGGAGGAGGCGGAGCGCGTCGCGCGGGCCAACCTCGCGCGGGTGGGCCTCGTCGACAAGGAGCGGTCCTATCCGGCGCAGCTCTCCGGCGGCCAGCAGCAGCGGGTCGCGATCGCTCGGGCGCTGTCCATGGACCCCGAGTTGATGCTCTTCGACGAGCCGACCTCCGCGCTCGACCCCGAACTGGTCGGGGACGTACTCGCGGTGATGCGCTCGCTCGCCCACGAGGGGATGACGATGCTGGTCGTCACCCATGAGATGAGCTTCGCGCGCGAGGTCGCCGACCGGGTGGTCTTCATGGACGACGGGGTGATCGTCGAGGAGGGCACCCCCGAACGCGTGGTGGGCGACCCGCAGCACGAGCGGACCCGCACGTTCCTGGCGCGCGTACTCGATCCCGCGGCGGCGGAGGTGGGCGAGGTCCCGGATACGGGACCGCGGCGTTGATCTGCTGGACGTCGGGGGAAGCCTTCGGGTCGAAGGCGTGCCGATGTACAGTGAACAACGCCCTTGACCTGCACAAAGCAGGCAGGGAGCCTACCTCCCGGAGTGCCTCATGATGCGCACCATGTTCAAGTCCAAGATCCACCGCGCCACGGTGACCCAGGCGGACCTGCACTACGTCGGATCCGTCACTATCGACGCCGACCTTCTCGACGCCGCCGACCTGCTGCCCGGCGAGCTCGTGCACATCGTCGACATCACCAACGGCGCCCGCCTGGAGACCTACACCATCGAGGGCGAGCGCGGCAGTGGTGTCATTGGTATCAACGGCGCGGCCGCCCACCTCGTGCACCCCGGCGACAGGGTGATCATCATCAGCTACGCTCAGGTCGACGACGCCGAGGCGCGCACCCTGCGGCCCAAGGTCGTGCACGTCGAGGGTGAGAACAACCGCATCGTGGCCCTCGGCGACGACGCGGCGGCGCCGGTGCCGGGCGCCGACGACATGGCCCGCAGCCCGCACGCGGTGCGAGACCTCCAGGAGAGCCGATGAGCAGTGGGATCGAGATGCGCGACGACCGGGCCCGCGGCGTCATCGAGGCGCGGGCGGACGGTGAAGTCGTCGGCCGGATCGTCTACTTCACGCTTGACGCACCCGAATCCGCCCTCGTGCCAGTCCATACCGAAGTGGTGCCCGCGCACGAGGGCGAGGGCATCGCGGGATCGCTGGCCAGGGAGCTCTACGCGATGGCGGCCCGGGAAGGCGTGGCCGTCGCGCCCCTGTGCCCGTACGTGGTGAAGTGGGCCGGGCGGCATCCCGATGAGGCGCCCGTAGCCTCCGGCGAGTTGGTCAGTGCCGCGCTGGCCAAGGTGAAGTCGGACCCGGCCGCATGGTGAGCGCGACGCTCGCCCTGCTGCACACCTCGCCCGTGCACGTCCCCGTCTTCGAGCGGCTGCGGGACGAGGACCACCCAGGGCTCGAGCTGCGCCATCTCGTCCACGAGGACCTGCTCGCGCGGGCCCGCGTCGAGGGTCCCGACGCGGTGGCCGACGACATCCAGGAACTTCTGGAGCAGGCCGTCGACCAGGGGGCCGACCTCGTCCTGTGCACCTGCTCGACCATCGGCGCCGTCACCGAGGCCCGCGCCGCTGCCGTCGGCGTGCCCCTCGTGCGGGTCGACCGGCCCATGGCGGCCGCCGCCGTGGCCGCGGGGCGGTCTGTTGCCGTCGTCGCCACGCTGGAGAGCACCCTGGCGCCGACCCGCGCACTGGTCGAGGAGGAGGCGGCCCGCGCCGGGCGGCCCGTCGACGTCACGACGGTCCTCGTGGAAGGCGCCTGGCAACGGTTCGAGGCCGGCGACAGGGAGGGCCACGTACGCCTGATCGCGGAGGCCGTCGATGCCCTGGAAGGCGTCGACTCCGTCGTCCTCGCCCAGGCTTCCATGGCGGGCGCGGCTGACATCGCCACCCTCCCCGTACCGGTCATCTCCAGCCCGCGCCCGGGGCTGCGTGCGGCCGTTCTCCGGTGCGAGGAGGAGAGCAAGTCGTAGGGTTGCGGCGGGAGTTGAGTGACCTCTCGGCTCCCGCGTACCCCTTCGACCGCACACTTCACAGGAGCGGACATGGCGCAGCAGGACGAAGAGGCCGTGATCAGTCCCACGGGCTGGGTGGCCAAGCAGGCCCGCCTGTACGAGGAGTCGGGCGGCACGAAGGGCACCGGCGTGCAGGGTGTTCCCTGCCTGCTGCTCGACTACCGCGGACGGCGCACGGGGCAGCTGCGCCGCACCGTCCTGATCTACGGCCGCGACGGCGACGACTACCTCATCGTGGCCTCGAACGGCGGTGCCGACGAGCACCCCCTGTGGTACCGCAACCTCGTCGACGAGCCCGACGTACGGCTCCGCGTGGGCACCGAGGAGCGGTTCGCCGCCCGCGCCGAGACCCTGTCGCCCGAGGACAAGGCCAGGGTCTGGCCGGGCCTCGTCGAGATCTTCGCCCCCTACGCGGACTATCAGGCCAAGACGGATCGCGACATCCCCGTCGTGCGGCTCAGGCGCACCGGGAACTGAGGTCCGACGGCTCAAGGACGCGTGGACTCGGCAGGCGTGGGCACGCGAGGCGGGAGAGAGTGGACACGACCGATCTCCGACCCCCATGGAGGAGACATGACCGTCCCGTACCCCGACCCCACGCCACCCAGCCCGATCCCCGACCCGGGCGGACCCAACCCGATGCCGGACCCCGAGCGCCCCACGCCGGGCCCTGGCCCCGGCCCCGTGCCGCGGCCCACGCCGGACCCGCCGCCGACCCCGCTCCCGCCGCCGGGACCTGAGCCCGAGACCGAGCCCAAGCCGGTCTGACGGCGGGGGAGACGGACGGGCAGGGAGACGGGACAGGCCCAGGCCTGCCGCAGGCCGCGGCAGGCCTGGGCCTGTACCTACTGGCAGGCCCTTCAGGCCCTAGGCCTGGACCTCCGAGCGGTCCCCGCCCCACAGCGTGTGGAACGACCCCTCGCGGTCCGTACGCCGATAGGTGTGCGCCCCGAAGTAGTCCCGCTGCCCCTGCGTGAGCGCGGCCGGAAGCCGGTCCGCGCGCAGCGCGTCGTAGTAGGCGAGGGCCGCAGAGAAGCCCGGCGTGGGGACCCCCTGCTGGGTGGCCGCGACCAGCACCGCCCGCCAGTCGTCCTGGGCCGCACCGATCTCCTGCGCGAACGTCTTGTCCGAGAGCAGGCTCGGCAGATCCGCGCGTGCGTCGTACGCGGCGCGGATGCGGTCAAGGAAGGCGGCCCGGATGATGCAGCCGCCGCGCCAGATGGCGGCGACCGCGCCCAGGTCGATGTCCCAGCCGTACTCCTCGCTGCCCGCGGCGACCTCGTGGAAGCCCTGCGTGTACGACACGATCTTCGAGGCGTACAGCGCCTGCTCGACCTGGTCGGCGAACGCCGCTGCCTCCGACCCGGTCAGCGTCCGGGCCTTCGGGCCCGCCAAGTCCTTTGACGCGGCCCGCAGTTCGGAGTGGCCCGACAGCGACCTTGCGAACACGGCCTCCGCGATGCCCGACACCGGAACGCCCAGGTCGAGGGCGATCTGCACGGTCCAGCGGCCGGTGCCCTTCTGCTCGGCCTGATCCTGGACCACGTCGACGAACGGCTCGCCCGTCGCGGCGTCCACGTGCTTGAGGACCTCCGCCGTGATCTCGATCAGGTAGGAATCGAGGCGACCGGTGTTCCAGGTGCGGAAGATGTCCGCGATCTGCGCGGGGGAGTAGCCCGCCACATCGCGCAGCAGCTGATAGGCCTCGGCGATCAGCTGCATGTCGGCGTACTCGATGCCGTTGTGCACCATCTTCACGAAGTGCCCCGCGCCGTCCGGGCCGACGTGCGTGACACACGGCGATCCGTCCTTCGCCTTCGCGGAGATCTTCTCCAGCATCGGACCGAGCGAGGCGTACGACTCCTCGGAGCCGCCCGGCATGATGCTCGGGCCGAGCAGCGCGCCCTCCTCGCCGCCCGATACGCCGGTGCCGACGAAGTGGATGTCCTGCTCGCGCAGTTCACGCTCGCGGCGCCGGGTGTCCGCGAAGTGCGCGTTGCCGCCGTCGATGATCATGTCGCCCGGCTCCATGAGCGGCGCGAACTCCTTGATCACGGCGTCCGTGGGCTCGCCCGCCTTCACCATGATGACCAGGCGGCGCGGGCGCTCCAGGGCCGCGACGAACTCCTTGGCGGTCTCGGTGGCGATGAAATCGCCCTCGTCGCCGAACTCCTCCACCAAGGCGTGGGTCTTGGCCGCCGTGCGGTTGTGCAGGGCGACGGTGTAGCCGTTGCGTGCGAAGTTTCGGGCCAGATTGCGCCCCATGACCGCGAGGCCAGTGACACCGATCTGGGCTGACGTGCTGCTCATGCCGTGGCTCCTGGAGGTGGAAGTGCCGGTGGTGTTCGCCAGTATCGCCCCGCGGCGTAGCGTGACATTCCGACACTGTGTCCGACGGAGGAGCCGCCCGTGCCCCATTTCGACATGCCGCTCGACGAACTGCGCCGCTACCGCCCCGACGTGACCGAGCCCCAGGACTTCGACGCGTTCTGGGAGAAGACCCTTTCGGCCGCACGCGAACACGACCTGGACGCCCGCTTCGTTCCCGTCGACGCGCACCTGAGCACGGTCGACGTATTCGACGTGACGTTCGCCGGGTTCGGCGGCCACCCCGTCAAGGGCTGGCTGAAACTGCCCGCGGGGACGACCGAACCGCTGCCCGTCGTCGTCGAGTACATCGGCTACGGAGGCGGCCGCGCCCTGCCGCACGAGCGCCTGCTGTGGTCGGCCGCGGGCTTCGCGCACTTCGTGATGGACACCCGGGGGCAGGGCGGCGGAGGTTCGGCGGGCGACACCCCCGACCCGGTCGGCAGCGGGCCCGCCTACCCCGGCTACATGACGCGCGGCATCGAGGATCCGCACGAGTACTACTACCGGCGCGTCTTCACCGATGCCGTACGGGCCGTCGAGGCGGCCCGCGCGCATCCGCTGGTGGACTCCTCGCGCGTCGCGGCGGTCGGGGGCAGCCAGGGCGGCGGGATCACGCTCGCCGTCGGCGGACTCGTCCACGACCTGGCGGCGATCGCGCCCGACGTGCCGTTCCTGTGCGACTTCCCGCGCGCCACGACCCTCACCGACCGGCCGCCCTACCGGGAGATCGCGCTCTACATGAAGGCGAAGCGCGGCGTCGAGGAGAGCGTCTTCCGTACGCTCTCCTACTTCGACGGGGTGCACTTCGCGGCGCGGGGCACGGCGCCCGCGCTCTTCTCGACGGCCCTGGAGGACATGACGTGCCCGCCGTCCACGGTATTCGCCGCGCACAACGCCTACACGGGGTCGGAACGTTCGATGGAGGTCTACTCCTTCAACGATCATGAGGGCGGCGGCCCCTACCAGCAGAGTGTCCAACTCCAGTGGATCCCGAAGCACTTGAAGCGCTGACGAGTCGGGCGCCCCCTCGGTCGCGCACTCTTGTCACGGCTCGGTCGGACCGGCTAACTTGCCGCCTTGTCGTGTGTCCGACGTGACTGTGCAGTGTGTGACTGAGGGAGCTCCCATGGCCTTACGCGGGCGGCACCGCCGGTATCAGCCGAACCGGATCAACCGTGCGTCGCTGACCGTCACGGCGGGCGGCGCCGGGATGGCGCTGCCGCTGATGGGCACGGGCACGGCGGAGGCTGCGGACGTCGACACCTGGAACAAGGTCGCGGCCTGCGAATCCACCAACAACTGGAGCATCAACTCCGGCAACGGCTACTACGGCGGCCTGCAGTTCAAGCAGTCCACCTGGGAGGCGTACGGCGGCACGGCCTACGCCCCGCGCGCCGACCGCGCCACCAAGGACCAGCAGATAGCCGTCGCCGAGAAGGTGCTCAAGGCGCAGGGCCCTCGGGCGTGGCCGGTCTGCGCGGAGCGGGCGGGCCTGACCCGGGGCGGTGACGCGCCCGACATCACGCCGGCGAGCGCGCCCAAGAAGACGGCGCCCAAGGCCCCCCAGCGCGAGGTCAAGGACGTCAAGCCGGACGTCACCCCGCAGTCCACCGCGGGCCGCGGCCAGATGTACACGGTCGTGCGCGGTGACACGCTCTCCCAGATCGCCGACGAGCGCCGGGTGAACGGCGGCTGGCAGCAGCTGTACGAGGCCAACCGCTCGACGATCGGCGGCGACCCCGACCTGATCACGCCGGGCCAGCGGCTCGCCTTGCAGGCCGCCCAGAAGAAGGCGGGACAGCCGCAGGCCGCGCCGAAGCAGCGCACGGAGCCGAAGCAGCGGGCCGAGCCGAAGCAGCGTGCGGAGCCCAAACCGAAGCCGAAGCCCGCGGCCGAGAAGGCCGAGCCGAACAAGGCGAAGCCCGCGCAGGCCGGGCAGGGCTTCGCCTCGCCGGTGGCCGCGTCGCCGAGCACCCCCTACCGCGCCGCGGGCGGCTCCTGGTCGAAGGGCTACCACACGGGGGTCGACTTCGCCGTGGCCACCGGCACCTCCGTGAAGGCCGTCGCGGCCGGCACCGTCGTCTCGTCCGGCTGGGGCGGCTCCTACGGCTACGAAGTGGTGATCCGCCACGCCGACGGCAAGTACTCCCAGTACGGCCATCTCTCGGCGCTCACCGTCAAGGCAGGGCAGAAGGTGGGCGCGGGGCAGCGCATCGCGCGCTCGGGGTCGACGGGCAACAGCACGGGCCCGCATCTGCACTTCGAGATCCGGACGGGCCCCGGCTTCGGCTCCGACGTCGATCCGCTCGCGTACCTGCGGGCCGGCGGCGTCCGGATCTGACCGCGGAAGAGCGCAGAACCGAAGCTCCTGGGGAACCCCCAGGAGCTTCAGGACGAGCCGCGAGCGGTGTCAGCCATCAGGAGCCGATGCGTTCACGGCCGTGGCCGTGGCGGAACAGCACCCGCCGGTGCGGCCCGGCCGCGGGCTGGGTGGGCAGTGCGGGCAGCTCGTGCGCCCGCGCCTTCGGCTCCACGGCCTCCGTCGCCGCGGGGCCGCCCTTTGCCACCGGCACCGTCGACGCCGCAGCACCCTGCGCCGCGCCGATCCGCTCCGTGGTCAGCAGGATCAGACCACCCGCCGCGACCACTCCGAAGCCCAGGGCCACGGCCGTACCCGCAGAGCCGTAGCGGAACGATTCGCCGAAGAGCGTGAGGCCCACCGCGGCTGCCACGACCGGGTTCACGACCGTCACCGTCGACAGCGGAGCCGCCAGGCCCGCCCCGCGGTACGAGGCCTGCGAGATCAGCACACCGGCCGACGCGAGGACCGCGATCACGGCGAGGCTCGGCAGCTGATGCGTCAGGGGTTCGCTCGCCTCCCAGTCCACCGCCACCGTCTTGGTGAACACCGAGGCGATACCGAAGGCGACGCCCGCCGCACTGGCGAGCAGCACGCTGCGCACCACCGGATGACGGTGCACCGCGTGCGCCACGACCATGAGCGCCACCACGGCGCCCGCCGTCACCAGAGCGACCATGACCCGCTCGGCGTCGTTCAGGGACTGCGCGTCGGCCGACTGCGTCAGCGAGAGCAGCCCGGCGAGACCCACGGTCGCCATGATCGCGCCGCGCCAGGCGGTGGCCCCTGCCTTGCGGCGCACGAAGAGGGCGGCCATCGGCAGGGCGAAGACGATGGTCAGGGCGCCCAGCGGCTGCACCACGCTCAGCGGCCCGTACGCCAGCGCCACCACGTGGAGCAGCGCGCCGAGGCCGTTCAGCGCGATCGCGACCCACCAGACGCCGCGGCGCAGCGGTGCGTACCGCCGCTCCGGCGTGCTGACGGCGACGCGCTCCTGCAGAATGGCCCCGCCCGCGTACGCCACGGCGGAGACGAGGGAGAGCAGCACGGCGACCGTGAGGGCACTCATGAGGTGCTCCACGGCTTGCGTTGCGCCCCCTGGTGGGCCCGGGGCGTCCGGCGCGGCGAACGGTCGGCTTCCATACTCACTACGATCTCGCGGATTTCGCTCCACGTCGTCGTACCTCAGCAGGCATTGAGTCCTACTGCCGATGGAGTACGACCCGGGAGATGTCCTCCCCCGGGTGGGTTACGCCGCGGTTCGGTGGATCATCCAGAATCTCGAACATCTTTGCGCCAACGGCCCGCCGCGCACTCTCTTCCAAGCTACCGGAAGGGTCGGGAGAGGCGGACAATATGGCTTCTGACCTGGTCTTTTATGGTGCTCGCCGGTATTCTTGACCTTCGTGGAAAGGGGTCCGGATGCACCGGAACATACGCACGGTCGACGACGTACTGAAGCTCATGGACGGCTTGTTCGCGCCGGAAGCCGACCGGTGGACCGCGGACGCGTCGAGCTGGTGGGACGGCTTCTACGACGACCGCTCACGGCCGGTGCCCTTCTTCGCGGCGAAACCGGACGAGAACCTGGCCTCGTACGTCGCCCGTGACCTGCTCACGCCCGGCCGAGCCCTCGATCTGGGCTGCGGGCCCGGCCGCAACTCCCTGTACCTGGCCTCCCTGGGGTTCCAGGTGGACGCCGTCGACCTCTCCCCGGCGGCCGTCGCCTGGGCCGAGGAGCGGGCCCGCGAAGCCGGGGCGGACATCCGCTTCCACCGCGGTGACGCCTTCGCGCTCACGGATACCGAACTGAGCGGCCCGTACGACCTGATCCACGACTCGGGCTGCTTCCACCACCTGCCGCCCCACCGCCGCGTCAGCTACCTCTCCCTGCTCGACCGTGCCCTCGCCCCCGGCGGCCACCTCGCCCTCACCGCCTTCGCCGCCGGAGAGGCAGGATCCGGCTCCGAGCTGCCCGACGCCGACTTCTACCGCGCTTCCGGGCTCCAGGGCGGCCTCGCCTACACACCGGAGTCGCTGCGCTGGATCTTCTCCGACCTCACGGAGATCGAGCTGCGCCGCATGCGTGACGAACCGGCCGACTCCGCGTACTTCGGCGAGCCCTTCCTGTGGACGGCCCTGTTCCGCAAGGACGCCTAGGCTCTGCTCTCGTGACCACCCCACTCGACCTGACCGAAGTCGGCTCCGTCGGCGGATTCTTCGCCCTGCGCACGGGGGCGCCGCCCGACGGTCCCCAAGTGACGTCCCTGGCAAGGGTGTACGCGGGGGAGAGCGGGCCCCTCGCGTTCCGCGTCGACAAGGTCGCCGCCCGGCTCGGAGCGCCGGACGCGCGCATCGCGGTGTCCGTGGCGCAGTTGGGGCTCGCGGCGCGGCTGTGGTCGGTGGCGCTCGGCTCGGCAGCGCTGCACGGCGTGGTGCCCGACCTCGATCCGGGTCTGCTGCACTGGGACGCGGACGGCAGCTCGCCCGACGACCTGTGGCTGACGGACGTGCGGACGCGGCCGGGCGACGCCGCGAACATCCGGGACATCGTGCAGCACGGCCATCTGGCGCCCCTGGCCGACGCCTTGCGCACACGCCACCGGATCTCGGCGCCGCTGCTGTGGGGCAACGCGGGCTCCGCGCTCGCCGGCGCCGCACGCGAGCTGGACACCTGGGCCCGCCGCGGCGGACGTACCGACGTGGGGGAGCGCGCACGGGCCCTTGCCGCCGAACTCTTCGACCACCCCGACCTGCGCGGCACCGGCACACGGACCGGCACCGCGTTCCGCCGCCGCAGCTGCTGCCTCTACTACCGCTGCCCGAACGGCGGTCTGTGCGGCGACTGTTGCTTCGACCGGCCGCCCCAGAGGTCGGTGCGGGCCTCTTCCCCGCCGGACGCTTCTGGGTGACCATGAGGGGGCGGGCGACCGACGGCTGAGGCGGACGGACGGAGGATTCTGCGTGCGAGTGGGACTGCTCACGCGGGAGTATCCGCCGGACGTCTACGGCGGCGCCGGAGTCCATGTCGAGTTCCTCGCACGGGAGTTAGCGGCGCTGGTAGACGTCGACGTGCACTGCTGGGGGAGCGGCGATTCCGCCCGCGGGCCCGTACGGCACCAGGCGTGGGACTCCCTCGACGGCGCCAACGACGCCCTGCGCACCTTCTCCGTGGACCTGTCCATGGCGGCCGCCCTCACCGGGTGCGACCTCGTCCACTCCCATACCTGGTACGCCAACCTCGCGGGCCACTTCGGCAAGCTCCTGCACGGCATCCCGCACGTCATGACCGCCCACTCGCTGGAGCCGCTGCGCCCCTGGAAGGCCGAGCAGCTCGGCGGTGGTTACGCCCTCTCCAGCTGGGCCGAGCGCACCGCCGTCGAGGCCGCCGACGCCGTGATCGCCGTATCGCGCGGCATGCGGGCCGACATTCTCGGCTGCTACCCCGGCATCGACCCGGCGAAGGTGCGCGTCGTCCACAACGGCATCGACACCGGCCTGTACCGCCCCGACCCCGGCACGGACGTCCTCGAACAGCTGGGGATCGACCCCGAGCGGCCCTACGTGCTGTTCGTCGGCCGCATCACCCGGCAGAAGGGCGTACCCCATCTGCTGCGCGCCGCCAAGGAATTGGACCCATCCGCCCAGCTCGTGCTCTGCGCCGGAGCCCCCGACACCCCACAGATCGACGCCGAGTTCCACACCCTCTTCGAGGAGCTGAGCCGTGCCCGCGCGGGAGTCCACTGGATCCCGGAGATGCTGCCGCGCCCGCAGGTCATCCAACTCCTCACGCACGCCCGGGTGTTCGTCTGCCCTTCCGTCTACGAACCGCTCGGCATCGTCAACCTGGAGGCGATGGCCTGCGGCACCCCAGTGGTGGCATCGGACGTCGGAGGCATCCCCGAGGTCGTCGCCGACACACGTACGGGGCTCCTCGTCCCGTACGAGGAGAAGGAGCCGGCGGCCTTCGAGGCGCGGCTCGCGCAGGCCCTGAACGAACTGGTCACCGATCCGCGCACCGCGAGCCGTATGGGCGAGGCCGGACGCGACAGGGCCGTCAGGGAGTTCGGCTGGGACGCGGTCGCGCGACGCACGACCGATGTGTACGCGGAGTTACTCGAGTCCAAGTGATCCCAGTTAAGGGGGCGGCGCGATGCGCGGTGGACCTTCGGTGCTCGGAATCGTCCTGGCGGGCGGTGAGGGCAAACGCCTGCAGCCCCTCACGGCCGACCGGGCCAAACCAGCGGTCACGTTCGGCGGCACGTACCGCCTCGTCGACTTCGTCCTCTCCAATCTCGTCAACGGCGACATCCTGCGGATCTGCGTGCTCACCCAGTACAAGTCGCACTCCCTGGACCGGCACGTCACCACCACCTGGCGGATGTCGAGCCTCCTCGGCAACTACGTCACTCCGGTCCCCGCCCAGCAACGCCTGGGCCCGCGCTGGTATTCGGGCAGCGCGGACGCGATCCTGCAGTCCCTCAACCTCGTCCACGACGAACAGCCCGACTACATCGCGGTGTTCGGCGCGGACCACGTCTACCGCATGGACCCCCGGCAGATGCTCGGCCAGCACTTCGAGAGCGGCGCCGGGGTGACGGTGGCCGGAATCCGCGTGCCGCGCTCGGAGGCGTCGTCCTTCGGCATCATCACACCCGCACGTGACGGCCTGCGCGTCGACCGCTTCCTGGAGAAGCCCAGCGACCCGCCGGGCCTGCCCGGATCGCCGAACGAGGTCTTCGCCTCCATGGGCAACTACGTCTTCACGACGAAGACCCTCGTCGACGCGCTCCAGCAGGACGCCGAGGACGCCAACTCCAAGCACGACATGGGCGGTTCGATCCTGCCCATGCTCACCGAGCGCGGCCTTGCCCAGGTGTACGACTTCGACGACAACCACGTGCCGGGGGAGACCGCGCGCGACCACGGCTACTGGCGTGACGTCGGCACGCTCGACGCGTACTACGAAGCGCACATGGACCTGATCTCCGACCAGCCGGTCTTCAACCTGGACAACCGGCGCTGGCCCATCTACACCCACCCGGGCGGCCTGCCGCCCGCCAAGTTCTGCGCGGCGGGCATCGCCAGCGAGTCCATCGTCAGCCCCGGATGCGTCATCCGGGGGCAGGTCACACGCTCCGTGCTCTCGCCCGGTGTGACGATCGAGGACGGGGCGGTCGTCCAGGGATCGGTGCTTCACGACAACGTCCGCGTCGGCAGGGGAGCGGTGGTGCGGGGCGCCGTCCTCGACAAGAACGTGGACGTCCCGCCCGGGGCGACGATCGGCGTCAACCCCGAGCGGGACGAAGAGCTCTACACGGTGTCCAAGGGCGGAGTGATCGCGCTGGGGAAGGGACAGATCGTCCCCATGTAGCGCCCGGCGCAGACGTCGGGTGGGCCGGCTACAGCACCCGCCGTCTGCGCCCCAGCCATGTCTGCGCGATCACCACGAGCGCCAGGAAGGCGCCGCTGACCACCTGTTGGTAGGCGGAGTCGAGCGAACCGATCTGGTTGATGACGTTCTGGATGACCTTCAGGAGCAGTACGCCGACGAGTGATCCGCTGATGAAGCCGAACCCGCCGGTCAGCAGCGTGCCGCCGATGACGACCGCGGAGATCGCCTCCAGCTCCATGCCCGAGCCGAGGATGGTGACGCCCGAGACGAGCCAGGCCGCGTTGAGCGCTCCCGCCAGGCCCGCGCACAGGCCGGAGAGGGTGTACACGGTGACCTTCGTGCGGGCCACCGGCGCGCCCATGAGGGCCGCCGCGTCCTCGTTGCCGCCGACCGCGTACACGTACTGGCCGAAGCGGCTGCGGCGCAGGACCACGGCGCCGGCGACGAAGAGGGCGAGGGTGATCCAGACCGGGGCCCCGACGCCGAGGACCTTGCCCTGGCCGAGCGTCGCGAAGAACGAGTCCTTGTCGACGAG
Organism: Streptomyces sp. NPDC051218; assembly: GCF_044455475.1. NCBI lineage: Bacteria > Bacillati > Actinomycetota > Actinomycetes > Kitasatosporales > Streptomycetaceae > Streptomyces > Streptomyces sp. NPDC051218. The sequence continues at coordinate 397,609 of NZ_JBITEU010000008.1, read as the reverse complement.
GTAGGTCTTGGAGCCCTCGTCGGTGATGGACAGCAGGATGCCGCGCGCGCCCAGCATCGCGGCCAGCGTCACGATGAAGGGGGCGAGGCGTGAGCGGGCGATGAGCAGGCCGTTGACGAGGCCGATGAGTCCGCAGACGGCCAGGGGGAGGAGGAGGGCCACCGCTGTTCCGTACTGGGAACCCCAGGCCGCGAGGACCCCGCCGAGGGCGAAGAGCGAGCCCACGGAGAGGTCGATGCCCCCGGTGATGATCACGAACGTCATGCCGAGCGCCACGACCGCGAGGAACGCGGAGGACACCGCCATGTTCTCCAGGTTGTCGCCGGTCAGGAACGTGTCGAAGCTGAGCGACGCGACGATGACGGCGACCACCAGGGTGACCAGGGCGCCGTGCTGCTGGGCGAGTGCGCTGACGCGCTCGGAGCGGCTCGCGCCGGTCGGCTCGTCCTCTGGCTTCTTCATGGGCTTGGCCTCGGATAGGACGGTGCCGGTCACCGCTTGCCCCTCTCCCGTGCCGCGTAGACGGCGAGAATGATCACTACGGCCTGGGCGATCTGCGTCCAGGAGGGCGGCAGATCGTGCTTGATGAGCGTGGCGGTGAGCAGCTGGATCAGTACGGCGCCCGCGACCGTGCCGCCGATCCGTACGCGTCCGCCGCTGAGCGGGGTGCCGCCGACCACGACCGCGGTGATCGCGGACAGTTCCATCAGGTTGCCCAGTGAGGTCGGGTCGCTCGCGGTGAGGCGGGCTGTCGCCAGGACGCCCGCGATGGCCGCCAGTGCTCCGGAGCAGACGTAGACCAGGATCAGGACGCGGCGTACGGGGAGTCCCGCGAGGCGGGCTGCGGGGCGGCTGTCGCCGATGGCGAGTAGCTGGCGGCCGAAGGTGGTGCGGCGGACGACGAAGGCGACCAGGAGCGCGAGCGCTGCCGCGATCAGGACGAGGTAGGGGATGCCGAGGACGGCGCCGGACCCGAGCGATGCCATCGTCGGGTCGCGTACGTCCTTGAGCTGGGGGAGGAGTACGAGGGCGAGGCCGCGGCCCGCGACCATCAACGCCAGTGTGGCGACGATGGGTTGGACGCCGATGAAGGCGATGAGGGAGCCGTTGGCGATGCCTATGGCTGCGCCGCCTATCACCGCGACGATGAGGGCGATCCACGTTCCGTAGCCGAGGTAGAGGGAGAGGAGGGACGTGGAGAGGGCCATGACCGAGCCCACGGAGAGGTCCACGCCTTCGCTGCCGATGGCCAGTGCCATGCCGAGGGCGACGATGAGGACCGGGGCTACCTGTACTGCCTGGGTGCGGAAGTTCTCGGCGGAGAGGAAGTGGGGGGTGAGGGCGATGTTGAGCAGGAGCAGGACGGCTACGCCTGCGTAGACGCCGTAGTCCTGGAGGAGGCGGAGGTATCGCTCGCGGTCTGCCGCTGAGCGGCCCAGGGCGAGGTCAGTCATGGGTACTCCGGGTGCTTCGTGTGCTTCGTGTGCTTCGTGTGCTCCGTGTACTTCGTGTGCTCCGGGTCAGCTGTCGGGTGCGGGCTTTCGCCTCTGGTCCGGTTGTGGGGCGGGGCCGCGCCGGTATGTCCGTCCTCGCTATCGTCCGGTGGCCGTCTTGGTGCTTCGGCACCGGAGCGCAGCGAACCGTGCTCCGGGCAGACATACCGGCACGTCCCCTCAGGTCGGAATGGCGGCGGCAGGCCGTCACCGGGTGTCGGTCACTCACCGGGGACCCCTGTGGTCGCTATCGCTCGCATCAGGGCGTCCTCTGTGACCTGGGTGCCTGTCAGTTCTTCGATCGCCGTGCCGTCCTTGAGGACTATGACTCGGTCTGAGCCCTCTATGAGTTCCTCCATGTCGGAGGAGATGAGGAGGACCGCAAGGCCGTCGTTGGCCAGTTCGTCTATGAGTTTTTGGACTTCGGCCTTTGCGCCTATGTCGATGCCCCTGGTGGGTTCGTCCAGGAGAAGGACCTTGGGGTTCATCGCGAGCCAGCGGGCCAGGAGGACCTTCTGCTGGTTGCCGCCCGAGAGTTCGCCCACCTTCTGGTGGGGGCCCGACGCCTTGATGCGCAGGCGTTTCATGAAGGTGTCCACGATGGAGTCGATCGCGGCCTCGTTCACCAGGCCGAGGCGGGACAGGCGGGGGAGCGCCGCGAGGGCGATGTTCTCGCGGACCGAGAGGCCGGGCACTATGCCCTCGGCCTTGCGGTCCTCGGGGAGGAGGCTGATCCCGGCTCGGATCGCCGCCGGGGGTGAGCCGGTGCGCACGGGGCGGCTAGCTATCTGTACGGTTCCGGAGTCCGGTTGCAGCGCTCCCGCTATCGCCTTCGCCGTCTCGCTGCGGCCCGATCCGAGCAGGCCGCCCAGGCCCACCACTTCGCCGGGCCGGATCTCGACGGAGACACCGTGCAGGTGGTGGCGCATCGTCAGATTGCTTGCACGGAGGACTGGTTCGGTCTCCGGGGCGTGCTCTCCCGAGAACTTGGTCACGCCCTCTTCGCGGACCTCGCCGACCTCGCGGCCCAGCATGAGCGAGACCAGGCGTAGTCGGTCGAGTTCCGCGATGGGGCCCGTGTGCACCAGCTTGCCGTCGCGCAGGACGGTGACCGTGTCGCACACCTCGTAGAGCTCCTCCAGGCGGTGGCTGACGTAGATCACCGCGATGCCGCGGTCCCGCAGCATGCGGATCACGCCGAACAGGGTCTGGACCTCGCGGGGTTCGAGGGACGACGTCGGCTCGTCCATGATGACGACCTGCGCGTCGACCGAGACCGCTCGGGCCAGCGCCACCATCTGCTGGGTGCCGACGCCGAGTTCGCGAAGCGGGCGGCGTACGTCGACGCTGATGCCGAGTCGCTTGAGGGCCTCATCCGCCTCGCGGTGCATGCGGCGGAAGTCGATGAGGCCCAGTCGGCCGCGTGGCTCGCGGCCGAGGAAGAGGTTGCGGGCCACGCTCATCAGGGGGACGAGGTTGACCTCCTGGTAGATGGTGGAGATGCCCGCGTGCTGGGCCTCGAGCGGGGTGGCGAAGGTGATGTGGCGGTTGTTGTACGTCAGCTTGCCGGTGTCCGGGGCGTACACGCCGGTGAGGACCTTGATGAGCGTGGACTTGCCCGCGCCGTTCTCGCCGATCAGGGCGTGCACCTCGCCGGCGCGCGCGGTGAAGTCGACCGAGTCGAGAGCGCGTACGCCGGGGAACGTCTTGGTGAGGGCCGACACCGAGAGGACGTCCGACATGTCAGTACGCCTTGCCGAGGTCCGCCTCGGCGTTGCTCTTCGTGTAGGCGCTGTCCTTGATGACGATGTCCTGCGAGACCTTCGTGCCCTTGGTGAAGGTGTCCAGGGTCTGGAAGGCGAGCGGGCCGAAGCGCGGGTTCGACTCGATGACGCCGTCGATCCAGCCGTCGACGATGCCCTGCACGGCGTTGCGCGTACCGTCGACCGTCACGATCTTCACGTCACCGGCCTTCTTGCCCGCGCCCTTGAGGGCGTTGACGGCGCCGAGGCCCATCTCGTCGTTCTCGGCGTAGATCCCCTTGATGTCCGGCTTGGACTGGATGAGGTTCTCGGTGACCGACTGGCCCTTCTCGCGGGCGAACTCGCCCGTCTGCTTGAAGACGACCTTCAGGTCGGGGGCCTTCTCCTTGATGCGGTCCTCGAAGCCCTTGGTGCGCTCGGTGGTGACGTTGTTGCCCGCCGTGCCGAGGAGGATCGCGACCTTGCCCTTGCCGCCGGTCGATTTGATCATCTGGTCGGCCGCGCGCTTGCCCTGCTCGACGAAGTCCGAGCCGATGAAGCTGACGTAGTCCTTGCAGGCCTTGGCGTTGATCTTGCGGTCGATGGTGATGATCGGGATGTGCTTGGCGGAGGCCGAGCGCAGCACCGGCTCCCAGCCGTCGGAGTTCAGCGGCGCGATGACCAGGAGGTCGGCGCCCTTGGCGATGAGGTCCTGGACGTCGCTGATCTGCTTGGAGAACTGCGACTGGGCGTTGGCGGTGAGCAGCTTGACGCCGCGCTTCTTCGCCTCGGCCTTGATGGACGCCGTCTCCGCGATGCGGAAGGGGTTGGCCTCCTTCTCGGACTGGGAGAAGCCGACGGTGGCGCTCTTGAGGTCGAGCTTCTTGCCGCCGTAGGCGTCTATCGCGCAGGTCGGGCCGCTGCCCTCGCTCGGTTCCGAGACGACCTGCCCCGAGTCGCCCTGGTCCTGGGACGCGGAGCTCTTGTCGCCGTCGTCCTCGGACTTGGCGCACCCGGTGGCGAGCGCGAGGCTCGCGGCGATGCCGGCGGCGAGGAGGGTCCTGGCTGAGGTGCGGCTAAGGCGTGTGGTCGGCATCATGGAGTCCCCAAAACGGCGCGGCCCCGGCGCTGAGAGCGCTCACGGGAGGATCGGCTCTTACGGTCAACTCGGCGGTACGGGGAGCTTTTTACATCGTTGGAAGGAGGCTGTAAACCCTCCGCGCAAGGGGAGCCCGTCCGCAGATCAGCGTCGGCCCAGCGTGCTCTCGCGCTCCACCAGGCGGAATTCCGCAGCGAGTTCCCGTCCGGCGATCTCTCCCGAGCCCTCCAGACTCCGCAGCAGCGAAGCCACCGCGAGGCGCGCGATGGCCTGCTTGTCCGGCGAGACCGTGGTCAGCGTGACCGCCCCGAACTGCCCCTCGGCGATGTCGTCGAAGCCGACCACCGCCACGTCCCACGGCACGCGCAGACCCCGCTCGTGCAGTACGCGCATCGCGCCGATCGCCACCAGGTCGTTGTACGCGAACACCGCGTCGGGCCGCACCCCCGCGTCCAGCATCCGCGCCATCGCCTTCGCGCCGTCCCAGCGGTTCCAGCCGCCGACCGGGCCCACCAGATTGTCCGGCGCGGCGATCCCCGCCTGCGTCAACTCCTCGCGCCAGCCCTGGAGTCGGAGGTTCGCCGGCTGGTTCGCGGAGTCCGTGCGGGCGCCGAGGTACGCGATGCGTGAGCGGCCGCGGCCGATGAGATGACGCACCGCCGTGCGCGCCGCGGCGACGTTGTCGATCGCGATGTGGTCGTAGGGCAGGTCGTACTGGCGCTCGCCGAGCAGGACCAGCGGCACGTCGTCCTCGCGGCCGAGCAGGTCGGCCGATTCGAGCTCCAGCGGGCTCAGGATGAGGCCGTCGATGACCCGGGCCCGGAAACCCTGGCTGACCAGGACCTCCTGCTCGCGTTCGCCGCGGGTGTGGTCGAGCAGGACGGTGAAGTCGTGCTCGGCCGCCGCGTCGATGACCGCGCCGGCCAGCTCGGCGAAGTACGGGTTGCCGAGCTCGGGAACGGCGAGCGCGATGATCCCCGTACGGCCCTTGCGCAGGTGACGTGCCGTCAAGTTCGGTCGGTAGCCCAGCTCGTCGATGGCCTCCTGTACGCGCGCCCGCATCGCCGGGGTGACGTGCTGATACTTGTTCACCACGTTCGAGACGGTCTTGATGGAGACGCCCGCGCGCTCCGCGACGTCCTTGAGGCTAACCCGCACGTGCAGCTCCCTGAGTCAAGGTGCACCCCTGTCCTGGGGTGTTTGTCATGGCCCTGGACAGCGCGCCGGAGAGCGTGCTGTCATGCCAACTGCCGTTCCTTCCAACGTTGTACAGATTCGTTGTACAGACTGCGGCGCCGGGCCGCCACCCCCTTCCCCGGCCTTCCGTCACCCCCTTCCTCAGCCTTCAAGCACCGCTTCGAGCTACGGAGGATCTGTGCGCCCCATCCGAGCCAGACGCGTCAGGCAGCGACTGATTTTGCTGCTCACCGTCGCCCTCACCTTCGCCGGACTCACCGCGGTCCCCGCCGCGACAGCCGCCGACGAACCCCCCGAGATCCACGGCCTGAAGGGCGAGTACTACACCCAGTCCGCCCCCGGAGCCTTCGACTTCCACGAGCTCAAGGCCACCGGCTTCGACCAGAAGATCGACTTCGACAACCTCGACCCCCGTCTGACCTTCGCCACCGGAAAGGCCGACGACGCCACCGTCCGCTGGACCGGCAAGGTCGTCCCGGAGAAGACCGGCTCCCACACCTTCTCCATGGTCGGCGACAACGGCTTCCGGCTCTGGGTCGACGGCAAGCTCGCCATCGACCACTGGGTCGACGACTGGGACAAGGAACAGACCGCGCAGCCGGTCGAGTTGACGGCCGGCAAGGCCTACGACATCAAGGTCGAGTACTTCGAGCACTACGGCGGCTCGAACCTGCACCTGCGCTGGACCGAGCCCGGCGGCAGCAAGGAAGCCGTCCCGCAGTCGGCCTTCCGCCTCCCCGACGGCTTCGAGTACGACGGGGCCACCGCCGCCACGGTCCTCAAGGACGGCCGCACTCTGAAGCTCGACTTCGCGCAGGAGATCGGCGCGCCCCCGGCGGACCTCGCGGGCCACATCGAAGCCGTCATCGGCGGCGCCAAGTGGCCGATCAGCACGGTCAAGGCCGACCCCGATGACCCGCGCGCGCTCATCGTCGGCCTCAAGGAGCCGGTGGTCGGCAACAAGGAGGGCAACGCCAAGGGCACCGCCGACCTCCGCTACGACGGCAAGGGCGGCCTGACCGGCGACAACGGCAAGGAGGTGGCCGCGTTCTGGACCAGCGGCCCCAACCACTCCACGCACGAGCTGCGCACCAAGTGGGCCGACGAGGTGGGTCCCGGCAACGCGCACCCCGAGTACCCGCGCCCCCAGCTGACACGCGACGCCTGGCGCAACCTCAACGGCTCCTGGCAGTTCGCATCGGCCAAGGCCGGCGAGAAGCCCCCGTTCGGCAAGAACCTCGACGAGAAGATCCTCGTCCCCTACCCCGTGGAGTCCCAGCTCTCCGGCCTGGAACGGCACGAGGACCGCATGTGGTACCGCAGGACCTTCACCGTCCCCCAGGGCTGGAAGGTCGGCGACGGCAAACGCCTCAAGCTCAACTTCGGCGCCGTCGACTGGCACTCCGAGGTCTTCGTGAACGGCAAGAAGGTCACCGAACACAAGGGCGGCTACGACAAGTTCAGCGCCGACATCACCGACGCGCTGAAGCCGGGCAAGACGCAGGAGCTGATCGTCGGCGTCTATGACCCGACCGACTCCAAGGACGGCGAGAACCCGCCCGTCGGCAAGCAGCGCCTCGACCCCAGCGGCATCTGGTACACCCCGTCGTCCGGCATCTGGCAGACGGTCTGGATGGAGCCGGTCGCGACCGACCACGCCGACTCGCTGAAGATCACGCCCGACGTGGCCACCAAGCAGGTCACCGTCGAGCCCAAGGGCGTGCGCGACGGCGTGCCGGTCAGGGCGGTCGCGTACGAGGGCAAGAAGAAGGTCGCGGAGGCGAGTGGACGCACGGGCAGCCCACTCAAGCTGAAGATCGCCGACCCGCACCTCTGGTCGCCCGACGATCCCTTCCTCTACGACCTGAAGGTCACCGTCGGCCGCGACAACGTCAAGAGCTACTTCGGGATGCGCACCATCGCGGTCGAGAAGGTGAACGGCACGCCGCGCACCATGCTCAACGGCAAGCCGCAGTTCCTGATGGCCACCCTCGACCAGGGCTTCTGGCCGGACGGCCTGCACACGGCGCCGACCGACGAGGCGCTCGCGTACGACCTGAAGATGCACAAGGAGATGGGCTTCAACTCGGTGCGCAAGCACATCAAGGTGGAGCCCGACCGCTGGTTCTACTGGGCGGACAAGCTGGGCCTCATGGTCTGGCAGGACATGCCGTCGATGGACGCGGGCCGCAACCCGGGCACGGCTGCCCGCGCCCAGTACGAGTCCGAGATGAAGCAGATGATCGACGAGCACGCGAACCACCCGTCGATCGTCATGTGGGTCACCTTCAACGAGGGCTGGGGCCAGTACGACGAGGGCCGCATCGCCACCCAGGCCAAGTCCTGGGACCCGACCCGCCTGGTCAACGGCATGTCGGGCCTCAACCTCGGGCGCGACGGCGGCACCGGCGACATCATGGACGAACACGGCTACCCGAGCCCGGCACTCCCGCCCAAGCCCGACGGTGAACGGGCCCTGATCAACGGGGAGTACGGCGGCCTCGGACTCGCGGTGCCCGGCCACGCGTGGTCCGTCCAGCAGAGTTACGTCGACGTGGACCCGGCGACGTACACGGACGACTACCTCACCAAGCTGGACGAGGTGCGCGCGCTCGCCTGCAAGGGCGGCAACGGCGCCGTCTACACCCAAATCTCGGATGTGGAGGGCGAGTTGAACGGTCTGCTGACGTACGACCGCAGGGTCGTCAAGCCCGACGTGAAGCGGCTCAAGGCGGCACATGAAGCCTTGATCAGCGACGCGTCGCGGCCGGACCCGGCGGGATGCCCGGCTTCCTGACGCGGTGAAGGCGCTCCGGCCCGGTGGGCCGGAGCGCCTTATCCCGTGGACGGCGTCCCGCTTGCTTGGCACCATCAGCCCGTGATCAGCGAGAGCGAAAGCAAGAGCGAGTGGGTGCGGGCCGCGGCCCGCAACAACGCCGAGTGGTGCGACGCGGTGTGTCGCGCGCACGGGGTGCCGGGGGAGTTCGGGGCCGGGGTCTGGAGCAGCGCGCGGCGCACCCCGCCGCTGTATCCCGATGCCGTCTCGCTCACCCCCGAGGCGTCGGCGGCCGACCTGGTGGCCCGGATCGACACCGCGTCACCGGGCTGCTCCGTCAAGGACAGCTTCGCCTGCCTCGACCTGGAGCCGCTGGGCTTCGAGGTGCTGTTCGAGGCCCGGTGGATCCGCCGGGAAGTGGGAGCACCAGCCGGTGCGCACCTCGGTTGGGAGCCGCTCAAGAGTGCCGAGTCCCTGCCCGCGTGGGAGACCGCGTGGAACGACGGCGACGCGAGCACGGGCCTGTTCCGCCCCGGGCTGCTCTGCGACGACACGAAATTCCTGGCGGCCTACGCCGAGGGACGGATCGTCGCGGGCGCCGTCGCCAACCGCGCCGCGTCGGTGGTGGGTGTTTCCAACCTCTTCACATCGGCCGACGAGGAGTCCGCCTGGGCCGGCTGTCTGGCGGAGGTCGCCCGGCTCTGGCCCGGCCTGCCCGTCGTCGGCTACGAGAGCGGCGAGAGCCTGGCTGCCGCGGTCGGTCAGGGCTTCACTCCGATCGGGTCGCTGAGGGTGTGGCTGCACACCGGCTGAGAGCCGTCGTCGTCTCCCCGCCTCCCACCCCTTGACGCACGCGACGCGACCCCCGAAGAATGATCGCGTTCCGCGCTCTGACAACGTTGTCCAAGGAGGCGTTCCCACCCATGAGATGGACCCAACGGCTACGCGGTACGGGGGTGGCGGTGGCCGCGGCCACGCTCCTCGGGGGAGCCCTCGCCATCCCGGCGGCGCAGGCCGCCCCTGCTGCGGACACAGCGGAAGCAGCGAGCGGCCGACTGACCGACCTGGTCAACCCGTTCATCGGCACGGAGAACGAGGGCAACACCTACCCCGGAGCGGCCGTGCCCTTCGGCATGGTCCAGTTCTCGCCCGACACCGGGCACAACACCGGCTACGACCACTCCGACACCCACATCCGCGGCTTCTCGACCGTCCATCTGTCGGGCGTGGGCTGCGGGTTGGGCGGCGACCTGCCGGTGCTTCCCACCACGGGCGACCTCAAGGAGACGGACTACGCGAAGTACGCGGCGGAGTTCAGCCACGACGACGAGAAGGCGCGCCCCGGCTCCTACGAGGTGGGCCTCAAGTCCGGTATCGACGCCGAGCTGACCGCCACCAAGCGCACCGGCGTGCAGCGCTACACCTTCCCCGCCACCGACAAGGCCAACGTCCTGCTCAACGCGGGCCAGTCGCTGCACAAGACGGGCAGCACCAAGGTCGAGATCCTCGACAGCCGCACGGTCCGCACGGCGATCACCGGCAGCGGCTTCTGCCAGGACACCAAGCCGTACACCGTCTACACGATCACGCGCTTCGACCGGCCCTTCACGACGTCGGGCACCTGGAAGGGCGACACCGTCACCGCCGGCTCCAAGAAGTCGTCGGCGGGCGAGGAGCGCAACGGCGCGTACGTCCGCTTCGACACCTCCAAGGACCGCACGGTCGAGGCGACCACCGCACTGTCGTACGTCGATGCCAAGGGCGCCGCACTCAACCTCCGCGCGGAGGGCGGGCGTTCGTACGACCGTGTCGCGAAGGCCGCTGACTCCGCGTGGGAGGACCGGCTCGACGACGTGCGGGCGCAGGGCGGCAGCGAGACCGTGCGCCGCACGTTCTACTCGTCCCTCTACCGTTCGTTCCTCGCGCCGAACATCGGCAGCGACGTCGACGGCCGGTACACGGGCTGGGACCAGAAGATCCACCGGGCCACTGATGACGGGGGATTCACGTACTACCAGAACTGGTCCCTGTGGGACACCTACCGCACCCAGGCCCAGCTCCTCGCCCTGCTCGCGCCGCACGAGTCGCGTGACATGGCGCTCTCCGTCCTGAAGATCGACGAGGAGAGCGGCTGGCTGCCCAAGTGGGGCTACGGCACGGTCGAGACGAACATCATGACCGGCGACCCCGTCACCCCCTTCCTCACCAACGCCTACCAGCAGGGCCTGCTCAAGGGGCACGAGGAGGAGGCGTACCGCGCGCTGAAGAAGAACGCGGACGGCGTGCCGCCCGCCGACTCCGCGCCCGTGGGCCGCGAGGCCAACAAAGAATACCTGAGCGAGGGCTTCGCGCCGTACATCAAGGGCCGCCCGCACGCCAAGCCCGGCGACTCGGACTACGACCACGGTGCTTCCGCGACGCTGGAGTACGCGCTCTCGGACGCGATGCTCGGTCAGATGGCCGACGACCTGGGGCACAAGGCCGATGCCGAGCGGTACGCGGACCGTGCGCAGAACTACCGGAAGATCTTTGACGGTTCGACCGGATTCTTCCGCGCGCGGGACGCCGAAGGCGCCTTCACCGGACCCGCGGACCCGGCCAAGAGCGAGGGCTTCCACGAGGGCACGTCCTGGCAGTACCAGTGGCTCGTCCCGCAGGACCTGCCCGGCATGGTCGACCTCATCGGCGGCAAGCAGGCCACCAACGACCGTCTCGACTCCTTCTTCGCCTACGAGCAGCTCCTGAAGGACCCGGCGAAGACCGCGCGCGAGGTGTGGGTCAACGGCCCGTACGACTACTACAACGCGGACAAGTACAACCCGCAGAACGAGCCCGACCTCATCGCCCCGTACACGTATCTGTCCACGGGGCAGCCGTGGAAGACCACCGACGTCGTGCACGCCGCGCTCACCCTCTTCACGGATGCCCCGACGGGCATGACGGGGAACGACGACCTCGGCACCATGTCCGCCTGGAACGTGCTCTCCTCGATCGGTATCTTCCCGGTCCAGCCCGGCACGGACACCTGGGGTCTGTCGACGCCCGTCTTCGAGCGTGTCGACCTGAAGCTGGATCGCCGCTACTACCCGAAGGGCCGTCTCACGGTGAAGGCGCCGGGCACGTCGGACACCGACCGGTACATCCAGTCGGCGCGCACGGACGGCGCCGACTACGGCAAGACATATCTGACGACCGACGACATCCGCGACACCCGCGAACTCTCCTTCACGGTGGGCGACAAGCCCTCGGAGTGGGGCACGTCGCAGGATGCCGCGCCGCCCGCGCTGAAGTGACACGGCTCGTACATCGCTGAAGTGACGTAGTCCATACGTCACTTGCACACCACAAGGCCCGCCTCTCCCGGAGAGGCGGGCCTTAATCTGTTGTTAACTGTGCGTAGCTTGATCGTACTTGACCGTAGTCGTGCAACGGCGATTGACTGCACGTTCACGCCACCCCCGCATCGTCCTCGACGCGAGAGCAGCCCGTTGACCCCGTTGAAAGCGCAGACCGCTGACTCCTCCGACCTGCTCGCACCCCTCGACCTCGCCTTCTGGAACATCGAGTCCGCAAAGCACCCCATGCACCTGGGGGCCCTCGGCGTCTTCGATGCCGACTCGCCGGACGCGGCCGAGCGCGCCGCCCAGCTGCTCGCCGCGCGTGCGGTCACCGTGCCAGGACTGCGCCTGCTGATCCGTTCCGTGTGGCTGCCGGTCGGCGGGGCCGTCCGCGCCGCCGCGCCCGCCTTCGACCCGCTGGACCACGTGCGCCTCGCCGAGCCCACGGGGGACTTCCACGCCGTGGCGGGCGCGCTCATGCAGCGGCCCCTGGAGCGCGGCAGGCCGCCGTGGGAGGCGCATGTGCTGCCGGGGGACGACGGCAGCTCCTTCGCCGTGCTCTTCAAGTTCCACCACGCCCTCGCCGACGGGCTGCGTGCCCTGATGCTCGCCGCCGCGGTCATGGACCCCACCGAGCTGCCCGCCGCGCGTCCGGCGCCCGCCGGGCCCGAGCCCTCACGGTGGTCCTGGCTGACGGACCCGCGCAAGCTCCCGGAACTGGTCCGCGCCACCGTCAGCGACGTGGGACAGGCCCTGGACATCGGCTCCTCCGTCGCCCGCGCCACCTGGGGCGTACGGTCATCGGCCGCCCTCACGTCCCGGGCCACCGGTACGCGGCGCACCGCGGGAGTGCTGCTCGACCTGGACGACGTGCACCGCGTGCGCAAGAGCGTCGGCGGCACCGTCAACGACGTACTGATCGCCGTGGTCGCGGGAGCCCTGCGCCGCTGGCTCGACGAGAGGGGCGACGGCAGCGAGGGAGTGGAGCCGCGCGCCCTGGTCCCCGTCTCCCGGCGCAGGCCGCGCACCGCGCAGCCGCCGGGCAACCGGCTCTCCGGGTATCTGGTCCGTCTTCCGGTGGGTGATCCGGACCCGGTGGGGCGGCTGCGGGCGGTGCGGGCCGCCATGGACCGCAACAAGGACGCGGGGCCCGGCCGCGGCGCGGGCGCCGTCGCCCTGCTCGCCGATCATGTGCCGCCGCTCGGCCACCGCATCGGCGGACCCGTCGTCGCACAGGCCGCGCGGCTGCTCTTCGACATCCTCGTGACCAGCGTCCCGCTGCCCAGCCTGGGTCTGAGGCTCGGGGGCTGCCCGCTCACCGCCGTGTACCCCTTCGCGCCGCTGGCCCAGGGACAGGCGCTCGCGGTCGCGGTGTCGACCTACCGGGGCCGGGTGCACTTCGGTCTGGTCGCGGACGCGGCCGCCGTGCCGGACCTGGATGTTCTGGCGCGCAGTGTGCGGGAGGAGCTCGCGGGGCTCGTCGAAGCGTGCGTGAACCGTCCGCGTTTGGTAGAGGGGCCCGTCGCTACGTAAAGTTCTCTTCTTTGGAGCTTCCGCGGTCACCCAGACGAGCCGCGGCATGAGTGACGCGAGGACAGCGGCGATGACGGTGACAGAGGACAACCTGGGGGCTGCCGGTTCGGCCGAGCCCCAGGAGGCCGAGGCCTCCTTCGGTCCCGGCATCGACCCCGACCGGCTCGCCGTCTGCCTCGCGGTGCTCGACGAACTCGACAAGCTGGATGTCGACCACCCCGACGCGATCGCGGTGCGCCGGGCCACGGCCGGGATCTACCGCACGGTGAAGCAGCGCCGCCGTCAGGACCGCCGGGCCGCCAAGACCGCGCACGACAAGGCCGTCACCGAGGCCACCGCCACCGGCTCCGCCGAGCGCATCGACGACGAGACCGAGGGTCTGCTGCCCTCGTCGCAGACCGAGGAGGGCCGGATCGCGGGGATACTCCAGCGCCCGCGCTCCTGCTACACCTGCAAGACCCGGTACGTGGAAGTCGACTACTTCTACCACCAGCTCTGTCCTGACTGCGCCCGCCTGAACCGCTCCAAGCGCGACGCCCGCACCGACCTCACCGGCAAGCGCGCACTGCTCACCGGCGGCCGGGCCAAGATCGGCATGTACATCGCGCTGCGCCTCCTGCGCGACGGCGCCCACACCACGATCACGACGCGCTTCCCCAAGGACGCCATCCGCCGCTTCAAGGCGATGGACGACTCGGCGGACTGGCTGCACCGCCTGGAGGTCGTCGGCATCGACCTGCGCGACCCGGCCCAGTCCGTCGCGCTCGCCGAGCGGGTCGCCGCCGCGGGACCGCTCGACATCCTGATCAACAACGCGACGCAGACCGTACGCCGCCTGCCCTCCGCGTACGCCGCCCTGGTCGACGGCGAGGGCGCGCCGCTGCCCGCGGGGGAACTGCCCGCCCACTCCGTCATCGGCGCCTTCAACTCCGGCGCGGTGGACGGCCTGGCCGCGCTGCCCCTCGGCACCAGCGGCCTGGACGCGCAGCAGGTCGCCGACCTCGCGCTCGTCGCGGGCAACGCCAGCGTCGCCCGGCACCTCGACGGCACCGCCATCGACGCCGGCGGCCTGGTTCCGGACGTCGTCGACAGCAACACCTGGGTGCAGACCATCGAGCAGATCTCCCCGGTGGAGCTCCTCGAGACCCAGCTGTGCAACTACACCTCGCCGTTCATCCTGATCAGCGCCCTGCGGTCGGCGATGGCCGACGCCGCGAAGAAGGCCTCCAGCGGCCGCTCCTACGTCGTCAACGTCTCCGCGATGGAGGGCGTCTTCGGCCGCGGGTACAAGGGCGCGGGCCACCCGAACACGAACGCCGCCAAGGCCGCGATGAACATGGTGACGCGGACCAGCGCCCAGGAGATGTTCCAGACCGACGGCATCCTCATGACGTCGATCGACACCGGCTGGATCACCGACGAGCGCCCGCACTACGACAAGCTGCGCCTTGCCGACGAAGGCTTCCACGCCCCGCTCGACCTGATCGACGGCGCGGCCCGCGTCTACGACCCCGTCGTGCGCGGCGAGGCGGGCGAGGACCTGTTCGGCGTCTTCCTGAAGGACTACGCACCCGGCAAGTGGTAGCTGCGGGACGGCGGCGTCAGGCCTGGCCGGTGGCTCCGCCCGCCGCCCGCAGCCGTTCGTGCACGGCGTACGGGGACGTCGTCCCGGCGGCGGCCCGCACCCGCGTACCACCGTCCACCAGGAGATCGGCGCCCGTCACCCATTCGGCCGCGTCCGAGACAAGCCACGCCACGGCCCGCGCCACGTCCTCCGGTTCGCCGATGCGGCCGAGCGGCAGGCTCTCGGCGAGCCGCTCCTCGGCGCCGTCCCACACGAAGCGGGCCATCTCGGTGCGGACGAGGCCGGGGGACACGGAATTGACCCGTACCAAGGGCGCCAGTTCGCCCGCGAGTTGGGCGGTCAGGTGCAGGAGCGCCGCCTTGCTGGTTCCGTATGCGCCCACGTTCGGGCCGACATGCGACGCGCCCTCGGTGCAGATGTTGACCACCGCGCCGCCGTGCTCGCCCATCCAGGCCCGCCAGGCGAGCTGCGTCAGGCGCAGCGCGGCCTCGACGTTCACGGTGAAGGCGGCGCGCCACACCGTGAGGTCGACGTCCATCAGCGGGCCGTAAGGGGCGTTCGTCGCGGCGTTGTTCACCAGGACGTCGAGCCGCCCGAACTCGTGGAGCGCGAGAGCCACGCTCGCCTCCGCCCGACCGGAATCGGCCACGCCGCCCGCGCAGCCGACGGCCCGGGCGCCGTCCGCGCGCAGTCCGGCCACCGCCGCCTCCAGCGCGTCAGGATCGCGGGCGGTCACGACAAGGCGATGTCCGGACTCGGCGAGGGCCCGCGCGACGGCGAGCCCGATCCCTCGCGAGGCTCCGGTCACCAGGGCCACCGCGCCGTCCCGTGCCTGGGCAGAAGTCATCCCCGTACGGTCCCATGGAGGTCTGGAAAGGCCCATGGGTTCGCATCGGTGGGAAGTTCCTGGCCCGCAGGCCGCCCCCACACCATGACCAAGTGTCCGAAATCCACTCCATCGGCGGACCCCATAGAGCGCGGGCGCGCTCATTTGGTTAGTGTGAGGCGAACGGACGGTCTCCAGGGATCCACAAGCACCCCTGGACCGCCCCGGGACAGGCTCGCCACCATGGCCGCGCTCCCGCCTGAACAACGGCGCCACCGCGACCGACAGCCCATGTCCTTCCGTTACGCGACACAAAGGAGTGCGCGGTGACACCAGATCTGACGAAGCAGGAAAAGCGACCGGCGGAACGCAGCAGCGAGCGGGCCGGCAGACCACGCAAGCTCAGCAACCTGGACTCGTGGGCGAAAGCTGCCCCGATCCGCCTTGCGGGCTACGAGGACGACCTCGCGGAGCCGCACATCCTCCCCGGTATCGACTGATTCCCTCCGCTTCGCCGCGCGCCCCCCGCCGATCCCGGCCGGGGGGCGCGCGGCGTTTCGGGTCACTCGCGCATGGTCCGGCGGTTGCGGGTTACTCCGGGACGTATGGACGGAACAACGGATACCGGCAGCGTGGACCGCGCGCCGAAGGAACCGACACAGTTGCCCAAGCGGTCCTGGCGGGCAGTGGTCACCGGCGTGGTCAAAGAGTTCCAGGACGACGAGCTGGCGGACCGCGCGGCGGCGCTGACCTACTACGGAGTGCTCTCGCTCTTCCCGACGATCCTGGTCCTCGTCTCGCTGCTCGGCGTGGTCGGGAAATCGGCGATCGACTGGCTCCTCAAGAATCTCAAGGAGCTCGCGCCCGGCTCGGCACGGGACATCATCAGCGACGCCGTGCGGCAGCTGGCGGGCCAGGGCGGCGTCGGCTCCCTGATGGCGGTGGTCGGCATCGTGCTCGCGGTGTGGGCGTCGTCCGGGTACGTCGGGGCGTTCATCCGCACCGCCAACGCCGTTTACGACATGCCCGAGGGCCGGCCCATTTGGAAGGTGTTGCCGGTCAGGGTGGGCGTGACCGTGGTGCTGCTCCTGCTCGCTGTCGTCAGCGCGCTCATCGTGGTGTTCACCGGCGGTCTGGCCAGCACCGTGGGCTCGGCCCTGGGGTTCGGCGACGCGGCCCTGACGGTGTGGGCGATCGCGAAATGGCCGGTCCTGGTCGTCCTGGTGACCTTCATGATCGCGTTGCTGTTCTGGGCGACGCCGAACGTGAAGGGCCGGGGCTTCAGGTGGATCACGCCCGGCAGCGTCATCGCCCTGGTGATCTGGCTGATCGCCTCCGCCGGGTTCGCCTTCTACGTAGGCAACTTCAGTTCCTACAACAAGACCTACGGTGCGCTGGCCGGAGTGATCATTTTCCTGGTGTGGCTGTGGATCAGCAACATCGCGATCCTGCTCGGCCTGGAGTTCGACGCGGAGCTGTCCCGGCAGCGTGCCATCGCCGGAGGTATGCCCCCGGAGGAGGAGCCCTTCGTACCGCCCCGCGACACCCGGGCCTGGGACGACCAGGACCGTCGCCGCGTGGACGAGTGACACCGCCCGCCGCGACCGCGGCCCGTAACCGGTGACCATGTGCGGATGCCGTAGATCGGGGTACTCGGTCGCCCAACAGACAGGAGGTTGATGACGATGGCCCAGACAGGCCCGCACGCCACCGGCCGCGACAGCGCCGGACACGGCGCCCCCCACAACGAGCCGGTGGGCGAGTTGGTGCAGCGCGCCTCACAGCAGCTGACGGAGCTGGTGCGCGGCGAGATGCGCCTGGCGCAGGCGGAGATGAAGGAGAAGACCAAGCGCTACGGCAAAGGCAGCGGGTTGTTCGGTGGAGCCGGTCTCGTCGGCTTCCTGACCCTGCAGGCCCTCGTCGCCACCGCGATCGCGGCGCTCGCCGTGCCGCTTCCGGTATGGGCCGCGGGTCTGATCGTCACCGCCGTCCTCGGTCTGATCGCCGCGGTACTGGCGCTGACCGGCAAGAAGGAAGTCGGCCGGGCGGCCCCGCCGATCCCCGAACAGGCCATCGACGGCGTGAAGGCCGACGTCGCAGAGATCAAGGAGAGTGCACAGCGATGAACCAGCCCCACGACAAGGACACCGCGGGCGCCGGGGAACTGCGCGCGAAGGTCGAGCAGACCCGTCAGGACCTGGGAGAGACGGTCGAGGCCCTGGCGGCCAAGACGGACGTCAAGGCGCGCGCCCAGGAGAAGGCGGTCGCCATCAAGGGCCAGACGGCCACGAAGGCCGCGGAGCTGGGCGAGCAGGCCAGGGCGAAGGCCACCGAGGCCGCGCATGTGCTGCAGGACAAGGTGCCCGACCAGGTCAAGGACAAGGCCGCCGCCGCCACCGGGCAGGTGAAGGCCGCGGCAGGTCAGGCCACGGAGGTGTGGCAGGACAAGGCGCCCGAGCAGGTCAAGAACCGCCGCACCGGCTTCATCGCGGGTGGCGCGGCGCTGGTGGTCGCATACGTGCTGGTGCGGCGCAAGAGGAAGTACGGGAGCGCGGTGTGAAGGCGTCGAAGATCGCGTACAAGCCGGTCGGGATGGCGCTCGGCGCGCTCGCGGGTGTGGCCGCCGGAGGGCTGTTCAAGCAGGCGTGGAAGATGGCCGGGCATGACGAGGACGCGCCCGACGCGACGGACGAGGACCGCAGCTGGGGCGAGATCCTGCTTGCGGCCACGTTGCAGGGCGCGATCTTCGCCGTGGTCAAGGCGGCCGTCGACCGCGGTGGCGCGGTCGCGACGCGCCGGCTGACGGGCACCTGGCCGGGCTGATGGGTGTCCGGCCGGGTTGACAGGTGTGCGGCCGAGCTCGGTGGAGGTGGGTCGTGATTCATCCGATGGGTCGGCGACGGGCTACGTAAATGTCCAAGTCCCCGCTGCGGCCGATGCATTGACACCCTCCAGGGGCGCTTGAATCATCGGATGTCATGACTGACATGCGCATGATTCGCGCGCCCCGCGCGCGGCTACGCCGGCTGAGAGGCGCCGCGGTGGCCCTGCTGCTGCTCGCGGCGCCCGTCCCGGCGGCTCAGGCCGCCGGGACGTCGCAGCCCGCCGCGGGCAGGCAGTCCGCCGCCCAAACGCCCCGCACGGTCCCGGCGCTCGCCGACTGGGCGCCGGGGAAGGGGAGTTACGCCTACGGCCCCGGCACCCGGATCGTCGCCCGTGGGCAGGCAGCACGCGAAGTGGCCCGCACTCTCGCGGACGATCTGCGCGCCGCGGGCGAGGGCAGGGTGCCGGTCACCGGCGGCTCCCCGCGTGACGGTGACATCGTGATCGGCGTCGCGCCCGCGCGAAAGCAGCTGGGCGCCGAAGGATACGAACTCCGCGCCGATGACCGCCTGGAGATCACCGGAGCGACCGAGGCCGGAGCCTTCTACGGCACCCGCACCCTCCTTCAACTCCTTGCCCGCAGCGAGCGCGTACCGGCCGGGCGGACGGTCGACATACCCCAGTACAAGGAGCGCGGGGTAGGCGTCTGCGCCTGCTACATCCACGTCTCGACGCCCTGGCTGGAGAACCTCGTACGCGACATGGCGTACAACAAGCAGAACCAACTGCTCCTCGAACTCAAGGTGAAGAGCGACAAGCACCCCGAGGCCAACAGCTGGGGCTACTACACCAAGAGTGAGATACGGCGCCTCGTCGCCCTCGGCGAGAAGTACCACGTCACCATCATTCCGGAGATCAACTCGCCCGGCCACATGGACCCCTGGCTGGAGAAGCGGACCGACCTCCAGCTCACGGACTCCGACGGGAAGCCGCAGCCGTCGCGCCTCGACATCACCAAGGACGAGGCCTTCGCCTACTACACGAGCCTCATCGACGAGTACGCCGAGGTGTTCCCCGCGAAGTCCTGGCACATGGGCGCCGACGAATACATGCTCGGCTCCGACTTCGCCAAGTACCCCCACATCCTCGAATTCGCGAAGAAGAAATACGGCGACAGGGCGACCCCGCAGGACGCCTTCGTCGACTTCATCAACCGCGTGCACGCGTACGCGACCGGCAAGGGCAAGCGGCTGCGCATCTGGAACGACGGCCTGACCGGTGCGAACACGGTGCCGGTCGCGGCGGGGACGAGCGTGGAGCACTGGCTCGACGTGAAGACCAAGCCCAGCCAACTCATCGCCCAGGGCCAACCGTTGCAGAACGCCGCCTACGCCCTCTACCTCGTCCGCGGCGGCTTCCACACCGACACCAAGGCGCTGTACGACAAGGCGTGGGACCCGCGCAGCTTCGAGGGCGAGAAGCTCGCCTCGCGCGAAGGCATCACCGGGGCGAAGATCAGCCTGTGGCCGGACAACGGCCGGGGAGAGACCGAGAACGAGGTCGCGGCCTCCATGGAGATGCCGCTCAGCCATGTCGCCCAGGTCACCTGGGGCGCCGCGCACCCGGACCCGACGTACGCCGACTTCACCGCGCGCGCCAAGTCCGTCGGGCACGCGCCGGGTGGGCGGGACCTGACGAGGGTGCCGGTGGCGGATGGCACGTACACCGTGCGGGACACCAAGGGGCACGCGGACCCCGCCGACTACGAGATCAAGCGCACCCCCGACGGCTACGTCGCGCTGAAGTCCACGGCGGACGGCACCTGCCTGGAGACCCGCAGCGGAAAGCTCACGCTCAACGTGCCGCTCGAACCGGGTAGTGCGGTCACGCGGGAGAAGTGCGACGCGGCGAACACCTTGCAGCGCTGGCAGCTGACGAAGGCCTCCGACGGCTTCCGGCTGACGAACGCGATCACGCGGATGGACGTGTACGTGGGTGATGACGGGGGGCTCCAGCAGTACCCGTCAGATCAACGGACCCCAGCCACATGGACGTTGACCGCCGACTGACCCCACCCCCTTGCCCCGCGTCCTGAGATCCGAGCCCCGACAGGGAGACCCGCACCCCATGACTGTCAGCAGACGCCTCTTCGTGACCGCCGCCGTCACCACGGCAGTCGCCGCGTCGAGCAGTTCCCTCGCGCTCGCCGCTCCGGGCCCAGCCGGGGCCTCCGCTGCTCCCGAGCCGCCCTACCGCATCCCGATCAGCCCCAACGACTCCCCGGACGAAGTCGTCACCAAGGCATCCCAAGTCCGCCCGACGGAACGCCAGATCGCCTGGCAACGCCTGGAGCAGACCGCCTTCCTGCACTTCGGGGTGAACACCTTCACCGGCCTCGAATGGGGCACGGGCGACGAGGACCCCGACGTGTTCCAGCCGTCGGGACTCGACACCGACCAGTGGGCGCGGGCCCTGCGCGACGGCGGATTCAAGCTCGCCATCCTCACGGTCAAGCATCACGACGGCTTCGTGCTCTATCCGTCCCGCTACACCAAGCACAGTGTGGTGAGCAGCAGTTGGCAGGCCGGAAAGGGTGACGTGCTGCGCTCGTTCGCCGACTCGCTGCGCCGGTACGGGCTCAAGGTGGGCGTCTACATCTCGCCCGCCGACGAGAACCAGTACCTGCACGGCGTCTACGCCAACGGCAGCGCGCGCTCCAAGCGCACGATCCCCACGCCGGTCGAGGGCGACGACAGGGCGGACGCCGCGGCCGTACGGTCGTTCACGCTGGACGCGACCGACTACGGCGCGCACATGCTCAACCAGCTGTACGAGGTGCTCACCGAGTACGGGCCCGTCGACGAGGTGTGGTTCGACGGGGCGCAGGGGCGGATCCCGCCGGAGAAGGTCGAGACGTACGACTGGGACAGCTGGTACGCGGTCATCCGCGCCCTGGCTCCGGACGCGACGGTCGCCGTGCGCGGCCCCGACGTCCGGTGGGTCGGCAACGAGGGCGGACTCGCGCGCGAGAACGAGTGGAGCGTCGTCCCGGTCAAGGACTCGGGGAACGGTAGCGTCGACTACGCCCTGAAGTACGACGCGCCCGACCAGGGAAGCCGGGAGGCGCTCGCGGAAGCGAGGGCGGTCGCCCAGTACGTGCAGTGGTGGCCGGCGGAGTGTGACGTCTCGATCAGGCCCGGCTGGTTCTACCACGGGGACGAACAGCCCAAGTCCGTCGAGCAGTTGACGGACATCTGGTTCCGTTCGGTGGGCCGCAACTCCGTGCTGCTCCTGAACATTCCGCCGGACAAGAGGGGCCTGCTCCCGGAGGCGGACGTGGCACGGCTACGGGAGTTCCACGAGCGGATCGGGCGCGAACTGCCCGAGGACTTCGCGCGGGGTGCACGGGCCCGTGGCGACGGCCGCCGCCCGGCGCACGCGGTCGACGGTGACCCGGACACGGCGTGGGCGTGCCCGGCCCCTTCCCGGGGGACGCTCACGATCGACCTCGGCAAGGCGCGCGAGGTCGACCGGATCCGGCTGGGGGAGGACATCCGGCGTGGACAGCAGCTGGAGCACGCGGTGATCGAGGCACGGGTCTCCGGCACGTCCGGATGGACTCCCGTGACCGAGGTGGACACGGTCGGCGCGAGCCGGGTCCTCGCGCTGCCCGCGCCGGTGCGGGCACGGGAGTGGCGGCTTCGGGTGACGGGGTCGCGCGGGGCGGTACGCCTTGCGGAGTTCGGCCTCTACCGGTCGCGGGTGTAGGAGGCGCGCGGGCCGTCCCTGGCGGGGCGGCCCCGCTCGGGGAGCCGCGGGCGCGGCTCCCCGAGCCCCGAAGTCCCCCTGACTTGCGCGGTGTTACGGTCTCGGCCATGTCAAAGAGTGAGATCGACGCCGTGACCGCCGAGTTCTTCGGCGCCTTCGACAACGTGGGCGGCAAGGCCGCCGACGTGGCCCGCATCCGCCGGTTGATGCTCCCGGGCGGCGTGATCGTCGTCACCGGACCGCAGTTCACGGTCTACACGGTGGAGGAGTTCATCGAACCCCGCGAGCGGCTCCTGAGCGAGGGCCGACTGGTGGAGTTCTCCGAGTGGGAGACCTCCGAACGGACGGACATCGAGGGCGGCATCGCCTCGCGGTTCGGCACGTACAGCAAGTCCGGGATTCTGGACGGCGCCCCGTTCGAGGGAAGCGGCACGAAGACCATCCAGTTCGTCCGTACCCCGGAGGGCTGGAGGATCGCGGCGTTCTCCTGGTACGACAAGCCCTGACCGCCGGGAGCGGCTCAGCAAGCCCTGACCGCCGGGAGCGGCTCAGCAAGCCCTGACCGCCGGGAGCGCCTCATCCCCCGCTCGCCCGCCCCGTGCTCTCCCGCTCGATGAGGGTCGGCAGCGGTACCTGGACCGTGGCCGCGGGGCCGTCGTCCAGGAGGGACAGGAGTTCGCGGGCCGCCGTGCGGCCGAAGGACACCGTGTCGCGGGACAGTGCCGTCAGCCAGGGGTGGACCATTCGGCACAGGGCCGAGTCCTCCCATGCGATCACCGACACGTCCCCGGGCACGGCGAAGCCGAGCGAGGCCGCGGCGGCGACCCCGGCCACGGCCATCACGTCGTTGTCGTACACGAGAGCCGTCGGCGGTGACGCCGCGGACAGGACGCGCCGGGTCACCGCCGCGCCCTCGGCGTCCGAGTAGTCCGTGGTCACCGAGCGGACCCCGGAGAGGTCACGCCGCTCCGCCTCGGCCCGCAGCGTCCGGATCCGCCGCTCCGTGTGGGCAAGGCCGGGCAGCCCCGCGATGTGCACGATGCGGCGGTGGCCGAGAGCGTGCAGATGGTCCACGACCGCGGCCATCGCACCCGCGTCGTCCGCCCAGACCGTGGAGAGGCCGGGATGGCCGGCGTCCGGGTCCGGTACGCCGCCCGTCAGCACCGCGGGCAGCCCAAGATCGTCGAGGAGCGCGGGACGGGGGTCGTCGGTGCGCGGGTCCACGACCAGGACGCCGTCCACCCGGCGCTCCGCCCACCACCGTTGGTAGACCGCGCACTCGGCGGCCACATCCTCCACCACCTGGAAGAGCAGACCGAGTTGACGCTCCGCCAGGACCTCCTGGATGCCCGAGATCAGCTGCAGGAAGAACGAGTCGACGCCCAGCGTCCCGGCGGGCCGCGCCACCACCAGGCCCACCGTCGCCGAGCCCTCACCGGACAGCGCGCGTGCCGCGGTGCTCGGGTGCCAGCCCAGCTGCTCGGCGACCCTGCGCACCCGGTCACGGGTGACCTCGGAGACTCCCGGCCGGTCGTTGAGCGCGAAGGACACGGCGCTCTCGGAGACTCCGGCGCGGCGTGCGATGTCCTTCATGGTCGGCCGGCGTGCCGGGGACCGCTTGCCTTGCACCGGTGTTGCCCCTTTCCTGTGAAGCGCATACTAATGCGCTTGAGCCAGCACACTCTAAAGCGCATTAGTCGATCCCCGCAAGAAGTTCAACAGACCCCGCTGACCTGCGCAGTTGGTGCGGCGGACAGGATTATTCAACGAATCCATTGACTTTTTACCGGCGCGCCATGCAGGGTCTGCCTCACGCTGGGCCGAGCAAAGGAGCCGTTTCACCGTGCGCATCTCCCACCACCCCCGCATCCCCAGAAGGGCAGTCACCGCTGCCGCCGTCCTCGCCGTGCTCCTGCCGCTGAGCGCCTGCGGCGACGGAGGCGACGGCGGCGGCTCGACCGACGCGTCCGGCAAGATCGAGGGCGAGATCACCTTCCAGACCTGGAACCTGAAGGCGAACTTCAAGTCGTACTTCGAGGGGGTCGTCGACGGCTTCGAGAAGAAGTACCCGGGCACGAAGGTGAACTGGGTCGACCAGCCCGGCGAGGGCTACGCCGACAAGATCAGCGCCGACGCCGCGGCCGGCACCCTCCCCGACGTCGTCAACGTCTCGCCCGACCTGGTGGCCCCGCTCGCCAAGGCCGGTCTGGCACTCGACCTCGACAAGGCCGCGGGGAAGTACGAGAAGGAGTATCTGCCGGGGGCGTGGAAGAGCCACCAGATACCGGGCACGGAGGGGACGTACGCCTTCCCCTGGTATCTGAACACCGGTCCGCTCTTCTACAACAAGCGGATCTTCAAGGAGGCGGGGCTCGACGCCGACAAGCCCCCGAAGACGTACGACCAACTCTTCGACAGCGCCCTGCAGTTGTCCAAGAAGACCAAGGGCAGGACCGCCACGCTCGCCAACATCCCCAGCATCGAGGACTTCGGGCGCTACGGCGTCCCGCTGATGGACAAGGAGGGGACCAGGTTCACCTTCAACGGCGCCAAGGGCGTCGAACTCCTCACCCAGTACAAGAAGTTGTACGACGCGAAGGCCCTGGACGGTCAGGCGCTCAACGCCACGCCCGAGTCGACGGGCAAGAAGTTCCTCACCGAGGCCGTCGCGATGAACCCCGGAAGCGCCCTGGATCTCGGCAAGTTCAAGAAGGAGGCGCCCGGCCTCTACAAGAACATCGGGATCACCCCGCAGATCACCAATACCGGCAAGGACAACATGTACGTGATGGGGGTGATGGTGAACACCCGCACCAAGCAGACGCCCGCCGCCGTTGCCTTCGCCCACTACGTGACGGACGCGCAGCGCCAGATGTCCTTCGCCAAGAAGGTGGCGATCTTCCCGAGCACGGAAGGTTCGCTCGACGACCCGTACTTCACCAAGCAGGACGGCACCGACGACACGCGCGTGCGGGTCGCCGCTGCCAAGTCCATCAAGACCGCGGTGAATTACATACCCGCGCTCTTCAGTGAGCAGATGAAGATCGAGCTGCGCAACGCCGTCGGCCGTGCGCTGCAAGGCAAGGAGAGCCCCGAGGAAGCGCTTGACAACGCTGTCAAGGCCTGCGACCGGCTGCTGAAGCAGAGCTGAGAAGACAACACGGGACCACCACCATGAAAAGCTCCAGCACCGCCACCGTTCCCCGCGCCTCCGACACCACCTCCCACGCCGGGGACGACCACGGGCCCCGCCGCCGCATCAGGCGTCAACTCCCCACGAGCCCCTGGCTCTTCGCGGCACCCGGGCTGCTGATCGTCGGCATCTTCATCCTCTACCCGTTCGTCAGCACGCTCATCAACTCCTTCACCGACAAACGCACCCTGATCCCGGGGGAGTACGTCGGCCTGGACAACTTCCGGGAGCTGCTGCACGACGACATGTTCTGGATCGGCCTTCGCAACTCGACGCTCTACATCGTCGGCGTCGTGCCCGCGCTCGTCCTGCTTCCGCTGCTCCTCGCGATGCTGGTCCAGAAGCACGTCCCCGGCATGACCTTCTTCCGGTCCGCCTTCTACACGCCGGTGGTCGCCTCCATCGTCGTGGTGGGCCTGATCTGGGTGTGGATGCTGGACGAACGGGGCCTGGTCAACGCGGTGCTGGAAGCGGTGGGCGTCGGCTCGGTCGGCTTCCTCAGCGACCAGTGGCTGCTCCTGTCGAGCGCCATGGCCGTCACGGTCTGGAAGGGCCTCGGCTACTACATGATCATTTACCTGGCGGCGCTCGCCAACGTGCCCCGCGAACTGCACGAGGCCGCGTCGGTGGACGGCGCGGGCGCGGTGCGCCGCTTCTTCACGGTCACCGTGCCCGCCGTGCGCTCCACGATGGTGCTGGTCGCCGCGCTGTCCTCGGTCGCCGCCTTCAAGGTGTTCTCCGAGGTCTACCTGATGGCCGGGCCCAACGGCGGCCCGGCCGGCGAGGACACCACCCTCGTGATGCTGGTGCAGCGCGTGGGCACCGGCCTGACCGGCCGCGTCGGGTACGCGTCGGCCATCTCGGTCGTCGTCTTCGTCGTCACCGTCGCGCTGATGCTGCTCGTGCTGCGCGCGGACCGGAAGGAGGACTGACTCGTGAGCATCACGACCGACACGCACAAGAGCGAGCAGACGGGCAAGGCGGGGCAGGCGGAGCAGGCGCAGTCGAAGGCCCGCAAGGCCCGCGCCCGGAGGCACGGCCGCCGGTTCACGGACGAGAACGGCCGCCGGATGCCCGCGTGGGAGATCGTCCTGCGCTACGTACTCCTGCTCGCCGTACTGGCGTTGATGATCGGGCCGTTCCTGTGGCAGCTGTCCACATCCCTGAAGGGACCGCACGAGAACATCTTCAGCTCCCCGCCCGAGTTCCTGCCGAGCAGCCCGACCTTCCACAACTACGAGCGGGTCGCCGACACCATCCCCGTCTGGGACTACGCGCTCAACTCCCTCAAGGTGGCGGCCGCCAACGTCGTGACCAACTGCGTGGGCGCCACCCTCGCCGGCTACGCCCTGGCGCGCCTGCGTTACCGGGGCCGCAGGGCGGCGACGATCGTCTTCATCCTCGCCATGCTGGTGCCCGTGGAAGGCATCATCATCGCCCAGTTCACGACCATGCGGGAGCTCGGTCTGAACAACACCCTCATCGGTGTGCTGCTGCCCGGCTGCGTCTCCGCGCTCAACGTCCTGCTGATGCGCAACGCCTTCCTGAACCTGCCGTACGAGATCGAGGAAGCCGCGTACGTCGACGGCGCGAACGTCTGGCAGCGATTCCTGCGTATCGCCCTGCCCGCGGTCAAAGGCACGCTCGCCGTGGTGGCGATCTTCGCGTTCATGGGCGCCTGGGACGACTTCCTGTGGCCGCTGATCGTGCTGAGCGACCCCGACCGGTTCACCCTGACCATCGGCCTGAACTACCTGCACGGCACCTTCGCCAACGACGAACGGCTCGTCGCCGCGGGCACGGTCATCGCCGTGCTGCCGCTGATCGTGCTCTTCGCCTGCCTCCAGCGGTACTTCTTCCGCGGGGTGGGCGAGGGAGCGGTCAAGGGCTGAGGCCCGGCCCGCCGCGGGGCGAGGGAACGGTCAAGGACTGAGGCCCGCCGCCCCGCCCGTCCCCGTACGCAAGACAGCCCCACACTTCCGAGAACCGGGACCCGCATGCCTTCCGTGCCTTCCACCCCTTCTGCCGCGCCGCGCTTCGGCGCGAACTACACCCCGAGCAAGGGGTGGTTCCACCACTGGCTCGACTTCGACATCGACGCCGTGCGCGCCGACCTCGACGCGATCGCCGGACTCGGCCTCGACCACATCCGGGTCTTCCCGATCTGGCCGTACTTCCAGCCCAACCGCACCCTGATCAGGCCGCGCGCCGTGGAGCAGCTCGTCGCTCTCGCGGACGCCGCCGCCGAGCGCGGGCTCGACGTCAACGTCGACGGACTGCAGGGGCATCTGTCGAGCTTCGACTTCCTGCCCGCCTGGACGCAGACGTGGCACCGGCGGAACATCTTCACCGACCCCGACGTGGTGGAGGGCGAGGTCACGTACCTGCGGACGCTCGCCGCCGCGCTCGCCGACCGGCCGAACTTCATCGGCATGACCATCGGCAACGAGGTCAACCAGTTCTCGGCGGGCCCGCATCCCGATCCGGACCGCATCACGCAGGACCAGGCGGGGGAGTGGCTGCGACGTGTCCTCGCAGCCTGCGAGGAGGGCGCTCCGGGGAAGCTGCACCTGCACGCCGAGTACGACGCCGCCTGGTACCAGGACGACCAGCCCTTCACGCCGGCCCAGGCCGCGCGGCTCGGCGGGGCGACCGCCGTGCACTCCTGGGTGTTCAACGGCACGGCCCAGCGGCACGGGCGGGGCGGGGTCGCCACCGCTCACCACGCGGCGTACATGATCGAGCTGTCCAAGGCGTGGGCGGAGGACCCACACCGCCCGGTCTGGCTCCAGGAGGTGGGTGCGCCGGCCCCTCTCATACCCGCGGAACACGCGGCTGCCTTCACCGAGGCGACGGTGGAGGCGGCGCTGGACTGTGCCGATGTATGGGGGGTGACGTGGTGGTGTTCGCACGATGTGTCGCGGACGCTGGCGGACTTCCCTGAACTTGAGTACAGCCTTGGTCTGTTGACCAATGAGGGGCAGGTCAAACCGGGGGGTGAGGTGCTGGCGCGGATCGCGAAGGAGTGGCGGGGGCGGGAGTATGCGCCTGCCGTGCGGTGCACTGCCGTGGTGGTCGAGGACTCGCCTTCGGAGCGGTCCGTGTGTGCTCCTGGGGGAGCGGTTTTCGAGGCGTTCATGCGGCTCGCCGCGGACGGGGTGCGGCCCACCACGGTGTTGGCCTCCCGGGCTGGAGACGCCGCGCACTTGGCTGCGCGGGGCATCACGGAGGTCGTGCGGCCGGGGGAGGTCGGCTAGGCCGAAACGATTGATTCCCCAACCCCGCCCCTTCCCGAAAACCGTGCCTGCGCCCCGGGCCTACCTGGGGCTCCGCCCCAGACCCCGCTCCTCAATCGCCGGAGGGGCTGAAAATCAGCCCGTCCGGCGTTTGCGGACGAACTCGGCGGAGCCGGTGATGACAGCACGCAAAGCTCCCGGCAGAGTCCCCCCGTTCCAACCCTCGGAGAGAACATGCACGACGACCGCACCCTCATAGAGGCCCGCCTCAAGCGCGTCCTGGACGAGCGCATCCGCCCGGCCGTCTACCCCGAATCCGTACCCCTGGACGTCGCCGTGTGGACGGCTCCGGGCGAGCCCGTGCCCGTCGAAGAGGGACTCGCGGCGCACCCCGAGCCGACCGAGGTCGGCGCGCGGTGGGGTGCCCCCTGGGCCACCAGCTGGTTCCAGGTGACCGGCACCGTGCCCACGGAGTGGGCGGGAAGGACCGTCGAGGCCATCCTCGACCTCGGCTTCGACGAGAACATGCCCGGCTTCCAGTGCGAGGGCCTGGTCTACCGCCCCGACGGCACCCCGGTGAAGGGCCTCAACCCCCGCAACCAGTGGGTACGGATCGCCGCCCCGGCGACCGGCGGCGAAGATGTCCACCTGCACATCGAGGCCGCCTCCAACCCCGTCATCCTCGACTACCACCCCTTCCTGCCGACCCAACTCGGCGACAAGGAGACGGCCGGCAACGAGCCCCAGTACAAGCTGGCCCGCATGGACCTCGCCGTCTTCGACGAGACCGTGTGGCAGCTCGTCATCGACCTCGAAGTGCTCGGTGAGCTCATGCAGGAGCTTCCCGAGGACTCCGGGCGCCGTTACGCGATCGTGCGTGCCATCGGCCGCGCCCTGGACGCCGTCGACCTCCAGGACGTCAACGGCAGCGCACCCGCCGCCCGCGCCGAGCTCGAAGGCGTCCTCACCACCCCCGCCGAGCCCTCGGCCCACCGCATCAGCGCGGTCGGCCACGCGCACATCGACTCCGCGTGGCTGTGGCCGCTGCGCGAGACGGTGCGCAAGGTCGCGCGTACGACGTCGAACATGACCGCGCTCATCGAGGACGAGCCGGACTTCGTCTTCGCCATGTCGCAGGCGCAGCAGTGGGCGTGGGTCAAGGAGCACCGGCCCGAGGTGTGGGTGAAGGTCAAGAAGGCGGTCGCCGACGGGCGGTTCGTGCCCGCGGGCGGCATGTGGGTCGAGTCCGACACGAACATGCCGGGCTCGGAGGCGATGGCCCGTCAGTTCGTGCACGGCAAGCGGTTCTTCATCGACGAGTTCGGCGTCGAGAACGATGAGGCGTGGCTGCCCGACACCTTCGGCTTCGCCGCCGGCCTGCCGCAGATCATCAAGGCGGCCGGTTCGAAGTGGCTGCTCACGCAGAAGATCTCCTGGTCGCAGACCAACCGCTTCCCGCACCACACCTTCAACTGGGAAGGCATCGACGGCACTCGCATCTTCACGCACTTCCCGCCCGTCGACACCTACAACTGCTCGATGAAGGGCAGCGAGATCGCCCACGCGGCGAAGAACTTCAAGGACAAGGGAGTGGCCCGGCACTCGCTCGCTCCGACGGGCTGGGGCGACGGTGGCGGTGGTACGACCCGCGAGATGATCGCGAAGGCGGGGCGGCTCCGCGACCTGGAGGGCTCGGCGACCGTCGAGTGGGAGACTCCCGCTGCCTTCTTCGAGAAGGCCGAGGCGGAGTACCCCAACGCCCCTGTCTGGGTCGGTGAGTTGTACCTGGAGCTCCACCGCGCCACCCTCACCAGCCAGGCGGGCACCAAGCAGGGCAACCGCCGCAGCGAGCACCTGCTGAGGGAGGCCGAGCTGTGGGCGGCGACGGCTGCCGTCCGCTCGCCGGAATTCTCGTACCCCTACGAGGAGTTGGACCGCATCTGGAAGACGGTGCTGCTCCACCAGTTCCACGACATCCTGCCCGGCTCGTCCATCGCCTGGGTGCACAGGGAGGCGCGCGCGACGTACGCCAAGGTCGCCGAGGAGCTGAACGGCATCATCGACGCGGCTCAGCGGGCGCTCGCGGGGGAGGACGGAGGCTCGGGCACTCTCGTCTTCAACTCCACCCCGCACACCCGGCACGGGGTTCCCGCCGGAGGCGCCCGACTGGCCGCGATCGACGGTCAGTCGGCGATAGCCTCGCGCGCCGAAGGCGGATTCGTCCTGGACAACGGCCTGCTGCGGGTCGAGATCGACGCGCGCGGCCTCGTCGTGTCGGCGTACGACATCGTGGCCGACCGGGAGACCGTCGCACCCGGCCAGGCGGCGAACCTGCCGCAGATCCACGCGGACTTCCCGAACATGTGGGACGCGTGGGACGTCGACGAGTTCTACCGCAACACGGTCACCGACCTCACGGAGGCGGAAGCGGTCGAACCCGCGGAGGACGGCGCCTCGGTCCGTGTCGTACGAACCTTCGGCGCCTCACGCCTGACACAGGTCCTGACTCTGACGCCCGGCTCGCCGCGCCTGGACATCGACACTGAGGTCGACTGGCACGAGACGGAGAAGTTCCTGAAGCTGGCGTTCCCGCTGGACATCCACGCGGAGCGGTACGCGTCGGAGACGCAGTTCGGCCACTTCTACCGGGCCACGCACACCAACACGAGCTGGGAGGCCGCCAAGTTCGAGGCGTGCAACCACCGCTTCGTGCACGTGGAGGAGCCCGGCTGGGGCGTCGCCCTGGTCACCGACTCGACGTACGGCCACGACGTGACCCGCACGGTCCGCACCTCGGACTCCGGTACGACCACGACGGTGCGCGCCTCGCTGCTGCGCGCCCCGCGCTTCCCCGACCCCGAGACGGACCAGGGCGTCCACCGCTTCCGGCACGCGCTGGTCCCGGGCGCGGGGATCGGCGACGCGGTGCGTGAGGGCTACCGGATCAACCTGCCCGAGCGGCAGATCGCGGGCGGCGGTGCCGAGGTGGCGCCGCTGGTGACGGTCGACAACGACGCCGTCGTCGTCACGGCGGTCAAGCTCGCCGACGACGGCAGCGGCGACGTGGTCGTCCGCTTCCACGAGTCGCGGGGAGGCCGCGCGAAGGCGACGCTGGCCGCGGGCTTCCCGGTCGGCTCCGTGAGTGTGACGGACCTGTTGGAGCGACCCCTCGCGGACACCGCGGCACCGGACCACGCGGCCGACGGCATCACCCTGACGCTGCGTCCGTTCGAGCTGATGACACTACGGCTGACGCGAGCGTGACGGCGCTGCCCCGCTGAGGGCTCCGGGATTCCCCTTCCTGACCAGGCGTCACACACCGCGGCACGCGACTGCGGTGGGCGCCAGGGGGCCCCGGGGCCAAGCGGGCCGTCACTCTTCGTCCCGTAGCCGCAGCAGGTACGTCGCTGTCAGCGCTACGGCGCGGTCCGTGTCCTGGGTGAGTTCGGTGAGCGCGGTTGACGCCCTCGGTCCGGGGATGCCTGCCAGTGCCTGGGTCAGGCGTCCGCGAGCGGGCGCTTCGGTGCTGGCGCGGGTGAGGCGGTCGACGAGCCTGGTCGCGATCCGGTCCGCACGCGCGGTGTCGCTCGCCAGCACGCTGAGCGCATCGGCCGCGTCCGTGTCGTTCCTGCCCGCCACGATCATGTCGACGAGCGTCGGGATCGCCTCGGCCGTTCCGCGGGCCCCGAGCGCCAGCGCCGCATGCCCCCGGACCACGACGTCGGGGTTCGCGAGAGCATCCCGCAGCCGCGCCGTGGCCTCGTCACCGGACAGCTCCGCGAGGGCCTGAACGGCACGTTCCCGCACCGCGGCCACTGGTGAGTCGAGGCCCTGCGCCAGGAGTCCCAGGCCGCCGTCGCCCGACCGGGCCAGTGCCCAGCGAAGGGCCCCTGCGACGTTCGGCTCCGTCTCGCTCAGGGCCGCCTCGACCAGGGCCTCCACCGGAACCGGCACCTCGTCGCCCGAGGACAGAGCCGCGCGCTGACGCGTGTCGGCGCTCTTCGAGCCCAGAGCCTGGAGGAGCGCGACGACCTGGAGGACGTCCTCCCAGCCGGAGGGACCCGCGGCATCGATCCGGCGCAGCCGCGTGAGCAACTCCGTCTCGGCCGCGATGCGTTCGCGCGTCTGAAGGATGAGGTCACCGACGAGCGCCGAGGGCGTGAATCCGGGATCGTCCAGCGCGCGTCCGATTTCACGGAGCGACAGACCGAGCGACCGCAGGCTCTCGACATGGAAGATCCGCCGGATGTCCTCCCCGGCATACTCCCGGTAGCCGGAGCCGGTACGTCCCGAAGGCCGCACCAGGCCGAGGGACTCGTAATGCCGGAGCATGCGGGCGCTGACCCCGGACCTCCGCGCCACCTCACCGATCAACACGCTTTCATGCCCCTCTTGTCAGTCTCCTTCGTGCTCCCTCGTGTCAGTGTCCCTCCTGGTCGGAGCCACCCAGTGCCACGATGCGTTTCGCCTCGTCGACCGCGAACTCGAATCCGGCGTCCGGGTCGCGCAGCAGCCGCTCCGTGGCGATCGCGTGCGTCCGCACACGTGGGTCGGGGCCTGTGGTCGCGGCACGCAGCGCCGGCACGATCACTTCCCCCAGCGCGACCAGCGCCCGGCTGAGACTCAGCTGCGTCTCGCGCTCGCCACGCCCGAGCTGTGTCGCGAGGACCGTGGCCAGTGCGGGCTCCTCACCTTCCGGCACGAGTACGACCGCGGTCCGCCAGGCGCTCCGTGCCACCTCGTCGTCGGCGTCGGACAGGAGCGTCCGGGTGATGGCCGGCCACGCCTGCCGGTCGCCGATCTTGGACAGCGTGTGCAGCGCCTGGCTCCGCGCCTGCGCACGCTGCGAGCGGACTTCGCGGAGCAGCGCGGGGAGTGTCACGTATACCGGGTGGCGGGTGAGGGCCCAGGTCAGCATGTCGCGGACGAAGAACTCGGGCTCGACGGCGCAGCGCTCGACGAGCTTGTCGACGAAGCGCGGGTCGGGCGCCGTGCCGACGGTGAGAGCGGCCCGCAGCCGTACGGACGCATTGCCGTCCTCCAGCCCGTGGAGTGCTCGGGTCGCGTCTGTGTCCTGTCTCGTGATCGTCACTGGTGACCACCTCCTGGTCGCCAGTGAAGACCTTGTCACCGTGTCAAGGTCAACCCGTCACAAGTCACAGCCCGCCCCCCCCCGACCAGGCCTGGTCGCCCCGGGCCTATTCGTCCAGCTGCGTCCGCAGCCACTCCTCCACCTCGCCCACGTGCGCCGCCGCCGCGGCCCTCGCCGCCTCCGGGTCCCTGGCCACCAGGGCCCGGTGGATGCGCGCGTGCTCCCGGCGGGTGCGCTCGAAGGCGCCCTCTTCCTGGTAGCCGCGCCACACCCGGGCGCGGAACGTGCGCGAGGAAAGGCCCTCCAGGATCGCCGCCATCGTGTCGTTGCCCGCCGCGAACGCGATCGCGCGGTGGAAGGCGAGGTCGTGGGAGAGGATCTCCTCCGGGTCGTCCGTGGCGTTCATCGCCTCCAAGTGCTTCTCGACGTCCGCAAGTTGATCCGCCGAGATGCGCGCCGCCGCCAACGCCGTCGCCGTGGACTCAAGGATCCGGCGTACCTCTAGGAGCTCCACGAGCCGTGGTCCTCTGGAGAGGTCCGCCACGACGCCGAAGGTCTCCAGGAGGTCCCCGGCCTCCAGTTGCGTGACGTAGATGCCCGAGCCGTGCCGGGCCTCAAGGACCCCCATCACCGTGAGGGCGCGGATCGCCTCCCGCATGGAGCTGCGCGAGATGCCCAGCTGAGTGGCCAAGTCCCTTTCCGTGGGCAGCCGTTGCCCCGGTTCGAGACGGCCCTCGCCGATCATCGCCTTGATCTGCTCGATGGCCCGCCCGGTCACGGTGCCCTTCTGCGGGGCGGTCTGGTCCACGTAACGCTCCTCCACTGGCCGGGTGCGCCGCAGTCTAACCAGAGATGTGGTCGGACCACTACGGCCTGAAAGCAGGAAAACTTGGCGCCAAGGGGTGTTGTGAGCGCCAAGTGGTCTGATAAATATTCGCCCATCAGTCGCTAGGACTCCCGATCCACCCTCGATGAGGAGCCGTCAGATGGCCGGCAGAACAGTGCGCAACAGGTCCAGCAGGGCGGGGATTTCGCGGACGGCGCGAATCGCCGCCGCGGCGGCCTGCGCGTCCCTCGTGCTCGCGGCATGCGGCAGTACGAAGGACAGCGCGGCGCCCGCGGGCGGTGAAGGCGGCGGCGAGGGCAAGGTCGGAGTGATCCTGCCCCTGCTGACCTCGCCGTTCTGGCAGTCGTACAACGACTACGTGCCGAAGATGGCGAAGTCAGAGGACGTCGACGCGATGAAGACCGTCAACTCCAACAGCGACCCCTCGCAGCAGATCACCGACATCAACAACCAGCTCAACCAGGGCATCAAGGGGCTCGTCGTCGCCCCCCTCGACAGCGCTGCCATCTCCGCGGGCCTCGACCAGGCCGAGCGCAAGGGCGTTCCCGTGGTCGCCGTCGATGTCGCCCCCGAGAAGGGCAAGGTCGCGATGGTGGTGCGGGCCAACAACGTCGCCTACGGCGAGAAGGCCTGCGACTACCTCGGCGAGCAGGTCAAGACCGGCAAGGTCGTCCAGATCATGGGAGACCTCGCCTCCGTCAACGGCCGTGAGCGCTCCGAGGCGTTCCGCACCTGTGTGAAGAAGAAGTACCCCAAGCTCAAGGTCCTGGAGATCCCCGCCAAGTGGGAGTCCGACACGGCCGCGTCGAAGCTGGACACGCTCCTCAACTCCAACCCCGACATCAAGGGCATCTACCTGCAGGCGGGCGGCGTCTATCTCGCGCCCACCCTGCAGACCCTGAAGTCCAAGGGATTGCTGAAGAAGGCGGGCGAGAAGGGGCACATCACCGTCATCTCGAACGACGGCATCCCGCAGGAGTTCGACGCCATCCGCAAGGGCCAGATCGACGCCACCGTCTCGCAGCCCGCCGACGCGTACGCCAAGTACGGGATGTACTACATCAAGGCCGCGATGAACGGGAAGAAGTTCAAGCCCGGCAAGACCGACCACGACTCCACCATCGTGAAGCTGCCCAGCGGCATCCTGGAAGACCAGCTGCCCGCGCCACTCGTCACCAAGGAGAACGTCGACGACTCCAAGCTGTGGGGCAACACGGTCACATGAGTACGCCGATGACCAAGCCCACGGCACACGGTCCTGCGCTCGTCGAAGCGACCGGAATCGTCAAGCGGTACGGACCCACCGTCGCCCTGCAGGACGGACAACTGACCGTCCTGCCCGGTGAGTCCCACGCCCTCGTCGGCCGCAACGGCGCGGGCAAGTCCACCCTCGTCACCATCCTCACCGGGCTCCAGGCCCCGGACGCGGGCACCGTCCTCTTCGACGGCGAGCCCGCACCGCCGCTCACCGACCGCGACGCCTGGCGCCGCAAGGTGGCCTGCGTCTACCAGAAGCCAACGGTCGTGCCCGACCTGACCGTTGCCGAGAACCTCTTCATCAACCGGCAGCCCGAAGGGCGCGGCGGCTTCATCAGCTGGCGCAGGCTGCGCGCCCAGGCGGCCGAGGTGCTCGACACGTGGGACGTACGGGTCGACCCGGACGCGCGAACCGCCGACCTCAAGGTCGAGGACCGGCAGATGGTCGAGATCGCGCGGGCGCTCAGCTTCGGGGCGCGCTTCATCGTCCTGGACGAGCCCACCGCGCAGCTCGACAACCGTGAGATCGAGCGGCTCTTCACGCGCATGCGGGCGCTCCAGGAGTCCGGCGTCACCTTCCTCTTCATCTCGCACCACCTCCAGGAGGTGTACGAGGTGTGCCAGACCGTCACGGTCCTGCGCGACGCCCGCTGGATCACCACCGCGCCCGTGGCCGATCTGCCGCGGGCCGCCCTGGTCGAGGCGATGGCGGGCGAGGCCCTGCGGGAGAAGGAGGCCGCGGAGGAGTCCGTCGCTCGGACCGAGGTCCCCGCCGACGCCCCGGTGATGCTCGACGTCAAGGGCCTCACCAGCGCGTCGTACGCGGGCATCGACCTGACCGTCCGCAAGGGAGAGGTCGTCGGCCTCGCCGGATCGAGCGGCAGCGGCAAGATCAACCTCGCGGAGACCATCGCGGGACTGCACATGCCGACCGGCGGCAGCGCCCAACTGGACGGCAGTCGCCTGCCGTTCGGTGACGTCACCGCCACGCTGCGGGCCGGCGTCGGCTGCGTCCCGCGCGACCGGCACGACCAGGGCCTGGTGTTCGGGATGACGATCGGCGACAACGCCACGATGACCGTCCTCGACCGGCTCGGGAAGTACGGCTTCGTCCGCACCGAACGCAAACGGAGCTTCGCCGAGGACCTGATCGACCGCCTCGACATCCACGCCGAGGGACCCGACCAGCCGGTGTCGGACCTCTCCGGCGGGAACGCCCAGAAGGTCGTCATGGCGCGCGCCCTCGCCTCCGACCCGCGACTCCTCGTCCTCATCAACCCCACCGCGGGCGTGGACGTGAAGTCCAAGGAGTCCCTGCTGGCCCGGATGGACCACGCACGCGAGGACGGCACCGCCGTCCTCGTCGTCTCCGACGAGCTGGACGACCTGCGGCGCTGCGACCGCGTCCTGGTCCTCTTCCACGGCAGGATCGTCGCCGAGCACGAGGCGGGCTTCACCGACCACGACCTGATCGCCTCGATCGAGGGGGTGGGCACGACGGGCCCCGACAGGGGCGCGGGGAACTGCGCGGCCAGCCACAACGGGCCCGCAGCCGAAATTCAAGGAGACCACAGTGGCTGATACCAAGGCCCCGGCCGCACAAGCTGCCCCCGCAAGGAAAAGCACCGCCGAAAGCCGCGCAGCGAAGAGCATTCTCCTGCGACGTGCACGCGAACTCGCCCTGGTTCCAGCACTGTTGCTTCTCATGATCCTGGGAGCCCTGCTCAATGACTCCTTCCTGACGGAGCGAAATCTCATCTCGATCCTCGGCGCCTCTGCCGCCCTCGCGATGGTCGTCCTCGCCGAGTCCCTCGTGCTGATCACGGGTAAATTCGACCTGTCCTTGGAGTCCGTCGTCGGCATCGCGCCGGCCGTCGGTGCGCTCCTCGTCCTGCCCGCCGCCCAGGCCGGGTTCGGCACGGACATGCCCGTGGCTGCCGGGCTCCTCGCGATCCTGCTCGTCGGCGGAGCCATCGGCGCCTTCAACGGCATCCTCGTGGTGAAGCTCAAGCTCAACGCCTTCATCGTCACGCTCGCCATGCTGATCGTGCTGCGCGGACTGCTCGTCGGCGCGACCGAGGGCAAGACGCTCTTCGGCATGCCCGACGCCTTCTACACCCTCGCCACCACGACGTTCCTGACCATCCCGCTCTCCGTGTGGCTGGCCGCCGTCTCCTTCGGCGTCGCGGGCTTCGTCCTGAAGTACCACCGTGTGGGACGTTCCCTGTACGCGATCGGCGGCAACGCCGACGCGGCACGCGCCGCCGGCATCCGCGTCGAGCGCGTGATGCTCGGCGTGTTCATCGTCGCCGGGTGCCTCGCCGCCGTCGGCGGACTCATGCAGACCGGCTACGTCGGCGCGATCAACGCCAATCAGGGCCAGAACATGATCTTCACCGTGTTCGCCGCCGCGGTCATCGGCGGCATCAGCCTCGACGGCGGCAAGGGCACCATGTTCGGCGCACTCACCGGCGTCCTGCTGCTCGGCGTCGTACAGAACTTGCTCACTCTCGCCCAGGTGCCGTCCTTCTGGATCCAGGCCATCTACGGCGGAATCATCCTGGTCGCCCTGATGATCGCGCGCGTCACCACCGGCCGCGCACAGGACTGACCCCGTTCCGGGTTCCCCGTCTTCCTGCCCCTTTCCGGAAAGGCCTCCTGTGTCCCCGACTTCCGCCCGCATCACCGCGGTTGACACCCATGACGTACGGTTCCCGACCTCACGGGATCTTGACGGATCCGACGCGATGAACCCGGACCCCGACTACTCCGCCGCCTATGTCATCCTGCGTACCGACGCGGACGACGGCCTGGAGGGGCACGGCTTCACGTTCACCATCGGGCGCGGCAACGACGTACAGGTCGCCGCGATCGAGTCGCTGCGCCACCATGTGCTCGGGCGTTCCGTCGAGGAACTCTGCGCCGATCCCGGGACGTTGAACCGCGACCTCGTCGGGGACAGTCAGCTGCGCTGGCTCGGCCCGGAGAAGGGCGTGATGCACATGGCCATCGGCGCCGTCGTCAACGCGCTGTGGGACCTGGCGGCCAAGCGGGCGGGCAAGCCGCTGTGGCGGTTCCTCGCGGACGCCGAACCCCAGTGGCTCGTCTCCCAGATCGACTTCCGCTACATCGCCGACGCCCTCACTCCTCAAGAGGCCCTGGACATACTCCAGTTGGGCAGACACGGAGCCGCGGAGCGTGAAGTCCTGCTGCGAGAGCGCGGCTACCCCGGCTACACGACGTCGCCGGGCTGGCTCGGCTACAGCGACGAGAAGCTGACCCGTCTCGCCCGCCAAGCCGTCGCCGACGGCTTCACCCAGATCAAGCTGAAGGTCGGCGCGGACCTGGCGGACGACGTACGCCGCTGCCGTACCGCCCGCGAGGCGATCGGCCCCGGCATCCGGATGGCGATCGACGCCAACCAGCGCTGGAACGTCGGTGAGGCCGTCGAATGGACTCGGGCCCTCGCGGAGTTCGACCCGTACTGGGTCGAGGAGCCCACGAGCCCCGACGACGTCCTCGGTCACGCGGCGATCCGCAAGGCGGTCGCCCCGGTCAAGGTCGCCACCGGTGAGCACGTGCAGAATCGCATCGTCTTCAAGCAGCTCCTCCAGGCGGGCGCCATCGACGTGCTCCAGATCGACGCGGCCCGCGTCGGCGGCGTCAACGAGAACCTCGCGATCCTGCTGCTCGCCGCCAAGTTCGGCGTCCCCGTCTGCCCGCACGCCGGTGGCGTGGGCCTGTGCGAGCTCGTCCAGCACCTGTCGATGTTCGACTACGTGGCGCTGTCCGGCACCACCGAGAACCGCGTCATCGAGTACGTCGACCATCTCCACGCCCACTTCATCGACCCGGTCGTGGTGCGCGACGGCCACTACCTGGCGCCCACCGCGCCCGGCTTCTCGGCCACCATGCGGGCCGAGTCGCTCGCCGAGTTCACCTATCCGGACGGCGCCTTCTGGGCCGCCGACCTCGCTCAGGGCAAAGGAGCAGCCGCATGACGGACGCCAAGGACGCCAAGGACGCCAAGGACGCCAAGGACTTCGAGGGTCTGAAGGCTCTGGTCACCGGCGGAGCCTCCGGTATCGGACGGGCCACCGCCGAGCTGCTCGCCGCGCGCGGGGCCCAGGTCGCCGTGCTCGACCTCGACCCCAGCACCGTGGAGAAGCCGCTCACCGGCCACCGCGCCGACGTCTCGGACGACGCCTCGGTGCGCGAAGCCGTCGCCGCCGCGGTGGCCGACCTCGGCGGACTGGACGTCCTCGTCAACAACGCGGGCATCGGCGCCCAGGGCACCGTCGAGGACAACGACGACGACCAGTGGCACAAGGTGCTCGACGTGAACGTCCTCGGGATCGTGCGCACCACCCGCGCCGCCCTGCCACACCTGCGGGTCTCCCGCCACGCGGCGATCGTCAACACCTGCTCGATCGCCGCCACCGCGGGCCTCCCGCAGCGCGCCCTGTACTCGGCGTCCAAGGGCGCGGTGCTCTCCCTGACCCTCGCCATGGCCGCGGACCACGTACGCGAAGGGGTGCGCGTCAACTGCGTCAACCCCGGCACCGTCGACACCCCCTGGGTCGGCCGTCTCCTGGACGCCGCGCCCGATCCCGTGGCCGAGCGTGCCGCACTCGAAGCCCGGCAGCCGACCGGCCGACTCGTGAGCGCGGACGAAGTCGCGGGCGCCATCGCCTACTTGGCGAGCCCGCTCTCCGGAGCGACCACCGGCACGGCGCTCGCCGTCGACGGCGGCATGCAGGGCCTGCGCCTGCGCCCGGCGGCCCGGTGAGCGGCATGACCCGGCGCGCCATCGGACCCGGCGGCGTCGAGGTGACCGAGTTGTCCTTCGGCGCCGCCGCCCTCGGCAACCTCTACGCCCCGATCACCGACGAGGAGGCCGCCGGGGCGATCGACGCCGCGTGGGACGCGGGCATCCGCTATTTCGACACGGCGCCGCACTACGGCATCGGCCTGTCCGAGCGCCGCCTTGGCGAGGCAATGCGGGCCCGGCCCCGCGAGACGTACACGCTCTCGACGAAGGCAGGCCGGCTCCTCGAACCGGTGGAGGCCCCCGAGGGCGACGACCTCGCCCACGGCTTCGCCGTGCCCGCCACGCACCGCCGTGTCTGGGACTTCAGCGCGGACGGCATCCGCCGCTCCCTGGAGGCGAGCCTCACCCGCCTCGGGCTCGACCACGTCGACATCGTCTACCTCCACGACCCGGACGACCACGCGGAACAGGCCTTCCGTGAGGGGTACCCGGCCCTGGAGCGGCTGCGTTCCGAAGGCGTCGTCGGCGCGATCGGCGTGGGCATGAACCAGACGGCGATGCTCACCCGTTTCGTCCGCGAAACCGACGTCGACGCCGTGCTGTGCGCGGGCCGCTACACGCTCCTGGACCAGAGCGCCCTGGCCGACCTCCTGCCTGCCGCGCACGAGCACGGCACGGCGGTGGTGATCGGCGGCGTCTTCAACTCGGGCCTGCTCGCCGACCCCCGCCCCGGCGCGACCTACGACTACACCACCGCACCCCGCGCCCTCGTCGACCGGGCCCTGCGTCTGAAGGCGACGGCCGAGCGGCACGGCACCACGCTGCGCGCCGCCGCCCTGGCCTTCCCCCTGGCCCACCCGGCGGTGACCACCGTCCTCGTCGGCGCCCGCTCGCCGTACGAAGTCCGGGACGCGACAGCGCAGTTCGCGACCGCCGTCCCCGACGACTTCTGGAAGGAAGCCCGCGCGGAAGGCCTGCTGCCGGCCAACGTCCCCGTACCCGCATCCGTCCCCGCCCCCGGAGAGGACCCCGCGTGAGAATCGCCCTGCACACCAAGGTCCGCGCCGACCGCGTCGCCGAGTACGACGCCGCGCACCGCGAAGTGCCCGCCGAACTGGTCGCCGCCATCCGCGCGGCGGGCGCCACCTCCTGGACGATCTGGCGCAGCGGCACCGACCTCTTCCATGTCCTGGAGTGCGCGGACTACGCCCGCATGCTCGCCGAGCTGGACAAGCTGCCGGTCAACATCGCCTGGCAGGCACGCATGGCCGAGCTGCTCGACGTCGTCCACGACTACTCGGCCGACGGCGCGGACGCCGGGCTGCCCGTCGTCTGGGAGCTGCCGTGACAGCGCGCCTCATCGACGCCCACCACCACGTGTGGGACCTCTCCGTACGTGACCAGGAATGGATCACCGGCGAGGCGCTCGCCCCGATCCGCAGGAACTTCTCCCTGGCCGATCTTCTGCCCGAGACCCGCGCGGCCGGTGTCGCGGCGACCGTGCTCGTCCAGACGGTCACCGTCGCCGATGAGACCCCCGAGTTCCTCGCCCTGGCGGCGGGCAGTGATCTGGTGGCGGGCGGTGACCTGGTGGCGGGTGTGGTCGGTTGGACCGACCTCACCCGCCCGGACGCCGGTGACGCGCTCGCGAAGCTGCGTAAACTCCCGGGCGGTCAGCGCCTCGTGGGCATCCGGCATCAGGTGCAGGGCGAGCCCGACCCGCAGTGGCTGCTGCGGCCCGACGTGCGCCGGGGTCTTGCCGCGGTCGGCGCGGCCGGCCTCGCCTACGACCTCGTGGTGCTGCCTCACCAGCTGCCGGCCTGCGTCAAGGCGGCCCAGGAACACCCCGGCCTCACCTTCGTCCTGGACCACTTGGGCAAGCCGCCCATCGCATCCGGCGCACTCGAACCCTGGGCCACCGCGATCCGCGCGCTCGCGGAGCTCCCGAACACCGTCTGCAAACTCTCCGGCCTGGTGACCGAAGCCGACCCGAAGACCTGGACGGTGGATGGCCTGCGACCGTACGCGGACACGGTCCTGGATGCCTTCGGGCCCGACCGGCTGATGTTCGGCTCGGACTGGCCCGTCTGCACTCTGGCGGCGACATACGCCGAAGTCCTCGACTCGGCACGCGAGTTGACAGACTCGCTGAGTGGGAGCGAACGAGCCGCCGTGTTCGCCGGTACCGCGACCCGCGTCTACGGCCTCTGACTCACCGGGGCGATGACACCCGCGTCGGCGGCAGGAACTCCCGGACGTATGTCCGCTCCCAGTAGGCGCCCGTCTCCCGCAGCTCGCGCCAAGTCGTGTAGCGGTAGCGGTAGAGCCGGGCGCGGATGTACGCGGGAGGCGCGTCCTGCGGGAACGGGACGTGCCGCAGCAGCCGCAGCGTGTCCCGGTCGCCGTCCAGGAGCCGCTCCACCAGTGGGCCGAACCACGAGCGCGCGTAGGCGGGGGAGAGTGCCGCGAACCACATCATCCAGTCGAGCCGCAGATGGTAGGGGGCGAACTGCCGCGGTCGGCGGCGCACATCGCCCGGCTTGCCCCTGAACCCGTACTCCTGCCACTCCGACTCCTGGCGTGGCGTCGTGTCCGCAGTGCCCTCGATGACGACCTCCTGCCGGACGCGGCTGACGCTGCCGAACGCGCCGTACGCGTTGACGAGATGGAGCGGGTCGAAGGAGTAGTTCATGATCTGCCCGCGCGTGAAGAGATTGCGCGCCGGACGGTAACTCAGCCCCAGGATCAGTGCGGTCACCGCGATGACGACCACCTCGTACCAGAGCGGGGGAGCGGGCGTGGCCGTGGACGGCGCTCCCGCGCCGCCGAAGTCCACGACGGACACGGCGAGCACGATCGTCAGCCAGTTCAGCCAGGCGAAGTTGCCGGACAGGACGAGCCACAGCTGGGTGGCGATCATCAGGCAGGCGGCGGCCGTCGCGATCGGCTGCGGGGTGAACAGCAGGACGGGTACGACGAGTTGGGTGAAGTGGTTCGCCGCGACCTCCGCCCGGTGGACGGGTTTGGGCAGATGGTGGAAGAACCAGCTCAGCGGGCCCGGCATCGGCTGTGTCTCGTGGTGGAAGTACAGGCAGGTGAGCTTGCGCCAGCAGGCGTCGCCGCGCATCTTGATCAGCCCGGCGCCGAACTCGACGCGGAACAGCACCCAGCGCAGCAGCAGGAGGATGAGCACCGGCGGCGCCGTGTCGCCATTGCCAAGGAAGACGGCGAGAAAGCCGACCTCCAGGAGCAGCGACTCCCAGCCGAAGCCGTACCAGGTCTGTCCCACGTTCACGATCGAGAGGTAGAGGACCCACGGCACGAGCCAGAGCAGCATGCCGCCCCACAGGGGCAGGAGCCCGTCGACGCCCGC
The DNA here is from genome assembly GCF_044455475.1 of Streptomyces sp. NPDC051218. Taxonomy (NCBI): domain Bacteria; kingdom Bacillati; phylum Actinomycetota; class Actinomycetes; order Kitasatosporales; family Streptomycetaceae; genus Streptomyces; species Streptomyces sp. NPDC051218. The sequence goes on along the minus strand of NZ_JBITEU010000008.1, from coordinate 353,660 downwards.
GAGCAGCGCGAGGGCGCAGGCGCAGCCGGACCACGCGACGAGCGCGAAGAAGCGGTCCGAGTAGTGCAGCTGGAAGAGGCTCGGCGCCCGGCGGAACGGCACACGCTCGACGTAGCGCGGCACGGGCAGCATGCCGCGCTCCCCGATCAGCGCACGGAACTGCAGCGCGGCGCCCAGGAACGCGACGAGATAGAGCGCGGCGAGGCCCCGCTGAAACACGAGGCGCCCGAGCCAGTACTGATCCCCTGAGAACCAATCCACAAGCCCATCTTGCGCCCAACCCAGCCACGCTCCCTCCCCGGCTCGCGAGGGTGCCCGCACGGGGCCGCGCTTCCCGGCCAGCGCTGCGGACACCCCGGCTGCCTCCCGCCTCGCGCCCCGGACGCACAGGCGGTCGCCCCGTTCGTGCCCAAACGGGCCAGGCTCCCTTCCCGGTTTGCGCAGCGGGTGCGCGGGCCGTCTCCCGGCTCGGGCCGCGGACAGACGCGCCGCTTCCGGGCCGCGCCCCCAACCGGCTCCCCCCGGGTTTGCTGCTTGGACGCTCAAGGCCGTTTCCCGATCTGCCCCGGGGACTCACGGGCCATCTCCCAGCTCACGCCCCGGCCGCCCTTCCCTGCTCGCTCCCCGGACGCACCGGCACTCTCCCGCCTTGCGCACCCGCTCCGGCTGGCTCAGAGAATGGGGCGGAAGCGCCCGACGACAGGCGGGAGAGCGCTGTGCGTGTGCCTATCAGGCTCGCCAGGAACCATGCGGCGGTGTTCGCGATATCCGTGGCCGTCGCCGTCGCGGGATGCTCCGGCGGTGGCGGGGAGGACACCGCTGACGGTGGCTCCGAGCTGTTCATGCAGCCGGTTGCCGCACAGGGGCCCGATCCGTTCACCGACTCCACTGCTACAGCCACGGCGAGCCCCTCGCCCGTCACCCGTTCGCCGCAGCCCTCGCCGACCGGAACCTCATCGCCCACGGCCCAAGGCGTGCGCTCCCTCTCGGGCGGTACGCCAGGCCTGTACGGCGGCACGCGTTCCCTCGCCAGCTGCGACGTCGACGCCCAGGTCCGTTTCCTCAGCGCCGACCAGGGCAAGAGCCGCGCCTTCGCCCAGGTCTCGGGCGTCTCCCAGGCCGGCATCCCCGGCTTCCTGCGCGGCCTGACGCCTGTCGCGCTGCGGGCCGACACCCGCGTCACCAACCACGGCTATCGCGACGGCGGCGCCACCAGCTACCAGTCCGTGCTGCAGACCGGCACCGCGGTCCTCGTCGACAACCGAGGGCTGCCGCGCGTGCGGTGCGCCTGCGGAAACCCGCTGAAGCCGCCGGTCGCGCTCAAGGGCACCCCGAGCCACCAGGGCAAGCAGTGGTCCGGCTACCGCCCGGCGCAGGTCGTGGTGGTGACTCCGGCCCCGAAGATCATCGTGAACATCACCATCGTGAACATCGTCGACAACACCTGGATCGAGCGGAAGGTCGGGGACAAGCACGGCCGCCATGACCACACCGTGCCCCCTCCGACACCGACCCCGACCACGCCGACCCCCAGCACGCCCACCCCGAGCACGCCGACCCCCAGCACGCCCACTCCGAGTACGCCCACCCCGAGCACGTCGTCCCCGAGCGACCCCGACGACAGTGACTCGCCCAGCGACAGCGACTCGCCCAGTGACAGTGACACTCCGAGCGACAGCGACACCCCGAGTGACAGCGACTCGCCCAGCGACCGGGACGCCACCTCCACGGACTGCCCCACGCTCCCTCCCGTCACCGGCGCGGAGCCGCCCACCGGCGTCCCGACGGACATCCCGCCGGGCTGCCCCACGCCCGTGCCGAGCGGCTGAGCGTGCGCGCTCGGGCCCGACAGCGAAGAATCATGAAGTGTCATGACGCCCACGTCACTGCCGGACGACTGGCCAGCGCATCCACGGTCGATCCTGGCCCTCAACCACACAGGCTGCTTCGACTGGGACCTCGACAGCGGCCTGATGCACCTCGACGCCTCCGGCCAGGAGGTCTTCGACCTGCGGGCCGGTGAGTACGACGGCCACCCGACGAGCCTCGCCGTCCGCGTCCCACCGGTGGAGTCGCACCGCCTCGACGCCTACGTCTCGCACGCCCTCAAGGACGGCAGCCGGACCTACGGCATCTACTTCCGCATCCGGCTGCGCGACGGCGGACTCCGCTGGACCCATACCCAAGGATTCATCCAGCGTGACGCAACGGGCCGGCCGCGCCGCATCGTGGGCATCGTCCGCGACGCCACCCAGGAACTGGGCGACAGCACGGCCCGGCATCAGCGCGCCGACGAGGAGGAGGACAGGCGCCGCCGTACGAGCATCGTGCAGGGCACCACGGCGGCCCTCGCGCACGCGCGCACCGTCCGTGACGTCATCGACGTACTCAAGGACACCAACGGCCTCGCGCACCTGGGCGCGTCGAACCTGGTCATGGGCCTGGTCGAGGCCGGGCGGATCCGGCTGGTCGCGGAAGGGCCCGTGGGCAGCTTCGTGCCGGGCACCAAGTTCACACGGATCGACGAGCGGTTTCCGATGAGCGACGCCGTGCGCACGCTCTCGCCGCGCTTCATCGAGACGGCGGCCGAGTTCGCGGCCTCGTACCCGGAGCTGTGGCCGCACATAGACGAGCTTGGCATCACGGCGGCCGCGTATCTGCCGCTGATCGCGCAGGCCAGGCCGATCGGTGTGCTCGGCCTGCTCTACCAGGACAAGACCGGCTTCACCGAGGAGGAACGCAACGTCCTCGTCGCGCTCGGCAGCGGCATCGCGCAGAGCCTCCAGCGCGCCATGTTCTACGAGCAGGAGAAGGACCTCGCCCAGGGCCTCCAGCAGGCGATGCTGCCGCGCACCATCCCCGGCGTACCCGGCGCCGACATCGCGGTCCGCTACCGTTCGGCGGCGCTCGGCCGGGACATCGGCGGCGACTGGTACGACGTGATCCCGCTGCCGGGTGGCCGGGTCGGGGCGGTCATCGGCGACGTACAGGGCCATGACACCCACGCGGCGGCCGTCATGGGCCAGTTGCGCATCGTGCTGCGCGCCTACGCCGCCGAGGGGCACACGCCCGCCACCGTCATGGCCCGCGCCTCGGGCTTCCTGCACGAGCTGGACACCGAACGCTTCGCCACCTGCCTCTATGCCGAGGCCGACCTGACGTCGGGCGTGGTCCAACTGGTGCGGGCCGGTCACATCGACCCGCTCCTCCAGCAAACCGACGGAAGCTGCCGCAGGGTGCCGGTCGACGGAGGGCTCCCGCTGGGCCTCTCGGCCGAGTTCGGCCGGCTCGAATACCCGGTCACCACCTTCGAACTCGACGCGGGCCAGACCCTGTTGCTCTTCACCGACGGCCTCGTCGAGGAGCCGGGCGTCGACCTCGACGACGGCCTGCGGGCCCTGGGCGAACTCGCCTGCTCGGGGCCGAGCGACCTTCAGCAACTCGCGGACCGGCTCTGCGAGATCGCGGACGAGCGCGGCGGCGAGGACGACGCGGCGCTGCTCCTCCTGCGCCGCCGCCCGGTCGACGCCCCCCGGTCCGGCGGCCGCCTCCAGCAGCATGTGGGCCCCGGCGACCCGGAGGCCCTCGCCGAGGCCCGGCACATGATCCGGGCCGCGGTGCGCGCCTGGGGCGCCCGGGACCGCGCCGACGACATCGAGCTGGTGGCGGACGAGGTGATCACCAACGCGCTGATGCACACCGACGGCGCGGCGGTCGTGACCCTGCGGGTGGTCAGCGGCACCGACCGGCGGCTGCGCGTGGAGGTCGAGGACTCGTCGAGCGCACTGCCGCGCCGCCGCGAGGCGGGGGAATCGGGAGTATCGGGCCGGGGGTTGATGCTGGTGGACATGCTCGCGGACGGGTGGGGTGTCGAGTCGCGCGGCGGCGGCAAGAGCGTGTGGTGCGAGTTCATCGTGCCCGCGCGGGAAAGCCAGGGTTAGGAGCGAGTGGATGCCGGAACTCCCCGAGGTCGAGGCGCTGCGCGCCTTCCTCACCGATCACCTCGTCGGCCACGAGATCGTCCGGGTGCTGCCCGTGGCGATCAGCGTCCTCAAGACGTACGACCCGCCGCTCGGTGCCCTCGAAGGGCGCACCGTCACGGCTGTCGCGCGCCACGGCAAGTTCCTGGACCTCGACGCCGACGGCCTGCATCTGGTCACCCACCTCGCCCGCGCGGGCTGGCTGCACTGGAAGGACCACCTCCCCGACGGCACGCCACGCCCCGGCAAGGGCCCCCTCGCGCTGCGCGTCGCCCTGGAGACCGGGGAGGGATTCGACCTGACGGAGGCGGGCACACAGAAACGCCTCGCGGTGTACGTGACGGACGCACCGCAGGAGATCCCGGGCATCGCCCGCCTCGGCCCCGATCCGCTGGCCGCGGACTTCGACGAGGACCGTTTCGCCGGTCTCCTGTCGGACGAACGCAGGCAGATCAAGGGGGCGTTGCGGGACCAGACCCTGATCGCGGGCGTCGGGAACGCGTACAGCGACGAGATCCTGCACGCGGCCCGCATGTCCCCGTTCAAGCTCACGTCGAGCCTCACGAAGAAGGAGGTCCATGGGCTGTACGCGGCGCTGCGGGCCACGCTGACCGAGGCCGTGGAGCGCTCGCACGGTGTGGCGGCGGGCCGTCTCAAGGCGGAGAAGAAGAGCGGCCTGCGCGTCCACGGCCGCGCCGGCGAACCGTGCCCCGTGTGCGGCGACACCATCCGCGAGGTCTCCTTCAGCGACTCCTCGCTGCAGTACTGCCCCACCTGCCAGACGGGCGGGAAGCCGCTGGCGGACCGGCGGATGTCGCGACTGCTGAAGTAGCCGGGAGCGTACGGGAGTTCACGGCGCGTGGGGCTGCTCAGGGGCGCCGCAAGGTCAGCAGTCGCCGTCCGTCCGTCGTGCGCACCTCGTAGCGGGCGATGTCGTCGCGGGGCAGCGCCGCGCCGCCCCGGGTGGACAGCTCGGCGGACGCCTCGCCCGCGGGCACCTTCCACGTCGTCACCGTCTGCTCGGAGCCGTCGGTGCCGACGGCGACGAGCTCGCAGACGTGGGCGCCCTCCGGGTCGCGGATACGGAGCCCGATGTCCGTGCCCCAGTCGCGGCCCCGCGCGGTCAGGGTCGCCGAGACGCCCGTACGGCCGTCGCGGGCGGAGAGCTGTTCCGGCCCCGGCCCGTCGGCCCGCAGAAACGCCGTGGCGGGCGCCGCGAGCGCCAGTGCGACGCTTGCCGCGACCGCGCACAGCCACCGCCTGCGCCCGGCCCTGCGCAGCCGCCCGGCGTCGGCGAGCAACCGGCCCGCGAGACCCGGACTCGGCACGGCCAGCGGTTCGACGTGCGACGGCGTGAGTCGGTCATAGGCGGCCAACTGCTGGGCTGTCGGGCCGAGTTCCGCGACCAGGGCCCGGCAGTCGGGGCAGTCCATGAGGTGGTCGTCAAAGCGGAAGGTGTCCGCCGCGTCGAGCACACCGAGCGCGTAGGCGCCGGCGTCGCGATGCCGCTCCAGGGACCTCATGGCGTTCCTTGCGTGACGATTCGGGCAGGGGCGAGTCCGGCGGGGGAGAGCCGAACGGGGGTGGTTCCTGCCCTCCCGTACGCAGCGGACCGCCGAAACACTCAAGACGCCGGACGCGAACACGCGCGCGGTCCTTCAAACGCCTCGGCCGCGCTGCCGGAGCGTCCCTGCCGTGGCGTCAGAACAGATGGATCGCCAGATGTCCGAGTGGCAGCCCCAGGCGCCAGGCCGCCGTCCACACCTTGGGCCCGTCGTCCTCACCGCACGGTGCCCCCCCGCCGGGCACCGCGTCGAGATCGGGCGCGAGCAGCTCCGTCTCCTCGAGCCATCGCCATGCCTGGTCGGCGAGCGCCAGGTCGGGCGCGGGTTCGCCGGAGGTGAGCGCGTCCGCCGTGAGTGTGGCCATCCGCTCGCCGACCCAGTCCTGCCACGGCTGGTCGTACGCGGTCAGGGACAGCCAGGTCTCCAGCTGGGAGACGACCCGGATGCCCGACAGCTCGCCCTTGGTGTCGGAAAGGAAAATGGTCAGGGCCAGAGCGTCACGCCCCGCGCGGTATTCGAAAGATGTCGGCGGCATCAAATCGCCGGTGCGCAGTAATTCGTCCGCGATGTACTCGGCGTACAACCACGCCATCGGCACGGCCAGTTCGCCATCACTCGGGCCCTCCGCGTTTCCTCGGCTCTCGTGCAGCATCCCGTCTCGCCTTCCTCCGATCCGTGCGCGTCGCCGGCCTCTGGCCCCCAATCCGGAACACGGATGAGGACAGCCGATTACCCGGAGGGGTACCTGAGCAAGGCGCTTTACGGAGGCTTGACCCAGGCTCCGGTTTCGTCGCAGGTCGGAGCCGGTGTGTTCTTCGTGTCACATGGCCGGATGATTTAAGTCCTTTTCGGGGACTATGACGGCATTGCTGCTTGACTCGACAGTCTGTCCGAATGTGGATTCGTTTCGCCGAATATCCCCCATTCATGGAGCCTGGTCGATGACGCAGCGCACCCCGCAGAGAAAAGCCGTGCTGGCCGCGGTAATGATCGGAGCCACTCTCGCCGCGACCGCCGCCTGCACGGCGAATACGGAGCCCGGACAGGAACGGAAACCACAGCATCCGGGCGAAAGACACCAAGAAGGCGCCCGGGACGGTCAGCGGGACGCTCCGCCCCCGGCACCGTCGGCGGCCGGCGGCGGCCAAGACGCTCAGCGCCCCTTCACGCTCGTCGCCTCGGGGGACGTGCTCCCGCACTCCTCGATCATCGACAGGGCCAGCGCCGACGCGGGCGGCGACGGCTACGACTTCGTGCCGATGCTCAAGGGGGTCGAACCCGTCGTGTCCAAGGCGGACCTGGCGATCTGTCACATGGAGACGGTCTACGGCGAGGACGGCGACTACACCGGCTACCCCAGCTTCAAGTCGCCGCCCCACATCGCCCGCGCCCTCAAGGCCACCGGCTACGACTCCTGCTCCACCGCCTCCAACCACACACTCGACGACGGCGAAGCGGGGGTCAGCCGGACGCTGGGCGCGCTCGACAAGGCAGGCGTCAAGCACGCCGGCTCCGGCCGGACGTCCGCCGAGGGCAAGTCCCCCGCCTGGCTGAGCGCGGGCGGCGCGAAAGTGGCGCAGCTCGCGTACACGTACGGCACGAACGGCTATCCGCTGCCCAAGGACAAGCCCTGGACGGTCAACCTCATGGAGCGCGAGCGGATCATCGCGGACGCGCGCGACGCGCGGAAGGCGGGCGCGGACGTGGTCGTCGTCTCGGTCCACTGGGGCACGGAGTGGCAGGACGAGCCGGACAGCCGCCAGCTGAGCCTCGGCAAGCAGCTGACGGCGTCCCGCACGCACGGCCGCCCCGACATCGACCTCATCCTGGGCACCCACGCGCACGTCCCGCAGGCGTACGAGAAGGTCAACGGGACCTGGGTCATCTACGGCATGGGCGACCAGATCGCCGGCGACATGATCAACCACGAGGGCGCGAACGACCCGCGCGGCAACCAGGGCACGATCGGCCGCTTCACCTTCGCCCCGCCCGCGGCGTCCGGCGGACGCTGGAAGGTCGACAAGGCCGAGTTCATCCCCCAGTGGTTCAACACGGGCACGGGACGCGTGACCAACCTCAACACGGCGCTGGACAACGGCGAGGACGTCGCCGACATCCGCGACCGGATCCGCCGGATCGTCCTGAGCCGGGGCGCGGAGAAGGACGGCCTGGTGATGGGCAAGTAACACGGGCTTCGCCGACCGGCCACACCCGCAGGCGGAGCCCGCCGGGTGTGGCCGGCCCGAGGACGGAACCGGCCACACCCCCTCAGGCCGTCTCACCCGATCCGCACCAGCCACCCCCGCCCCGGCTCCACCCGCACCGCCTCACCCGCGGCGAATGCCCGCTCCGGCTGGAATCCCTCGATCGCGGGCGCGTACGCGGCGACGGGCCCCGAGGCCGCGGTGAGGACGACGTCCACGGGCTCGGAAGACCACGAGGCGAGCGCCGTCACGGTCCCTCCGGGCCCCTCCCACGTGGTGGCGAGGACATCGTCACGCCCGGTCCGTACCGGCGGCGCGACCGTGGCCCACCAGCCCGTCATCTCCGCCTCCGGGAGCCGGAGTCGGTCGAAGGCCCGCCACAAGGGCCGTACGTCCGTCATGGGCGCCCGCGCGGTCATCCCGAAGACGAGACCGCGCCAGGGATTCCCGCCGCCCTCCAGCATCTCGCCCATCAGACCGAAGGGAATGCCCGAGATCTCGACGAGCCAGTACGCGGGATCGGCGCCGGCTGACCCGTCCGCGCCGTCGTAGTCGAAGAGCTCCCCCAGCCAGAGCCGGTCGACGTAGGGCAGCAGCTCCGCGTAGAGATTGGCACTGGAGGCGAAACCGTCCGGCTCGCGGTACTGGTTGCAGGAGTGCAGGTCGACCAGCGGCGGCGTCTCACCGGATGCGGAGAGGGCCTTCCTGACCCGCTTCATGGTCGTCCGGTCGTACGCCACGTCGTCGAGGTAGAGCCCGTCGACGCCGACGACCCGCCGCAGCCGCTCGATGCCGCTCACATAGGAGTTGTGCCACCGCGAGTCGCCGGAGGTGACCACCGCGACGTCTCCCACGTCGGGAGCCACCCACCCGGGCACGTAGTCCCGGCCCAGATGCTCCCGCAGCCACGCGTGCCCGCCCCCGGGCCCGGACGCGAAGATCTCGTCGCCCAGCGCGGCGAGCACCGGCAACTCCGGTGTGTGGCGCGTCAGTTCGCGCACCGTGTCGTACACCTTGACCTGGATGCCGAGCCGGTGCGCCTCCTCGGTGTAGGAGCGCAGGGCGTCCGCGCCGAGGAGCGGGTCGTTGATGTACGGGTTGGGGGGCGTGGCGTGGTGCAGATTGGCGACGTTCGCGCCGTACTCGGCGATCTCCGTCGGCGATGCGTACGCGTGGAAGTAGCGCTCGGACAGTTGCCGCGCCGGGTCGAGCGGCTTGAACGGGGTCAGGAGCAGCCGGAACTCGAAGCAGCGGCTCTCGCCCGCGCGCAGCGCGAGCGGCCCGCTGAAGGCGCGGAGGCGACGCACCCCCTCGCTCGTCCGCAGCCGCACCCCGCCCGCCCCGTCCCCCGCCCAGGAGCGCGGGGTGCGCAGGGGCTTCTCGCGGTAGTAGTTGGTGTTGAGCGGCCGTGCGTAATGCTCGTCACGCAGACTCAGCTGAAGTCCCGCCGCCGGGTCGCCGAGCCAGAACGCGTCCTGGTTGCGGGTGGGCGTGTCCCACTCCCAGTCGAACGCCGCCGGACACGATCGGCCCGTCAGACCGAGCCCCATCGCGTACCGCGCGACCTCCTCGCGGACCGGCACGTCCAGCGTCACGTCGAGCTCGGTGTCGGCCGTCGCCTCGACGGTGGCGCGCACGACGAGGAATCCGTCGGCCTCCAACTCGCCCTCGGTACGCAGGAGTACGTCATCTCCCGCGGCCCGCGCCGACCAGCGCACCCGCGCCGGGCCCGGCCGTTCCATGCTGAGCGGCCCGTGTTCCAGTGGGCGGCCGATGTCCAGGGTGACGGGTGCGGCGAGCAGGTCGCGGGGCGGTCCGTCGGCGCGCGTGACGGTCGGCGTGAAGGTGGAGACCAGCCGCCGGGGGAGTCCTTCCGGGCCGAGCTCGACCGTGCGCCCGAGCAGCGTCAGGTGCTGCCCGCCCGCTTCGGCCGCCGCCGTCTCGACCGCGGTGAACGGCGCCACCGGTTCGTCGTCCTGCGCGAGCGTCGAGTCCAGCCACCCGAGGCGCGCGAGCCGCCACGGTTCACCGGCTCCGCGGTCGGTGACGACGTCCTGCCCGACGGTGAGGCGCAGCGGCAGTACGCGCTCCGGGACACCTGAAGCGCGGACGGCGATCTCCCCTTCGTACAGGCCGGATTGAGCGTCCTCGGGAATCTCCACGCCGAACCACAGCGCCCCCGCGCACCCTTCGCTGACCGAGACGTGCCGCTCGAAGGCCTGCCCGCGCGCGTCGACGCCGCCCGTGCTGAGGCACCGTACGGCGAAGGGAAGCCCACGGATCTCGGCGCGTAGGTCCGCCAGCTCCTGGAGCGCGTACACGCCGGCCTGCACCGCGTAGAACTCCCCGCGGTCGGCCGTGACGTCGAGCGGAGCGAAGGGGGTGGCCAGGGCCCAGCGGGCCGGGAGGTGTTCGTAGCGGCCGAGCGGATGGGCGCGGTCCTCGCCGAAGAGGAGGAAATGCTCGTCGCCGTGCGCCTGTTGAACACGGCAGCGCTCGTCGTCCGTCGCCGCGAAGCCGAGCGGCGCGAAGGAGTCGACCGCGCTCGCCGCCTCGTAGCCGAAGGCCTCGGCGCGCGGCAGCTTCTCCCACCCGAAGGCTTCGTGCAGGCCGCAGCGGTGCACCCAGCCGGGGTCCGCCGTCCGCGTCGGGGGCCGGTAGGCGGCCTGCGGATAGTAGGGCTTGCCCGTATGCGCGTACGGGAGATAGTGCACGGCGTAGGCTCCGGGGCCGTCCACCGGCTCGAAGGCGATGCGCCCCGCCGCGGCCGTGACCTCCACGGCGAGGGTGTTGCGCACGCGCTCCCCGGAGGGCCCGACCACGATCACGTCCACCGCCGCGGGGTCCGGGTCCTGGCGCCGCCACGGCAGTTCGGCCGCCACGGCCGGGGCCGTGCTGTCGGTGGCGGCGGCTCGTACGAGAATGCGGTGGTTGCCGTAGACATCGCTGTCCCAGGAGCCGATCCCGCATGCCAGCTCCGGATGACCGGTCTCACCCATCTGTGCTCCCCCAAGGGCGCTATTTATTAGGTAAGTTTCTCAATCGCTCCGGGTCACACTGGAGATCAACCGATCGCGCTGTCAAGGGGGACGCCTTGAATCGGGGAGACATGAGCGGGGACCCGTCACTGCTGCGCCGCCTGAACGCGGCCGCCGCCCTGCGCGTGCTGCGCGAGCGGGATGAGATGACCGTGCCCGAACTGGCCACGCTCATCGGGGTGTCACGGCCCACGGCCCAGGACCTCACGGCCCAGCTCCTGCGCGAGGGCCGCCTGGTGGAGCTGACGCCGGGCAGCGGCAGCGTGGGCAGGCCGGCCCGCAGGTTCCGCTTCCGGGCCGAGGCCGCCCACGTCCTCGGCGTGGACATCGGCGCGCACAAGATCCTGGTGCACGCCGCCGACCTGCTCGGCCGCACCGTGGCCACCCAGCGCGTCGCCGTCACGCCCGGACTCCCGGCGGACCGGCGCCTGGACGCCGTCCGCGAGGCGATCGCGGGCTGCCTCGCGCAACCCGCCGCGGCGGATGTGCGCCCGCTGGCGACCGGCGTCGGCACCAGCGGCATGGTGGATGCCGCGGGCCGGGTGGTGGAGAGCGACTCGCTGCCCCAGTGGACGGGCGTCGACCTGACCCGCGAACTCGCCGACCCGGCCCACGGACCCGTCGTCGTGGGCAACGACATCCAGCTCGCGACCCTCGCCGAGTGCACCGGGGGAGTGTCGGTGGGAGCGGGCGACTGCGTGTACCTCTACGTCGGCAACCGCCTCGGCATCGGCCTGTGGCTCCGCGGCACGCTGCACCGCGGACACAACGGCGCGGCGGGCGAGATGGTCGCAGGGGACGGCTGGGCGCGGTGCTACCAGCGGCTTCTCGACTGGTTCGCGGGGCACGACGGCGCGGACAGGCCGACCCGCGAGAACGCCGCCCGCGCCGTGGTGACCGCCGCCGCGGCGGGCGACGGCGGCGCCAGGTACACCCTGCGTGCCTTCGCCGAAGGTCTCGCCGACAGCCTGGCCCGCCACGTCGCCGTGCTCGACCCGCAGTCGGTCGTGCTCGGCGGCGGCATCTCCCGCGCGGGCGCCCTGCTCAGCGAGCCGTTCGCGGCTCGGCTCGGCGAGCTCTGCCCCTACCGGCCGACCGTCCAAACCTCCGTACTCGGCGAGGAATCCACCGCAATCGGGGCAGCTCGTCTCGCACTGGAACACATCGACCACGCCGATCGGAAAAGTCCAACTCTCTAGGACCGGCAGGTGGTTGACGAGCGCGAGTCACGCTTCGATGATGTGGCTCTCTTTCGGCAAGTTGGCTTCTTAATCGGCCGGCTCTCGACGGCCGTCCCGGCTGTCGGCTGCCGTTTTACTGTTCCGTCGTGCCGCCAGGCCAGGGAGTACGTGTGACATCCCCAGCAACGCAACGCAGGCCACGAGCCGCGTCGCCGCCACCGTCCGTGTCGGATCCCAAGTCCCCGAACCCGCCGCGCCACCGGCGCGTACCGCTCCGCGTCCGACTGCGGAACAACTGGGTGATGCTCGCCCTCATGGCCCCGGGCCTGCTCTTCTTCCTGTTCTTCTTCTACGTTCCGATGCTCGGCAACGTCATCGCCTTCCAGGACTACCAGCCCTTCATCGGCTTCAAGGACAGCCCGCTGGTCGGTCTCGCCAACTTCCAGGAGCTCTTCGCGGACCCGGCGTTCTGGGAAGCGGTCCGCAACACCCTCGCCTTCGCCGCGCTCCAGCTGATCTTCTTCTTCCCGGCGCCACTCGCCCTCGCCCTGCTCATCAACAGCCTGGTCAGCCCGCGCATCAAGAAGTTCGTGCAGAGCGTCGTCTATCTGCCGCACTTCATCTCCTGGGTCCTTGTCGTCGCGCTCTTCCAGCAAGTACTGGGCGGCGCGGGACTGTTCAGCAACTACCTGCGCGACCACGGCATGTCCGCCCTGGACGTCATGACCGACCCCAGCACTTTCTCCCTCCTCATCACCGGCCAGGTGATCTGGAAGGACATCGGCTGGGGCATGATCATCTACCTGGCGGCCCTCGCGAGCGTCGACCAGAGCCTGTACGAGTCGGCGGCCGTCGACGGCGCCGGACGCTGGCGCCGCATGTGGCACGTCACCCTGCCCGCCGTGCGCGGCGTCACGATCATGCTCCTGGTGCTGCGCCTCGGTGACGTCCTGTCCGTCGGCTTCGAGCAGTTCCTGCTCCAACGCGATGCGGTCGGGGCCCGCGCCTCGGAAGTCCTCGACACGTACATCTACTACCACGGCGTCGTCTACGGCGACTGGGGCGTCGGCGCCGCCGCGGGCCTGGTCAAGGGCGTCGTCGGGGCCCTGATGATCTACGGCGCCAACAAGGTCGCCCACGCCTTCGGAGAGCACGGGGTGTACAGCAAATGAGCAGCTTCGGATTCCCCCTGCGTTCCCCGCGGCCCCGCGGGCAACGGCCCCGCGAGGAGCGGCCCGCCTGGGAAGAGCCGCCGACAAAGATCGGCTCGACCGCCAAGGCCATCGTCATCACCGTCATCTGCGCCGTGATGATCCTGCCCTTCCTCACGGTCCTCTCCACGAGCCTCGCCTCCCGCGAGGAGATCACCGAAGCGGGCGGCTTCGTGCTCTTCCCCACGGACCCGACCCTGGAGGCGTACGAGACGATCCTCTCCGGCGGCATCGTCTCCCGAGCCGTCGTCGTCAGCGTCCTGATCACGCTCGTCGGCACGGCACTCTCGCTCCTGACGACGATCGCGCTCGCGTACGGCCTCAGCAAACGCGGCGTCCCCGGCAGCAAGCCGATCCTCCTGATGGTGCTCTTCACCCTCCTCTTCGTGCCGGGCATGGTGCCCATGTACGTGGTGGTCAAGGAGCTCGGACTCCTCGACTCCTACTGGTCGTTGATCCTCCCGGTCATGATCAACGCCTTCAACCTCGTCGTCCTGCGCGCGTTCTTCATGAACATCCCCGAGGAGCTCTACCAGGCGGCACGGATCGACGGCGCGGGCGACTGGCGGATCCTGACCCGTATCGTCCTTCCGCTCTCCAAGGGCGTCGTAGCCGTCGTCGGCCTCTTCTACGCGGTGACGTACTGGAACGCGTTCTTCAACGCCATGCTCTACCTCAACGACTCAGGCAAGTGGCCCATCCAGCTGGTCCTGCGCACGTACGTCGTCCAGGGCAAGTCCATCTCGGGCGACCAGCTGGGCGTCAGCCACATGCCGCCGCAGCAGTCGATCTCGATGGCCGTCGTCATGATCGCGCTCATCCCGATCCTGCTGCTCTACCCGTTCCTGCAGAAGTACTTCACCAAGGGCGTGCTCACCGGCGCCATCAAGGGCTGAACTCCCTTTTCCCGGAAACTTCTCGCTCCCTGACACCCTTTGCGGAGATTCCCATGACAGGCATGTCCCGACGCACTTTCCTCAGCCTCTCGACCGCGGTCGCGGCGGGCGCGGCGGCCACCTCCCTGACGGGCTGCGGCTCGGGTGCGAAGAAGACGGGCGAGGCGGCGTCGTCGAAGGTGAAGCTGCCTTCGTACGTCCCCTTCAGCAAGGTCAAGCCCGATCTGCCGCCGAACGCGAAGGGGTTGTCGGCGGGGTTCCTCTCGTACCCCAAGGAGCTGGTGCGCAGCGTCCCGAAGACTCCCGGCGACGGCTCGAAGATCACGATGCTGACGGAGATCTGGACTCAGCCGCCGCTGCCCAAGGACTCCAACGCGTACTGGAAGAAGGTCAACAAGGAGCTCGGCGTCGACCTCACGGCGATCCTGGGCACCGACCCTGGCTACGAGGAGAAATTCTCCGCGACCATCGCAGGCGGCAACCTGCCCGACCTGCTCTGGATACCACCCAACCAGGGCATCCAGCACATCGCCGAGCTGCTTGAGGCCAAGTGCGCGGACATCACCGAGTACGTCTCGGGTGACGCGGTGAAGAAGTACCCGAACCTCGCCGCGATGACTCCCGCGCACTGGAAGACGGCTGTCGTCAACGGCAAGATCTGGGGTGCGCCCGTCCCGTACCCCGCGTTCGGCCAGGTCTACGCGGGCAACCCCAAGGTCTGGGAGAAAGCCGACGGGATCCAGGCGACAAGCCCGGAGGAGTTCCTCGCCAAGTGCAAGGAGGTCACCGGCGGCAAGGTCTGGGCCCTGGAGCCGATCTACGTCAACGCGGCCAGCGTCCTGAGCCAGTGCTTCGGCGCCCCCAACAAGTGGCGGCAGAACAAGGACGGTTCGCTGACCTGGTTCCAGGAGACCGACGAGTACGAGGAAGCGCTCAACTTCGTGCTCAAGCTGAAGAAGGCGGGCGTCTTCTATCCCGGCAACCCCAAGATGGCCGACGCGTACATCAAGATGGCGCAGGGCTCCATCGGCGCCACTGTCCACGCCAACCCCTACAACGCGCGCCAGGAGATCCGTGTCCAGGACCCGTCACTGGCTGCCGAGATCATGATCCCGTTCGCCGCGGGAGGCAACAAGCCCAACCACCACTACCACCTCGGCACCATCGGCTACACCGCCATCAAGAAGGGCGACGAGAAGCGGGTGCGCATGCTGCTGGAGGTGCTCAACTACCTGGCGGCGCCGTTCGGCAGCAAGGAGCGCGAGTTCCTCGAGTACGGCACCGAGGGCGAGGACTTCACGTTCGACGAGAACGGCTTCCCGGATCGTACGAAGACGGGCAAGCAACAGGTCGAGGGCCTCTACAGCGGTCTGCAGACCTCGACGACCTCGCCTTTCGCGCTCATCGCCTCCAGCTTTCCCGGAAGCGACCGTGCGCAGGACGTCAAGGACGTGTATGCCGCCGAGCAGAAGCTCATCGAGACCGCTATCCGCAACCCCGTGGTCGGCCACTACTCGGACGCGTACACGCAGCATTACGGCCGCATGGACACCGAGTCACGGGACCTCGTCAACGACATCGTCAGCGGCCGCAAGAAGCTCAGCGAATGGAAGCCTTTCTGGGCGGAGTGGCGGAACAGGGGAGTGGAACAGATGGCACGAGAGTTCCAGAAGTCGATCGAGCAGAGCGCTTGATCCGCTAGGGCGCGGTGTCGCGCACGTCGGTCTTCGCCAACTCCGACTTCCGATACGAGTAAGCGAAGTAGATGACAAGACCGACCGCGAACCACACCGCGAACCGCGCCCACGTCTGCCACTGCAGGAACGTGATCAGCCAGATGGAGAAGACGACCCCGATGGCGGGTACCACCGGCATCCAGGGACAGCGGAACGAACGCGGCAGGTCGGGCTGCTTGTAGCGCAGCACGATCACCGCCACGCACACCACGATGAACGCCAACAGGATGCCGATGTTGGTCAGTTCGGCCGCCTCGCCGATCGGCAGGAAACCGGCGATGGCGGCCGATGCGAACCCGACGATCCACGTCACCCGGGTCGGCACGTGCCGGGTCTTGTGCGTCTTGGCGAACCACTTCGGCAGCAGCCCGTCACGCGACATGCTGAACCAGACGCGCGTGACGCCCAGCATGAAGGTGAACATCACGGTGAGGATGCCGATGATCGCGCCGACCGCGATGACATCGGCGAGGCCGCCGAGGCCCACCGACTTGAACGCGGTGGAGAACCCGCTCTCCGGGTCGATGTCCTTGTAACCCTGCATGCCCGTGAGGACGAGACAGGCGAGGACGTACAGGACCATCGAGATCGCGAGCGAGTAGAGGATCGCCTTCGGCATGTGGCGCTGTGCGTCCTTGGACTCCTCGGCGGCCGTGCTCATGGCGTCGTAGCCGAACACGGCGAAGAAGACCGTGGCCGCGCCCGTGAACGCCCCGCTGACGCCGAAGGGGAAGAACGGCTCGTAGTTGCCGGTGTTGATGTGGAAGAACCCGACCGCGATCACCACGAGGACGACGATGACCTTGAGGACGACCACGACCATCTCGAAGCGTGCGGCGTTCTTGATGCCGAGCGTCAGCAGATAGGCGATGAGCAGGCACAGCACCGCGGCGAACAGGTCCACCTTGTGGCCGTCGCCGGTGCCCGGCGCGCCCAGCATCCAGTTGGGCAACGAGGCGCCCATGTCCTCCAGCAGGAAGTTGAAATAGCCGGAGATGCCGATCGCGACCACCGCCACGATCGCCGTGTACTCCAGGAGCAGGTCCCAGCCGATGAACCAGCCCGTGAGCTCGCCGAGCACCACATAGCCGTAGGTGTACGCCGACCCCGCCTTCGGGATCAGGCCCGCGAACTCGGCGTACGAGAAGGCCGCCGCCGCGCTCGCGATTCCGGCGATGAGGAAGGAGATGAGGACGGCGGGTCCGGCCGTGCCGTTGGCCACCGTCCCGGCGAGGGTGAAGATGCCGGCGCCGATGATGCCGCCGACGCCGATCGCGGTGAGCTGCCAGAGGCCGAGCGAGCGGGACAGCCCACCCTCCGCTCCGGCCTCTGTCTCGTCGATGTGTTCGATGGGCTTGCGGCGCATGACGCCGTGCCCCATCCGGAGTCCCGCCATGAGCTCCACCTTCTCGCGGACGTCGGTCGGCTGATGGCGGATCATGATGGCGCAGGCGTGAGCATGACGGAAGACGCCACACCCCTCGAAGGCGTGACGGTTCAGCAGTCTGGCGGCTGTGGGCTACGGAACCACGGTGACGGGCCAGCGGCCCGCCTTGACGAGGCGTACGGCGACCGAGCCGACGATCCGGTGGCCCGCCTGCTCGGAGGCGCCGACGACCACGGCGTCCGCCTTGAGGTCGTCCGCCGCGGTGACCAGACCGCTGTACGGGTCGCCGCGGAAGGTGTGGAACTCCCAGCGGACGTCGAATATGTCCTTCACCCGCTCGGCCGCGTCTCTGATCTCGGTGATCAGAGACTCGGCGATCTCGTCGGTCGCCTCGGCCACCGGGGCGCCCAGCGCGGCGCCCGCGGCCATCACCGGCTGGATGTAGACGACGGCGAGCAGGGCACGCTGTCGCCGGGCAAGGCCTCCGGCATATGCCGCGGCCCTGAGCGAGGAGTCCGAGCCATCGACTCCGACGACGATCACCTTCGGGCCGTCGGTGCCGCGTTCGAACTGGTGGGAGTGGTCTTCAGTCACAGCCGAGAGGTTAACGGAGAGCGCTGTTCCCGTTGAGGGCGCCCACGGCCGGGGCGGCACGCTCCCGCTCGACGGGCGGCACCGGCCGACCCTTCCTAGGGTCGATCCATGAGCACCAGCGTGGAGAGCCCGAGGACCGCGCAGCCGCAGCGCGCGAGCGACCGCTTCCTCAGACGGGTGCCGGAAGGGTTCGCCGCCTTCTTCGGCGCCCTCGGCCTCTTCTGCGCGATCCTCGCGGTCATCGCCCCGCTGCGCCACCTCCTGCGCCCGGTGGTCCACGTCCTTGGCCTGCTCACGGTCCCGGTCAGCCCCAACCTCGCGTACGCCGTCTTCCTCTTCCTTCTCGCCGCGGCCACAGCGGCCCGCAAGAAGGTCGCATGGTGGCTGGTCATCGTCTATCTGGGGCTGCTCCTCGCCTTCGACGTGCTCGGCATCGCCCTCGGCTACTGGGCGGACTCGCTCCCCTCGCTGATCGTCTGCGGCGTCGCCTTCGCCCTCCTGGTCCTGGCCCGCAAGGAGTTCTCCGCGGACTCCCGCCGCGGCGCCGTCCGGCGGGCCGTCCTCGTGCTCGTCGCGGGCCTCGCCGTGGCGATCCTGGTCGGCTGGGGGCTCGTCGCGCTCTTCCCGGGTACGCTGCCGCGCGGCGAGGCCCTGCCGTGGGCGGCGAACCGTGTCTGCGGCGGGCTCTTCACCGGCCACGACTACTTCGACGGGAGGCCCCCGCACACCCTGCACTTCTGGTTCGGCCTCTTCGGCGCCCTCGCCCTCCTGAACGCCGCCGCCACGCTCTTCCGCTCCCAGCGCATGGAAGCCGCCCTGCACGGCGACGAGGAACCCCGCATCCGCGCACTCCTCGGCACGTACGGCGCCCAGGACTCCCTCGGCTACTTCGCCACCCGGCGGGACAAGGCCGTCGTCTTCTCACCCAGCGGCAAGGCCGCCGTCACCTACCGCGTCGAGGCCGGCGTCTGTCTGGCCAGCGGCGACCCCGTGGGCGACCGCGAGGCCTGGCCGCACGCCATCGGTGCCTGGCTGGACGTGGCCCGGCAGTACGCCTGGGCGCCCGCCGTCATGGGTGCGTCCGAGGAGGGCGCCACCGCGTACGCCCGCTCCGGGCTCGGCGCGCTCCAGCTCGGCGACGAGGCGATCCTGCACGTCGCGGGCTTCGATCTGGACGGCCGTGACATGCGCGTCACGCGGCAGGCGGTGAACCGCGTCCGCCGTACCGGCGCCACCACCCGCATCCGCCGCCACTCCACCCTCACCGACGAGGAGATGGAGGCGATCGTCGACAAGGCGGACGCCTGGCGGGACACCGAGACCGAGCGCGGCTTCTCCATGGCGCTCGACCGCCTCGGCGACCCCGAGGACGGCGACTGCCTGCTCGTCGAGGCCCTCGACGCCGACGGGCGGCTCATCGCCCTGCTCTCCCTCGTCCCCTGGGGCAAGGACGGCATCTCCCTGGATCTGATGCGCCGCGACCGGGCCACCGCGCCCAACGGCGTCATGGAGTTCATGGTCGCCGAACTCTGCGCGGGTGCGGGCAAGTTCGGGGTGCGCCGCATCTCCCTGAACTTCGCCGTGTTCCGCTCGGTCTTCGAGGAAGGCGCCCGCATCGGAGCAGGGCCCGTCCTGCGGCTGTGGCGCAAGCTGCTGCTCTTCTTCTCCAAGTGGTGGCAGCTCGAAGCGCTCTACCGCTCCAACGCGAAGTACCACCCCGAGTGGTATCCGCGCTTCATCTGTTACGGGGACGCGGGCGCACTCGCCCGGATCAGCCTCGCGTCGGGCATCGCCGAAGGCTTCGTCTCCGTGCCCTCGCTGCGCAAGCTCTGGGGCAAGGGCCGACGCTCCAAGGGCGTCACCAAGCCCACCAGTACGGCGGGCCTGCCGCCGATCTCCGCCCTCGGCCTCGCGGGCCACGGGGATGCCACGGACGCCGACCCCTTGGCAGCACTCTCCGACCAGGTCCGCATCCGTCACCGCAAGCTCGACGGGCTGCGCGCCGACGGCGTCGACCCCTACCCCGTGGGCATCCCGCCGCGCACCCACACCCTCGCCGACGTGACACCCGCCCTGGCGGGGGAGGAGGTCACGGTCGCGGGCCGCGTCATGCTCGTACGCGACTTCGGCGGGGTCGTCTTCGCCGTCCTGCGCGACTGGTCGGGCGACCGCCAACTCGCCCTGACCCGGGACCGGTCGGGACCCGGCGTCCTGGACCGCTTCGCCTCCGGAACCGACATCGGCGACCACATCACCGCCACCGGCACGGTCGGCGCCAGCGACAAGGGCGAGCTCACCGTCTTCGTCACCGGCTGGCAGCTCACCGGCAAGTGCCTGCGCCCGCTGCCCGACAAACGCCGCGGCCTCGCCGACCCCGAGGCCAAGGTCCGCCGCCGCTACCTCGACCTGGTCGCGAGCCCCGGCGCCCGCGACGTCGTCCGGGCCCGCTCCACCGCCGTACAGGCCCTGCGCCAGGGGCTTTTGGACCGCGGCTATCTGGAGGTCGAGACCCCGATGCTCCAGCAGATCCACGGCGGCGCCAACGCCCGCCCCTTCACCACCCACATCAACGCCTACGACCTCGACCTCTATCTGCGCATCGCGCCCGAGCTGTATCTGAAGCGGCTCTGCGTCGGCGGCATGGAGAAGGTCTTCGAGATGGGCCGCACCTTCCGCAACGAAGGCGTCTCCTACAAACACAACCCCGAGTTCACGATGCTGGAGGCCTACCAGGCGTTCGCCGACTACGACGTGATGCTCGACCTCACCCGCGAGCTCATCCAGGGCGCCGCCACCGCCGCCTTCGGCGCGCCCATCGCCCGCAAGGCGGACGCGGAAGGCCGGCTCACCGAGCACGACATCTCAGGGCCCTGGCCGGTCAAGACCGTCTACGGCGCGATCTCCGAAGCCCTCGGCGACGAGGTCGACGCGGGCACCCCGCTCCCTGCGCTGCACCGGCTCTGCGACCGCGCGGACGTCCCGTACAAGCCCGAGGACGGCCGGGGTGACGTCGTCCTGGAGATGTATGAGCGCCTCGTCGAGGAGAAGACGCAGCTGCCCACCTTCTACAAGGACTTCCCGACCGACGTCTCCCCGCTGACCCGGCAGCACCGCACCGATCCGCGCCTGGCCGAACGCTGGGACCTGGTCGCCTTCGGGACCGAACTGGGCACTGCCTACTCGGAGTTGACCGACCCCGTCGAGCAGCGCCGCCGCCTCACCGCGCAGTCGCTGCTCGCCGCCGGGGGAGACCCGGAGGCGATGGAGCTTGACGAGGACTTCCTCGACGCCCTGGAGTACGCGATGCCGCCCACCGGCGGGCTCGGCATCGGCGTCGACCGTCTCGTCATGTTCCTCACCGGCCTGACGATCCGGGAGACGCTGCCCTTCCCGCTCGTACGGCGCCGCTGATCTCCTCCCGTCCCTCCTCGGTTCTGCTGGTCCCATCGGGTGCTTTCGAGGCCCGCCGAGGTGTTGCTGGTCCTCCCTGGCCTTCCGCCATGCGACGGATTAGTAATGAAAAAGGATCAGATGACTCCAGGGCGGCGCGCACTCCTGCGCGGCGCCGCTGTCTTCGGTCTGGCCGCGGCCGCGGGGTGTTCCGGCACGGAGCGGCCGACGACCCCAGGGCCCACGGCTCCCAGTGGTGCGGCGGCCGGTGGCCCGCCCGCCGCACGTGCCCTCAAGCCCTCCGCGTACCGCCTGCAGCCCATGGCGGGCCAGGGCCCGCCGCACGCCGCGCGCGCCCTGCCCCGCGTCCGCAGGAAGCCGATCCTGCGCATGGACGGACAGGGCCGCAGCATGTTCCTGACCTTCGACGACGGCCCGGACCCCCGCTACACACCGGGCATCCTGCGCACCCTGCGCGAGTACGACGTCCGCGCGACGTTCTTCGTCTGCGGCGAGATGGCGGTCGACAACAAGGATCTGCTGCGAGAGATGGCCGACGACGGGCATCTGATCGGCAACCACACCTGGACACATCCGCTGCTCCCGAAGATGAGCCGGAGCGCGATGCGCGAGGAGATCGAGCGCACCTGCGAGGTCGTCGAGGATGCCGTGGGCGAACCCCCCGCCTGGTTCCGCGCCCCCTACGGGGCCTGGAACCGCAACGCCTTCCAGCTCGGCGCCGACCTGGGCATGGAGCCGCTCGCCTGGACCGTGGACACCCTGGACTGGACCGAGCCGGGCACCGCCTCGATCATCCGGCGCGTACGGGCCGGCGCGGGGCCCGGAGTCGTGGTGCTCTCGCACGACGCGGGCGGCGACCGCTCCCAGAGCGTCGAGGCCCTGCGGACGTATCTGCCCGAACTCATCGATGGGGGCTACCGGATCACCGTGCCGAGCCGCTACGGCATGTAGGAGCGTGTTTCGCCCGCCCGGTGTCACCGTGTTCCGCCGACGCCTTCGTCGTCAGCGCACGTCCACCAGGCGGGCGAAAGCGACGACGTTCCCGTCGTAACCGGACCGCTTGGAGAAACCGCCGCCGCAGGTGATGACGCGCAATTCCGGGGCTCCCTTGTCGCTGTACACGCGACTGCCCGGGAAATTGTTCTTCTCGAACACTTCGATTCCATAGATCTCGAAAACCGCGGTCTTGCGGTCCCTGCGCAGGATTTCGACGCGATGCCCCTTTTCCAGCGAGCCGAGGCCGTAGAAGACAGCGGGACCCTGCTGATTGTCCACGTGGCCGACGATCACGGACGTGCCCTTCTCACCCGGCGAGACGGCGCCGGTGAACCAGCCGGCGAGGTTCGGGTCCTCCGGCGGCGGTGCGTCCACCCAGCCGTCCTCGTCTAGCCCGACCGGCATGACCGGCGCGTCCACCCGGATGCCCTTGATCCCCACGCGCTCGGCGGGGGAGAAGGTCAGCGGCGTGACGACCTTCCCCTCAGGGGCCCGGTCCGCCGCGGCGGCCGACGCGGGCTGGGGCGGACCCACGTCGAATTCCCCTGAGCCATTCCGGATCAGCGCGAGGCCCGTCAGCAGGACAAGCGCCATCGCGCCCCACGGCGCGCGCTTCCGCTGCGGTTCCTCTTCATCGGCCGGCTGGGACGAAGGCATTCTCTGATCCCCTCTCAACGCGGCATTCGAACCGCGTCCGTTGCGCATACAAGAACGCTAAGCGCGGCGCACGTGACGGGCGACAGAGCGGGAGCGAACGGGTGGCGCCCATACCGGGCATGCGCCATATGAGTCGCGGTCCGCAGGAAATTTCTGACGGTCCGTGACCTGCGGCAATATCCGCAGTTGCGTTCGCGCTTCGGCGTGTCGCCTCACCAGGACGGCCGAGCGCCGAAATGCGGGTCTGTGCAGGGCAACTGAGGGTCTGTTTGGGAGGCGCTCTCGCCGATCGACCGGGGACGGTTACCCCGGGGCGTCTTCCGCGGAGGAATCACATGCGTACTTCTCGTATGCGCACCACTCGTGCCCTCGCGGTCGCCGTCACCGCGGGTGCCGTCGTCGGCCTCGCCGCCCCGACGGCATCGGCCTGGGCCGATCCGTCCAACATCGTCGCCATGCCGAGCGTGATCCCCCGCGGGGGACAGCTGACGGTCACGGTCGACGGCACGGCCTGCCACACCCCTGGCAGCAAGGTCACGTCGAACGCCTTCCCCGACACGAAGCTGCGGACCATGGGCGGCGGCACGGCCAGCGCGAACCCCATGGTCTACCACCACGCGAGCCCCGGGGCGCACAGCATCACCGTGCACTGCGGCGGCAAGACCCTCACCAAGCCCGACGCGTTCACCGTCATCCACGGCGGGGTCCGCGGTGGTCTCGGCGGCAGCAGCAACGCCGGGGCGACCGGCACCGACATGGCGATCGGCGGGGCGCTGGTGACCGTCGCCCTGGTCGGCGGCGGGGTGTTCTGGATGCGCCGCCGTTCGGAGAACGCGGGGCGCGGCCTCTGACCGCACGCTCCCGTCACCGGCACGCCCGTCACTCGCACGTCGGGTTGCCCGCACGTCAGGTGTGAACCGTTCCGCCTTCCTGGCCGGCGCGCCCCCCTTCCGCGCCGGCCGGGCGGCGGTTCGTGCCCACCCGCATGCACCCGCATGCCGCCGCCCGGATGCCCCGCTGAGCACAGCGGGGCATCCGGGCGGCGACATGCGAAGGGGAGGGGGCACGGGGGTCGGGTGAGGAGACCGGGTCAGGAGTTGCCGTTGTCGTCCCCGGTGCGGCGACGCGTCCAGTAGTACGCGGTGCCGATCGTCCCCACGATCAGGGCGCCCCCGAGGGCGATCTCATGCAGATCGAACCCGCCGAGGCTGCCACCGACGCCGGCCTTGACGCCGTGGCGGACCGGGGCGGTCGGATGGTGGGTGGGGTGGTGCGTGGGCTGGTGGGTGGGGCGGCCCGTGGCGATGGTGAGGTCCGTCGTCCCCTTCTCGCCCTTGCAGTCGAAGGTCACCTCGTACATCGCGCCCGGTTTGGCGTCCTCGAAGACCGTCGCGGTGGCCGACTGCTGGCCCTGGGGTATCTGGGCATCGTTGAAGACACCGGAGGTGACGGTCGTGTTCCCCTCGCAGCCGTCCACACTGAGGGTGACCTGGCCGCCTGCGGCGATGGTGGACGGCTCGACGCGGAAGCCGAACGAAGTGATGTTGTTGTTCGTGTCGTTCTCGTCCGCGAAGGCGGTGGTGGCGCCGGCGGTGGTGAGGGTCAGGGTGCCGGCAGCGAGCAGAGCGGCCGAGGCGACGCGTATCGCGCGCATGATGATTCCTCCGGGTCCCCGAGGAGCAGCCGCGGACCTTCTTCCGCTTTCACCTGATATGCACCTCGATGCCAAAACGCTAAGCACCCCCCACCCCACCCGCGACGCCAGCCGCGCGAACGGGGCAACGGTGTGGGCCGGACAGGGGAACGGGGCGGGGTGTCGTGGGGTGGGTTCGGGGGTGCGTGGGGGGTGGGGTGTAGAGGGGGCGACCGCTTCGCCTCGGGCGAGTCGGCGAGAGGGCTGGACGCCCGGGGGTGAAGGCGGCTCTCGCCGGCGTAGCTGGCCGGCCGGTGGTGCTGCGACGGTCTACGGGGTCGCTCGGGAGTGCTGCCTTGCGTTGCTCGTCGTGTGGCCGTCGTACCGGAGTGGCAGCACGCACCCGGCGCCGCCAGCCGGCCTCAACGGAGCGTGACCACCCCGCACCGAGGTGGCCCGTCGACCACCGAAGCACGGCGCACGCCCCGCGGCACTTGATGCTCCTGATGCGCCCGCCTGTCCGGCGGCAGCGGATGACCGCGTCCAACTGGCGCCTCCCGAGCGTCAGTTCGGGCCGACAGCGGGTGCTGGCCCCGGCGTGGAAGGGCTCAGGAGTCCTTGGTCCACACATGTGCCCCGCCGCCGCGCCACTCCACCAGGTGCGGGTCGTCCAGGGCCATGTCGGCGTCGCCGAGGCCCGCGCGGCGTAGGAACTCCACCAGGTCGCGGTCGTCGCGCGCGACGCCGACGGCCTGCCCGCGCACGGTGATCCGCCGTCCGCCGTCGGCGGTGGGCGGGTGGACGATGATGGGTGTCTGCCAGGTCATGACCCAAGAGTGCGCCGCGCGGAGCCGCCGCGCAGCACGGTTTACGGACCTGTGTGCGAAGCCGGTGGAGCGCAGCCGGGGTATCCGCTGCGGTGGTAGCCCTCCCAGAGGCGCCCGCCGGACGGCGCGAGCACCTCGTCCACCAGCGCGACGAGACCCGAGGTCTTGCCTTCCAGCGCCCTGCGCGTGACCGCTTCGAGCTCGGTGGAGAAGCCCGGCCGCACCTCGTCCGCGCGCCGCGCCAGCCACTTTCCACCGCCCAGCCACGCCCCCGTACGCAGAAGGACGAACTCGCCGAGCCGCCGGGCGATCTCGGTGGCGATGAACAGGCGCTCGCCGACGTGCGCGCACCCGGCCAGGTCGTCGAGGAGGTCGGTGAGTGCGTAGCGCCGGTCCTCCAGTTCCGCCGCGCTCACCTCGGGCGGCCCAGCCGCCATCAACTCCCGCGCGCTGTGGCGGAGTCGGGCACCCGTACCGTCCCGGTCCACGATCACGACACCGTCGGCGCACATCGACAACAGCGGCGAGCTCCGCCGCGGAATCTCCCTGCGCACGAACCACCACCAGCTCGCCTCGCTGTGCACGTACACCTCGGCCGGCCACGCGCCGAACCGCAGGCTGGAGCGGGACGGCTCCCGCTCACCGGCCAGCACCACCACGACATCCAGATCGGAGTACGGGGTACGCCGCGCCGTCACCGCGCTCCCGCCGAGAAACGCCGCCAGCGCGTCGGGGTGTCGCGCCTGCACCAACTCCGCTGCGGCGCGCGTGGGTTCGAAGATCTCCATGACTCAACTGTGCCGCACCGGACGGCGCGTCGGCCCCGCCCGTGCCGTACGGGCGGGGCCGCGCTCTCCTCATTTCCCGAGATCACCGAACAGTTCGCGGAACGGCTCCGGAGTCGCCGCCATGCCGCGGCTGTACGGCGCGTCGAAGTCCCAGATGAGGAAGAGCAGGAAGGCGATCAAGGCCGAGAACAGCCCCGCGAGGATGAGCTCGCGCGGAGTGCGGCGGATCTGCAGGGCGAAGATCATGCCGACGGTGACGAGACCGCCCGTGATCAGGCCGAACCAGACCACACCCGGCATCGTGGCCCCGGCGCTGTCACCACGGGAGCTGCGCGCGTCGGCGACGGCCGCGACCGCGTCGACGAGCGGCTGGTAGGCCTGCGCCTCGAAGTCGGACTTGGGGTGGTAGTCGGTGACGTCATGGCGTACGCGGGCGAGGAGTTGGCTGCCGCGGTCGGTGAGTTCGCCCCGGTCGGCCATGACGTCCCACTCGGTGGTGACGACATGGCTGGCGTACGCCTCCACGTCCGTACGGATGCGTTCACGCACGTCGGCCGGATACACCCGCGCACGCTCCGACACCTCGTGCAACGCCTGGGCCTCGCTGTGCACATGGTCCTGGGCGACGCTGCGGGCCTCCCAGACACCGGCGATGGCGAGACCGAGCACGATGGCGTACACCACGCCGATCATCATCGTCATGTACTCGATGACGTCCGGAGTCTCCGAAGCGTCGTAATCCGGGCTCGTCCTGCGGTGCCGCAGGAAGGTGACGACGAGGACGACGCCGCACGCGGCCGCCATCGCGAGGGTGAGAACAAGCCATTCCGACATGGGACCTCCGACGGTCAGCGAGGCCGCAGCGCGGCGACGGCGAGCACCGCGGGCGCGGTGATGAGCAGGGTGAGCGAGACCAGGGACGGGCCGCTGCGGGGCGGCGTCCTGCGTGGCGAGGCG
This sequence comes from Streptomyces sp. NPDC051218, assembly GCF_044455475.1. NCBI lineage: Bacteria > Bacillati > Actinomycetota > Actinomycetes > Kitasatosporales > Streptomycetaceae > Streptomyces > Streptomyces sp. NPDC051218. The sequence continues at coordinate 326,599 of NZ_JBITEU010000008.1, read as the reverse complement.
CGGTAAGCGGGGTAACTCACCGGCTTCGGCGTGACCTTGGGGGGAATGCTGGGAGTCGGCTTCGGGCTCGGAGGCGGGGGCGGCGGTGGCGGCGCGGGCTCAGGAGGGGCCGGGCGCGCGGGCGGTGGCGGTGGCGGCGGGGGAGGCGGCGGCTCGGGCGCCGGCGGCTCCGGACGAGGCGGAGGCGGCGGCGCCGGAGCGGGCGGCGGCGGAGGTGGTGGAGGCGGCGGAGGCGGAGGCTTCGGGCGGCGCGTGGGGCCCGCTCTGCAGACCACTCCGTCACCCGCGACGGCCACGGCGTCACCGCCGGAACCGTCACCGATCGAGGCGTAGCCGCAGTTGTCGGCGGGCGCGATGGCGGGCGCGATGGCGGGCGCGATGGCGGGCGCGACGGCGAGTGCCGCGGGCGCGATGGCCGGCGCCGCGGCGAAGGCGGTGGCCGGTACCGCGGCAGCCGCCGGCGCACCGAGCAGCCAGGCCAGCACGAGCAGCGCCGGTAAGCGTGTGACCAGGCCGGACGAGGCCCTCATGGATCCATACACGTCAGGGATCATGGGCAGCATGTCGCCCTGCCACGCCGATGCCGCCCTCTTGTGACCCGAAGGGAGGAGACGCCGGGCGCGAGCTTGACGAACAAAAGAATCTTGACCGCCGATTGAACGCACCGGCCGTCCCCGCCCGTACCTAGGGCCATGCGTGACGCACTCAGCGGCGCGATACCCCAAGCAACAGCGGGAGTTACAGATGAAGACCTGGCGGAGCGCCTCACTCGTAGCGACAGCTGCGGCCATGCTGGCGCTGACGACGGCGTGCGGTCAGGACAAGGGGGACCAGTCGCCGAACGGACAGAACGTCGGCAACCAGGCCCCGGCCAAGTCGGACGGGTACGGGGCAGGTGACGGATACGGCGCCGACACCGGCGACGCGAAGGAAGGCGCGGGCAAGGCGAAAGCGGCCGGTCAGCTCGCCGTCTGGGACAGCAAGAAGCTCGGCAAGGTCGTCACCGACAGCGAGGGCCGCACGCTCTACCGCTTCGACAAGGACACCGCCCAGCCCCCCAAGTCGAACTGCGACGGCGCCTGCGCCACGACGTGGCCCGTCGCGGCCCCCGAGGGCGCGGCGCCCCCGCCCGGCGTGGACAAGTCCCTGCTCGGCGAGGTCACCCGCTCCGACGGCAGCAAGCAACTGACCATCGACGGCTGGCCGATGTACCGCTACGCCAAGGACACCAAGGCGGGCGACGCCAAGGGCCAGGGTGTGGGCGGCACTTGGTACGCCGCCGCCCCCGACGGCAAGAAGGCAGCGCCTGCCGCCGACGAGGCCGAACCCCCGGCCGAGACCGCACCCGTCGACCCCGCGGGGCTCTCCACCCGCAAGGACCCCAAGCTCGGGGAGATCGTCGTCGACAAGAACGGCATGACCGTCTACCGCTTCACCAAGGACTCCGCCTGGCCGATGAAGTCGGCGTGCACCGGCGCCTGCCTGGAGAAGTGGCCGGTGGTTCCGCCCGTCGACAAGAACGACACCAAGGGAATCCTCAAGAAGGGGTTCGTCGTCTTCGACCGCCCCGACGGACAGCGCCAGCAGACGATCGACTGCTGGCCTATGTACACCTTCGCCGGTGACAAGAAGCCCGGCGACACGAACGGACAGGGCGTGGGCGGCACTTGGTACGCCGCCGGCCCCGACGGAAAGCCTGTCGGCGCCCCGAAGTAGACGTACCGGAAATAGACGTACGGGAAATAGAGGTACAGAAGCAGTCGGCGCCGAAGGGCAAGTGCGAAGAAGAACTCAGCCAGAAGGGAGGTCAGTCGGAGGAACCTCGCGTACGGTCTACCGGTCCGTTCCTTTCCCCCTCCCGGGGGAGGAACGGACCGGTTCTTTGGGTTGATATTCGGCACTTGCCACAGGCAGTGACCGAGAACGGACGGCCAATTTCCGTTTTGACTCGCTCCTTTGGCGGACGATCAGTAGCCTCGCTTCGAACACCGGCTCGTCTCGCCTACGTCTTGGAGTCCTGATGGAGCGTCCCGCCTGGGCCCCGCAGGGCATCGACATCACGATGCCCAGCGTGTCCCGCATCTACGACTACTACCTGGGCGGTTCGCACAACTTCGAGGTCGACCGGGAAGCAGCCCGCCGGGCCATGGAGTTCATGCCGGGGCTGCCGAAGATCATGCAGGCGAATCGTGCCTTCATGCGCCGAGCGGTGCGTTTCGCCGTGGACGAGGGCATCACCCAGTTCCTCGACATCGGTTCGGGCATCCCCACCTTCGGCAACGTCCACGAGGTCGCGCGGCGGGCGGACCCGGAGAGCCGTGTGGTCTACGTCGACCACGACGCGGTCGCCGTCGCCCACAGCCGGGCCGTGCTCGACGGTGACGACAAGACGGCCGTCGTCGCCGCGGATCTGCGCAAACCGCAGGACATTCTGGGCAGTTCGGAGGTCGAGGCGCTGCTCGACCTGGACCGTCCCGTCGCCCTTCTTCTCGTCGCCGTCCTGCATTTCGTGGAGGACGCGTACGATCCCTGTACAGCGGTCGCCGAACTGCGGGACGCACTCGCCCCCGGCAGCATGATCGCCCTCACGCACGCCTCGTACGAAGGGATGCCGATCCCCGCCGAGCAGGCCGGTCAGGCCGTCGGCGTCTACAAGGACATCCGCAATCCACTGATCATGCGCTCGCGCGAAGAGATCGCGCGGTTCTTCGAGGGATACGACATGGTGGAACCCGGCCTCGTGCCGATGCCGCGCTGGCGGCCCGACACCGCGCCCGAGGAGGAGGATCCGTACGCCTTCTCCGGGTTCGCCGGCGTGGGGCGCAAGGCATGAGCGGGGAACCGGACGGCCCCGAGGACAGAGTGCGCAGGTTCGCCACCATATGGAGCCGTGCCATCTTCCCGGTGACGGCGACCTCGCTGACCCGTCCCGAGTTCGAGCAGCAACTGGTGCCGCTGGCACGGAGGTTGCGCGCCGCGCTGCACGAGCGGATCTTCGAGTCGGCCGAGGGCCAGGCGATCGGCGCCGCGCTCGTCGGCACGCACTGCACCGACCCCGAGGCGCTGAGCCGCACGCTCGACTGCGTGGACGCCTACCTCGTCCTGTACTGCGGCGACGACGGCCCCCAGGAGGAGCTGCGGGCCCGCTCCGCGCGCCTGCAGCACGCCGTGGCCGCGGGCTTCGCGGCAGCCCTTCGCGAGCGGACCCTCATCGAGCAGGAGGCGATATCGCGGGCCGCCCTGGACGCGCGCAGTGCCGTCGCCGAAGCCCTGCACGCCAGCGAGGCACGCTTCCGTGCCGTCTTCCACGGCGCGGCGATCGGCATCGGCATCGCCGACCTCACCGGCACGGTCCTCGAGGTGAACGACGCGCTGGTCCGGATGTTCGGCGGCCTGGAGAACCAGCTGCGCGGACGCAACGTCGCGGACTGGACGCACCCGGACGACTCACCCCACGTATGGAAGCTCTACGACGAGCTGGTGCGCGGGGAGCGCGAGCACTACCGCGTGGAGAAGGCCTTCTACCGGCCCGACGGCACGGTCCTGTGGACCAATCTGACGGTCTCGCTGCTGCGTGACGCGGACGGAGTGCCGCAGTACCAGCTGGCGTTGATGGAGGACACCACCGAGCGGCGGCTGCTCAACCTCCGCCTTCGCTACGAGGCCACGCACGACGCGCTCACCGGCCTGCCCAACCGCACCCTGTTCTTCGAACGCCTGGAGAAGGCCCTCGCGGCGGGTGACGGCGCACGGTTCGGGCTCTGCTACCTCGACCTCGACGGCTTCAAGACCGTCAACGACAGCCTCGGCCACGCGGCGGGCGACCGGCTCCTCGTCGAGGTCGCCGACCGGCTCCAGTCCTGCGCCACCGCGCCCGGCGAGATGGTCGCGCGGCTCGGCGGCGACGAGTTCGTGGCGCTGACCACCGGCCGTGACACGGAGGCCGAGGTGGACGAACTCGCGGGCCGCATCATGCACGCGCTCTCCACGCCCATCCGTGTCGAGGGCCGCGAACTGACCGTGCGCGGCAGCATCGGCATCGTCGAGGGCCCGGCGGGGGAGCGCGGCGCGGCGGAGGTGCTGCGCAGCGCGGACATCACGATGTACCGCGCGAAGTCCGCGGGCGGCAACCGCTTCGAGCTCGCCGACCCCGAGGCCGACGCCCGCGCCATCACCCGGCACGGCCTGACCACCGCGCTGCCCGCCGCCCTGGAGCGGGGCGAGTTCTTCATCGAGTACCAGCCCCTGGTGCATCTGGGCGACGGCAGCGTGCGCGGGGCCGAGGCGCTGGTGCGGTGGCTGCATCCGCAGCACGGCATCATCGGCCCGGACCGCTTCATTCCGCTCGCCGAGCACACCGGTCTGATCGTGCCGCTCGGCCGCTGGGTCCTGGAGGAATCGGCACGCCAGGCCCGCACGTGGAAGGCGCGGCACAAGGACGCGGGCCCGCTGCGCGTGAACGTGAACCTCTCGCCCATGCAGCTGAACCACCCCGGCCTGGTCTCGGACACGGTGGAGATCCTGGAGCGCGTCGGGCTCGAACCGGGCGCCCTGTGCCTGGAGGTCACCGAGTCCGCGCTGATCGGTGCCGACGACGACCTGCTCAAGCCGCTGCGGCGGCTGGCCGAGATGGGCGTGGACATCGCGCTCGACGATTTCGGCACGGGTTACTCGAACCTCGCCAACCTGCGGCGCCTGCCGGTGAGCATCCTCAAGCTGGACCGCTCCTTCACGCAGGGCATGCAGCACTTCCCCGCAGACCCCGTCGACCTGAAGATCGTCGAGGGGATCGTCGCGCTCGCCCACAGCCTGGACCTCGCGGTCACGGTGGAGGGCGTCGAGACGGGCGCGCAGGCGGATCAGCTGCGAGAGTTGGGCTGCGACACGGCGCAGGGCTGGTACTACGCGCGGCCAGGACCGCCGGACCAGCTGCACGAACTCGCGCTGGCGGACGCGGTGAGCTGAGGAGTACGAGGAGTACAAGGAGTACGAGGATGTCCGACGGAGTGATCCAGTGGGTGTACGCCTTCGTGGACCGGCCCGAGGACCGGTTCGCGAAGGCCCATGACTTCTGGGCGGCGGTCACCGGCACGCGGCTCTCCGCGTTCCGCGGCGACGACGACCAGTTCGTGACGCTCGTTCCCGACGGGGCCGACGCCGTACTGAAGGCGCAGGCGGTCGACGGCTCCGGCGGCGCTCACCTCGACTTCGCCGTGGAGGACGTGGCCGCCAAGGCGAGCGAGGCCCGCGCGCTCGGAGCGACCCCGGTCTTCGCGGAGGAGGGCCTGGAGGTTCTGCGCTCTCCGGGCGGACAGCTGTTCTGCGTGGTGCGGTGGGAAGGCGAGCGGACGCGCCCCGAACCGCTCGCCGCGCCGGACGGCACCACCAGCCGCCTCGACCAGGTGTGCCTGGACGTGCCGCCTGCGGTGTGGGAGGCGGAGAAGGGATTCTGGCCCGCGTTCACGGGGTGGCCGGACCGCCCGGGTTCGCGCCCCGAGTTCCACCTCGTGGAGCCCGACCCGCGACTGCCGATCCGGATCCTGCTCCAGCGCCTGGAAGCGGGGTCGGCCGGGGCGCACCTGGACTTCTCCTGCTCGGACCTCGACGCGGACCGCGCCCGTCACGAAGCGCTCGGCGCCGAGACGGTGTGGCGCGGCCCGCACTGGATCGTGATGCGGGATCCGGCGGGCGGCACGTACTGCCTGACGATCAGGAACCCCGAGACGGGCACCTTGAGCGCCCCGTAAGGGGCGCGGGGAACTGCGCGGCCAGCCCCCACCGGGCCCGCAGGTGCAACACGGCACCGGAGCGCCTACCGCTCCAACAGCATCCGCTGCAGCTCCCGCGCAGCCCGTGGCGGAGCCACATCGCTGCGGTGGGCGAGCGCGATCGTGCGGTGCAGGGTGGGTCGGGCCAGCGGAGTCATCCGTAGGCCCCGCCCGGCCCGCTCGGCCACCATGCGGGGCACCACCGCGACCCCGAGCCCGGCCTGCACGAAGCCGAGCACCGCGTCCATCTCGCCGCCCTCGACCGCGAACTCCGGCTCGAACCCCTCGGCCCGGCACGCTGCGACGGTCAGCTCACGCAGGTCGTAGCCGTGCCGGAACATCACGAGCCGCTCCCGTTGCAGATCGGCCACCCGCACCGACTTGCCGCCGAACTTCCGCGCCTCCGGCGACGACACCACGACCAGGTCCTCGCGGAGCAGCTCCACGGTCGTCAGAGCCGGGGACGGCGACGGCAGCGGCAGCACGACGATCGCCAAGTCCAGGGCGCCGCGCGCCAGTTCCCGTACGAGGTCGTGGGAGCCGCCCTCCTCCAGGAGGAGCTGGATGCCGGGGTGCCGGTCATGGAAGGCGCGAAGCACCTCGGGCAGCAGCCCCGTGCAGACACTGGGCGTCGCCCCCAGGCGGATCCTGCCGCGGCGCAGCTGGGCCAGCTCCTGGACCTCGATCCGCGCGGTGTCGGCGTCCGCGAGGATCCGGCGGGCCAGCGGCAGGAGCGCCTCGCCCGCGTCGGTCAGCGCGATGTTCCCGCGGGCCCTGCTGAACAGCTCGGCGCCCAGCTCCTTCTCCAGGGCGCGCACCTGCTGGGAGAGCGAGGGCTGCGAGACGTGCACCTGCTCGGCGGCCCGGGTGAAGTGCCTGGTCTCGGCCACCGCGACGAAGTAAAGGAGCTGCTGGAACTGCATACACGGCAGGATACGGCCGATGATAGCCACTCGCTATCGAGATGAGCTGATCCATCTCTTGGACCGATCGGGACTTTCGGCCTTAGCGTCAGTCCCATGGCTCTGGCAACGCGGACGGACCGACGGCCGTCGATGACGCGCACGATCTGGGACTCGTCCGTCGGCAAGAAGACAGTGATGGCAGTGAGCGGCCTGATCATGCTGCTCTACCTGATCGCCCACATGATCGGAAACCTGAAGATCTTCTTCGGGCCCGAGGAGCTCAACCATTACTCGCACTGGCTGCGCACGGTCGGCGAGCCCTTCATGCACTACGAGTGGACGCTCTGGCTGATCCGTGTCGTCCTCGTGGCCGCCGTCGTCGCGCACGCCACCTCCGCCTACCAGCTGAGCCGTCGCGACATCAAGGCGCGCCCCACCAAGTACGTGAACAAGAAGGCGGGCACGAGCTTCGCCACGCGCACGATGCGCTGGGGCGGGATCATCCTCGCCCTGTTCATCGTCTGGCACATCCTCGACCTGACGACCGGCACCGTGCACCCGGGCGGTTACGAGCATCTGCACCCGTACCAGAACCTCATCGACACGTTCTCCACGTGGTACGGCAACGTCATCTACATCGTCGCCGTCATCGCCCTCGGCTTCCACGTCCGCCACGGACTGTGGAGCGCCGCGCAGACCCTCGGCGCGGGCCGGGCGACCCGCGACCACGCCCTCAAGATCATCGCCAACGGCCTCGCGCTGGTCCTGACGGCGGGCTTCGTCGTCGTCCCCGTGGCCATCATGACCGGAGTGGTGAGCTAGCCGATGAATTCCTCTCGTGAGTACGCCGATTACGCGACCGGGGAGCCGGTCGTCGACACCAAGGCCCCGGCCGGGCCCGTCGCCGAGCGCTGGGACACCCGCCGCTTCGAGGCCAAGCTGGTCAACCCCGCCAACCGTCGCAAGCACACCGTGATCGTCGTCGGCACCGGCCTCGCGGGCGGTTCCGCGGGCGCCACACTGGCCGAACAGGGCTACCACGTCGTGCAGTTCTGCTACCAGGACTCACCGCGCCGCGCCCACTCCATCGCCGCGCAGGGCGGCATCAACGCCGCGAAGAACTACCGCAACGACGGCGACTCCGTCCACCGGCTCTTCTACGACACCGTCAAGGGCGGCGACTTCCGCGCCCGCGAATCCAACGTCCACCGCCTCGCGCAGATCTCCGTGGAGATCATCGACCAGTGCGTCGCACAGGGCGTGCCGTTCGCCCGCGAGTACGGCGGCCTCCTCGACACCCGCTCCTTCGGCGGTGTACAGGTCTCCCGGACCTTCTACGCGCGCGGCCAGACGGGCCAGCAGCTCCTGCTCGGCGCCTACCAGGCACTCAGCCGGCAGATCGCGGCGGGAAACGTGGAGATGCACCCGCGCACCGAGATGCTCGACGTGATCGTGGTCGACGGCCGGGCCCGCGGCATCGTCGCCCGCGACCTGATCACCGGCAAGATCGAGACGTACTTCGCGGACGCGGTGGTCCTGGCATCGGGCGGCTACGGCAACGTCTTCTACCTGTCGACGAACGCCATGAACTCCAACGCCACAGCCGTATGGCGTGCGCACCGGCGCGGCGCCTACTTCGCCAACCCCTGCTTCACACAGATCCACCCGACGTGCATTCCGCGCACCGGCGACCACCAGTCGAAGCTGACGCTGATGAGTGAGTCGCTGCGCAACGACGGCCGGATCTGGGTCCCGAAGGCGCAGGGCGACGACCGCCCGGCGAACAAGATCCCCGAGGACGAGCGCGACTACTACCTGGAGCGCATCTACCCCTCCTTCGGCAACCTCGTGCCCCGCGACATCGCCTCGCGCGCCGCCAAGAACGTGTGCGACGAGGGCCGCGGGGTCGGCCCCGGCGGGCAGGGCGTCTACCTCGACTTCGCCGACGCCATCAAGCGGATGGGCAAGAAGGCGGTCGAGGCCAAGTACGGCAACCTCTTCGACATGTATGCGCGGATCACCGACGAGGATCCGTACAGGGCGCCGATGCGGATCTACCCCGCCGTGCACTACACGATGGGCGGACTCTGGGTCGACTACGACCTGCAGACCACCGTCCCCGGCCTGTTCGCGGTCGGTGAGGCCAACTTCTCCGACCACGGCGCGAACCGGCTCGGCGCCTCGGCCCTGATGCAGGGCCTCGCCGACGGCTACTTCGTGCTGCCGTCCACGATCAACGACTACCTCGCCCGCAACCCGCACCACGACGCCGTGACCGACGAACACCCCGTCGTACGCGCGGTGCTGGACGAGACGACGGACCGCATCAGCCGTCTCCTTGCCGTCGACGGCGACCGCACCCCCGACTCCTTCCACCGTGAACTCGGCGAACTGATGTGGGAGTTCTGCGGCATGGCCCGTACGGAGACGGGTCTTCGCAAGGCCCTGGAGCGCATCCCGCAGATCCGCGAGGAGTTCTGGCGCCGGATCAAGGTCCCCGGCATCGGCGAGGAGTTCAACCAGTCCTTGGAGAAGGCGAACCGCATCGTCGACTACCTGGAGCTCGCCGAGCTGATGTGCCTCGACGCCCTGCACCGCGCCGAGTCCTGCGGCGGCCACTTCCGCGAGGAGTCGCAGACGCCGGACGGCGAAGCGGCGCGCGTGGACGAGGAGTTCTCGTACGCCGCCGCCTGGGAGTTCACGGCCACGGGTGAGGCTCCCACCCTCCACAAGGAAGACCTCGTCTTCGAGTACGTCCACCCCACTCAGCGGAGCTACGCATGAAGCTCACCCTGCGCGTCTGGCGCCAGCAGAACGCCGACGCCGAAGGCGCCATGTCCACCTACCAGGTGGACGGCATCTCGTCCGACATGTCCTTCCTGGAGATGCTGGACACCCTCAACGAAGAGCTCATCGTCAAGGGCGACGACCCTGTCGCCTTCGACCACGACTGCCGTGAGGGCATCTGCGGGGCGTGCTCGCTCGTCATCAACGGCGACGCGCACGGGCCCGAGCGCACCACGACCTGTCAGTTGCACATGCGGTCGTTCAAGGACGGCGACACGATCGACATCGAGCCGTGGCGTGCCGCTGCCTTCCCGGTCGTCAAGGACCTGGTCGTCGACCGCTCGTCCTTCGACCGGATCATCCAGTCCGGCGGCTACATCAGCGCCCCGACCGGCGCCGCCCCCGAGGCCCACGCGGCGCCCGTGCCGAAGCCCGACGCGGACTTCGCCTTCGAGCACGCGGAGTGCATCGGCTGCGGCGCCTGCGTCGCCGCCTGCCCCAACGGCTCGGCGATGCTGTTCACCTCGGCGAAGGTCAACCACCTGAACGTCCTGCCGCAGGGCGCGCCCGAGCGGGAGACCCGTGTTCTGGACATGGTCGCGCAGATGGACGAAGAGGGCTTCGGCGGTTGTACGTTGACCGGTGAGTGCGCCACCGCCTGCCCGAAGGGCATTCCGCTGCCCTCCATCTCCGCGATGAACAAGGAGTGGCTGCGGGCTACAAGGAAGGTGAGCCGCTAGGGGCAGTGGGAGCCTGCGGGTCGTTTGTGGCTTGTCGCGCAGTTCCCCGCGCCCCTTCGGGCCGCGTACCGTCTGCGCATGCACCCGGGAGCGTACGACCCCGCCAGGACGGCCGTCGTCACCGCCGACGGCACACGGACCCTCACCTATGGCCAACTCGAAGAACGCTCCCTGCGGCTCGCGGATCATCTGCGGGCCGCAGGCCTGCGCAGGGGCGACCACTTCGCCCTGCTCGGCGACAACGACCCGCGCGCCCTTGAGGTCTACTGGGCGGCGCTGCGCTCGGGCCTCTATCTCACCGCCGTCAATCACCACCTGACGACGGACGAGGCCGCCTACATCGTCCGGGACTGCGGAGCGAAGGCGCTGATCGTCTCCGGCTCGCTCGCCGAACTCGGCGCGGCGGTCATGGAGTTGGCGGGCGGCCCGCCGATCCGGCTCGGCCTCGACGACGGAACGTACGAGAAGGCCCTGGAGTCCGCGTCCGCCGAGCCGCCCGCCCACCAGCCGCGCGGCACCGACATGCTCTACTCCTCGGGCACCACGGGCCGCCCCAAGGGGATCAAGCCCGCGCTGCCCGAGGGTGACGTGCGCGAGGAGCCGAGCGCCTACGTACTGATCTTCCAGGCCATGTACGGCTTCGGCGAGGACACCGTCTACCTCTCGCCCGCGCCGATCTACCACGCGGCGCCGCTGCGCTTCTGCGGGGTCGTCACGGCGCTCGGCGGCACCGTCGTGCTCATGGACACCTTCGACGCGGAGGGCGCCCTGGCGGCGGTCGAACGCCACCGGGTCACGCACAGCCAGTGGGTGCCCACCATGTTCGTACGGATGCTGAAGCTGCCCGCGCAGGTGCGTGAGCGCTACGACCTGTCGTCGATGAGGACCGCCATCCATGCCGCCGCGCCCTGCGCCGTCGAGGTCAAGCGGCGGATGCTGGAGTGGTGGGGGCCCGTCCTGTACGAGTACTACTCGTCGACGGAGGGCAACGGCATCACCTTCATCTCGCCCGAGGAATGGCTGCGCAAGCCCGGCTCCGTCGGCAAGGACGGACTCCTCGGTGAACTGCGGATCTGCGACGAGGCGGGCGAGCTGCTGCCGAGCGGCGAGACCGGCACCGTCTACTTCGAGCGCGAGGAACTCTCCTTCCGCTACCACAACGACGACGTCCGCACCCGCGAGGCCCAGCACCCCGAGCATCCGAACTGGACCACCACGGGGGACATCGGACACGTCGACGAGGACGGCTATCTCTTCCTCACCGACCGCAAGGCATTCATGATCATCTCGGGTGGTGTGAACGTCTACCCGCAGGAGGCCGAGGACTGTCTCGTGCTGCACCCGGCGGTCGCGGACGTCGCGGTGATCGGGGTGCCCGATCCGGAGATGGGGGAGGCCGTCAAGGCAGTGGTCCGCCCGGCCGACGGAGTGACCACTGGGCCCGAACTGGAGCGTGAGCTGGTCGCGTTCGTGCGCGAGCGCATCGCCCACTACAAGGCTCCGCGCTCCGTGGACTTCACGGACTCGCTGCCACGGACGCCGACCGGGAAGCTGGCCAAGTCGTCGCTGCGCAGGTCCTATTGGGAATGAGGGCCCGCGGGCGTCAGTCGAGAGTGGCGCTCGCCAGGACCGTCTCGCGGAAGGAGGCCACCACCGGCCGCAGATCGACGGCGTGCCAGGCCGCCCACAGGTGAACGGACGTCTCGTGCCAGGGCAGTTCACGTACGGCGATACCCTCCGCCGCGCCGCGCACCATGCTCTTCTGGATGAGCGCCAGGCCGAGACCGGAGGCGACGAGGCCGAGCGCGGTGAGCGGTTCGGCGGCCTCCAGGCGGATGTCGGGGGTGAATCCGGACGCCACGCACGAGGCGAGGAAGGTGTCACGCCAGGCCGGGTCCTGGGTGTTCTCGACCGCGATCCACGCCTGCCCGTCCAGGTCGCCCGGCGTCAACTCCTCCCGCGCGGCCAGGGGATGAGCCGCGGGCAGCGCGAGCAGCAGCGGGTCCTCGACGAGGGGCGCTGCCAGCAGGTCCGGATCGTCACCCGCCGGTGGTTCCCGGACGAGGGCGATGTCGAGGCTGCGCTGGCGCAGGCCCTCGAACTGTTCCGCCGCCGAGAGGCTGTAGAGCGCGACGTGGATGCCGGGACGCTCCTCCTGGAGGGTGCGCAGCGCGCCCGGCAGGACGCCGGTGTGCATGGCGTCGCCCACGTATCCGATGCAGAGCCCGCCCTCCTCGCCGCGGCCGAGCCTGCGCCCGAGGTTCTCCAGACGGTCGGCGTGCCGCAGCAGGGCGCGGGTCTCGCTCAGGAAGACCCGGCCGTCGGCGGTGAGCCGGATGCGCTGCTGGCTGCGCTCGAACAGGACCAGACCGAGCTGCTTCTCCAGCTGGGCGATCTGGCGGCTGAGCGGTGACTGCGAGATGTGCAGGGCTTCCGCCGCTCTGCCGACGTGTTCCGTCTCGGCGACGGCCATGAAGTAGCGCAGTTGTCGCAGGTCAAGCATGTAAGACCTCGGGGGACTCAAGTATGTCCAAGCGAGTCTTGGACAGTCTCAAGCATCGATCCTAACCTCGAACTCGCAAGGCCGACGGATCCCCCGAACCTCAAGGAACCGTCGGAAATCCACCACCCGCGAGGACCCACCCCCCATGAGCATCAAGCACCTCCTCCCCGGAGCGCTCGGCTTCGGCACCGCCCCGCTCGGCAACATGTTCCGCGCCATCCCCGACGAGGAGGCCGCGGCCACCGTCGAGGCCGCCTGGGACCAGGGCATCCGTTACTTCGACACCGCCCCCTTCTACGGCGCGGGCCTCTCCGAGATCCGGCTCGGCGACGTCCTCGCGGGCCACCCCCGCGACGAGTACGTCCTGAGCACGAAGGTCGGCCGCGTCATCCTGGACGAGGCCGAGGACCCCACGGCCCGCGACCTCGGCGAGAAGGGCGGGCTCTTCGAGCACGGCCGCCCGAACAAGATGGTCAACGACTACACGGCCGACGCCACCCTCCGCTCCATCGAGGACAGCCTGAAGCGGCTCAGGACGGACCGGCTCGACATCGTGTGGGTGCACGATGTGGCGCAGGACTTCTACGGCGACGAATGGCTGGCCGCCTATGAGCAGGCCCGTACGGGCGCCTTCCGCGTCCTGGACCGGCTGCGCGACGAGGGTGTCATCAAGGCCTGGGGCCTTGGCGTCAACCGCGTCGAGCCGCTCGAACTCACCCTCGACCTGGACGAACCGAAGCCCGACGCCTTCCTCCTCGCGGGCCGCTACACCCTCCTGGACCACGACCGCGCCCTTCAGCGCCTGCTCCCGGCAGCCGCCGCCCAGAACGTCGACATCGTCGTGGGCGGCCCCTACAGCTCGGGGATCCTCGCCGGCGGTCAGCACTTCGAGTACCAGAAGGCGCCCGCGGAGATCGTCGCCAAGGTCGAGCGCATCAAGGCGCTCACCGAGCGGCACGGCGTCGGCATCAAGTCCGCCGCCCTGCAGTTCTCCCTCGCCCACCCGGCGACGGTGGCGGCGATCCCCGGAGCGACGAAGCCGAGCCGCATAGCCGAGGACGTGGCCGCGCTCGCCGAGACGGTACCGGCCGCGTTCTGGACGGACCTGCGCGAGGAGCAGCTGATCGCCGCGGACGCGCCGGTGCCCACGACCTGACCCGGCCGCGGAGTGATCTACTGGGCCCGGGGGACAAGGCAGGGCCACGCTCCGAAAGCTCACCCAGTCGCACCGCAGCAGGAGGTAACACAGCATGCTCGTCGATCTCTCCGGCAAGACCGCCCTCGTCACCGGATCGACCCAGGGAATCGGGGCGGCCATCGCGGTCGGCCTGGCCAAGGCCGGTGCCCGGGTGGCCGTCAACGGACGGTCCGCCGCCTCCGTCGACAAGGCCGTCGACCGGCTGAAGGGGGAGCACGGCGCCGCCGAATTCCTCCGGGCACCCGGTGACATCTCCACCGACGAGGGCGCCGCCCAGGTCTTCGCGGCCGTTCCTCAGGTGGACGTCCTCGTCAACAACCTCGGCGTCTTCGGCGCCGAGCCCGCCCTCGACATCAGCGACGACGAATGGCGCCGCTACTTCGAGGTCAACGTACTGACCGCCGTCCGCATGATCCGTCACTATCTGCCGGGGATGAAGGACCGCTCCTGGGGGCGGATCCAGAACATCGCCAGCGACTCGGCGCTCGTCACCCCCGCCGAGATGATCCACTACGGCATGTCGAAGACCGCGCTCCTCGCGGTCTCCCGGGGCTTCGCGAAGGAAGCCGCCGGATCGGGTGTGACCGTCAACTCCGTGATCGCGGGCCCCACGCACACCGGTGGCGTGGAGGACTTCGTGTACGAGCTGGTCGACTCCGACCTGCCCTGGGACGAGGCGCAGCGGGAGTTCATGGTCAAGCACCGCCCGCAGTCCCTGATCCAGCGGCTCATCGAGCCGGAGGAGATCGCCCACATGGTGGTCTACCTCAGCTCCCCGCTGGCCTCCGCCACGACGGGCGGCGCGATCCGCGTCGACGGTGGTTACGTGGATTCGATCGTCCCGTAGCATCCCGTGGCCATGACCACCGCCACCGTGCCCCGCACCGGATTGCTGCTCGGCGTCGACATCGGGACGTCATCGTCCAAGGGCGTCCTCGTGCGCCCCGATGGCACGCTCGTCGCCCAGGCGCAGCGCGAGCATTCGACGTCCACTCCGCACCCCGGCTGGTTCGAGCACGACGCGGAGCGTGTCTGGTGGGCCGACTTCCGTGCTCTGGCACGGGAGTTGATGGCTCACCTGCCCGCGGGTGACACCCTCGCCGCGGTCGGCGTCAGCGGCATCGGCCCCTGTCTGCTCCCGGTCGACGAGAACGGCACGCCGGTCCGCCCGGCCATCCTGTACGGCGTCGACACCCGGGCCGGCGCGGAGATCGCCGAGCAGAACGAGCGCTACGGCCCCGACGAGATCATCCGCCGCTGCGGCTCGCCCCTGACCAGCCAGGCGATCGGCCCCAAGCTCGCCTGGCTGCGCCGCCACGAACCAGCGGCCTATGGGGCCACCCGCCGCTGGTACATGGCGAGTTCGTACCTCGTGCACCGCCTCACCGGCCGGTACGTCCTCGACCACCACTCGGCGAGCCAGTGCACCCCGCTGTACGACCTGGCCGCCCGCCAGTGGATGGATGACCGCTGCGAGGAGATCGCCCCGGGTCTGGCATGGCCCGAGCTGGTCTGGCCCTCCGACGTCGTCGGCGCCGTGACCCCGCGGGCCGAGGAGCTCACCGGCCTCCCCGCGGGCACCCCTGTCGTCGCGGGCACGGTCGACGCCTGGGCGGAGGCGGCCGGTGTCGGCGTCGCCGCACCCGGTGACCTGATGCTCATGTACGGCACGACGATGTTCCTGGTCGGCATCCTGCCGGAGCCGCTGACAAGCCCGCACCTGTGGGGCACGGCGGGCGCGTTTCCCGGGACGTACTGCCTGGCGGCCGGCATGGCGACCTCGGGCGCGGTCACCGGATGGCTGCGTGACCTCACCGGTACCTCGTACGAGCAACTGACCGCGGAGGCCGGGGCGTTGCCGCCCGGCGCCGAGGGGCTGCTGATGCTGCCGTACTTCGCGGGGGAGCGCACCCCGCTCTTCGACCCCGACGCGCGGGGGCTGGTCCACGGTCTGACGCTGCGGCACGGCCGGGGCCATCTCTACCGGGCCGCCCTGGAGGCCACCGCGTACGGCGTGCGGCACAATCTCGCCGCCATGACCGACGCGGGTGCCACCGCCGAACGCCTGGTCGCGGTCGGCGGTGGCGCCCGTGCGCTGTGGACCCGGATCGTCTCCGACGTGACCGGACGCGAGCAGCATCTGCCGCGCCACACCATCGGCGCCGCGTACGGTGACGCCTTCCTCGCGGCGGTCGGCGCCGGGCTCGCCGGGCCCGGTGACATCGCGCACTGGAACCCGACGGTCGAGGTGGTCGCGCCAAACGCCACCACCTCGGCCGTCTATGACCCGCTCTACGAGCTCTATCTGGACCTGTATCCGGCGACCCGCGAGGCCGCGCACCAACTCGCGCGCCTCAACTAGCGCGACTGGTCTAGTTGTTGGTGGTCACGTGCACGTAGTCGACGACGAGCTGCTGCGGGAAGCTCGTGCTGCCGTCCGGGTCGCCGGGCCAGTAGCCGCCGATCGCGAGGTTGAGGATCAGGAAGAACGGCTTGTCGAAGACCCACTGCTTGCCGCCGAGGTCGGCGGGGGTGCGGGTCTGATAGACGTTGCCGTCCACGGACCACGTGACCTTGTTCGGTGACCAGTCGACCGCGAAGGTGTGGAACTTGTCCGCGAACGCCTCGCCGCCGGGCAGGGTGTAGCCGGCGCCGATGGCGCCCGACCCCGAGTAGCCGGGGCCGTGCAGGGTGCCGTGGACCGTGCTCGGCTCGAAGCCGACGTTCTCCATCACGTCGATCTCGCCGCTCTGGGGCCAGCCCACGCTGCCGATGTCGGCGCCGAGCATCCAGAACGCGGGCCACATGCCCTGCCCCCGCGGCACCTTCATCCGGGCCTCGACGTGGCCGTAGGTCTGCGTGAACTTGCCGGAGGTGTTGAGGCGGGCCGATGTGTACTCGCAACGGCCGTACCAGCACTGGTAGTTCTCGGGGTTCTCCTTGCGGGCGGTGATGACCAGGTTGCCCTGGCCGTCGAGGGCCGCGTTCTTGTTGCCGGAGGTGTAGAACTGACGCTCGTGATTGTTGACGTTGTCGCCGGTCTCGATCTGCCACTTGCTGCCGTCGACCGCGGAGCCCGCGGCACCGTTGAAGTCGTCGGTGAAGGTGGCGGCCGCGGCGGCACCGGCGGTGGGGGAGGGGGCCGCCGACGCTCCGGAGGGGAGTCCGGTGAGGGCCGTGGCACAGCAGGCCAGGGCGGCGGTGGTGAGCGCCGCACGGCGGCGCCAAGAGGTGTGCACTGTCATCACATCGCTTCACGTGGGGGTGGCGAGAGAGTGGGGGGCTCAGACGTGCAGGTAGCTTCAGCTAGTGCGTGTACATGCGCATGCGCATGACAAACGACATCGAGAACTGAACGCGGCGAGCGATCAACTCCGGTGCTTTGTTCAGTACTTGATTTAAGGCAGACTCCCGGGCCGCGTCAAGGAGTTGGTGTGTACCAACCTCAGCGGCCCTCGCCGGTCGCCCGCGCCAGATACGGCGCAGTCCGGCTACCCTTGGCCGTTGCCACCGCACCGGGCGGCCCCGAAGCGACCACGCGGCCGCCCTCGTCGCCGCCGCCGGGGCCCAGGTCGATCACCCAGTCCGCGCCGGCCACCACCGCCATGTCGTGCTCGACGACCACCACCGAGTGGCCCGCGTCGACCAGGCCGTGCAGCTGGCGCATCAGGACCTCCACGTCGGCCGGATGGAGCCCGGTCGTCGGCTCGTCCAGGAGATAGAGCGTGTGGCCGCGCCGGACGCGCTGCAACTCGCTCGCCAGCTTGATGCGTTGGGCCTCGCCACCCGAAAGCTCCGTCGCGGGCTGCCCGAGGCGCAGATAGCCGAGACCCACGTCGAGGAGGGTCCGCAGACTGCGGGCCACGGACGGCGTGTCCGCGAAGAACTCCGCGGCGCCCTCCACCGTCAGGTCGAGCACCTCCGCGATGTTCCGTCCCTGGCACGTCACTTCGAGGGTCTCGGGGTTGTAGCGCGCACCCCCGCAGTCGGGGCAGGGCGCGTACGTACTGGGCAGGAAGAGCAGCTCCACGCTCACGAACCCCTCGCCCTGGCAGGTCTCGCAGCGCCCGCCCGCGACGTTGAACGAGAAGCGGCCGACGCCGTAACCCCGCGTGCGTGCCGCGTCCGTGGCCGCGAAGACCTTGCGCACGACGTCGAAGAGGCCTGTGTAGGTGGCCAGGTTCGAGCGGGGCGTGCGGCCGATCGGCTTCTGGTCCACGCACACCAGACGGCCCACGCCCGCCAGTTCCTCGGTGATCTCGCCGACGAGCGTGGACTTGCCCGAACCGGATACGCCGGTGACCGCGGTGAAGGCGCCGAGCGGGAACTCGGCCGTCACGTCGCGCAGGTTGTGCCGGGTGACGGGACCGACCTTGAGCCAGCCGCGCGGCCCGCGCACCGCACGGGCCGGAGCGGGCCCGCGGTCGAAGAGGAAACGGGCCGTCGCGGACTCCGTGACGCCCTCCAGATCGGCCACCGGGCCGCTGTGCAGCACCTGCCCGCCGTGCTCACCGGCGTCGGGGCCCACGTCGACGAGCCAGTCGGCGTGGCGCATGACATCGAGATGGTGCTCCACGACGAAGACCGAGTTGCCCGCGGCCTTGAGCCGGTCGAGGACGGTGAGCAGCGATTCCGTGTCCGCCGGGTGCAGACCTGCCGACGGTTCGTCCAGGACGTACACGACGCCGAAGAGCCCCGAGCGCAACTGGGTCGCCAGACGCAGGCGTTGGAGCTCCCCCGGGGAGAGGGTGGGCGTGGCGCGGTCCGGGCTCAGATAGCCGAGGCCGAGCTCGGTGATCGTGGCGATGCGGGCGAGGAGATCGGCGGCCAGGACGCGGGCCGCCTCCGAACCCGCCTCGCACTGCAGGGACGTGGCCAGCTCCGAGAGGGGCAGTGCGGCGAGGTCGGCGATCGTACGGCCCGCGAACGTGACCGCCATCGCCTCCGGGCGCAGCCTGCTGCCGCCGCACGCCGGGCAGTCGGCGCTCGCCAGGAACCGCTCGGCCTTGGCGCGCAGGGTCTGGCTCTTGGAGTCCGAGAACGTCTTCATCACATAGCGCTGGGCGCTCATGTACGTGCCCTGGTACGGGCGTTGGATGCGGTCCGCGTCCCGCACCGGGTGCACCGTCACCACCGGCTGCTCGTCCGTGAACAGGATCCAGTCCCGGTCCGCCTGCGGCAGCTCGCGCCAGGGCCTGTCGACGTCGTGGCCCAGGGCGTCGAGCACATCGCGGAGGTTCTTGCCCTGCCAGGCACCGGGCCAGGCCGCGATCGCGCCCTCGCGGATGGTGCGGGAGGGGTCGGGTACCAGGAGCTCCTCGGTCGTGCGGTGCACACGGCCGAGGCCATGGCACTCGGGGCAGGCCCCGGCGGCGGTGTTGGGCGAGAAAGCGTCCGAGTCCAGCCGTTCGGCACCCTCGGGGTAGGTGCCGGCGCGCGAGAACAGCATGCGCAGAGAGTTCGAGAGGTTCGTGACGGTGCCCACCGAGGAACGGGACGTGGGCGCCGAGCGCCGCTGCTGGAGCGAGACCGCCGGGGGCAGTCCGGTGATCTCACCGACCTTCGGCGCCCCCACCTGGTGGATCAGCCGTCTGGCGTACGGGGCGACGGACTCGAAGTAGCGGCGCTGGGCCTCCGCGTAGATCGTCCCGAAGGCGAGCGACGACTTCCCCGAGCCGGACACCCCGGTGAAGACCGCGAGGGCGTCACGCGGGACGTCCACGTCGACGCCCCGCAGGTTGTGCTCGCGGGCACCCCGGACACGTACGAACGGATCATGAGGGCTGTGCATGGGGGCTCCGTACGCGGCTCGGGGGCAAACCCCACGATTCTAGGTCCCGGCCAGGCCCGCGACCCGGGCCAGGCGCCGGAAGGAGTCGAGCAGGCCCTCCCGGTCGTACGTACTGGTCGTGACCAGCACTTCCTGTGCCCCGCTCTCCTTGATCAACGTCTCCAGCTCGTCGGCCACCTGGTCCTCCGTGCCGTGGATGTGGCCGACGAGACCGGCTTCGTAATAGCCGCGCTCCTTCTCCGTCATCCGCATCTCCGGCGCCTCGATGCGCTCGGCCGGGGGCAGGGGCGGGAACGTGCCGTGCGTGCGCGAGTAGGCCATCGACCAGGCTTCCGGTATCAGCAGGCGGCGGGCCTCCTCGGGCGTTCCGGCGACGGCGATCGTGCCCGAGATGATCACGTACGGTTCGCTCGACCAGACGGAGGGGCGGAACGAGGCGCGGTAGTGGTCGATGCCGCGGAGCATCTTCGCGCGGCTCCGGATGTCGCCGATGACCATCGGCAGCCCGGCCCGCGCCGCGATGGTGGCGCCCTCGCCGATGGCCAGGACGAACGGCGGGACGGTCATGCCCTCGGAGGGGCGGGCGTGCGCTCCGGTGTCCGACGTGCCGCGGAACCAGCCGAGGAGCTCGGTGAGCTGCGCCGCGAAGTCGTCGGCGTCGTCTTTGTCCCGGCCGAGCGCCTTGCGCACCCCGTCGGTGAACCCCACCGAGCGGCCGAGCCCCATGTCGATGCGCCCGGGAAAGAGCGCTTCCAGAACCCCGAACTGCTCGGCGACGACCAGGGGTTGGTGGTTCGGCAGCATCACGCCACCCGTGCCGACGCGGATGGTGCGCGTCGCGGCGGCCACGGCGGCGGCGAGGACGGTCGGCGCCGAGCCCGCGACGCCCGGCACCGCGTGGTGCTCCGACACCCACAGACGGTGGTACCCGAGCTCCTCGAGTTCCTGGGCCAGGCGCACGGTGTCACGCAGGGCCTCGCGGCCGTCGTGCCCCTCGCGGGTGCGGGAACGGTCGAGGACGGAGAAGCGGGTTGATCCGATCACTGAGGTCACGCCAGGTTCAACGCCTGAGCGGCGCCGGGATTCCCCGCCCCGGGATCGGGGGCAGGGCCGGGGGCGGCGCGAGGCCGGCGCGGGGTCTGCCTACGCTGGGCGCGTGACGGACGACAGCAGGCCACTGGCCGTATTCGACCTGGACAACACGCTCGCGGACACCGCGCACCGCCAGCGCTTCCTGGAGCGCAGGCCGAAGGACTGGGCGGCCTTCTTCGCCGCGGCCCCGGACGACCCGCCGCTGGAGCGTGGCGTGGCTCTCGCTCTGGAGAGCGCGCGGGAGTGCGAGGTCGTCTACCTCACCGGCAGGCCCGAGCGGTGCCGCGAGGACACCGTGGCGTGGCTGGCGGCGCAGGGGCTGCCCGAGGGGCGGATCTGGATGCGCCGCAACGACGACCGGCGGCCCGCCCGCCGCACCAAGCTGGAGATCCTGCGGCGGATCTCCGGGTCCCGCGAGGTCCGGATGCTGGTGGACGACGACGAGCTGGTGTGCGACGAGGCCGAGCGGGCGGGTTTCGAGGTCGTACGGGCGCGCTGGGCGAGCACGTCCGCCGCGCTGAAGGAAGCTCAGGAGCGTGAGGGGCGGACGTGACCGCTCAGTGCCGGGCTCCAGGGCCCAGGGGTGGGCTCGAAGGCCGAGTCAGGCGCTGTCGCCGTCATCGAGGCGGAACCCGACCTTGAGGCCCACCTGGTAGTGCTCGATCTCGCCGTTCTCGATGTGGCCGCGCACCTGGGTCACCTCGAACCAGTCCAGCGAACGCAGCGTCTGCGAGGCGCGGGCGATGCCGTTGCGGATGGCCTGGTCGACTCCCTCGTGCGAGGTGCCGACGATCTCGGTGACCCGATAGGTGTGGTCGGACATGAGGCTGTTCCTCTCCGCCGTGTGGTGACCGCACAGTTGTGGGGTGACGTCACTCCACCGTGCCCCACCGCGCGGCGGTGCGCGAGGCGGTGAGCGTGGGGCGCGCCGGAAAATTCGATCCCGGCGCCGTTCCCCCTTGACCGGCCTATTGGTACAGACCAAAATCCAGCCGTACCCGTTCGAGCCATCAGCTCACCCCCCGCGTCGGGCGACCTTCCCCCCTGTCCGCAGGAAGAAAGTGACCCACGTGAAACCGCACCGCCGCGCCGTCATGTCCTTGTCCCTCGTCATCGCCGCCACCGCCCTGCTCCCCGGTTGCGGCGCCCTGCCGGGCGGGGGAGACGAGAAGCGGACGGTCACCGTGTGGCTCATGCGAGGCAGCGCGTCGGCGGAGTTCATCAAGCGGTTCACCACGGACTTCGAGAAGCGGAACGGCGACATCGACCTGGAGGTACGCCTCCAGGAGTGGACCGGCATCGGCGGCAAGGTCAAGGCCGCGCTCAAGACCGACGACGGACCCGACGTCATCGAGGTCGGCAACACCCAGGTCGCCCAGTACGTCGACGAGGGCGGGCTCTACGACCTCACCCTGGAGTCCGCACGCGACCTCGGCATGAAGGAGTGGCTGCCCGGCCTGGCCGAGCCCGGTCGCTACAACGGCAGCCAGTACGGCATCCCTTGGTACGCCGCCAACCGCGTCGTCATCTACAACAAGGACCTCTTCGAGCGGGCCGGCATCGAGCAGCCGCCCAAGACGCGCGAGCAGTGGATCGCCGACACGGAACGGCTCAACTCCGGCGGCGATCAGGGGATCTATCTGGCGGGCCAGGACTGGTACACCCTGGCAGGCTTCATCTGGGACGAGGGCGGCGAGCTTGCCACGGAGGCCAAGGGTTCGCGAGGCGTGTGGGAGGGCAGCCTGCACGCTCCCGCGGCGCTGCGGGGCATGGACTTCTACCGCCGGCTGCAGGCCCTGGGCGAGGGCCCCCGTGACGCGGACGAGGAGCATCCGCCGCAGGCCGGGGTGTTCGCCAAGGGGGACGTGGCGCAGATCGTCGCCGTACCCGGCACCGCGCGGGCCATCGAGGAGGCGAACCCCGAACTGAAGGGGAAACTCGGCTACTTCCCGATCCCCGGCAAGACGGCGGCGAAGCCGGGAGCCGTCTTCACCGGCGGATCCGACCTCGTGGTGCGCGAGAAGACGGACGACCGCGCGGGCGCCGTCGCCGTGATCGAGGCACTCGCGGGCAAGAAATGGCAGAAGGAACTGGCCCGGACCATGAACTACGTGCCGAACAAGACGACCCTCGCCTCCGCCGTCGCGGGCGAGGAAGGGGTCGCCGCGATGGCCGCGGGAGCCGCCCGGGGCCGGGCGACACCGGCCTCGCCGAAGTGGGCCGCGGTGGAGGCCGACAACCCCATCAAGGAGTACATGTCGAAGGTGCTCGCCGGGGGCGACCCGGCGACGGAGGCGAAGGCGGCCTCGCGCCGGATCACCCGGGAGCTCGACGTCAGCGGGCCGTGAAGGTCACCAGCCCCCCGGGCCCGATCCCTACGCGGCCACACTCAGCGACAGCGCGAAGCGGGCCCTCTCGTCCGTCCACCAGTGGGTCAGCTTCAAGTCCGACGCCGCCAGTTCCGCACGCACACCCTCCTCACGGAACTTCGCCGAGATCTCGGTGCGCATCTCCTCGTGGCGGTCGAAGTCGACCGCCAGGTCGAGCGCCGGGACCTTCACCGTCTGGGCGGCCAGGGAGCGCAGCCGCATCTCGATCCACTCGTGCTCGCTGTCCCAGACGGCCACGTGGGAGAACGCGTCGGGGTCGAAGTCCGCGCCGAGCTCACGGTTGATGACGGTCAGGACGTTCTTGTTGAAGGAGGCGGTGACGCCCGACCCATCGTCGTACGCCGAGACGAGCACCGACTCGTCCTTCACCAGGTCCGTGCCGAGCAGCAGCGCGTCTCCGGGGGAGAGCAGGGTGCGCACCGACGCCAGGAACGCCGAGCGCTCAGCGGGCAGCAGGTTGCCGATCGTGCCGCCGAGGAAGGCGACGAGCCGCGGGCCCGGGGTGCCCGGCAGGGCGAGGCCGCGGGTGAAGTCGGCGATCAGGGCGTGCACGTTGAGGGAGGGACGCGAGGCGATCAGGGTGTTCGCGGCGCCGGTGAGCGCGCTCTCGCTCACGTCCACCGGGACGTACGTGTGCAGTCCGGGGAGGGCGTCGATCAGGTGGCGGGTCTTCTCCGAGGAGCCCGAACCGAGCTCGATCAGCGTGCGCGCGCCCGTCGCCCCGGCGATCTCCGCGGCGCGGGTCTGCAGGATCTCGCGCTCGGCGCGGGTCGGGTAGTACTCCGGCAGCGTGGTGATCTCGTCGAAGAGCGCGCTGCCCCGCGCGTCGTAGAACCACTTGGGCGGCAGCGTCTTGGGGGTGCGGGTGAGGCCGTGCAGGACGTCGGCGCGCAGAGCGGCGTCGGTGGCGTCGAGCGGCAGGGTGCGGGTCAGCTGGAACGGGCTCACGCGGTGGGCTCCTTGAGCGGGGTCAGCAGGACATCGGTACGGCTCGCGGCGAGCAGGGTGTGGTCGGGCACCTGACGCCAGTGCGGATCGTCGTCGTAGGGCTCGGAGGCCACGACGGTGCGACGGCCCGGCTCGGACAGATACCAGAGGGTGTCGCCCCAGGCGGTCGCCGCGATCGTCTCGCCGTTGGTGAGCAGGAGGTTGAGGCGCGATCCGGGGGCCGCCTCGGCGACCTCGGCGACGGTGTCCGCGAGAGCCTGGCCCTCGTCGTCGCCGCTGCGAAGACGGTGCAGGACGAGCGCCCACACCAGGGCGGAGTCGCAGCGCGCCTCCATGGACAGGAGGTCCGCGGGCGGCAGGAGGCGGGACACCTGGGCCAGCGAGTGGGGCCAGCCGGTGACCGCGCCGTTGTGGCTGAACAGCCAGGTCCCGGCGGCGAACGGGGCCGCCGCCGCTTCCCCGTCCGCGCCCGCCTCGGTCGCGTCGCGCACCGCGGCCAGCACCGCGCCGGAGCGGACGACCCGAGCGAGGTCCCCGAAGGACTGGTCGCCCCAGACCGGCCCGGAGCGGCGGTAGCGTGCGGGCACCGGGTCGCCGCCGGCGTACCAGCCGACGCCGAAGCCGTCGGCGTTGACCGTGCCGTAGCGCTGGTGGCGGGGCGCCCACGACTGCCGGAACAAGCTGTGCACGGGGTCGACGAGGAGCTTGCCGAGGGGTTCATGGGGGCCCAGAAAGGCCAGGTGACGGCACATCAGGAAGCCTCTGCCGGACCCGCGTCACGCGCGGTGCGGAACCCGGAGAAGATCTGCCGCCGGATCGGATGATCCCAGTTGCGGAACGTGCCCCGGCAGGCCACCTCGTCCACGGAGAACGCCCCACCGCGCAGCACCTTGTAGTCGCCGCCGAAGAAGACGTCCGAGTACTCGCGGTACGGGAAGGGGGCGAACCCCGGGTAGGGAAGGAAGTCGCTGGAGGTCCACTCCCACACGTCACCGATCAACTGCCTTACGCCGAGCGGTGATTCACCGGCCGGATAGCTGCCGGCGGGGGCCGGACGCAGATGGCGCTGGCCGAGGTTCGCGCGCTCGGGCGTGGGGTCCGTGTCGCCCCACGGGTAGCGCATCGAGCGGTCGGTCGCCGGGTCGTGCCGGGCGGCCTTCTCCCACTCCTCCTCGCTGGGCAGCCGCCGCCCCGCCCACCGGGCGTACGCGTCCGCCTCGTACCAACTGACGTGCAGTACCGGCTCGTCGGGCGGCACGGCCTCGACCGTCCCGAAGTGGCGGCGCAGCCACTGGCCGCCCTCGCGGCGCCAGAACAGCGGCGCCGAGAGACCGTTGCCGCGGACCATGTCCCAGCCCGCGGGGGCCCACCACCGCTGCTCCTCATAGCCGCCGTCGGCGATGAAGCGCTGGTAGTCGGCGTTGGTCACCGGTGTCGTGTCGATGAAGAACGGCGGCACGAGGCGGTGGTGAGCCGGGCGTTCGTTGTCGAGCGCCCATGGCTCGGTGGAGGTGCCCATCGTGAACGGGCCGCCCGGTACGAGGACTTCGGCCGGGCCACGGAACTGCGGCGCGGGGGCCGGGTCCGGCGCCGTCAGTACCGCGGGGCCCGAGCGGAGCTGATGGGTGATCAGCATCGTCTCGTCGTGCTGCTGTTCGTGCTGAGCGATCATGCCGAAGGCGAAGCCCGCGTCGGTCAGCTGCGAACCGCGAAACGGCGTGCTCTCCAGCACGTCGATCGCACGCCCGCGCACCTCGGCCGCGTAGCCACGGGCCTCGGCGGGCGAGAGTAGCGGCAGGCTCGGCCGCTCGGAGCGCGGGTGCTCGAAGGCGTCGTACAGTCCGTCGATCTCGGGCCGCATGGCGTCACGGCCCGCGACCGCCCGCAGCAGCCACATCTCCTCCTGGTTGCCGATGTGCGCCAGGTCCCAGACCAGGGGCGACATCAACGGCGAGTGCTGCGCGGTGAGTTCGGGTTCCTCGACGCACGTGGTGAGGAGCGAGGTGCGGTCCCTGGCGGCGAGCAGCGCCGCCAGGGCGCGCCGGCGAAGCGCATCGGGGTCGCTGACGGTTCCGGTCATCGGAGGATGCCCTTCTCGTGCTCGTGGTCGTAGTGGTGGCCGTCCAGGTGCCCGTCGAGCAGATCGTCCGCCGGGCAGCGGCCCCGCGCGACGTACCGCTCGGCGTACGCGGCCACGGCTTCCCGCACCTCGGCGCTCGCGCCCATCCGCGGCAGCGCCTCGGCAGCGGCCGCGAAGCACGCCGCCGCTGCCTCGCGCAGCTCCGGATCGGCGAGCCCCTGCCGCGCGGCGTCCAGCCACAGCGGGCTGCGCGGCGCCGCGGGGGCGCCCGGCGGGCACGCGCGCTCGGCCAGCGGCTTCACCGTGCGGTAGGCGGTCTCGGCGGCCTGCGGGTCGTCGAACAGCGCGCTCGTCACGGCGAGCGGCACGATCCAGCCGCTGTGGCCGGGCTGGGCGTCGACCATCCGCAACTCCAGATGGCCGCGCGGTCGTACCGGCGGGAAGAGGGTGGTCAGGTGGTAGTCGAGGTCGTCGCGGGTCGGTGGACGCGGCCCGCCCGAGCGGGCCCAGGTGCGGAAGGTGAGCCCTTCCGGGACGGCCCAGGGCGCCTCATGCCCCTCGTCGAGGCCTCGGATGAACATGACCGGCGAGTCCAGGGCGTGCCGTGCCCAGGCAGTCCGCGGCTCGGCCTCCATCGACGGCGCACCGGAGGTGCCCGGGTCGATCGACGCCCACACGGCCTGCCGCGTGGAGCGCCAGCCGGTGGAACGCCCGTCCTGGACGGGCGAGTTGGCGAACGCGGCGACCAGCACGGGCCCGAGCAGATGCGCGAGCCGCCAGCGCCGTCCGTAGCCGAGCGGACCCGGCTCCTCGTGACCCGCGTCCAGGCAGATCTGGACGGACGCCGTGGAGCACATCATGCGGCGGCCCGCTGGGCCGGTGCGGTCGAGGAAGCGCTCCATCGCGTCATAGCGCGGCCGGTGCAGGATGCGGGACGGCGGGCGCCAGGGATCGGCCCCGAGACCGGTGAGCGTCAGATCCAGGGCCGCGAGGCGGTCACGTACGAGGGAGAGATCGGCCGAAACGGCGGATACGCACTCCATGAGCGAGGCGGCGGGGAGCGAGCTGAGCTCCAGCTGGCCGCCTGGTTCGACGGTGATCAGGGAGTGCAGGGGCAGGGCCCGCAGCGCGGCGTAGGCCGCTTCGAGGCGGGCGGGGGACACGGGCAGATGGAGCCGGTCCGGCTCGTGGATCAGCCATTCCAGTTCGACACCGGTGACACGAGGCGGTCCGGTCTTGAAGCAGATCCCGGTGACCAGCGCCTCCGCCTCTGCCTCGGATACCGCGGTGCCGTACTCCGCGCGGTACGTCGTACAGTCGCCCTCGGGCATGCAGGGGTCCTCCTGTCAGGTTCTGCCTGGTCCAGCGGTTTTGGACCACCCGGTCAACTCGATGTGGGATCGACCGAGTTGGCAGCGCTCGTCCCACCCAAGACCAGGTCGGCCATTCGCACAAGAGTGCCCCTGGGGTTGAGCCGATGCCAGGGAATTCTGTTGCGACGGACGACGCGAAGAGCTCACCATGCGTTCATGTGTGAGACGGGGGACGAGACGGCAGGGATCGGGTCGGGGGAGCGGACATGAGTGCGCGACTGCGTGGCATCGCGCAGCAGACCGAGGCAATCGTGGCGGCAGGGCGGTACGCCGCTCCGGGTGGCCGCGAAGTGCTGATCGCGGATGCGGTGGACGCCGCGCGCTCCGGCACGCGGATGTTCGGTCCGGCGGCCCTCGATGCGACTTCCGTGACTCCCGTGAAGCCGTCCGAGCTGATCCCCACGGTAGTCGAGGTCACCGGCGAGAGCAGCTTGGAGGCCGCGCGCCGCCTGACGGCCCGGGACGGGGGCCCTGTGGCCGTCCTGAACTTCTCCTCCGCGCGCAATCCCGGCGGCGGCTATCTGAACGGCGCCCAGGCGCAGGAGGAGGCCCTGTGCCGGGCCTCGGCGCTGTATACGTGCGTGCGGTCGGCCCGCGAGTTCTACGACCACCACCGCGCCCACCGCGACCCGTTCTACAGCGACCGGGTGATCCACTCCCCGGCCGTGCCGGTCTTCCGTGACGACCGGGGGCAGCTCCTCGACGACGCGTACGCGGTCGGCTTCCTGACCTCGGCGGCGCCGAACGCGGGCGTCGTGCTGCGCCAGGCCCCCGAGCGCGCGAAGGAACTTCCCTCTGCCCTGGCCCGGCGCGCGGAGCGGGTCCTGGAGACCGCTGGCGCCTGCGGCTACCGGCGGCTCGTGCTCGGCGCCTGGGGCTGCGGCGTCTTCCAGAACGACCCCGCCCAGGTGGCGGATGCCTTCCGGGTGCTCCTCGACGAAGGCGGCAGATTCCACGGGTACTTCGAGCACGTCGTCTTCGGGGTGCTCGACCGCACGCGCGGCGCGGTGACGCGGGCGGCCTTCGAGGAGGCGTTCGGCGCGGGGTTCAAGGGCGCGGCTCAGCCCTCCCGCTAGCGGTCAACGCCAGCCGTAGCGCTCCTGCAACCGCCGCACGACGAGGTTGAACCGCATCCGGTCGAGCGCGCACGCCTCGCGCCGCATGCCCGCGTCGTGCACCCGAAGCACCCGGTCGATGTCCACCCACGACTCGCGCCCCTCCCGGTCCCAGGGACCGCTGCCGATCGGCACCCACTCCCTGTCGTTCGCGTGCTGCTTGCTGGAGAGCTGCACGGCGAGCAGCGTGCCGCGCGCCTCGCGGGCCACGACCAGGACGGGACGGTCCTTGCCGCGCCCGTCGTTCTCCTCGTAGGGCACCCACGTCCAGACGATCTCGCCGGGGTCGGGATCACCGTCGTGGGCGGGCGCGTACGTCGTCCGTACCTGGCCGACCTCGCGCGGCTCGGCCTCGGTGGTCGCGGTGCGGCCCGTGCGGCCCGGGTGCGCGGACATCTGCGGGTCATCGGTGTTGGCAGTCACGCGGGCCACCGTAGAACCTGCCCGGCCCAACCCGCGGGGCGGGTCCGCCAGATGCCCCGCAGGCTCGCCGTGGCGGACGTCGGCCACCGCTCAGGCGGCCTCGGGCCACTGCTCGTACCAGCGCTGGTCCGCCTCCAGTTGGGCGGCAAGGGAGATCAGCAGCGGCTCGCTGCCCTCGGGTCCCAGCAGTTGCGCCCCGACCGGGAGGCCGCCGTCCGCCTTGCCCGCGGGCACGTTGACGCCGGGCCAGCCGAGCACGTTCCACGTCCACGCGTAGGGGCAGGCGGCGATCATGGCCTGGTCGGTGCGCCAGCCGCTGAGGGCGGCCATGGCGCCGATCCGGGGCGGGGGAGTGGCGGTGGTGGGCGTGAGGACGACGTCGTACGTCGAGAAGATCGCGCCCACACGGCGGTGCAGGGCGGCCTCGGCGCGGCGGGCGAGACGCAGCGGGGCGCCGCCGAGCACGCGCCCCAGACGGGCCGCCTCCTTGGTCCGCGGGTCGAGCAGATGCGCGTCGGGAATCTCGCGCGCCCAGTCGGTGATGCCCGCCGTGGCGCGTGGCACGAAGTCCAGACCGATCTGGCCGTAGCGCGGGTCGGCCTCCTCCACGTCGTGGCCGAGAGCGGCGAGCCGGTCCGCCAGGACGATGATCTTGCGGCGCACCACGGGATGCAGCCGCTTGGGGGTCGCGGTGAACGGCATGCGCAGGGAGAGGGCGATCCGCAGCCGCCCCGGCTCGCGGGTCGCCGCGTCCGTGGCGCTGATGGCCGCCGGTCGGTGCAGGTCACCGCTGTGGTTGCCGCTTGCCGCGTCGAGCAGCAGAGCCGCGTCGGCGACGGTCCTCGCGAGCGGGCCGTTGACAGTGATCCCGTTGAAGGACTCGGGCCAGGGCCACGTCGATATGCGGCCGCGCTGCGGCTTGATCCCGACGAGATGGGTCCAGGCCGCGGGGATGCGCACCGAGCCCGCGCCGTCCGAGCCGAGCGCGGCGGGGACAAGACCGGCGGCGACCGCCGCCGCCGAGCCGCCCGACGAACCGCCGGGGGTGTGCCCGGTGTGCCACGGATTGCGGGTGTCGCCGAAGCCGGGCCCCTCCGTGAAGGGCCACTGACCCAGCTCGCAGGTATTGGTCTTGCCGACGATGACGGCGCCGGCCGCCCGCAGTCGGCGCACCGACTCGGCGTCCTCCTTCTTCGGCGGGAAGTCACCCCGGCAGCCGAACGCGGTCGGCTCGCCCGCGATGTCGGTGTCGTCCTTCACGGCGAGCGGCACGCCGAGCAGCGGACGACCCGCACCGCCGGACGCCAACTCCCGGTCCGCGGCGTCCGCTTCGGCCAGCGCGGCCTCGGCCCGCACCAGCTTGAAGGCGTTCAGCACGGGCTGCGATGCCTCGATCCGCGCCAGCGTCCGCTCCGTGAGGGCGCGTGCGGACACCTCTCCGTCGGCCAGGGCCCGAGCGGTGCGCGCGAGGCCATCGGCACGGTCGACTGTCATGTGGGGGCACCTTTGATCGACGGACAGGTGCACGCACGCTAACCGGCGCGGCGGGAACGCGGTATGTGTCGGGGCGGGAACGCCGTACGTGTGCAGGGCAGTTCACGCCGTCCACGGCAACCGGACGGTCCCGATGTGCGGCCGGGGCCGCGCCGACGCCCGCCTGAGAGCGCTTCCTCGCCGTCTGGAAAGATGAGTCCCGCCATGGCGCAGATACCGAACAAGACCGCACAGCAGCAGACGCAGCCGTCCGCACAGCAGCAGACGCAGCAGTCGGCGCAGCCGTCCGCGCAGTACTCCGTGCCGACGAGCGCCGACGTGGCGCGCCTCGCGGGAGTCTCGCGCGCGACCGTCTCGTACGTCCTGAACAACACGAGCGCCGTCCGCATCAGCGAGCCCACCCGCCGCCGTGTGCACGAGGCCGCCAAGGAGCTGGGGTACGTCCCGCACGCCGCCGCCCGCAGCCTGCGCGCCGGGCACACCCGAGTGGTCCTGATGCCCACGCCGCAGATCCCGGCGGGCCCGCTCTTCAGCGAGTTCTTCAACGAGCTGCAGTGGGCGCTCAGCCGCTTCGACTACACGGTCGTGCAGTACGGCAGCCTCGGCCTGACCGGCGAGGACGCGGCGCGAGCCTGGGCCGAGCTGCGGCCGGTGGCGGTCCTCGCCCCCGACGCCTCGGGACTGGGCGCGCGCGGAGTGAACGTCCTGAAGCGCTCGGGAGCCAAGGCCGTCTTCACGATCGGCCCGCAGCGGGCCGAGGGCGCCCACGCCCTGCTCATGGACCAGCGCCTGGTGGGGCAGTGCGCCGCCACGCATCTACTGGAGCGCGGCCGTCGGCACATCGGGGTCGTGATCCCCGAGGAAAAGGGCCTCGAACCCTTCGCCCGCCCGCGCGCCGAAGGCGTCCGCAGCGCCCTGGCACAGCACGGCACCGGCACCACGACGACCGAGCTGCCCCTCGCCTACGACGAGGAGTCCGCGGCCGGGCTCGCGGCGCGCTGGCGCTCGCTGGGGATCGACGGGGTGTTCACGTACAACGACGAGTACGCGATGCTGCTGATGCGGGCGCTGCAGGACGAAGGCATCGCCGTCCCCGAGGAGACGGCGATGATCGGCGCCGACGACTTGATGCTCGGCAGGCTCCTGCGGCCGCGGCTCAGCACGGTCCGCATCGAGCTGCCCTCGGGCCAGAAACTCGCGGAACTCGTCGACCGGGTCGTGCGTGACCCGGGCATGGAGCCCGAGGTGCACGACGTGCTCGGTGCGACGGCGGTGCACCGCGAGTCCAGCTGACCCTGCTGCTTACGGGTACTTCCTGCTGCTCCCGCTTACTGCTCCTGCGCCTGGGCCTTGGCCTGCTCCTCGGCGACGGACTTGCGGACCTCGTCCATGTCCAGCTGCCTGGCCTGCCCGATGACGTCCTGGAGCGCGGCCTCCGGGAGGGCGCCGGGCTGCGCGAACACGGCCACCTGGTCGCGGACGATCATCAGCGTCGGGATCGACTGGATGCCGAACGCCTGAGCGAGCTCGGGCTGCGACTCCGTGTCCACCTTGCCGAAGACCATGTCGGGGTTGGCCTCGGCAGCCTTGTCGTAGACGGGCGCGAACGACTTGCACGGACCGCACCAGTCCGCCCAGAAGTCGATCAGGACGAATTCGTTGTCCGTGACCGTCTGGTCGAAGTTCTCCTTGGTGAGCTCCACAGTCGTGCTCATGGTGTTTCCCTCTTCCTGCTGTCAGTCGAAGCCGTAGTGCACAACGGCTCGGGCGGCAGACGTATTCCACGCGCTCACCCGTGCCCGCTGTCGCGCGCGTACCCATGTGGCCACGGCGCACACCTGCGACCACACTGGCTTCCATGACGGATTCGAAGACGTACGACGTAGTGGTCCTCGGTGCGGGTCCCGTGGGGGAGAACGTCGCGGACCGGGCCCGTGCGGGCGGCCTGAGCGTGGCGATCGTGGAGAGCGAACTCGTCGGGGGCGAATGTTCGTACTGGGCGTGCATGCCGAGCAAGGCGCTGCTGCGGCCGGTCATCGCCCGTGCGGACGCCCGCAAGGTGCCGGGGCTGCGCCAGTCGGTGCAGGGTCCCCTGGACGCGGCGGCGGTCCTCGCGCACCGGGACGACTACACCTCGCACTGGAAGGACGACGGCCAGGTCGGCTGGCTGGAATCGATCGGCGTGGACCTGTACCGCGGCCACGGCCGCATCGCGGGCACCCGCCAGGTGACCGTCACGGGCTCCGACGCCACCGAGCAGACCCTCACCGCCCGCCACGCGGTCGCGGTGTGCACCGGCACCCGCGCCGCCCTGCCCGATCTGCCGGGCCTCGCCGAGGTGAAGCCGTGGACGAGCCGGGAGGCCACGAGTGCGGATCAGGTGCCTGGCCGTCTCGCGGTGGTCGGCGGCGGTGTCGTCGCCGTGGAGATGGCCACGGCCTGGCAGGCGCTCGGTTCGCAGGTCACGCTCCTGGTACGCGGCGACAGGCTGCTGCCGCGCATGGAGCCGTTCGCCGGGGAGCTTGTCGCGGGGGCGCTGACGGAGGCGGGCGCGGATGTCCGTACCGGCGTCTCCGTCACGGGCGTGCGCAGGGAGAACGGCACGGTGACGGCGACCCTGAGCGACGGAGCCACCCTCGAAGCCGACGAGATCCTCTTCGCCACGGGCCGCGCGCCGCGCACGGACGACCTGGGCCTGGAGACCATCGGCATGGACCCCGGCTCCTGGCTGCCGGTCGACGAGAGCCTGCGGGTGCAGGGCAGCGACTGGCTCTACGCGGTGGGCGACGCCAACCACCGCGCGCTCCTCACCCACCAGGGCAAGTACCAGGCGCGCATCGCCGGGGCCGCGATCACCGCCCGCGCCCAGGGCGTCCCCCTCCTGGAGACCGACGCCTGGGGCGCGCACTCGGCCACCGCCGACCACGCGGCCGTACCGCAGGTGGTCTTCACCGACCCCGAGGCGGCATCGGCGGGCCTCACCCTCGCGGAGGCGGAATCCGCGGGCCACCGCGTGCGTGCCGTGGACTACGACATGGCGAACGTCGCGGGCGCGGGCCTCTACGCGGACGGCTACGAGGGCCGCGCCCGCATGATCGTCGACCTCGACCGCGAAATCCTTCTCGGCGTGACGTTCGTGGGCCCCGGCGTGGGCGAACTCATCCACTCGGCAACGATGGCGATCGCGGGCGAGATCCCGATCAACCGCCTGTGGCATGCGGTCCCGGCGTACCCGACGGTGAGCGAGGTGTGGCTGCGGCTGTTGGAGACGTATCGGGGGTAACGGGGGCACGCCGTTCCGCGGCACGGCTGTAGCGGTGGGCCGCCTCCCGTTGGCCTGAGGCTGTTGCGAGTGGCCCGGGTGGTGGGTCGCTGGCGCAGTGGTGGCCAGCCCGTCTGCTGGATCGCCCGGGGCTGCGGCGGACGGACTGGCCGGTCGGCGGCTGCCTGGGGCCAGTGGTGGGTGGGTTACTTGCTCGGTGTGCTGAGGGTGCTCGTGGATGTCCGGGCTGGTTGGTCGCCTGTGGCTGCTGCGGGGGCCGCCTGCTCGACCGTATGGGGCCGCCGTGGACGGGCCGGCCGGTCGGCGGCTGCCTGGGGCCCGTGGTGGGTGGGTTACTTGCTCGGTGTGGTCGGGGTCCTCGCGGCTGTCCGGGCTGGTTGGTCGCCTGTGGCTGCTGCGGGGGCCGCCTGCTCGACCGTATGGGGCCGCCGTGGACGGGCCGGCCGGTCGATGGCTGGCTGGGACCGTCGCGCACGGGGCACCCGCCCGGCTGGCCGAGGCCCCGCAGGTGGCCCGGCCGGTATGTCTCTGCCGAGGCGAGGCTGGCGCGGCTGGGTCGTCCGTTGCTCCACCTGCGGTCGCCGCGGGCGGCCCCCCGGCCCGTTCACTCGCCCGCGTCCCGCCAAGCCCCCTCCCGCAGCAGTCGCAGGCCGTTGAGGCCCACGATGACCGTGGAGCCCTCGTGGCCGAGTACGCCGAGCGGGAGCGGCAACGTGCCTGCCAGGTCCCAGGTGACCAGTACGGCGATGAACGTTCCGGCGATCACCAGGTTCTGGACCACGAGCCCGCGCGCCCGCCGCGACAGGGCGATCACCCTTGGCACCGTGGCCAGTTCGTCCCGCACGATGACCGCGTCGGCCGTCTCCAGGGCGAGGTCGGAACCGGCCCGGCCCATCGCGATGCCGGTGTGGGCCGCGGCGAGGGCGGGGGCGTCGTTCACGCCGTCGCCGATGACCAGGACCTTGCGTCCCGCCTCCGCCGCTTCGCGGACCGCGGCGACCTTGTCCTGCGGGAGCAGCCCGGCCCGAACGTCATCGATGCCGACCTCCGCCGCGAGCCGGGCGGCAGCCCGCGCGTTGTCGCCGGTGAGCAGCATCGGAGCCGTGCCGGTGAGGGATTCCAGGGCGGTGACGGTCGTCGCCGCGTCCGCGCGCAGACGGTCGGCGATGCCGATGACACCCGCCGGCACGCCGTCGCGCAGTACGAGCACGGTGGTGTGGCCCCCCTCTTCGCTCAACTGCCGGGATCGAGCGAGGACTTCCGTACTTGCCGCGTCCTGCGGCACGCCACTCGGCGGCGCCGTCAGCAGCCGTGCCGGAGCGCCCACCCGGACAGCCACGCCGCCGACCGTGGCGCTCACGCCGACCCCCGGCTCCGATGCGAAGTCCGTCACCGACGGCACGTGCAGGCCGCGAGCGCGCGCGGCGCGCACGACCGCGCGGGCCAGGGGATGTTCGCTGCGGTGCTCGGCCGCCGCAGCGAGTGCGAGAAGTGTGTCGTCGGTCAGACCGCTGCCGGGGAGCGCGTGGACGGCGGTCACCTGAGGCGTCCCCTCGGTCAGGGTGCCCGTCTTGTCGACGGCGACCGCGTCGACCTGCCCCAGACGTTCCATCACGACGGCCGACTTGACCAGGACACCGTGCCGCCCCGCGTTCGCGATCGCCGAGAGAAGCGGCGGCATCGTGGAGAGAACCACCGCGCACGGCGAGGCCACGATCATGAACGTCATCGCCCGCAGCAGCGACCCGGTCAGATCATCGCCGAACGCCAGCGGTACCGCGAACACGGCGAGCGTGGCGACGACCATGCCGAGCGAGTACCGCTGCTCGACCTTCTCGATGAACAGTTGCGTGGGCGCCTTGGTCTCCGACGCTTCCTCGACCATCGCCACGATCCGCGCGATCACCGATTCCGACGCGTCACGCCCGACCCGCACCCGTAGCGCCCCCGCCCCGTTCAGCGTGCCCGCGAACACCTCGCTCCCGGCCTCCTTGGCAACCGGCATCGGCTCCCCGGTGATCGTCGCCTGATCGACGTCGCTGGCACCTTCCAGCACCTCGCCGTCCGCGCCGACCCGCTCGCCGGGCCGTACGAGGATGACGTCGCCGACCTTCAACTCGGCCGTGTCGACGCTCTCTTCACCACCCCCGCAGGCCACCCGCGTGGCCGTGGTGGGCGCGAGGTCGAGCAGGCTGCGCACCGAGTCGGCGGTACGAGCGGTGGCAAGGGCCTCAAGGGCGCCCGAGGTGGCGAAGATGACGATGAGCAGCGCCCCGTCCATCACCTGCCCGATCGAGGCCGCGCCGAGCGCCGCGACGATCATCAGCAGATCCACGTCCAGGGTCTTCTCGCGCAGGGCCCGCAGCCCGGCGAGCGCCGGCTCCCAGCCCCCGGCGACGTACGCGACGGCGTACAGCGCGCCCCACAGCCAGGAGGGTGTCCCGGCCAGCTGGAGCGGCAGCGCGAC
This sequence comes from Streptomyces sp. NPDC051218, assembly GCF_044455475.1. Lineage (NCBI taxonomy): Bacteria > Bacillati > Actinomycetota > Actinomycetes > Kitasatosporales > Streptomycetaceae > Streptomyces > Streptomyces sp. NPDC051218. The sequence goes on along the minus strand of NZ_JBITEU010000008.1, from coordinate 290,242 downwards.
CAGGAACGCGACCGTGGCCGCCGCCGCCCAGCGCGCCTCGGCGAGCGCGAGGGCGCGGGTGCGGCGGCGCGGAGCCGCCGCGGGTCCGGCGGAAGTTCCCTGGTCGGAAGGGTGGAGCAGGGCAGTGGGCATGGCGAAGTAACCCTTCACGGGCTGAGGAACGGCAACGTCCACACCGTACAGGAACGAATGAACAGCTTTTCATGTGTACATGTGTCATCGATAGGATGCCGCCATGGGCCACGGAGTCGACGACAGCACCACCGCCACCACGCGCGAACGCCTCGACGCCGTGGGGGCCGCCGACGTGGCCGCCACCCTCCAGGCCCTGGCGACGCCCTCACGGCTGCTGATCCTCGCCCGCCTCCAGGAGGGCCCCTGCGCGGCCGGTGATCTGGCCGACGCGGTCGGCATGGAGCAGTCCGCCTGCTCCCACCAGCTGCGTCTGCTGCGCAACCTCGGCCTGATCACCGGCGAACGCCGCGGCCGCTCCGTCGTCTACGCCCTCTACGACCACCACGTCGCCGAACTCCTCGACCAGGCGCTCTTCCACGTCGAGCACCTGCGCCTCGGCCTGCGGGACACACCGCGGTGAGGCAGGGGGCGAGGGAGAGGGGCTACGGCGTGTGGGCCGTGGTGGCGGTCGTGGCCGTCGGCGGTGCGATCGGCGCGTCCGCCCGCTACGGCGCGTCCCTGATCTGGCCGACCGCCCCCGGCGCCTTCCCGACGACCATGCTCCTGGTGAACGTCATCGGCTGCGCGGTCATGGGTGTCTTCATGGTGATCCTCACCGAAGCGCGCACGCCGCACCGCCTGTTGTGCCCCTTCTTCGGCACCGGCGTACTCGGCGGCTTCACCACCTTCTCCACGTACGCGGTCGACATCGAACGCCTGGTGGAGAGCGGCCACGCCGGTACGGGCCTGGCCTATCTCGGACTGACGCTGCTCGCGGCCCTCGCGGCGGTGTGGAGCGCGGCGTGGTCGACGCGCCGCGTCGTGGAGTGGAGGCGACCATGACTGGACCGACGGGCACGGGCCTGCGCGTGGCCGAGTACCTGCAGGGCCGGGGCGAGGCGGACCGGTGAACTGGCTCTGCGTGGTGGCAGGGGCGATGATCGGCGCCCCCTTGCGGTACCTCACGGACCGTGCCGTGCAGGCCAGGCACGACACGGTCTTCCCGTGGGGAACGTTCGCGGTCAACGTGGCGGGCAGCCTGATACTCGGCGTCCTCACCGGCGCGACCGTCGCGGGCGCCGCCTCCTCCCAGACGCAACTGCTCCTCGGCACCGGCCTGTGCGGCGCCCTGACGACGTACTCGGCCTTCTCGTACGAGACGCTGTGGCTCTCCGAGGGTGGCGCGAGGTTCTACGCGGCGGTCAATGTCGTGGCCAGTGTGGTCGCGGCGCTCGGCGCGGTCTTCGTGGGTGTCGCGTTGGCGGAGGTGGCCTGGGGGAGTTGAAGCGCCCCCAGGGATGCGTCTCGGCCTCTGGGTCAGACCTCGGCGAAGTCCCCCGAGAGGGCCGCGGCCATCCGCAGGTGCGGTGCCGCGTCCGCGTCACGTCCCTGCCGCTCGAGCGTGCGGCCGAGGAGCAGCCTGGCGTACTGCTCGACGGGGTCGAGCTCGATGACCGTACGCAACTCGGCCTCCGCGCGCCGCAGTTGGGCCGAGTGGTAGTAGGCGCGGGCCAGCAGCAGCCGCGGGGCGACCTGCTCCGGCACCTCGTCGGCCAGGGTGCCGAGGATGCGCGCCGCCGTGGCGTACTCCTTGGCGTCGAAGAACTGCCGCGCGCGCTCCCAGCGCTCCGCCGCGGTTCCGTGGTCGTAGTACGTCGTGTCCACTGTTGCCTCCTTCGAGCCGTCCAACGGCCATGGGTGGTTGAATATTCCACTAACAGCCGCGGATGGAGCGGGGGCTTCTCCGGAATGACCGGGGCGCGCGCCTGACGGCCGGTGCCCCACGGGTCTAGGTTGTGCGACATGAGCAATCTTGATCGCGTGGCGGTCCCGTCCCTGTGCGGCGGTCGCGGGTTCGTCGTCGCCGAACCGGTCCGGGAGCTCCTCAGCCCCCGCAAGGTCAAGCTCGGCGAGTCCACCGAGGTCCGCCGCCTGTTGCCCAACCTGGGCCGCCGCATGGTCGGCGCCTGGTGCTTCGTCGACCACTACGGCCCGGACGACATCGCGGACGAGCCCGGCATGCAGGTGGGCCCTCACCCGCACATGGGCCTGCAGACGGTGAGTTGGCTGCACGAGGGCGAGGTCCTGCACCGCGACTCCACGGGCAGCCTCCAGACGATCCGCCCCCATGAGCTCGGCCTGATGACATCGGGCCGCGCGATCTCGCACTCCGAGGAAAGTCCCAGGAAGCACGCCCGCCTCCTGCACGGCGCCCAGCTGTGGGTGGCGCTGCCCGACGTCCACCGCAACACCGACCCGCGCTTCGAGCACCACGCGGAGCTGCCCCTGGTCACGGCCCCCGGCCTGACGGCGACGCTCATCCTGGGCACGCTCGACGGCTCCACGTCACCCGGCACGACCTACTCCCCGATCGTCGGCGCCGACCTCGCCCTGACCCGCGACACGGACGTACGCCTGCCGCTCAACCCCGACTTCGAGTACGCCGTCCTGTGCATGTCCGGCGAGACCCGGGTGGACGGCGTCCCCGTCCTGCCCGGCTCCATGCTGTACCTGGGCTGCGGCCGCACCGAACTGCCGCTGCGCGCCGAGTCGGACGCGGCCCTGATGCTGCTCGGCGGCGAGCCGTTCGGGGAGGAGCTGATCATGTGGTGGAACTTCATCGGGCGGTCCAACGAGGAGATCGCACAGGCCCGTTCGGACTGGACGGACACCGCGCGCTTCGGCGAGGTGAAGGGCTACGACGGTGACCGCATCCCCGCACCGACCTTGCCGCCCGTACCGCTGAAGCCGCGGGGGCGGGTGCGCTGATCAGGGTGGGCGCTGTCGTGCGGGCTACAGGCCGGGCGGCCCTGAGCGCGGCAGCCCACCTCGTCGAGCGGGGCTGCATAGCTGCCAGCGGCTCTGCCCGCACCGGGACAACCTCGGGCCGGTGACGTCAGCGCCCCTATTCTGCCGGTGCGGGCGGGGCCAGGGCGGTGTAGAGAGGAAACATGCCGCAGCGTCCCGAAGGAGTGCGCCGACCGCTGCGAGCGGGTCGGGCGCTGGTCGCCATCCCGATCGCGTGGATCGTTGCGGTGTCCGTGATCGACGTTCTTGCTCCGCCCGACATCCATTTGGGGCCGCTGCTCGTCGCGGCCCCGGCGATCACACCGTCGTTCGGCGGGCCCCGGGCGGTGGCACTGGTCGCCGCGCTGGCGGTGGCCGCGCAGACGACGATCGGGGTGTTGCGCGACCCCGAGGAGTTGTTGTCGGCCAATCATGAGGCTCAGATCATCGCCCTGCTGCTGGTCGGCACGAGCCTCGTGGTCTTCTGCGTACTGCGGGAACGCCGCGCCAACGAGCTGACCCAAGTACGGTACGTGTCCGAAACCGCCCAGCGTGTGGTCCTGCCGCCGCTGCCCACGCGGCTCGGACCGCTGCGCCTGGCCTCCTTCTACCTCGCCGCGGAGGCAGAGGCGCAGATCGGCGGGGATCTCTACGCGGCGGCACGCACCGCCTCCGGCACCCGGCTGATCCTCGGTGACGTGCGGGGCAAGGGGATGACCGCGGTCAACGACGCCGCCCTGCTGCTCGGAGCGTTCCGCGTCGCGGCCCACCGCCAGGCGAGCCTGGAGGAGCTGGTGGCCTACCTCGACCGGAGTGTGTGCTGGGACCTGACGGAACCTGGCGAGACGGGCCGCTACGGCGAAACGTTCATCACCGCCACCATCCTGGACATCCCCGACGGCGACACCCGGGTCCAGATGATCTCCTGCGGGCACCCGCCGCCGGTCGTCCTCCGCGACGGCCGACCGCGGACGGTGGACGCCCTTCATCCTGCGCCACCGCTGGGTCTGGGCGAACTGGCGCATCCGCGCTACCACGTCGAAAGCTTTCAGTTCGCGCCAGAAGACCTTCTGCTGCTGTACACGGACGGCGTCACCGAGGCCCGCGACTCCACCGGCACCTTCTACCCGCTCACCGAGCGCATCACCGGCTGGACCGAGAACGGCCCCGACGCCTTCCTGGACCGCTTCCGCCGCGACCTGTTGCACTACGTCGGCGGACACCTGGACGACGACGCGGCCATGATCGCCATGGAGCGCATGGCCACACCCCAGGCCTGATCAGCCGGCCGCAGCCCCCTCGCTCGATAGCGATCCCGTAACCGCGATGCAGTACGTTGTGGGTTATGAGGTGAGGGTAAGTCCTGCCCGGTGCAAGCGAGTTGGGTTCTGCGACCGGAATGGCCGGTGCTGATTTCGGGCGGGCGGACAACGACCTCGTCCCGTACGCCCACTCGGCTCACCGGGAGGTTTCCGTGTCCGACCACGTCCCCGTTCGGCCCGGCTCCGCGCCCCTCGACGTCGCGAAGATCTTCGCCGACATAGACTCCCGCGACCCCGACCGGTTCGTCGCCCATCTCACCGAGGACGTCCGCTTCCGCTTCGGCAACGCCCCGGAGACGGTCGGCCGCGAGGCCGTACGCCAAGCGGTCTCCGCCTTCTACGGCACGATCGCGGGCCTGCGTCATGACCTGCACGACGTCTGGCTGGTCCCGGGCGGCGGCGTCATCGTGGTCCGGGCCGACGTGACCTACCTCCGCCACGACGGCCGGACCGTCACCCTGCCCAACGCCGACATCCTCCGGGTCCACGGCTCTCGCATCCGGGAATGGCTCATCTACATCGACCTGGGACCGCTGTACGCCCCCTGACGAACCATCGTCGGCATCGTGCGGCAGGGGACACCGCCGAGGAACCTCCAAGTGGAGAGATGCCGGGACGTGCAGGGAGCAGCGGGGTGTGACTCGGTCTGCTGTCACATCGGCGCGGCGAAGGGCCGGCCCGGTGGCCTGAACGCCGTTCATGTGGGTACCGGGCAAGACCCGACCGGAAGGCGGCAGACCTCTCGATGACCTCTCCTCATGGGCGTCCTTTTCGTCGGCCGGGCTCAGCGGTGGGCCTGGCCTCCGTCCTGCTGGGGCTGACGTACGGCTACGACGGTACGGCGATGGCCGGGGCCCAGATCCTCGTCACCGATGCCTTCCATCTCTCCCCCTTCGAGCAGGGCACCCTGTACGCCGGCCCCGTCGTCGGGCTCATGGCGGGAACGCTGCTCGCGGGGTGGCTCTCCAACCTGACCGGCCGCCGCGGGGCACTCACCATCGCCGCGGCCGTGTGCTCACTGACCACCATCGTGTCCGCCCTGTCCGTGAGCCCTGTGATGCTGGTGGGCACGCGCGCGGTGCTCGGCATGACCATGGGCGTGCTCATCGTCATCGCGCCCGTCTTCATCGCCGAGTCCGTCCGGACGTCGATCCGCGGTCGGGTCGCCGTCCTCTACCAGTGCGCCACGGCGGGCGGGTGCGCCGCGACCTACTTCGTCAGCTACCTGCTGGCCGGCGGGGGGCACTGGCGGATCATGTTGGTCATCCCGGCACTCTGCGCTGCCGCGGCAGCCGTCTTTCTGCTGTGGCTGCCCGAGACGCCGAGTTGGTACCTGTTGAAGGGGCGTCCCGATCGCGCGGCTGTGGCTTCTCGGATCCTGGGAACCGCGCAGCACAACACGACGCCTGCCGAGGAGTCCGCCGTCGGACCTGCCAAGGGCCGGACCGCGGAGTTGTTCGGCCCGAAGTACCGCCGGCTGACGTTCTTCGTCATCATCCTGGGTTTCCTCGTACAGATCACCGGCATCAGCGCCATCGGCTACTTCAGCCCCCGGATCTTCCAAGGCATGGGCTATCACGGCGACTTCAGCCTCCTCGTGCTGCCCGGCCTGATCCAACTGATCTCCGCCGTCGCCGCCTTGGCGTGTGCCGTCGTCATCGACCGGGTCAGCCGGCGTGCCGCTCTGCTCACGGGCACCGGACTCATGGCAGCGGGCCACCTGCTGCTCGTCGGTGTGTTCGCCGACGTCCTGCCGCTTCCGACGGGCCTGCTGGGCCTCGCGGTCTTCACGATCGGGTTCAACGCCGGCTTCGGCGCACTGCTCTGGGTGTTCGCCGCCGAAGGATTTCCCGGACGGCTGCGCGGCCCCGGAGCGTCGGCCATGCTCTTGTCCAACCTGAGCGCCAACCTGGTCATTGCCCAGTTCTTCCTCAGCGCGCTGACCGCGCTGGGCGGCACCACCACGTTCTGCCTGTTGCTGGCCGTCAATGTCATCGCCTGGGCGTACGTGTACTTCCAGGTGCCCGACACGACCGGCAAGACCCTCGCCGAAGTCCAGGCGTACTGGGAGAACGGTCGCCGGTGGAACCGCCCGCCCCTCACCGATGTCACCTCACGGGTACACGGCGGCGAACGCCCATGACCGTGTGGTGACCTTGTCGCGGCAAGGGAGCGTCACCGGTCCTTGGCCAGGGCGACGAGTTCCGCGAACAGGCCGCCACCGGCCACCAGTTCGTCGTATCCGCCCTGTTCGATCACGCGGCCTTCGCGCATGACGAGAATCCGGTCGGCGAGGCGGGTGTTGTCGAGCTGGTGGGTGACGACGATCGTCATGCGCTCGGCGGCGATGCGTTTGATCTCCAGGAAGATCTGGTGCTCGCCGCGCGGGTCCATCTGGGAGGTCGGTTCGTCCAGGATCAGGAGGGGTGTCCGCCGGTACAGCGCCCTGGCGCATACGAGCCGTTGCCACTGCCCTCCCGACAGCTCGGCGCCGCCGAAGAGTTCACGGGCGAGCAACGTGTCGAGCCGTTGCGGCAGCTTCTCGACCGCCTCTCGCATCCCGACCGCGTCGACGGCCTCCCACACCAAGGCGTCGTCGAAGGTCTTGGGCTGCCCGAGGGTGACGTTCTCGCGGGCCCGCAGCGGCCAGCAGGCGAAGTTCTGCGGGACGAGCGCGGTCCGCGACCATACGGAGTCGGGGTCGGCGTCGGCCAAGTCGGTCCCGTCCCACCGGATTCGGCCCTTGTCGGCCAGCAGGATCCCGGTGATCAGTTTGGCCAGGGTGGACTTGCCCGACCCGTTCTCGCCCACGATGGCCAGGATCTCGCCGCGGCGCAGCGTCAGCGAGACGCCGTCGACCGCGGGTTCGCTCTTACCGGGGTACTGGTAGACGACCTCGTCGAGGCGGATCTCCTGAACCCGCTCTCCGATGGTCAACTCGCCGCGCTGTGGGGCGCGTTCGGCGGCCGTGTCGAGGAAGGACCGCATGTCGGCGAGGTACAGCGAGGTGTGGAACAGCGCGGCGCCGTAGATGACGAACTGCGAGAGTGCGGCCAGCGTGGTCTGTACGGCGACCACCGCGGTGGCCGCGATCGGCAGCGCGACACGGCCGGTGGTGGCCAGCCACGCGAGGGTGGCCCAGGTACCCAGAAGGAAGACCCCTCCGAGAGCGCTGGTGGCCAGGACGATGCGCAGCATGCGGGGTGCGGCGGTCAGGGTGCGCTCGTCGATGCGCTCGGACAGGGCGCGGTACCAGTAGATGAGGTAGCCGGTCATGCCATTGGCGCGGACCTCGTCGCCGTAGCGGGAGTAGGTGGCCCACCAGCGCATCGTGCCCCGCACGTTGCGGTCGCCGACGTTGGCGTAGTGCGTCTCGTAGTCCACGCGCGCCGACAGCACGGCCCCCATGCCGGCCGGGATGACGGCGAGCAGCAGGAGGGGCAGCATCAGCGGATGCAGCGCGGTGATGACCCCGCCCGCCGCGATCATGCGTACGAGGGCTCCCATGAACCGCTGGGCGTCCTGGACCATCATCCGGGTACGCGTGACGCCGACCTCGGCGGCCTCCTGCCGGTCGGCGAACCCGTCCTCCCCGTACGTCGAGGCCTCGACGCGGCACACCGCGGACACGAGTGCGACGTCCGCCTCCGTCATCAGGAGCGGGGTGATCCGCCCGTCGGCGTAGGAGGCCAGTGCGCCACTGACGCGCGCCACTCCCGAGGCCGCCGTGACGACGATGAGCGCGGGCAGCGCGGCGTGCAGACGTTCGGATACCTGCCCCGTTCCGAGGAGCTGCGTCATGGCCTTCGCGGTGAACGCCAGGAGCAGGGCGGCCGAGGCCCCGGTGAGGATCTGGCAGCCGAGCAACAGCGTGACGGCGCTCCGGTCCACGGCCCAGGCGACGCGGGCGGTGTGCCGCAGCACCGAAGGAAGCCGACCGCACATCTTCGCGAAACTGGCCTCTGCCAGCGGATTCCTGCCGTGCTTCCCCTCGAAGCTGAGATGGGCCGGAGGCGGAGGGGGCGGCATCTCCCCGTTTGCGGTCGAGGCGTCAGTAGCACTCACCGTGCATCCCTCCTAGGGGCTGGTGCCGCACCTGGATGGCTCGGCGGTGCACGGCATAACGACGCTCCACCAGAATCGAACGCACTCGATTCCAGACGTCCGTCGCCCCAGGAACCGCCGGGCTCCGAACATACGAGCGCGGCGGACACGGGCCCGAGCGGCGAGCGGGGGTGGCCGAAACGCTGACCTTGATTCGGGTGGGACGGATGGGGTTTCAGGCGGGAGCTGGAGCAGAGCGGTACACGCCACCTCAGCCGAAGATGTCGTACGTCCGCCGGTAGATCGCGTCGGTGTGGCCGCGTACGTCTCGGTACACGTTCTCCAGGCGTCGGTACAGGTGGTGATGGGCCTGGGAGGGAAGGAAGATCTCGCCGGGGCGGACCATCGCGTCGATCGCCTCGTCGAAGTCGGCGTGCACGCCGAGGCCCACCGCCGCGCAGATCACCGAGCCGAGGCCGGCGGCGCTGGATGCCTCGGCGCGGCGGGCCGGGACACCGTGCACGTCGGCCTGGATCTGCATCATGAGGTCCGAGCGTGAGCCGCCGCCCGAGACGATCACCTCGCCGTACTCGGTGCCCAGTTCCTTCGCCATCCGGGCCGCCGAGTCGTGGATCGTCATGGCGAGCGCTTCCAGGATGGAACGGTAGATGTGGGAGCTGCCGTGACGTCCGTCGAAGCCGAGGATCGAGCCCTTGCGGAACGGGGCCTCGCCGGGCGCGAGCCAGTCCAGGATCGTCATCAGGCCGTCGGAGCCCGGCGGGACCTTCGCCGCCTCGGAGTTGAGGTGGTCCTCGACGCTCACTCCCGCCGCGCGGGCCTCGGCGACCGCCTCCTCGCCGAGCAGGTCGCGGAACCAGCTGACCGTCCACATGCCGCGCCGTACGCCTCCGGACTCGTAGAGGTACGAGTGGGGAAGGGACGCGTAGTTGGTCCAGAAGTCCGTGGCGTTCTTGACGTTACGTGGGCCCGTCGTCATGCCCGCGACGTACGTGCCGAGCGAGACGAGGAGCGTGTCGGGGGAGCGCAGGCCGCAGCCGAGGGCCTCGACCGCCTTGTCGTTGGCGGTGGCCACCACCGGCACACCCGCAGGGATGCCGGTGTGCCGGGCCGCGGCCTCGGTGACCTCGCCGAGGATGTCACCCGGCAGCACCAGGTCGAAGAGCATGGCGCGCGGGATGCCGGACTTGGCGAGCTCCGCGTCGTCGTCCGTCCACTGCCAGGTGTCGGAGTCCAGCGGCCAGATACCGGCGTAGTTGGCCGCCGTGTCGCGGAAGGCGGCGGTCATCCGGTGGCTGATGTAGCCGGAGGACGTCGTCACGTACGCCGCGTCGGGATTCGTGTGCGCGTACGGCATGCCGACCCGCTCGTCCATCCAGCTCATGACGGGCTGGGCGAGGGTGCCGTCCGCCTTGAGGACGGCACGGCAGAACCGGATCGTGCACAGGCCCACGCCCACGATGTCCGCCGGGTCCCCGGTGAACCCCTCCATCGCCGCACGGCTCGCCTCGCCGATCGACGTCCACAGGTCGTCGTCCGGGTGCTCCACGACGCCCGGACGCGGGGTGTCGTAGGGGCGCAGCGCGGCGCGTCCCTCGCTGACGGCACGGCCGCGGTCGTCGAAGACGGTCACCTTGGACGACTGGGAGCCGTTGTCGATGCCGATGAAGTAGCGGGGACGAGTGCCTGACATGCCCACTCCGGGATGCTCGTGCGGGAAGGGGAGGAGGGTGGGCGGCCCCGATCGGACGGGGGGAGTCGACCGGGGCCGCCGCGTGGGGAGTTGGCTCAGGAGCCGATCGGGAAGATCGTGCCCTTGTTCATGATCCCGTTCGGGTCGAAGGTCTCCTTGAGCTTGGCGAGGATCGCGTACGCGCTGCCGTGCTCCTGGGTCGTCCACGGGGCGCGGTACTTGCCGACGCCGTGGTGGTGGACCATCGAGCCGCCGACCTTGAGGGCCTCCTCCACGATGATCGCGTTGAGCGGGATGTGGTACTTCTCGATCTCCTCGCGCGGCTCGCAGTTGATCTTGTAGTCGTAGACGAAGTACAGGTTCGTGCCCGTCTGGTAGCTGTGCGAGGAGTGCGCGCCCAGCAGGACCAGGTCATCGGCTGCCGGGTACTCGCTCTGGATGCGGCCGATCACGTTCTCGTACAGTTCGACGGTGCGCGACCAGTCGACCGACACCTCGGTGGTGTAGCCGAGTTCGGCCTTGGCCAGCATGACCTGCTGCTCGGCCTCGATCTTGTCCACGCCCCAGTTGAGGTTGTCGAACCAGTTCTCGATGAGGGCCGGGTCGACCTTCTCGTGCGGGCACTGGTCGACGACGCGCTCGATCTCCTCGCTGGTGGCGCGCACCAGGCCCTTGGGGCCTTCGGCGACGAAGACGACGACGACCTTCTCCTTGTAGAAGTGGGAGAAGTGCTGGCGGGCGTCCTCGGGGGAGTAGACGCGCACGACCGACGGCTTGAAGCCGTTCGTGACGACCTCACGGATCACCTTGATGCCGGTGGCCATGTCGTCGACGAGGAAGCCGTGGAACTCGTTGTTCTCCGGCTGGTACTTGAAGATCTTGACGGTGACCTCGGTGATGTAGCACAGGGCGCCCTCGTTGCCGATGACGATGTGCCGGATGTCGGGGCCCGCCGCGCGGCGCGGCACGTTCTTGATGCGGGTGACCGAGCCGTCGGGGAAGACCGCCTCCAGGCCGACGACCATGTCCTCGATCGCCCCGTACAGGGTGGAGAACTGGCCGATGGAGCGGGTGGAGACCAGGCCGCCGTACTGGGCGAGCGGCTTGGACTGCGGCGAGTGGCCCGTCGTCAGGCCCTGCTCGCGCAGCTTGTCCTCCAGGACCTGGAGCGGTACGCCGCACTGGACCGTGACCTGCATGTTCTCGGCGTCGATCTTGATGATCTCGTCGAGGCCCGAGCCGTCGAGAACGATCGTGTCCTCGACGGCGGTCTCCAGGCCGCCCTCGGTGCCGGTGCGGCCGGTGCGCGCCACCACGTTGATCTTGTTCTCGTCGGCGAAGGCGAGGACCTTCGACACGTCCTCGGTGGAGCGGGCGTTGACGATCGCGGCCGGGATCGGACCGTCGAAGATGCCGTGCACCGACTGGTACTTCTTGAACCGGTCGACGCTCGCGAGCTTGAGCTGCTCCTCGTCCGTGACGATCTGGTCGGCGGCGAGCAGGCCGGTGAGCCGGGCGACGATGTCGTCGCGGGTGAGCTTGGAGAGCGACTGGGCCATGGTGATCTACCTCTTGGTGTGCGGTGTGGGGGGTGCGGACGAACGTGGTGGGGGAGCGGGTCTGGTGACGCGGTCTACGTACGAGTCGGTCGGCTCAGCGGACCAAGTAGCCTCCGTCGACCGGGAGTACGTGGCCGTTGACGTAGTCCGATGCGCGGGAGGCGAGGAAGACCGTTGCCCCCATCAGGTCGGCGACGTCACCCCAGCGGCCGGCCGGGATGTGGTCAAGGACGCGCTGGTTGGTCTCGGGGTTGGCCCGCGTCTCCTCGGTGATCTTCGTGGCGAAGTAGCCCGGGGCGATCGCGTTGACCTGGATGTTGTGCTGCGCGAGCTCGTCGCAGTACGCCTTGGTGAAGCCGGCGATGCCGTGCTTGGTGGCGGCGTACGCGGGCGACCACTGGCCGCCGAGGAAGGAGAACATCGACGCGATGTTGATGATCTTGCCGGAGCGCTGCGGGACCATGAAGCGGATCGCCTCGTGGCTCAGCTCGAAGGGGGCCGTGAGGTTCACGCTCACCATCGGGTCCCACTGCGTACGGCCGAACTCCTCGACGTCGGCGATGTTGCAGATGCCCGCCGAGTTCACCACGATGTCCACCGACCCGAAGGCCTCCGCGCAGCCCTCGACGATCTGCTTCGGCACGCCCGGCTTGGTGAGGTCGGCCTCCAGGAACTCCATGCGGCGCCCCTCGGCCTCGATCAGCTTCTGCGTGGTGCCGTCGTCCGCGGCCATGGACGGCACGAAGACGTTGGCGCCGGCTTTGGCGAGGGCCAGCGAGAACGCCTGGCCGAGGCCGGTGTTGCCGCCGGTGACGATGGCGTTCTTGCCGTCGATGGAGAAGAAGTCGCGGTTGAACTCGGTGATGTCCATGGGGAGTTCGCTCTTTCCGGTGCGGTACGTGGTGCGGTGGCGCGGGGTCGGTCGGGTGGTTCAGGCGGTCACGGGCACCGCCTCCGGGACGGGCCGTGGGGCGCCGGTGGCCAGTTCGCGGCGCCGGGTGCGGCCGGTGAGCGTGGTCAGGCCGACGCCGAGGAGCGCCATGGCGAGCAGGAACAGGAAGAGAGTGGTGTAGCCGCCGCCGTGCTCGGGGACGGCGGGTGTCGCGGCCGGGTCGCCGATCCACCAGGCGCTCAGGGTCGGCAGGAACGCGTCGGGCAGATACGCGATCCCGGACGCGAGGCCGATGACGCCGCCCCGCTCGTTCTCCGGGACCTCGACCTCGCCGACCTGCGCCCAGTAGACGCCCCGGCTGGCGAACACCAGCAGGCACAGCGCGAACATCAGGGCCAGCGCCACCCACTTGAAGGCGGAGTTGCGCGGCAGCACCAGGAACGTCACGGCGACGGCTGCGCAGCCGATGAACATCCAGCGCAGGAAGCGGGGCGTGGACTTGGTGACCTTGTCCACGACGACCCCGCCGGCCGGCCCGGCGACGAACTGGAAGACGTAGGTGCGCACGACGCCGATCACGCCGATGAGCGCCGCGGCCATCCCGTACTGGTGCTCCAGGAGCGGCGAGAAGTAGCCGAGCGTGGTGTAGAAGCAGTACATCAGCATGACCGTGCCGCCGATGAGCCACGTGTACTTGTTCCGCGCGGCCAGCCACAGCTGCCGCAGGGTGACGGTGCTGGAGCCGAGGTCGGCCAGGCGCCGCTCGTCCCCCTTGACGAACAGCCACACGAGGACGGCGTAGACGAAGCACAGGACGCCGTAGATGCGGATCAGCCACAGCACGCCCGCCGCCTCGGCGACGCTCGCCGCGACGACGGCCGTCCCCACGAAGCCGACGATCGTCGACGTGACACCGCGCACGCCCTCAAGGAAACCGAACAGACGGCCCTGCTCCGAGGAATCACCCAGCATTCCGATGGCTTTCACCAGGGCGGCCCAGTACAGACCCATTCCCATCACGGCCATCAGGATGTGCGCGGCCAGAATTCCCCAGTAACCCGGGACGGTCCCGAGATAGAGGTCGGCGACGCCGGTACCGACGAGCGCGGTCACGATCAGGGCCTTCGGCGAGAACTTGTCCGCGAACCAGCCGCCGAAGAAGTACATCACCATGGCGACGACGCCGAAGACCGAGATGATGTTGGCGTACTGCTGCGCCGAGAGTTCGAGCGCCGTGGCCGTCGGCCCCAGGAAGACGAACCGGATGTACGCGACCTGATAGATGACCCCGCAGGTCATCGACAGGATCAGAAAACTGACCCACTTCTGGGACTTGGTCACGGCGCTCACCACCTCTTTGTGGAAATGCAGGGCAGGAAAGTACTCAGATACACGGATGCACGGATGCACGGATGCACGGAAAAAGAGCACAAAAAAAGAACAGCAACTCTCCCCTGTCGGGAAGGAGTTACTGTTCTCTGGTCTCTAGTAACTGCCCCGGAACAGAAGTCGACGAGGAAGTCGACGACTCTTGTTCCGGAAGCCGGTATGCGGTTGTGGTGTCAGTTTGGGGCGGGCCTTTTTCGGCCTGCCCGGCAAAAGTAAATCGCGGGTGTCGGCAGTGTCAACCCCCGCTGTCACATCGCCCAGACCTCGCGGTTGGACGAGGCGATGGCGCTCGCGCCCGCCTTCAGGGCGGCGAACACGTCGTCCCGGTCGCAGACCAGCCCGCCCGCGATGAGCGGCACGTCGATGTCCGCGACGACCCAGGAGATCACCCGCGGCATGCAGCCCGGCAGGATCTCCACGCAGTCGGCCTTCGACATGCGCAGCTGCGGGGCGAGATTGCGGTACGACATCGAGTCGATGAGGAAGAAGCGGTGCACCGCGTAGAGGCCGAACTCGCGGGCCGCGCGCAGCATGAACGCCTTGGAGCTGAGCACGCCGTCGGCGGCCGTCCGCTCCTTGACGTAGCGGACCACGATCTCCTTGCCCGCGAAGCCTTCGAGCAGGTCGACGTTGACGAGCACGATCCTGCCGTCGTCCTTGAGCCGCTGCACGATCGCGGGCAGGTCGAGGACGGTGCCGTAGAGCAGGAACACGATCCGGCACTCGGAACGCAGAACGGCCTCCAGGTCGTCGGCGTCCTTGACGCTGGCGACGACCGGGTGGTCCTCCAGGAGCGAGGGGAGCGGCGTGGTGTCCATGGGGATCTCCTGGAGTGCGGCGCGGTGACAAGCTCCCTCAGGAGCGGCAAGCACCCTCAGGGTACGACCGGGGAGCGCCACCGCCACGCGGGCCCCGGCGGCCGTCGCCCGCCCCCGTCCACCCCTCTACCGCTCGGCGCGCGCCGCGTGGGCGAGATCCATGTCCGTGGTCTCCGGAGCCAGGAAGTGCGAGACCACACCGCCGAGCGCGAGCACCCCGGCCCCGACGAGCAGCACGAACTCCGGGCCGAAGCGATCGAGGCCCATCGGCAGCAGGAACGTGCCGATCGCGGCGCCGACCCGGCTCATCGCCGCGGAGAAGCCCACCCCGGTGGTGCGCAGCGCGGTCGGGAAGACCTCCAGGGGGTACACGGCGGTCAGCGCGCTGGAGGCGGCGTTGAGGAAGATGAAGAACAGGAAGCCGCCCACCACGACCGCGGTCACGTCCGGGAAGAGCGCCACCACGGCCAGACATCCCGCGGTGATCCAGAACGGCGGGATGAGCAGCTTGCGCCGCCCGACGCGGTCCACGACGAGGCAGCCCACCGTGACGCCGGCGACCGCCGTGAACGCGTACACCAGCAGCGCGCCCGCCGCGTTGTCGCCCATGTTCAGGGCCTCGAAGACCTCGCCCCAGAACGCGCCGATCGCGAAGTACGGCAGGACGAGCGCCGCCCAGAAGGTGCTGGCGAACACCGTCGCCCGCAGATGCGCCTTGCTGAACAGGGCCCGGAATCCGGCCTGTTCACCGCTGTCGGCCAGTTCCGCGTCGGCGTCGAGCTCGATCCCGTACCGCTCGATCAGCGTCCGGGCCTCGCCGGTGCGCCCCTGGCTCAGCAGCCAGCGGGCCGATTCCGGCACCCCGCCGCGCAGCGCGAGGCAGGCCAGGGCGACGACCGCGCCGCTGGAGAGGGACCAGCGCCAGCCGCCGTCCACGGAGGCGAAGAGGGCGCCGACGACGGTGGCGAGCGCGTAGCCCGCGTACCAGCTGATCTCCAGGCTGGACAGCAGGCGGCCACGGCCCTTGCTCGGCGCGTACTCGGACAGGAGCGGCGCGCCGACCGCGTACTCCCCGCCGATCGCCAGGCCCATCACCAGGCGGACGAGGAACAGCTGCGTGCCGTCCGCCACGAAGAACTGGGCGACCGAGCTGAGCAGGAAGATCAGCATGTCGACCATGAAGACGGGCCTGCGGCCGAACCGGTCGGCGAGCCAGCCGAAGACCGGGCCGCCGAAGAAGATGCCGATCAGCGGGGACGCCCCGACCAGGCCCTGCGCGACCGTGCCCAGGTGCAGATCGGCGGTGAGCGCGGCCATCGCCATGCCGATGCCGCCGATGACGTAGCCGTCCAGGCCCTGACCCAGCTGAGTCGCGGTCTTGAGCCGGAAGTGCAGACGGCCCCGGTCACGGGCGACACGCTCGGCGGGTATCGGTTCCGGGCGGTCGGAGACAGGCGTCATTGCCATGTCGGGACTCCTTGAGGGGGGAGGGGCGGGTGAGGGGTGCGGCCGTTACGGGGTCGGCCAGTCCAGCGCCACGTACTTCGTCTCCAGGAAGGCCTCGATGCCTTCCCGGCCGCCCTCCCGCCCGAGCCCCGACTGCTTCACGCCGCCGAACGGCGCCGCCGGGTCGGAGATCAGACCGCGGTTGAGGCCGACCATGCCGGCCTCCAGACGCTCGGCGACGCGCAGGCCGCGGGCCAGGTCGCGGGTGAAGACGTACGAGGCCAGGCCGTACGACGTGGCGTTCGCGGCGGAGATCATCGCGTCCTCGTCGGTGAACGTCGTGACCGGTGCCACCGGGCCGAAGACCTCGGTGTGCAGGATCACTGCGTCCGCCGGGACGTCGGTGAGGACGGTGGCCGGGTGGTACCAGCCGTCGGCCTCCGGGACCTCGCCGCGGGCGGCGACACGGGCCCCACGGCGTACGGCGTCCTCGACCAGGCCGGTGATCTTCTCGACGGCCGCCGGGTTGATCATCGGGCCGAGGGTGACGCCCTCGTCGAGGCCGGGGCCCGCCTTGACGGCCAGCATCGCCGCGCAGAGCTTCTCCGTGAACTCGGCGGCGACGTCCTCATGGACGTAGAAGCGGTTGGCGGCGATGCAGACCTCGCCGCCGCCGCGCATCTTGGCGTCCATGGCACCGCGCACGGCGGCGTCCACGTCGGCGTCGGCCAGGACGACGAACGGGGCGTTGCCGCCGAGCTCCATGGTCACGTTGACCACATGGTCGGCGGTCTGGCGCAGCAGGGCCCGGCCGGTGGCGGTGGACCCGGTGAAGGAGAACTTCCGTACGCGTTCGTCGGCGAGCCACGCCGACACGGTCTCGGGGGCGCGGTCGGTCGGCAGCACGTTGAGCAGCCCGGCGGGCAGGCCCGCCTCGGCGAGCAGCGCGGCCACGGCAAGCGCGGTCAGCGGGGTTTCGGGGGCGGGCTTGAGCAGGACGGGGCAGCCCGCGGCGAGCGCCGGGGCGATCTTGCGGGTGGCCATCGCCGCGGGGAAGTTCCACGGCGTGACGAAGGCCGTGACGCCGACGGGCTGTCGCAGGATGACGTGGCGGAAGCCGCCGCCGGGCGCCTCGCCGAATCCGGAGTCGATCCGCACCGCCTCCTCCGCGAACCAGCGGAAGAACTCGGCGGCGTAGGCGACCTCGGCGGCGGCGTCGCGGTAGGCCTTGCCGTTCTCCAGGGTGATGAGGCGGGCGAGGTCGTCAGTGTGCTCGCGCATCAGACGGAAGGTGTCGGCGAGGACCTCGGAGCGGCGCCTCGGCGCGGTGTGCCGCCACTCCTCTGCGGCCCGCGCCGCCGCGTCGAGCGCGAGGGCGGCGTCCTGCGCCGAAGCGGCGCTGACCTCGCGCACGACCTGCCCGGTGGCCGGGTCGTACACCGGGTACGTACGGCCGTCGCTCGCCGCCTGCCAGGTGCCGTCGATCCACAAGTCGCCTTCTCCATAAGGTGACTTGGTGATGCTGGTGAGGTCGCTGGTGATGCCGATGTGGGTGGCGCTGGGGCGCTGCATGGGGTGCTCTTTCCGGCGTGTCGGAGATGCCTCGGGCGGCCGTGACCGACAGCTGAGGACGCGGTCGGGCCAGGGGCGCCGGGGCAGGGGAGGGCTGAGGCCCGGCACTGGGGACAGCACGGCTCTCTGCGGGCTCTGCGTGCGTTCACGTCCGGGACGCCAGGAATGTATGAGCCGGTCACCTGCCGGAACAAGAGGTCACCGGCGATCGAGACAGGGGTTGCGCTCAGGGCAACCGGGACGCCGACGGCCGCGGTTCCCAGCCCAGAAGCGACGAGACCTTCGCGGCCGCCGCCATCGCGGCTCTCCCCGCGTGGTCGAGCCGCGCCGCGAAACGGGCGGCGGGCGCCGTGACGTTGAGGGCGGCGACCACCCGGCCACGGAAGTCGAACACCGGGGCCGACACCCCGACGAGGTCCGGCTCGAACTCCTCGAACTCCCGGGCGAAGCCCTCCTCCCGGGCGCCCTTGACCCTCGACCACAGGGCGGGCACGGACACCTCGTGAGTGGCCCCGAAGCGGACGTACAGCTCGTCGGGGCTGGCGTCCCGCAGCAGCACGGGGCCCGCCGACGTGGTCCACGCGGGGACGCAGCGGCCCTCCCACTCGCGCAGCCGGTAGGAGTGCCCGGAGACCGACAGCAGCGTGCGCACCTCCTTCTCGTGCAGGACGCACAGGTGGCTGGTCTCCTCCAGGCCCACGGACAACTGGTGCATGACGGGCCCGGCCACCCGCACGAGGCGGCTCTCCGAGGTGCGGGCGACCAGCGAGAACAGCCGCCAGCCGAGCCGGTACTCCAGGCTGTCGGGGTCGCGCTCGACGATGCCCACGTCCGCGAGCGCCTTCAGCGCCCGTGACACCTGGCTCTTCTCGCGTCCCACGATCTGCGCGATCCGGACGACTCCCAGGCCGCCGGTGTGCTGGGCCTCCGGCGAACCGAGGGCGTCGAGCAGGTCGATGTCACGGCGCAGGCCGTGACCCTGATTGCGGCCGGCTATGGGGGCGGAGCCGGCGGCGTTCGCTTCGTTCACGCCCGCATCGTAAGGGTGACGTCCCGGGGGACTGCCTGGCCAGGGGCTCGGTTGCCCTCACCGCAACCCCGGTTTCGATTCCCCGGGCGGGCTTGTCCGGCGCTCGCCGGGAGTTCTAGATTCACCGGGCAAGGCAGCGGGGCACGGCCCCCGCGAAGCCCTCCGCGTGGCATTACGCGGATCGCTTCTTCTTCCCAACTCATCGCGCAAACAGCTTCATTGAGTTCCGCGCGCCCTCCTGCCCTTCCGCGCTTCTGACGCACCTCATCCTGACCCTCGTATGGGAGCACTCATGCCCTTCGCCCCCGCCGCGCTCATCGGCGAGTCCTTCGTCGGCGACGGCCCCAACGCCGCGCACACCAACATCGTCATCGGCCGCAAGGGCGGCCCGGTGGAGACCGCCTGGGCGACCGCGCTGGCCACTCCGAGCGCGGGACACGTCCCGTACATGACGGTCGTGCGCCCCTCCGTCCCGGTGAAGCCGCTGACCCTGTTCGTCAACAAGGCGGTGGCCGCCGGGGAGCTGCACGAGCGGGCCACCTGGGGGTCCGCGCAGGCGGGTCTCGCCCAGGGAGTCGCCGACGCGGTGGCGGACGGTGTCGTCCCCGCGGACGAGGCCGACGACCTGCTGATCATCGCCGCGGTGTGGGTCAACCCGAAGGTCGACGACCTCGACGAGTCGTTCCGCAACCAGCGCACCGCCGCCTACCGCGCCCTGCGCGCCGCCGTCGAGTCCACCCCGACCCCCGGTGAGGTCCTCGACGCCGCGAAGGCGGGAGTGACCAATCCCTTCTACACGCCGTCCGAGGAGCAGCTCGCGAGCTCGCGCCCGCAGGGCTGATCCGCCAACTGGCCATCCGTACAACCCTCTCAGACCGCAGCAGCGAGGAAATATCATGAGGATCGGTTTCATCGGCCTGGGCAACATGGGCCGTCACATGGCACGCCACCTGATCCGGGCCGGGCACGAGGTGACCGTGCACGACTCCCGCCCCGAGGCCGCGGCCGAACACGTGGCACTCGGCGCCATCTGGGCCGAGACGGCGGCCCAGTGCGCCTCCCAGGCCGAGGTGTTGGTGACCATGCTGCCCAACCCGCGTGTGGTGGAGGACGTGTTGCTGCGCGGTGGCGTCGCCGAAGCGCTGCCGACCGGCTCCATGTGGATCGACATGTCGACGTCAACGCCCGGGGCGGCGGACCGAGTTGCTGCCGAAGTGCTCGACCGGCGCGGCGTGCGTCGGCTGGACGCCCCGGTCAGTGGAATGGCGCACGGGGCGGAGGCCGGGATGCTGCAGATCTTCGTCGGCGGCACCGCCGCCGACTTCGAGGAGGCACTGCCCGTGCTGCGGGTCATGGGTGACGCGGAGCGCATCCTCCACGTGGGTCCGCTGGGGGCCGGCTACACGGTCAAGCTCATGATCAACCTCCTCTGGTTCAGCCATCTCACGGCGTCGTCCGAGGTGCTGGCCATGGGCGTCAAGGCGGGCGTCGACCTGGGCACACTGCGCAACGCGCTCCTGGCGAGCCCCGCCGCGTCCAACTTTTTGGAGCGCGACATCATGTGCGTCCTCGCCGACGGGGACTACGACGACTCGTTCGCCATGGCACTTGCCTGCAAGGACCTGGGCCTTGCCGTGGACCTGGGCCGGGACCTCGGTGTCTCCACGGAACTGTCGGCCCTGGTCGAGCAGATCTACCGCAGGGCCAAGTCCCGGCACGGCGACTTGGCGGGCGAGATGACGCCGGTCCGGCTGTACGAGGAGCTGGCGGGCCGGGAGTTCCGGCTCGGCGCCGAAGTGGCCGCGGGCCCGGTGGCCGTCTAGGCCTGGACGCCGAGGAGGGTGGGCCTGGACCCACTTCCGGGCCGACCTGGGAGGCATCGGGTTCCGTGCCGTGCAGAGTGGACTCACCGCGCCGTACCGGCCGGGAGTTCACGAAGCAGAAGGAAGGCTCATGCGACAGGTCGAAGGCCTGTCCAACCAGGCCATCGCCGGGCGGCTCTTCCTGAGCGACAGCGCCATCAGCAAGTACACCACTTCCCTGTTCGGCAAGCTCGGCCTGACCGACGACGACAACAACAACCGCCGTGTCCTCGCCGTCCTACACCTACCTCAACGGTCCCTGAGGGCCAGCACCAGAGATGGTTTGGTGGACCGGGGGCACACGACTGCGGTCGGCACCGACACGGACCAGGGAGGCCCCGGCCCCGGACGACCGCCGCCGCATCGTGGCTCTCGCCCCGACGAACTCCTGGCTCCGCTCGGCTCCGAGGAGCGGGAGACGTTGCATGGGTTGCTTTCGCGGGTGGCGCATACGGGGGGCGAGGCCTGACCCCCCGTATGCGCCTCGGTTCGTCCTGGTCGATCGGGGCGTTCGGGGCCTTCGGGTCAGGACCCCGAAGGCAGTTCCGTCCTCACCTCGCGTGCCGCCGCCACCAGGTTCTCCAGGGAGGCCTTGGTCTCGGGCCAGCCGCGGGTCTTGAGGCCGCAGTCCGGGTTCACCCACAGGCGTTCGGCGGGGATGGCCTCAAGTCCCTTGCGCAGCAGGGCAGCCGCCTCCTCGGTGCTCGGTACGCGCGGGGAGTGGATGTCGTAGACCCCGGGGCCCGCCTCGCGCGGGTAGCCGTGTCCGGCCAGTTCGCGGGCCACCTGCATGTGCGAGCGCGCGGCCTCCAGGCTGATCACGTCGGCGTCGAGGTCGTCGATGGCCTGGACGATGTCGCCGAACTCGGCGTAGCACATGTGGGTGTGGATCTGCGTGTCGGGCCGGACGCCGCTGGTGGTGAGCCGGAAGGATTCCGTGGCCCAGTTCAGGTACGCGGCGTGCTCGGCGGCGCGCAACGGCAGCGTCTCGCGCAGCGCGGGCTCGTCCACCTGGATGACGGAAGTGCCCGCCGCCTCCAGGTCGTTCACCTCGTCCCGCAGGGCCAGGGCGACCTGGCGTGCCGTGTCGCCCAAGGGCTGGTCGTCCCGGACGAAGGACCAGGCGAGCATGGTGACAGGGCCGGTGAGCATGCCCTTGACGGGGCGCCCGGTGAGCGAGTTGGCGTACGACGTCCAGCGCACCGTCATCGGTTCGGGGCGTGAGATGTCACCCGCGAGGACCGGCGGGCGCACATAACGGGTCCCGTACGACTGGACCCAGCCGTGCTGCGTGGCGAGGTAGCCGGTGAGCTGTTCGGCGAAGTACTGCACCATGTCGTTGCGTTCGGGTTCACCGTGCACCAGGACGTCGATGCCCGTCTTCTCCTGGTAGGCGACGACCTCGCGGATCTCGTTCTTGATGCGCTCCTCGTAGCCCGCCGTGTCGATGCGGCCGGCCCGCAAGTCGGCGCGCGCGGTGCGCAGTTCGGTGGTCTGCGGGAACGAGCCGATGGTGGTCGTGGGAAGGAGCGGCAGACCGAGATGGGTCCGCTGAGCCGCCGCACGCTCGGGATAGGCGTGCGCGCGGCGGGCGTCGGCCGCCGTGACGGAGTCGACGCGTGAACGTACGGCCGGGTCGTGGGTGAGGGCCGAGCCGGAGCGGGACGCCATGTCGGCGCGGTTGGCGGCCAGTTCGGCCGCGATGGTGCCCGTGCCCTGGGCCAGGCCGCGGGCAAGCGTGGCGATCTCGGCGGTCTTCTGATGGGCGAAGGCGAGCCAGCGTGCGATCTGCGGGTCGATGTCACGCTCGGCGGTGGAGTCCAGCGGGACGTGCAGCAGGGAGCAGGACGCGGAGACGTCCACCCGGTCGGCGAGGCCCAGGAGCGTGCCCAGCGTGGAGAGGGACTTCTCCAGGTCGTTGATCCAGATGTTGCGGCCGTTGACGACACCGGCGACCAGGCGCTTGCCGGGCAGCCCGCCGACGGCGGCGAGGTCCGCGAGCTGGTCGGCGGCGGTCTCCGTGAAGTCCAGGGCGAGGCCGTCGACCGGAGCCTTGGCCAGCACGGGCAGTGCCTCGCCAAGCCTGCCGAAGTAGGAGGCGACGAGGAGCTTCGGGCGGTCGGGGAGGGCGCCGAGGTCGCGGTAGGCACGGGCGGCGGCGTTGAGCTCCGCCGGGGTGCGGTCCTGGACCAGGGCGGGCTCGTCGAGCTGCACCCACTCGGCGCCGGCCGCACGCAGGTCGGCGAGGACCTCGGCGTACACGGGCAGCAGGCGGTCAAGGAGCGTCAGCGGCTCGAAGTCGGCGGCCACGCCGGGCGCGGGCTTGGCGAGCAGCAGATAGCTCACCGGGCCGACGAGGACGGGACGGGCGGCGAGGCCGAGCGCGACGGCCTCCTTGAGCTCGGCGACCTGCTTGGCGGAGTCGGCGGCGAAGACGGTGTCGGGACCCAGCTCCGGCACGAGGTAGTGGTAGTTGGTGTCGAACCACTTGGTCATCTCAAGGGGCGCCACGTCCTGGGTGCCGCGGGCCATCGCGAAGTAGCCGTCGAGCGTGTTGGTGTCGACGGCCTCGCGGTGCCGCTGTGGCACGGCACCGACCATGACGCTGGTGTCCAGGACATGGTCGTAGTACGAGAAGTCGCCGGTGGGCACTTCGTGGATGCCGGCGTCGGCCAGGCGCTGCCAGGTGGACCTGCGCAGCTGCGCCGCGGTCTCCCGGAGGGCGTCGGCGGTGACGCGGCCCTTCCAATAGCCCTCGACGGCCTTCTTCAGTTCACGGTCGGGGCCCTGGCGGGGGTAGCCGTACACGGTGGCCCGTGCTGCCGCGGCTGCGGACTTCGCTGTCACGGAAATCTCCTTCGCGAGATGACTCCTGAGAATCCCGGGGACGGGACACGGACGCGAAGGGATGACGGACCGGGCGGACCGAACGCGCGCCACCGGCGCGGTGCTCCACCTGATCTACGCCGACCCGCCCACGAGGTCACCGGGATGCCGCACGTGAGGGATCACATGCGGGCAACGGGCAGGTCTTCGGACTCGCGGGCGCACCTGCCGAGGCAGATTCCTACTGGCCGTCGCTTCCCGGATCCGCGCTCGGATCCAGTGCGTATGACGGCGGTCGTTCCCACTCACCGCTGCGGGGCAGTCCCGGATTCCCACCGGGTTCCCTCTTGCGACGCGTCTGTCTGGCGGACAGGGCGAACCAGCTGCACGGATCAGGCTAGAGGGTCGTCGGGGTTCTTGGGCGCCACTGATCACATTGCGGACCGTGAGGTGAGACACGGACCCGAGGGGCGGGGGCGCACGCGAAGGGCGCGGAACAGATCACCACTCCGTTCCGCGCCCCGCACACAGCAGCCGCGGGCCCCTCGGCCCGGCGGCGGACCCGGGCCCCTCAGCCCCGGTCGTACAGGTGGAACCCGCGCCCGCTCTTGCGGCCGAGCAGCCCCGCTTCGACCATGCGCAGGAGCAGCGGCGGCGGCGCGTACAGGGGTTCCTTGAACTCTTCGTAGAGAGACGCCGCGATGGAGGCGACCGTGTCGAGGCCGATCAGGTCCGCGAGCTTCAGCGGGCCCATCGGGTGCGCGCAGCCGAGCTCCATGCCCGCGTCCACATCGGTGGCCGTCGCGAAGCCGGACTCCGTCATGCGGATCGCGGAGAGAAGGTAGGGCACGAGCAGCGCGTTGACGACGAAGCCCGCCCTGTCCTTGGACCGCACCACCGTCTTGCCCAGCGTGTTCGTGGCGAACTCCTCGACGGCGGCGACGGTTTCGGCGGCCGTGTGCAGCGAGGAGACGACCTCGACCAGGGGAAGGACGGGTGCGGGGTTGAAGAAGTGCAGCCCGAGAACGCGGTCGGCGCGCCGGGTCGCCATGCCCAGACGCATGACCGGGATGGAGGAGGTGTTGGTGGCGAGGATCGCGCCGGGGTCCTCGACGACCTTGTCCAGGGCGGCGAAGATCTCCGTCTTCGCCGCGGTGTCCTCGACGACCGCCTCGACGACGAGCTGGCGGTCGGCCAGGTCGTCGAGGCTGCCGGTGAAGACCATGCGGGCCAGTGCGTCCTCGGCGCCGATGCGGTCCAAGTTGCCTCGCTGGACGGCGCGTTCGAGTGATACGGCGACCCGTTCGCCGGCGGCGCGAGCGGCGAGGGAGTCGGCCTCGCAGATCACGGTGTCCAGCCCGGCACGGGCACACACCTCGGCGATCCCGGCCCCCATCCGGCCCCCGCCCACCACACCGACCCGGCGGATGGATGTGCTCATGACCGCCCCTCCGGGTGGCGCACGAGGTGACGGCTGTAGGCGTCCGTGGTGAAGAAGGCGGGCAACTCCCGGGCCAGCGCTGTCCGTTCGAAGACTCCACGGACTTCGTCGAGTGGGGCCCACGGGTACTCCGCGCCCAGGGCGGCGAGCTCGTCATCCACCAGGCCGAGGACCGTCGCGCGATCCACGACCCGGTGGCGCAGCCACTGCCAGATCTGCACCCGGGCGATCTCGGCCGTGGCCGCGTCCTCCATCAGGCCGTACAGCGCGACGGCTCCCTGCCCGTGCAGCCAGGCGGCGAAGTAGCGCAAAGCCACCGCGATGTCGGTACGTACGCCCTCCGCCGTGGGCGGTGCGCTGACGCGGCGCACGGACAGCAGCCGGGCCGCCGTCACCTCGACGTCGTCGCGGGTCCGGTCGATCTGGTGCGGGCGGGAGCCGAGCACTCCGTCGAACACCTCGCGGCAGACGGGGACAAGGGCGGGATGGGCGACCCAGGAGCCGTCGAAGCCGTCCTCGGCCTCGCGTTCCTTGTCGAGCCGGACCCTGGCCACGGCTGCCTGATGGGCGTCGGGGTCCTTGCCGGGCACGTGGGCGGCCATGCCGCCGATCGCGTGGGCGCCCCGCTGGTGGCAGGTGCGTACGAGGAGGTCGGTGTAGGCGCGCATGAAGGGGGCCGTCATGGTGACCTTGGCCCGGTCCGGCAGCAGGAAGTCGGTACGGTGCCCGAAGGTCTTGATGAGGCTGAACAGGTAGTCCCAGCGGCCCGCGTTGAGCCCTGAGCTGTGCTCGCGGAGCTCGTAGAGGATCTCCTCCATCTGGACGGCGGCCGTGATGGTCTCGATCAGGACGGTGGCCCGGATCGTGCCCCGGGGGATGCCGGTGAGGTCCTGGGCGAGGACGAACACGTCGTTCCACAGCCGCGCCTCGTCCCGGCTCTCCAGCTTCGGCAGATAGAAGTACGGTCCGTGCCCGGCGTCGATCTGCCGCTGGGCGCAGTGGAAGAAGTAGAGCCCGAAGTCGACGAGGGAGGCCGGCGCGGGCCGCCCGTCGAACTCCAGGTGTTCCTCGGTCAGATGCCAGCCGCGCGGGCGGACGACGATGGTCGCCAGGCGCTCGCCGAGCCGGTACGGCTTGCCATCCGGCGTGGTGAAGTCGATCCGCCGCTCGATCGCGTCGAGCAGGTTCAGCTGGCCGTCGACGATGTTGTCCCAGGTGGGGGAGGTGGCGTCCTCGAAGTCCGCCATCCACACCCGCGCACCGGAGTTGAGGGCGTTGACCGTCATCGCGCGCTCGGGAGGTCCGGTGATCTCCACGCGCCGGTCGGTGAGGCCGGGGGCCGGTGGTGCCACCTGCCAGGTGTCGGCCCGGATACGGGCGGTGGCGACGGAGAAGTCGAGCGGGGAGCCGGAGGCGAGCCGAGCGCCCACCCGCGTGCGCTCCTTGAGGATCTCCAGGCGGCGTTCGGCGAAGGCGTCGACGAGACGGCCGACGAACTCAAGGGCCTCGGGGGTGAGGATCTCGTCGTGCCGGTCGGCCGGTACGCCGAGGACCCGGGCGCGGCTGGTCGGAGCGGAGATGGACATGCGGGTCTCCTCAGCAGGGGTGGTGCGGGCCGGGGGGGGGCGCCCCGAAGGGGCGCGGGGCCGTGACATGTGGGGCTCCGCCCCGCGGGCGCGCCGAGCCCCCACCGGCCCGCGGACATCAATGCGGCGATCCAGCGCAGTGCCTGGCGCCTAGTGGAACTGCTCTTCCTCCGTGGACCCGGAGAGCGCGGTCATGGAGGAGGCCGGGTTGACCGCGGTGGACACCTGGTCGAAGTAGCCGGTGCCGACCTCCCGCTGGTGCTTCACGGCGGTGAAGCCCTGCGCCTGCGCTGCGAACTCGCGCTCCTGGAGGTCGACATAGGCGGTCATGCCGTGCTCGGCGTAGCCGCGGGCCAGGTCGAACATGCCGTGGTTGAGGGAGTGGAAGCCGGCCAGGGTGATGAACTGGAAGCGGTAACCCATGGCCCCCAACTCCCGCTGGAACTTGGCGATCTGGTCGTCGTCGAGCGCCGCACGCCAGTTGAACGACGGCGAGCAGTTGTAGGCGAGCATCTGGTCGGGGTGCTCGGCGTGGATCGCCTCGGCGAACTCGCGGGCCTGGGCGAGGTCAGGGGTGCCGGTCTCCACCCAGATGAGATCCGCGTACGGGGCGTAGGCGAGCCCGCGGGCGATCACGGGTTCCATGCCGTTCCGCACCCGGTAGAAGCCCTCGGCGGTGCGCTCGCCCGTGACGAACCGGGCGTCGCGCTCGTCGACGTCGCTGGTCAGGAGGTTCGCCGCGAGGGCGTCCGTGCGGGCGACGATGAGCGTCGGCACATCGGCGATGTCGGCGGCCAGGCGGGCCGCGTTGAGGGTGCGGATGTGCTGGCCGGTCGGCACGAGGACCTTGCCGCCCAGGTGACCGCACTTCTTCTCCGAGGCCAGCTGGTCCTCGTAGTGGATGCCCGCCGCGCCCGCGGCGATCGTCGCCTTGGCCAGCTCGAAGGCGTTGAGCGGTCCGCCGAAGCCCGCCTCCGCGTCGGCGACGATCGGGGCGAGCCAGTCGGTGGTGTCGTCGCCGCCCTCCGCGGTGGCGATCTGGTCGGCGCGCAGCAGGGCGTTGTTGATCCGACGGACCACCTGAGGCACCGAGTTGGCGGGGTAGAGCGACTGGTCGGGGTAGGTGTGCCCGGCCTGGTTGGCGTCGGCGGCCACCTGCCAGCCGGACAGGTAGATCGCCTGCAGACCGGCCTTGACCTGCTGGACCGCCTGCCCGCCGGTCAGGGCGCCGAGCGCGTGGATGTAGTCCTGCTCGTGCAGTTGGCGCCACAGCCGCTCGGCGCCGCGGCGGGCCAGGGTGTGCTCCTCGCGGACGCTGCCGGAGAGCCGGACCACGTCATCGGCGGAGTAGGTGCGCTCGATGCCCTTCCACCGTGCGTCGGCCGCCCACCGCTGAGCCAGCTCCTGGGCCGTAGCCGTCGTCGTCCCTGCCTGTGCCATGACCGTCTCCCGGTAGTTCGTGAACTGTGCGAAGGTGTGGCACTGAGTGCCGTAACTGTGTGAGGGTGCGGCCCGTCGGCGGAGCCCGGCGGGCCGCGGTACGACTCTGACATCGGCACTCAGTGCCAACAACCAGGGAAAGGTGCCAAGTTCTGCGCATCTTTTCCCGCCGAATTGCCAACTCTGTTAACGGGGGTCACGGGTGAGCAAGACGTACGCGGGAGCGCGGCTGCGACGCCTGCGGGAGGAACGCCGCATGAGCCAGGCCGACCTGGCCCGCGCCCTGGCCATCTCGCCGAGCTATCTGAACCAGATGGAGCACGACTCCCGGCCGCTGACGGTGCCCGTGCTGCTGCGTCTCACCGAGGCGTTCGGCGTCGACCCGGGCTTCTTCTCCGAGCGCGACACCAGCCGCCTGGTGGCGGACCTGCGGGACGCCCTCACCGGCGAGGTGTCCGCCGGGCGGGTCTCCGCGTCCGACCTCTCGGACCTCGCGTCGCGCATGCCCGCCGTCGCCACGGTCCTGGTCGACCTCGGCCGCCGGAACCAGCTCCTCACCGAACAGCTCTCCGATGCCGCGGAGGGGCGAGGTCGGGGAGCGGCGGCACAGCCCCGCTCGGCGCACGAGGAGATCCGTGAGTTCTTCTACCGGCGCCAGAACTACCTGCACGACATCGACATCGCCGCCGAGCGGTTCGCGACGGAGATCGGTGTACGCCAGGGCGAGGTCGTGCGCGCCCTGTCCGCGCGCCTCGCCGAGCGCCACGGGGTGCGCCTGGCCGCGGACGCCGACCAACTCCTGCACCACTACGATCCAACGGCCCGGGTCCTGCACCTCTCCAACCGGCTGCGCCCCGGCCAACAGGCGTTCCGGATGGCGACCCAGCTCGCTCTCCTGGAGTACGCGGACGAGATCTCCGCGCTCGCTTCGGAGGACTTCGGCCAGGAGACCGCGGCCTGGCCGCTGGCCCGCATCGGCATCGCCAACTACTTCGCGGCCGCGCTGATCCTGCCCTACCGCCGCTTCCACGCCGCGGCGGAGGAGTTCCGTTACGACATCGAGCGGCTCACCGACCACTTCGGCCTCGGCTACGAGACCATCTGCCACCGCCTCAGCACCCTCCAGCGCCCCCGGCTGCGCGGGGTGCCCTTCTCCTTCGTCCGCGTCGACAGGGCGGGCAACATGTCGAAGCGTCAGTCGGCCACCGCGTTCCACTTCTCCCGAGCGGGCGGCACCTGCCCGCTGTGGAACGTGTACGAGGCCTTCGCCGCGCCGGGCCGCATCCACGTCCAGGTCGCCGCCATGCCCGACGGGCAGCGTTTCCTGTGGACCGCCCGTGCGGTCACCCGGCACCGCGGCGGCTGGGGAGAGCCCGGCAAGACGTTCGCCATCGGCCTCGGCTGCGAGATCCGCCATGCGGCACGGCTCGTCTACTCCGACGGCCTCGATCTCGACAGCGCATCGTCCGCCGTGCCCATCGGCATGGGCTGCCGCCTCTGCGAACGCACCGACTGCCCCCAGCGGGCGGTGCCGCCGCTGGACCGGCGCCTGGCCATCGACGAGAACAGCAGCACCTTCATTCCCTATCCGGTGGCCGGGGAACAGGAGAGGCCCTGAGGTCTCACGGCAGACCCGCGGGCACACCTGCGGGTCTTATTGCACATTACTTGCAACTACACTTCACAGGCAGAAAGAGGCTGTAGGTGAAGGAGACGCCGGTGGCAGCGGGGCGCATTGTGCTGGGGATCGAGTCGTCGTGCGACGAGACCGGAGCGGGGATCGTCTCGCAAGGGCGGTTGCTCGCCCACGCGGTGGCGTCGAGCATGGACGAGCACGCCCGGTTCGGCGGCGTGGTCCCCGAGATCGCCGCACGAGCGCACCTGCACTCCTTCACCCCGGTCGTCCGGCGCGCCCTCGACCAGGCGGGTCTGAAGCTGTCCGACATCGGCGCGGTGGCGGTCACCACGGGCCCCGGTCTGTCCGGCGCGCTCCAGGTCGGCGTCGCGGGAGCCAAGACCCTGGCCTACGAGCTCGACGTCCCGCTGTACGGGGTGCACCACCTGGCCGGGCATGTCGCCGCCGACACGCTGGAGCACGGCCCGCTGCCCGACCCCTGCGTGGTCCTGATCGTCTCGGGCGGGCACACCTCCCTGCTGCTCGTCCGGGACCTGGCCCGCGATCCGATCGTGCACCTGGGGGACACCCTGGACGACGCGGCGGGCGAGTGCTTCGATAAGGTCGCCCGCGTCTTCGGCCTGCCGTATCCGGGCGGCCCCGCCATCGACCGCGCCGCACGGAGCGGCGATCCGCGGGCGGTGGCCTTCCCCCGCCCCCTCACCGGGCCGAAGGACGACCCGTACGCGTTCTCCTTCTCCGGTCTCAAGACCGCCGCCGCGCGCTGGGCCGAGGGGCACGCCGGCCGCGACCTTCTGGTGGCCGACGGCGCGGCCTCGCTCCAGGAGGCCGTCGCGGACGTACTGACCCGCAAGGCGCTCGCCGCCTGCCGGGACCACGGGGTCGGGACCCTCGTCGTGGTGGGCGGTGTCGCCGCCAACTCGCGCGTGCGGACGCTCGCCGAGGAGCGGTGCGCCGCCGCGGGCGTGCGGCTGCGCGTACCCCCGATGACCCTGTGCACCGACAACGGCGCGATGATCGCCGCCGTCGGCGACCTGCTCGTACGCTCCGGGGCCGAACCCGCGCCCTGGGACGTGTCGATCGACCCGTCGGCTCCCCTCGCGTACGCGGCCCTGCAGCCGAGGGCGGCCACGGCGAGGGCTGCCTGATGGCCTCGGTCGTACGGCTGCTGAGCGGTGAGCAACTGCTCGCGCACGTGGACGACTTGCGCGGCGTCTACGCCGAAGCCTTCCGCGCGGCGCCCTGGTACGAGGACGAGGAGAGGGTGGCGCAGTTCCTGGTCCGGCTCCACGACGACATACGGCGCCCCGGCTTCACCGCGGCGGTCGCCCTGGAGGGTGCGGGCATCACAGGGTTCGCCACCGGATGGACCACGCCCGCCCCCTTTCCCGCCGACCGCTGCTACCCGCAGGCGGCGGCCGGACTCGGTGCCGAGCGCACCCTGTCGTGGCTGTGCGGGGCCCGCGAGATAGACGAACTCGCCGTGCGCCCCGCCGCCCAGGGTGCCGGTACCGGGGCCGCCCTCCTTGACGCGATGGCCGCCGGCGCCCCCGACGGCCGTCTCTGGCTGCTGACTTCGGTCAAATCGCCGCAGGCCATGGGCTTCTACGGCCGCCAGGGCTGGACCCAGGCGACGCACCCCGCCCCCGACGGCAAGGGCGTCGTCGTCTTCCTCGGCCCCCGCCACCCCGCCAGGACCCTCGCGGTGTCCCGCGGCGGGGAGGGGTGGACTTACTAGGGCGTCCAACTATATGTTCGTGGCACAAGGTCCGCGGTGCAGGGAAGCCGGTGTGAATCCGGCACGGTCCCGCCACTGTGACCGGGGAGTGTGCTGCCATCCACACGCCACTGGCGAAGTCTGCCGGGAAGGCGGGCGGCGCGCGGAGATCCGGGAGTCAGGATACCGGCCGCGGAATGTTCCGTGTTGTCCACGAGGATGGAGCAGACACGCATGGCACCGGTCCGTACCCACGACCCTGGTGATCCGGCGGAGCGCACACAACTCACCACGCGCTCATAGGACTTCGCGACCCCGGGCGGTCTCGACCCACGCCTGACGGCCCCGACATCCGCTGTCCCGCGGCTGACGCCGGCAGCGCACGCATCCGTGCGCCCCGTCGGCGGCGCGCCGTGCCGTCCCCGGATCTCACCTGACGAGAGCAGGCACCCATGGTCCGTGAACTCACGCACTTCATCGGCGGCAAGCACACCGCCGGCACGTCGGGCCTCTTCGGCGACGTGTACGACCCCAACACCGGCACCGTCCAGGCCCGCGTACCGCTCGCGGGCCGGCCCGACACCGAGGCGGCGATCGCCGACGCGGTCAACGCCCAGCGAGAATGGGCGAGGTGGAACCCGCAGCGACGCGCCCGCGTCCTGCTGCGCTTCCTCCAGCTCGTCGAGGCCGAACGCGAGTCCCTGGCAGGGCTGTTGTCCGCAGAGCACGGCAAGACCGTGGCCGACGCGCACGGCGACATCCAACGCGGCCTGGAAGTCGTGGAGTTCGCCGCCGGGATCCCGCACCTGCTCAAGGGCGAGTTCACGGACAACGCGGGCAGCGGCATCGACGTGCACTCGCTGCGCTCCCCGATCGGTGTGGTCGCGGGGATCACCCCGTTCAACTTCCCCGCGATGATCCCGCTGTGGAAGGCGGCGCCCGCCATCGCCTGCGGCAACGCGTTCATCCTCAAGCCCTCCGAGCGCGACCCCTCCGTGCCCCTGCGTCTTGCCGAACTGCTCCTGGAGGCAGGCCTGCCGCCCGGCGTCCTGAACGTCGTCAACGGCGGCAAGGAAGCGGTCGACACCCTCCTTGCGGACCCCAGGGTCGGCGCGCTCGGCTTCGTGGGCTCCACACCGGTCGCCGCGCACATCTACGCCACCGCCGCCGCGCACGGCAAGCGCGCCCAGTGCTTCGGCGGCGCCAAGAACCACATGATCGTGATGCCGGACGCCGACATCGACCAGGCAGTCGACGCGCTCATCGGCGCCGGATACGGCTCGGCGGGCGAGCGCTGCATGGCCATCTCCGTGGCCGTGCCCGTCGGCGAGGAGACCGCCGACGCGCTGGTGGCCGCGCTCAAGGAGCGCATCGGCACGCTCCGCGTCGGCCGCAGCGACGACCCTCGGGCCGACTTCGGCCCGCTCGTCAGCAGGGACGCGCTCGACCGGGTCCGCAGGTACGTGGACATCGGCGTCAACGAGGGTGCCGAACTCGTGGTCGACGGAGGGCGGTTCAAGCTGTCGGGCCATGAGGACGGGTTCTTCGCGGGTGCCTCGCTCTTCGACCGGGTCGGACCTCGGATGCGGATCTACCGCGAGGAGATCTTCGGCCCCGTCCTGTGCGTCGTACGCGCCGCCGACTACGAGGAAGCCCTGCGGCTGCCCAGCGAGCACCCGTACGGCAACGGGGTCGCGATCTTCACCAGGGACGGCGACACCGCCCGTGACTTCACCCGCCGCGTCGACACCGGCATGGTCGGCGTCAACGTCCCCATCCCGGTGCCCGTGGCCTATCACACCTTCGGCGGCTGGAAGCGCTCCGGCTTCGGCGACCTGAACCAGCACGGCCCCGACGCCATCCGGTTCTACACCCGCACCAAGACCGTCACCTCGCGCTGGCCCTCAGGGGTCAGGGAAGGCGCGAGCTTCACCCTGCCCACCATGGGATGAGCGCCATGACCACCACATCGCTCACCCAGGACCAACAGGCCCTCGTCGAGACCACGCTCGACTTCGCCGACGACCACCTGGCGCCCCGTGCCGTGCAGTGGGACCAGGACAAGTACTTCCCGCTCGACGTGCTGCGCAAGGCGGCCGGGCTCGGGCTCGGCGGCGTGTACGTGCGGGAGGACGCGGGAGGCAGCGGTCTCACGCGGGCCGACGGCGTCCTCGTCTTCGAGGCGCTCGCCTCCGGCTGCCCGTCCATCGCGGGCTACCTCTCCATCCACAACATGGTCGCCTGGATGATCGACACATACGGCGATCCCGCGCAACGGGCGCGGTGGCTGCCCCGCCTGGTCTCCATGGACGACCTCGGCAGCTACTGCCTCACCGAACCGGGGGCAGGATCCGACGCCGGGTCCCTGCGCACCCGGGCGGTCCGCGACGGCGACGACCACGTCCTCAGCGGGGTCAAGCAGTTCATCTCCGGCGCGGGAGCCGCGCAGGTGTACGTGGTGATGGCGCGCACCGGCGGCGAGGGCCCCCGGGGGGTGTCCGCGTTCCTCGTCGAACGGGGTGACCCCGGACTCTCCTTCGGCCCCGACGAGAAGAAGATGGGCTGGAACGCCCAGCCGACACGTCAGGTGATCCTGGACGGGGTGCGGGTGCCCGCCGACCGCCTGCTCGGCCGCGCGGGCGACGGCTTCAAGATCGCCATGAGTGGTCTGAACGGCGGCAGGCTCGGCATCGCCGCCTGCTCCCTGGGCGGCGCCCGCAGCGCACTCAACAAGAGCCTCGCGCACCTCGCCGACCGGGAGGCGTTCGGCGCCCGGCTGCTCGACGCGCAGGCGCTGCAGTTCCGTCTCGCCGACATGGCGACCGAACTCGCCGCGGCCCGAGCCCTGGTCCAGCAGGCCGCCCAGGCCCTGGACCGCGGTGACGCGCAGGCGCCGCAGCTGTGCGCGATGGCCAAACGCTTCGCCACCGACACCGGCTACTCCGTCGCCGATCGCGCGCTCCAACTCCATGGAGGCTACGGCTACTTGACCGAGTACGGCATCGAGAAGATCGTCCGCGACCTCCGTGTCCACCAGATCCTGGAAGGAACCAACGAGATCATGCGCGTCATCGTGGCCCGAGGCCTGACCGAGGCACTGCGGTGACCGCCGCCGAGGACTCCGTCCTGCTCCGGAAGGAAGGCCGCGCGGCCCATCTCACGCTCAACCGACCCCAGGCCATCAACGCCCTCACTCACGCCATGGTGCGCCGCATCGACGAGGCGCTCACCGCGTGGGAGAGCGACCCCGACGTACAAACCGTGATCATCCAGGGCGCCGGCGGGCGCGGCCTGTGCGCGGGCGGCGACATCCGCTCCATCTACGAGGACGCGCGCGCGGGGACGACAGCCTCCGCCGACTTCTGGCGCGACGAGTACCGGCTCAACGCCCGCATCGCCCGCTACCGAAAGCCGTACGTCGCCGTGATGGACGGCATCGTGATGGGCGGCGGTGTCGGCGTCTCCGCACACGGCGACGTCCGCATCGTCACCGAGCGCTCCCGCGTCGCGATGCCGGAGACCGGCATCGGCTTCGTGCCGGACGTGGGCGGCACCTACCTGCTGGCCCTCGCTCCCGGCGAACTCGGCACCCACCTCGCGCTCACCGGCGCGCGGATCGGCGCGGGCGACGCCCTGCTCTGCGGGCTCGCCGACCACTTCGTGCCGAGCGAGGACCTGCCCCGACTCCTCGACGGCCTGGGCATGGAGCCGGTGTGGGACGTACTCGAGAGGTACGTGCGCCGGTTGCCGCCCGGCGAGCTGGCCGGTCACCGGTCCTGGATCGACCACTGTTACGGCGCCGACACGGTGGAGGAGATCGTCGCCCGGCTGCGCGGCCATGGATCACGCGCCGCCGCGGAGGCGGCCGACACCATCGCCACCAAGTCGCCCACCGCCCTGAAGGTCACGCTCGCCGCTCTGCGCCGGGCGCGGCGGCTCGGCCCCCTGGAACGCGTACTGGAGCAGGAGTTCCGCATCTCCTGCGCCGCACTCGCCTCGCACGACCTGGCGGAGGGGATCCGCGCCCAGGTCATCGACAAGGACCGCAGCCCTCGCTGGGCGCCCGCCTCACTCGGGGAGGTCGGTGCCGCCGACGTGGCGCGCTACTTCGCCGCGCCCGCCGGAGGCGAACTCGACCTGGACACAAGCCCGCAGGAGGTGGCGTGGTGAACGGCGGAGTGGCAGGCGCGGTGAACGGCACGCGCACGATCGGCTTCGTCGGGCTCGGTCACATGGGCGCCCCGATGGCCGCCAACCTCGCCAGGGCGGGGCACCGCGTTCTCGGTCACGACCTGCTGCCCGAGCTGCTCGCCTCGGCTGTCGCGAGCGGCGTGGAGGCCGCCGGGTCGACAGCGGGAGCCGCGGCGGAGGCGGACGTGGTGATCACCATGCTGCCCGCGGGACGGCATGTCCTCGGCCTCTACCAAAAGGAGGGGCTTCTCGCCGCCGCCCGGCCGGGCACGCTGTTCATCGACTGTTCGACCATCGACGTCGCCGACGCGCGGGCCGCCCACGCGGCCGCCACCGCGGCCGGGATGCGAGCGTTGGACGCCCCCGTCTCCGGGGGAGTGGTGGGCGCCGAGGCAGGCACCCTCACCTTCATGGCGGGCGGCGGCGGAACCGAGTTCGCCGAGGCCGAACCGCTCCTGACGGGCATGGGCAGCAAGGCGGTGCACTGTGGCGGTCCGGGCGCCGGTCAGGCGGCGAAGATCTGCAACAACATGATCCTGGGCGTCTCGATGATCGCGGTGAGTGAGGCGTTCGTCCTCGGGGAGAGCCTCGGCCTCTCCCACCAGGCCCTGTTCGACGTGGCCTCCACGGCGTCGGGGCAGTGCTGGGCCCTGAGCGTCAACTGCCCGGTGCCGGGCCCCGTTCCGGCCAGCCCCGCGAACCGCGACTACCGCCCCGGATTCGCGGCCCCGCTGATGGCCAAGGACCTCGGCCTGGCGGCCAACGCCCTGCGGGCGGCGGGCATCCATGCCGAACTAGGCCTGAAGGCGGCGGAGTTGTACGCCGCCTATGCCGAAGGGGCTGGAGCGGACCAGGACTTCTCCGGGATCGTCACCACCATCGGCCAACACGCCGCACGAGACGGGGAGGACAGCGCATGACCAGGACCACGACCACGGAACCGTACGAGACGATCCGCGTGGAACGAAAGGGCCGCACCGCGCTGCTCACGCTCGACCGGCCCAAGGCGCTCAACGCGCTCAACCTCCAGGTGATGAACGAGATCGTCGCCGCGACAGAGGCCCTGGACCGGGACCCCGACATCGGCTGCGTCGTCCTCACCGGATCGGCGAAGGCGTTCGCGGCCGGCGCCGACATCAAGGAGATGCGGCCCCGGAGCTACCTGGACATGTACCTCAGCGACTGGTTCGCGGCCTGGGACCGGCTCGGGGCGCTGCGTACGCCGACGGTCGCGGCCGTGTCCGGCTACGCGCTCGGCGGCGGCTGCGAGCTGGCGATGCTGTGCGACATCCTGCTGGCCGCCGACACCGCCGTGTTCGGGCAGCCCGAGATCAAGCTGGGTGTCATCCCGGGCATCGGCGGCTCGCAGCGGCTGACCCGCGCGGTGGGGAAGGCTAAGGCCATGGAGATGTGCCTGACCGGGCGCACGATGGATGCCGCTGAGGCCGAGCGGGCCGGGCTCGTCTCCCGGGTGGTGCCCGCCGGTGAACTCGTCACCGAGGCGCTCGCCGTCGCGGAGAGCGTCGCGGAGAGCGTCGCGGGGATGTCCCTGCCCGTCGCGATGATGGCGAAGGAAGCGGTGTCCCGCGCCTTCGAGACGACCCTCGCGGAGGGTGTCCGTTTCGAACGCCGTCTGTTCCACGCCGTGTTCGCGACCGAGGACCAGAAGGAGGGGATGGCCGCCTTCATCGAGAAGCGGCCTCCCGGGTTCACGCACTCCTGAGGGGCGCTGACCAGGGGCGTACGCCCCTGGTCGTGTGCGCTCGCGTGTGCCACAGGTGAGGCGGTCCCGCAAGTTGTCAGTTGGCTCGATCGCGCACTAAGGTCGCCACGCCTTGGTGCTCGGGAAATCCGGTGTGATGCCGGTGCGGCCCTCGCCACTGTGATCGGGAAGTCCGGCTCCAGCCCTCGCGGCAGCCACTGGGTACTCGCGTACCCGGGAAGGCGGAGTCCGGTCGGTACGACCCGTCAGCCAGGAGACCGGCCAAGGCGCGTTGTCCATCCACGAGGTGCTGGAGAGGGTCTGCTTAGCCATGCACATAGCCGAGGGTTTCCTCCCGCCGGCGCACGCGATCGCCTGGGGCGTAGCGTCCGCGCCGTTCGTCGTCCACGGAGTCCGCTCCCTCACCCGTGAGGTCAAGGAACACCCGGAGAGCACACTGCTCCTGGGCGCCTCGGGAGCCTTCACCTTTGTCCTTTCCGCGCTGAAGATCCCATCCGTCACGGGCAGTTGTTCGCACCCGACGGGGACCGGGCTCGGCGCGATCCTGTTCCGGCCGCCGATCATGACGGTGCTCGGCACCATCACCCTTCTGTTCCAGGCGCTGCTGCTCGCCCACGGCGGGCTCACCACGCTCGGCGCCAACGTCTTCTCCATGGCGATCATCGGGCCCTGGGCCGGATACGCCGTCTACCGCCTCCTGAAGCGGTACGACGTGCCGCTCATGGTCGCCGTGTTCTTCGGCGCGTTCGTCGCGGACCTGTCCACGTACTGCGTGACCAGCGTCCAGCTCGCCATGGCCTTCCCCGACCCCGGCAGCGGATTCATCGGCGCGCTCGGCAAGTTCGGCGGCATCTTCGCCGTCACGCAGATCCCCCTCGCGGTCAGCGAAGGACTGCTCACCGTCATCGTGATGCGGCTGCTCGTGCAGTCCAGCAAGGGGGAGCTCACGCGGCTCGGCGTACTGCTCCAGGGCAAGCGGCAGGCCGATACGACGAAGACGGCCGGTACGACGAAGACGGGCGATACCACGGAGACGGCCGAGACGGCCGAGACGACCAAGACGACGGAGACGGGGGCCAGCGCCTGATGAGCCGGAACGCGAAGATCAACACTCTGCTCCTCCTCATCGTCGCCGCGCTCGCGGTGCTGCCGTTGGCGCTCGGCCTCGGGGACGACGAGAAGGAGCCGTTCGCCGGGGCCGACGCCCAGGCCGAGACCGCGATCACCGAGATCAAGCCGGACTACGAGCCCTGGTTCTCGCCGCTGTACGAACCCCCGTCCGGGGAGGTCGAGTCGGCGCTCTTCGCGCTTCAAGCGGCGCTGGGAGCGGGCGTCCTCGCGTACTACTTCGGTCTGCGCAAGGGACGCCGCCAGGGCGCGGAGATCGCGCGCGCCGAGGGGGCCGGCACGGAGAAGGCCGCCACCGATAAGGCCGCCGACGCGGAGAGCGGCCGGGCCGAGACCGAGCAGGTCTGACCCCGCGTGCTGCCCATCGACGCGGCGGCGCACAGCAGCCGCTGGCGCCGCCGCCACCCCGTGGACAAAGCCGTGCTGGGGCTCGGCCTCACCGTCCTCGCGGTCTCCCTGCCGCCCTGGCCGGGCGCCGCCCTGGTGCTCGTCGCCGCGCTCGCCGTGCTGCTCGGGCCCGCCGGTGTGCCGCCGCGCAAACTGTGGCGCGCCTACCGCGTACCGCTCGGCTTCTGCGTCACCGGCGCCCTGACCCTGCTCGTCCAACTCGGCGGTCCTGGAGGGTCCTTCACGCTCGCCGAGGGTGGGCCCGCACGGGCGGGCGGACTCCTCCTGCGCACATCGGCGGCCTCGCTCGGCGTCCTGCTGTTCGCCTTCACCACACCTCTGTCGGACCTGCTGCCCCGGCTGGTCAGGGCAGGTGTGCCGGCGCCGGTCGTCGACGTGGCTCTCGTCATGTACCGGATGAGCTTCCTGCTCCTGGACTCCATGAGCCGGATCCGGCAGGCGCAGGCCGCGCGCCTCGGCCATACCACCCGGGCCGCCACGTGGCGCTCCCTCGGCGGCCTCGGCGCCACCGCGTTCGTGCGGGCCTTCGACCGTGCGGGCCGGCTCCAGGCCGGGCTCGCCGGACGGGGGTACGACGGAACCCTGCGGGTGCTGGTGCCCGACGCCCGGATCTCGCGGAGCTTCGTGGCCGCGAGCGCCGCCCTCCTCACGGGCCTCGCGGCCCTCACCTTCGTACTGGAAAGGCTTCTTCCATGAGCGAGCCCGGCGCTCCTCGCGAGCCGAGCGGGACCTCGGGGTCCCTGGTCGCTCTGCGCTCCGCTTCCTACGCGTACGAGGACGGACCCACCGTGCTCAGCGGCCTGGACTTCGACGTCACCGAGGGCCGTGCGCTGGCGCTCCTCGGCCGCAACGGCAGCGGCAAGACCACCCTGATGCGGCTGCTGAGCGGCGGCCTGCGCCCGGACCAGGGCGAGTTGACGCTCGGGGGCGCCCC
Organism: Streptomyces sp. NPDC051218; assembly: GCF_044455475.1. Lineage (NCBI taxonomy): Bacteria > Bacillati > Actinomycetota > Actinomycetes > Kitasatosporales > Streptomycetaceae > Streptomyces > Streptomyces sp. NPDC051218. Next base: position 250,606 of record NZ_JBITEU010000008.1, on the reverse strand, counting down.
CGTGACGTACGACCGCAAGGGCCTCACTCGGCTGCGCACCACCGTTCAGCTCGTCGTCCAGGACCCCGACGATCAGCTGTTCGCCGCATCGGTCGAGCAGGACGTGTCCTTCGGGCCGCTGAACCTGGGGCTGCCGGACGACGAGGTGCGCGTCCGCGTCGCGGAGGCGCTCGCCGCGCTCGACATCAGCGCCCTGGCGGACCGCCCCACCCACCTCCTCTCCTACGGCCAGCGGAAGCGGACGGCCATCGCGGGCGCCGTGGCGATGCGCCCCCGCGTCCTGATCCTCGACGAGCCGACCGCGGGGCTCGACCCCGACGGCCAGGAACGCCTCCTGGCCACCCTGCAAGGCCTGCGGGACGCCGGGACGACCGTGGTCATGGCCACGCACGACGTGGACCTGGCCCTGCGCTGGGCCGACGATGCGGCACTGCTCACCCCCTCGGGAGTGCGCACAGGCCCGGTGGCGCGGATGCTCGCCCACCGTGAACTCCTCGCCCAGGCGGGCCTGCGCCTGCCGTGGGGGATCGCGGTCACGGAACTGCTGCGGACGAAGGGCCTGCTGACGGGGGTCGGCGAAGGACCGTGCACGCCCGAGGAGTTGGCGGCTCTCACGGCTTCGGTGGTGCCCGGCGTATCAAGGGGCTGACCGGCTGCGGCCGGGCAGCAGCGTCACGGCCAGGAGGGGGATGCCGGCCAGGGCGAGCCACGGTGTCCAGGGCGGGAGGCCTGCGTCCAGGAGCGCGCCCGTTGCCGCGCTGCCTGCCAGGACGATCAGGCCGGAGACCGAGGACAGGGCCCCGGTGTAGAGGCCCAGCCTGCCGTCGGGCGTGAGGTCGGGGACCCAGGCGCGGGCGGCCGGGGCGACCAGCATCTGCCCGAGGGTCAGCAGGACGACGAAGGACGCGGCGGGCAGCAGACCGGCCACCCCCGTCAAGGCGGCAGGCCGCGCGGCCGCCACCACGGCGAACCCCACGGAGATGAGTACGAGCCCGGCCGCCATGGAGCGCCGCTGGTCGAGCCGCCCCGCCGCCCAGTGGGTGACGGGGAGCTGCGTGGTCACCACCAGCAGGGAGGAGAGGGCGAAGAGCCAGGCGAGCGGCGCCTGCGACCCGGCCGTGCGCTCCACCTCCTGGGGGAGGGCGAGATAGAGCTGGTTGTACGCAAGGAGATAGGCGCCGTAGGCACAACACACCGCCAGGAAGCGGCGGTTGCGCAGCATGTCACCCATGCCTCCTCGTACGCGGACCCGCTCACGCCCCGGGATGCGCTGGGGCAGCAGCCACAGGTGCCCGGCAAGGACGAGGACGAAGACCCCGGCGCCGCCCAGACAGACGGCGCGGAAGTCGACGGAGAGCAGCAGGGCGCCGATGAGCGGACCGAGGAAAGCGCCGGCCTGGCCCGCCACGGTGAGCAGGGCGAGGACACGGGTACGCGGGCCGCGGCCCGACTCCTCCCAGAGCACCGCCTGCCGTGCGACCTCGGATTCCACGGCGGGGGAGAACAGGGCGGCGGCGAACCCGATCAGGAGCACCGCTGCGATGACCGACCACGTCTGCTGCGCGTAACCGAGCCAGGCGAAACCGGCGATCCGCAGCACGCAGCCGGTGAGCACGACAGGCCGTACGCCGTACCGGTCGGTCAGGGCGCCGCCCACCACGAACAGCCCCTGCTGGCTGAACGTCCGCAGGCCGAGCACGAGACCGACCAGCCAGCCCGCCATGCCGATCGCCGCACCCAGATGTTCGGCCAGGAAGGGCAGCACGGCGAAGAAGCCGATGTTGAAGGCGAGTTGGGTCAGGATCAGCAGGCGGAGCAGCGGCGAAAGCTGCGGCCAGGTGCGTGCGGGCCGTGGGCGCTTCGCGGTCCGGAGCCGGGTGGGCAGGGACAGCTGACGTCGATCGCTCACCGGGCTGCCGTCCCGGCCGAGGTCAACTCCCGCTCGGTGGACCGTACGTCGGCCGTGGGAGAGCGTTCATCGGGTCGGCCCTTGCGTCGCAGCCGCCGGGGGACCGGTACCCCGCCCGCCGCCGTCACCGCGAGAGCGCCGAGGAGAGCGAGCGCGGCCGCCGGCGCGAGCAGGGCCCAGGGGGCGCGTTCGGCGTAGGGCTGGTTCTCGGCGAGCAGCAGCCCCCACTCGGGGGACGGTGGCTGCGCGCCGAGGCCGAGGAAGCCGAGGGCGGCGATGGCCAGCGCGACCGCGGGCAGCCGTAGCAGCGCGTGGCGGGTGACGGGCGGCAGCACCGCGGGCAGCAGATGGTGCCGTAGCTGGTGCCGACGGCCCGCGCCCAGACTCCGTGTCGCCGTCAAGTGCAGCGTGGCGCGCTCCTGGAGGAGCAGGGCGGCGGTATGGGCGGCGAGCGGAACCCACGCGACGGCGGCCACGGCGATCGCGGGGGTGGCCGCTCCGCTGCCGGCGACCCCCGCGATCAGGAGGCCGGCCAGGGTGGGGGGTATCGCGTTGAGCGTGTCGAGAAGGGGGCCGGAGAACCGTGGCAGAAGACCGAGCAGGACACCGGCCGCCAGGGCGAAGGCGCTGATCCCCAGGGCCAGTGCGATCGTGTGGAGCGCGCCGTGGCCGACCCGGGCCAGGACATCGCGCCCCAGGGCGTCCGTGCCGAACGGGTGGGCCAGGGACGGGGCCTGGAGCCGGGCCGCGGTGTCCAGGGCGAGCGGGTCCCGGGCCAGGCTGAAGAGGATGATGCCGAGGAGGACACCGCCGTACAGGAGTGGCAGGCGGCTGGGCGCGGGGCGCTCGGGAAGGTGCAGCGTCGGAAGGGCTCCGTCGCGCAGCGCGGGGCCGGTCGTGAGCCGGGACGCGAGGCGGAAGAGACCGCCCGCCACGGCGGCGAGCAGGACGAGCGCGAGCGTGCCTGCCTGGAGCACCGGCAGATCCTGTGCCACCGCGGCCTGGAGAGTGGTGCGGCCGAGCCCGGGAATGTCGAAGACCTGCTCCACGGCGACCGCGCCACCGGTCAGGCCCACGACGAACAGACCGACGTTCGGCAGCAGTCCGGGGAAGCAGCGGCGCAGCGCCTGGCGCGCGATGCGTCCGTGCGGGATGCCGCGGGCCGCGGCGGCCCGCGCCCAGGGTTCGGCGAAGGCGCCGGGCAGCAGGTCGTCGAGGAGCCGCCCGAGCAGCGCACCGGCAGGCAGCCCGAGCGAGAGCGCCGGCAGCACGAGCCACTGGGGCCCGTACCAGCCGAGGGCGGGCAGCCAGCCGAGCTGCACACCGACCACGGTGGCGAGCACCGACGCGGTCAGGAACTCGGGCAGCGTGGCCACGACCGCGGCCCCACCGCCCGAGCGCCTCCGCCCGGAGAGCCTGCGCCGGGAGCCGAGCCACAGGGTGCGGGCGCACACCGCGCCGGCCGTCACGACGGCCACCGCAAGCGCCGCCGACATGAGCAGCAAGGAGACACCCAGAGCCTCGGTCACGGGGGGCAGTACCGCTTCGCCGGAGATCCACGACCGCCCGGCGTCCCCGTGCAGCAGCCCACCCGCCCACTGGCCGAGCAGATGCAACGGGCCGTCATCCAGGCCGAGTTCGGCGCGGACGGCCGCCAGGGCCTCCGGGGTGGGTGTGCGCTCCGCGGCCCGCGCCTTGAGCACGGTGAGCGCCGGGTCGGTGCGCGAGAGCCAGGGCAGCAGACCGATCAGGCACAGCAGCGCGACGGCGATGACCACGCGCCAGAGCAGCGCCGGTCCGCGGACGAGCCCTTTTCGCACGGGTCCTCAGCGCCTGGTGCCGGTAGCGACAAGCGCCCGCTCGTACGGGTCGAGGATCTCGCCCCGCACCGAACCGCCGACGCCCGTGATGATCCGCTGATGGACCAGCGGAACGACCGCGTCGGTGCCGAGGATCGCGGACTCGGCGGCCATGGTCGCGGCCTGCCGCTTCGCGGTGTCGGCCGTGTTCTCGGCCTTGCGCACGGCCTTGTCGACCGAGGTGTCGCACAGCTGGGAGAGGTTGTAGCTGCCGTCGCAGGTGTAGTCGCTGGCGAGGACCGAAACGGGGTCGCCGGTGTCGAGCATCGTGTTGCGTGCGCCGACGAACGCGTCGAACTTCCCCGCCAGCGCGTCACCCTCGATGCGGGAGGACTCACGCACCTCCAGCGTCACCTTGAACCCGGCCTTCTGCAGCTGCTGCTTGAGCACCTGGGCGACCTCGGGCAGCTCGGGCCGGTTGTCGTACGTGGCCAGGGTGATGGACTTGCCGCCGGGCGAGGTGGCCCGCGCCCGGTCCTCCGGCTTCTTGCGCTTCCCGTCGGCCCAGTTCAGGGCGGGGCCGAAGATGCCCTTGCCGGTGTCGGCGTGACCCTCGTACACGTCCTTGGCGAGCGCGGAGGTGTTGATCGCGGCGCGGGCCGCGGCGCGCAGGCCGGGGTCCTTGAAGGCGCCCTTCTCCGTGTTGAGCTGGAGGGCGGTGGTGCGGGCCGTGGCGGTCTCGCGGCCGTGCCCCTTGTCGAGGGAGGCGGCCTGCGAGACGGGGACGGCCTCGGCGATGTCCACGTCGCCGGTGCGCAGGGCGTTGGTGCGCGCGGTGCCGTCGGCGATGAACCGCGCGTCGACGCCGGAGGCCTGCGCGCGACCGCCCCAGTAGTCGTCGAAGCGGTCGAGGGTGGCCGCGGTGGCGCCGGTGGTCTTCGTGAGCTCGAAGGGCCCCGTGGCGGTGCCGACCGGGCTGACCTTGTCCCCCTTCTCGTACGCCTTCGCGGAGAGCACGGCGAGGCCGGGGCTCGACAGGCGCAGCGGCAGCGCCGGGTCCGGGGCCTTGGTGGTGAGCCGGACCTGGTCGTCGCCGACGGGCTCGGCGGTGAGCGACGCACCGGACAGCGCGGCGGTGACGGGCTCGGCCTTGCCCGCGTGGGTAAGGGCCGACGCGACGGCGGCCGGTGTGACACGGCTGCCGTCCTGGAATGCGGCCTGGCGCAGGGTGAACAGCCAGCCGCGGTCGCCCTCCTGCTTCCAGGACGCGGCGAGCGCGGGAGCGGCGGCGCCGTTCGCGTCCAGCTTCGTCAGGCCCTCGGTGACGCCGAGACGGCTGAGGAGGGTGGCGTCGGCGCCGTACGGGGAGAAGTTCTCGGAGGGAGGGAAGGCCAGCGCGACCTTCAGCCGGGCGCCTTCCGTGGTGTCGCCGGACGCGTCGTTCTTGGCCGCGAAACAGCCGGCGAGCAGCGGGGCGACGAGCAGGCCGGCTATGAGGGGGAGGGGCCGGGGGCGGACGGAGCGCATGGTCCTCGTTCTCGGGGTGGGGGTGTCCGGAAGTGCGGCCACAGATTACATGACAACCATTTCCATTAATGGGGTGGGGTCATGTCTGTGCCCGGGGAGTTCGGGCTACCTACTACGGGGCCTGCGGCTGCCGCATGGGCACCTCGAAGTGCATGACGCGCGACGCCCCGCCGTCCTCGCGCTCGTCGTGCACGACCTTCCCCAGGGAGCGCCAGAAGCCCTCGGCGCCGGTCACCGCCGGGTCGGTGTGCAGATAGACGGAGCGGTATCCGCCGTCCGTCGCGGCGAACTCCAGGAGCTCGCCGACCAGCTGCCGGGCGAGGCCGCGGCGCCGGTGCTCGGCCCGCACGTAGACGCGCCGCAGCTGCGCCGTCTCGCCCGAGGGGAAGCGGTCGGCGATCCAGCGAGGGTTCGGCGGGTGTGCCGGGCCGCGGGAGTCGAGGGCGGCGGTGGCCGCGACCGCCCCGTCGCGCTCGTCCACCGCGACGAGCAGGGTGTGGCGGGCGGGGCCCAGATACGCGCCGTCGAGGTCGATGATGTCGCCGTGCCAGCGCGGCACGTATCCCGTGCCGAAGTCGTGGTAGACGGTGTCGAGCATGACGGCTCGCGCGGCGTCGAGGTCGTCGGCGGTGGCCGTTCTGATGCGGTATCCAAGCACTTGCACATCCTAAGCATTAAGGAGATATGGCCTGCCACCAGCGGTATTGCAGGCCGATTGAACCGCTCACGCGCCGACTTTGAACGGCTCTCGCGCACGACGTTGCATGGTCATGCGAAGTCATGCATACTCTTCCTATGTCCAAGGTCCTCACCTCCCTCCCCACCGGCGAGCGCGTCGGCATTGCCTTCTCCGGCGGTCTCGACACCTCGGTCGCCGTCGCCTGGATGCGTGACAAGGGCGCCGTCCCCTGCACGTACACCGCCGACATCGGTCAGTACGACGAGCCCGACATCGCCTCCGTGCCCGGCCGTGCCTCCGCGTACGGCGCCGAGATCACCCGGCTCGTCGACTGCCGTGAGGCGCTGGTCGAGGAGGGGCTTGCCGCACTCGCGTGCGGTGCCTTCCACATCAGGTCGGGCGGGCGTCCGTACTTCAACACCACGCCGCTGGGCCGCGCCGTGACCGGCACGCTCCTGGTGCGGGCGATGCTGGAGGACGGGGTGCAGATCTGGGGCGACGGCTCCACCTTCAAGGGCAACGACATCGAGCGGTTCTACCGGTACGGGCTGCTCGCCAACCCGCACCTGCGGATCTACAAGCCCTGGCTCGACGCGGACTTCGTGACGGAGCTCGGCGGCCGCAAGGAGATGTCGGAGTGGCTGCTGGCGCACCAGCTGCCCTACCGCGACTCGACGGAGAAGGCCTACTCGACGGACGCCAACATCTGGGGCGCCACGCACGAGGCCAAGACGCTCGAGCACCTCGACACCGGCCTGGAGACCGTCGACCCGATCATGGGCGTGCGGTTCTGGGACCCGGCGGTGGAGATCGACACGGAGGACGTGACGATCGGCTTCGACCAGGGCCGCCCCGTCACGGTCAACGGCAAGGAGTTCTCCTCCCCGGTCGACCTCGTCATGGAGGTCAACGCGATCGGCGGCCGGCACGGCCTCGGCATGTCCGACCAGATCGAGAACCGGATCATCGAGGCGAAGAGCCGCGGCATCTACGAGGCGCCCGGCATGGCCCTCCTGCACATCGCCTACGAGCGCCTCGTCAACGCGATCCACAACGAGGACACCCTGGCCGCGTACCACAACGAGGGCCGTCGCCTCGGCCGGCTGATGTACGAGGGCCGCTGGCTCGACCCGCAGGCGCTGATGATCCGCGAGTCGCTGCAGCGCTGGGTCGGCGCGGCGATCACCGGAGAGGTGACGTTGCGGCTGCGGCGCGGCGAGGACTACTCGATCCTCGACACCACGGGCCCGGCGTTCAGCTACCACCCGGACAAGCTCTCCATGGAGCGGACCGAGGACTCGGCGTTCGGCCCGGTGGACCGGATCGGCCAGCTCACCATGCGGAACCTCGACATCGCCGACTCCCGCGCGCGCCTTGAGCAGTACGCGGGCCTGGGCCTGGTCGGCTCCGGCCACCCGACGCCGATCGGCGCCGCGCAGGCGGCGTCGACCGGTCTGATCGGCGCCATGGACGGCGGCGGCGCGGAGGCGATCGCCTCGCGCGGCGAGACCACGGACGAGGAGTCGATGCTGGACCGCGCCGCGATGGAGTCCGGCACGGACTGACACCGCGCACCGGTCGTACGCACGACAGCGGGCCCCGACGGATTTCGATCCGCCGGGGCCCGCTGTCGTGCGCGTACGTAACCGGACCTAGATGCTCAGGAGCCTTTCCGTCGCTTCGCGGTACTGGCGCAGCGCGAGGCGCAGTTCTTCCGTATGCGCTTCGGTGTCGTGGCCCTGCCAGCCCGCGCGCAGGGTGCGGCGTCGTTCCGTGAGGGTCTCGGTCAGATGCCTGACGGCGTCGTCGAAGAGGCCGTCAGCCTCTTCCACCGCCTGGCGCGGGCTCTCGACGAAGGTGCTGAGAGCCTGTTGCAGCCGCAGGCCGAACTTGTCCCGCTCGTCCGGCGCAAGCAGCACGGGGCCGGATTCGGAGCCCGCGACGTGGGAGCCGGGGGCGTGGGAGCCAACGGCGTGGGAGCCGGAGCCCGGGGCGCCGTCGGCAGGGGAGGGAGGCGCGGCGTGAGCCGGGGCCGGAGCGGGGACGCCGCTGCCGATGCCCTGCTCGCGGGGCGTGCCGGGGGCCTGCTCGCGCGGTGTGCCGATGCCCTGTTCGCGCGATGTGCGGTGCTGTGCGTCCGTCATGACGTGCCACTTCCCTTCGCGTGACGCCGGGGCAGTGCCCACGGTGCGTGGCCGCGGTCGGCGGTGGAGTCTCCGCCGGGCCGGTTGGAGTCGACCGTGTGCTCGGAGACCAGTGCCTCGAAGAGGCGCCGGGCCTCGACCATGGCCTCGCGCATTTCCTCGGTACCGCCCTGCCCACGGGTCGCCGTGTGCACCTTGCGGTAGCCGTGCACGGAGTGGCCGTGGTGGACGGAGAGCGCGGCCACCTGCTCATCGAAGCGCTCACCGTCGGGGAAGCCCCGGTCCCTGGCCAGTCGGGCAAGGAGCGCGTCGGCCTCGACGACGGCCTGCTGCGGTGATTCGACGAACTGCTCCTGGACGCCGGCCCACTGGGCCACGTAGCGCTCGCGCGCGCCGGGCGGCAGGGGCTCGGTCTTGACGGAGCCGTGGAGCCGTACGCGCTCGCGGAGCTCCTGTTCGGCTGCCCGTACGTCCCCGCCATGACGGGCGACGGTGTGGTCGTACTCGGGCCCGAAGCGATGCTTCAGGCCGCCTCCGCCGCCCCGGGCTCGCCGCAGTCCGACGAAGAGGACGGCGGCTACCGCGATGACGACCACGGCGATGATGACGGCGGTGATCATGGCTGCCTCCCTTGAACTCGTGGTCCATTCAGCTGGTTTCGTTGGTCGTTCGGCGCTGATGGCCTGCCGGTGGGCACCCACGCGACGCGGGCACCGATCGGGGCACATGTCGTCAGCGGTCGAACGACTGCTTCCGTGTTCGCATGGCGGCCGAGTACCCCCAACTCCGGCGATCAGTCGGCCCGGGGGCGCTTCACCCGGCTCGGGAGCGTCGACACGCCCGCGCCCCCGTGGTCGCCGGATCGGGGCCGTCGACCTCAGCGCCCGTGCGGTGGCACGTCTGGCCGGCGACCTGGCCCCGCCGCCGTGACCAGGTCGCCCAAAGCCTGTTACCTGCCTCCTACGTCTGACTCCTACGCTTCCGCGACCCGCACCGAGAGTCCGTAGTCCAGCTCGGACCCGTCGACCAAGAGCGCCTCCACGGTGCGGGTCTCGGGATCGATGTCGGCCTCCATGCCGTCACCCGCGTACCGGGGGAACCCGGAGGCCCCGGTCTCGCCCGTGGCCACCACGACGGCCGAGCGCAGGGCGCCGCGGGCGTCGGTCGTACTCGCGCCGTCCCCCGTGAACTCGGGGACCAGCAGGATCTCGAAACGCTGCGGGACAGTGTTCATGCACGTGACGCTAGACAGGAGTCGCGCGTCACGCATGTCCAGGGCGTGCGTACGGCCGGGTCATGATCTCCATGTTGTGGCCGTCCGGATCGTCGAAGTACGCGCCGCGACCGCCGAACCAGCGGTTGATGTGGCCGGGTTCGGTGTGGCCGGGGTCGGCGTAGTACGTGACCCCGACCGTCTCCAGGCGGGCGATCATGGCGTCGAACTGTTCGTCGGGCACGAGGAACGCGTAGTGCTGCGCCTGGATCGGCTCGTCGCTCAGCTCGTAGTAGTCGAGCGTCACGCCGTTGCCGAGGTCGACGGGCAAGAACGGCCCGAACGGGGCGCCGACCTTCAGGCCGAGGATCACGGCGAGGAACTCGGACGACAGCTGCCGGTCCCTGGCGTGAACGACGGTGTGGTTCAACTGGACGGTCGTGACAGGCGAAGTGGGGTCGTGCTGGTGCTGGTCGTGCGGCATGTGTGAGGTCTCTTCCGGGTCTTGGATCCGCTGAGGGTGCGCCGCGTGGGGCGCCGGAGGGAGGACGGAAGAGGGATCGGCGGGGCTCTGGCCCGCCTCGCGCTCACGCCGAGGCCGGGTGCCTCACTCGTACGTGGCCCATGGCCGACCCGGCAGTCACCCGAGTGACCTTACGGGGCGCCGCGGGGCGGGGCAACGCGGTTTTTCGCCCGCATCGAAGGGGGCGCTCGCGCTGACGCCGACCGGCGGCGCAGCTCGGGCGGGCGGGCGTTAGCCTCGTCCAGGACGACGAGGCAGTGGAAGGGAGAGGGGCGTGGCGGAGCAGCGGCGGCGTCCCCGGCGACGGGGGCAGGGTGAGCTGGAGGCGCAGGTCCTGGCTGCCCTGCGCGAGGCGGAAGGTCCCGCTACCGCGGGCTGGGTGCAGGAGCGGCTCGGCGCGGACCTCGCGTACACGACCGTCGTGACGATCTTGAGCCGGCTCCTGGACAAGGGCGCCGTGACCCGCGAGCGCGAGGGCCGCTCCTTCGCGTGGACGCCGTCGGCCGACGAGGCGGGCCTCGCGGCACGCAAGATGCGCAAGGTGCTCGACGGCGAGCGCGACCGGCAGGCGGTCCTCGCCAGTTTCCTCACCGAGCTGCCCCCGGGTGACGAGCGGCTGCTGCGTGAGCTCCTGCGGCAGGACGAGGCGGAGAAGGACGTCTGAACCGTCATGGGGATGTTCGTCCTGCTGCCGTTGGTGCTGCCGCTGACGGCCTGGCCGGTGGCCCGGCTCGCCGAGCAGCGGCTGCACCCGAGGACCGCCACCCGGCTGCTCACGACGGTCGCCGCCGTCATGGCGCTCGCCAGCACGCTGTGCCTCTGCCTGCTGATGGTCGTCGGCACGGCGCAGCTGCCGGGGAACCCGCTGCCGGACGGCTGGTCGGACCCCGAGGTGCGCGCCGCGGTCCCGTACGACGAGGTGGCGGGGCGCCTTGCCATTCCGGGGCTGCTCGCCGTGGCCGTGGCGTGCGGCAGGACACTGTGGCGCCACCGCCGGGTGCGCCGCGGTGCCCACCGGGCCCTGGCCGGTCTGCCCGGCACCGCCGTGGCCGTCCTGCCCGACGACGTGCCTTACGCCTACGCGCTGCCCGGCGGCGCCCGCGAACGGGTCGTGGTCACCACCGCCCTGCTCGACTGCCTCGAACCCGCCGAGCGGCGCGCCCTGTTCGCCCACGAGCGCGCCCACCTCGCGACCCGGCACCACCGCCACCTCCTCGCCGTGCAATTGGCCGCGCGCGCCAATCCGTTCCTGCGTCCGCTGCGGACCGCCGTGTCCTACACGACCGAGCGCTGGGCGGACGAGGACGCGGCCCGTGCCGTCGGCGACCGCAGGACCGTCGCCCGCGCGATCGGCAAGGCGGCGCTCCACTCCCGGGGCGCCCCGGCCCCGACCCTGGCCGGGCTCGCCGCTCCCGGGCCCGTGCCCCGCCGGGTCGCGGCGCTCCTCGGCCCGGCTCCCACGGCACGCAGCTGGCCCTCCCTGTTCACCGCGGTGGGGCTCGCGGCGTGGGCCGCCGCCGCGGGCGCCGCGGTCTCCGCCATGTCGTCGGCGAACTCCGCCGTGACGATGGTCCTGATCCTCCGCGCGGCCACCCCGCTCTAGCGGCCGGGCCCGGCTCGGTGCCGTGGTGGAGCTCAGCCGATTCACAGGTGGCGCGGCTGTACGCGCGGGGGCTCCGATGGCTAGGGTGCCCGTGATGTTCTACACAGGTGTAGCACCCGCAATCGACGTCAGAAGCGAGACCGCGGGCCCGGGTTCCCCCGGGAGGTCCCGTGAGTGAGCCGGTCCGCGCGATGAACAGGGGCGGGGCGCTGCGGACGCCGTTGCCCGCGGCGCGCAGTGTGCCTCCCAAGGCACCGGCGGCCCCCACCGTGGCGCCCGAACCTCCCGTCAAACGCCGGGACTCGTTCTTCGACAACGCCAAGTACCTGGCGATCGTGCTGGTCGCCATGGGCCACGCGTGGGAGCCGCTGCGCGGCGACAGCCGGGCTGCGGCCGCGCTCTACATCACCGTCTACACCTTCCACATGCCGGCGTTCATCGTCATCTCCGGCTATTTCTCACGGAGTTTCGACGCGAGCCCCGGCCGCCTCAAGCGCCTGGTGACGGGCATCGCCGTGCCGTACGTCATCTTCGAAGTCGCGTACACCTTCTTCAAGCGCTGGGCGGGCGACGACCCGACGTACCCGATCAGTCTGCTCGACCCCTGGTACCTCACGTGGTTCCTGGTCGCGCTCTTCGTCTGGCGGCTCACCACCCCGCTCTGGAAGCTGGTGCGATGGCCCCTGCCGATAGCGCTCGCCATCGCCGTACTGGCCTCGGTATCACCGGACATCGGTGACGACCTCGACCTGCAGCGGGTCCTTCAGTTCCTGCCGTTCTTCGTCCTCGGCCTGTGCCTGAAGCCCGAACACTTCCAGATCGTGCGCCGCCGGGAGGCCCGGCTCCTGGCGCTGCCCGTCTTCGCCGGCGCCCTGCTGTTCGCGTACTGGGCGGCGCCGCGGATGAACGCGGCGTGGTTCTACCGCCGGGACAGCGCACAGGAGTTGGCGGCGCCCGGCTGGTCCGGGGGTGTGATGACCCTCGCGATGTTCGGCTGCTCGGCGGTGCTCGTCGCGTGCTTCTTCGCCTGGGTGCCGGGCCGCAAGCTGTGGTTCACGGCCCTGGGCGCCGGCACGCTCTACGGCTACCTGCTGCACGGCTTCCTCGCCAAGGGCTCCCGCTTCTGGGACTGGTACGACCTCGACTGGCTGCACACACCGCTCGGCGAGATCACCGTCACGCTCGGCGCGGCGACCCTCATCACGGCGCTCTGCACGCCGCCGGTGCAGCGCCTCTTCCGGTTCGCGATGGAGCCCGACATGGAGTGGGCGTTCAAGAAGGACGCGAAGGCCGTGGCCCGCGGGCGAGGCGCTCACCGGAGGCGCTGACGGGCCACCCGCTCGATCTCCGAGGAAGGTTCCGCCGCCCTGCTGGGCAGCGGCACGCAACAGCGGTATGCCAAGTGTTGACCCGTCAATCACGAGAGGGTGGGCCAGACATGTGGACCGCTGGATTCTGGAAGGCCACCGCGGAGCGCGCGCTCCGCACCTTCGCTCAGTCGCTCGCCGCCGTCCTGGTCGCCGGTGCGACCACCCTCCTGGACGTCGAATGGAAGGCGGCGCTCGCCACCGCGGGCATGGCGACGCTGCTCGCCGTGCTCACGGCGGTCGGTGCCGCGAACGCCGGGGCGCGCGGACCGGGCATCACGGAAACGCCCGCCCCGCGCAGCCGCCAGGTCACGCCCTAGGAGCTGGTCAGCACCCCGGACTCCACCGAGATCCGTTCGCCCCGGAAACGCTCCCGGAGCCTTCGGTCGTGCGACACCACGACCAGCGTGCCCCGGTAGCCCGCCAGTGCCTCGTCGAGTTCCTCGACCAGCGCGGGGGAGAGGTGGTTCGTCGGCTCGTCGAGCAGGAGGAGGTCGGCCGGGCGCGTCACCAGGCGGGCGAGCGCGAGACGGCGGCGCTGGCCCACGGAGAGCCCCTTCACCGGCACGGCCAGGTCCTCCTCGCGGAAGAGGCCGAGGGAGAGGAGGGCCTGGGCGTGGTCTTCGGGCAGGCCCGCGAGGCCCGCCGCGAACGCGTCGAGCAGCGGCTTCGTCGTGTCCTCGTACGTGATGTACTCGATCTCCTGCGGCAAGTAGCCGATGCGGGGCGGGAGTTGCACCTCTCCGCGATCCGGGGTGAGCACTCCGGCCAGGACGGCGAGCAACGTCGACTTGCCCGCGCCGTTCACCCCGGTCACCAGCGTGCGGGAGCCCGGATCGAGGAGCAGGTGGGACACGGCGAGGCGCGCGCCCACCGCTACGTCCGTGAGCGAGACCGGGCGTACGAAGGGATGGTCGCCGCCCTCCAGGCCTTCACCGGCCGTGAAGTGGAGGGGGTCGGGCGGGCGCGGCACCGGGTCCGCGCGCAGCCTGCGCAGGCGCTCGCGCGCGTTGCGCACGATCCCGGAGAGCTGGCCTTCCACCGACCGCTGATGGCCCGCGAAACGGGGGCTGTCGCTCATCCGCCAGCCCGTCGCCAGCCGGTCGGAGCCGCCGTCCGCGAGCCGTTCCTGGCGCGCGATCTCCTCGCTCCACTCCCGGTAGCGCTCCTCCCAGCGGCGGCGTGCCGTGGCGCGCTGTTCGAGGTAGCCGTGCCAGCCGCCGCCGAAGCGGGCCACGGACCTGCGGTCGCCGTCGACCTCGACGATCACCTCGGCGACCCGGTCGAGGAAGACCCGGTCGTGGGTGACGGCGACGACCGTGCCCCGGTGGGCGCGCAGCCGCTCCTCGAGCCAGCCGAGCGCCTGGTCGTCCAGGTGGTTCGTCGGCTCGTCCAGGAGGAGCAGCTCGGGCTGCGGAGCCAGGACGCAGGCGAGCGCGAGGCGCGCCGCCTCCCCGCCGGACAGCGAGCCGAGCGTGCGCGAACGCTCCAGGTGGGGGACGCCGAGGCCGTGCAGGGCGGCTTCGAGGCGCGCGTCGGCCCGGTAGCCGTCACGCGCCTCGAAGGCGGCGACGAGGTCCCCGTACGCGGCGAGTTCGGCAGGACCCGCGGCGCCGAGCGACTCCTCGGCCTCGCGGATCCGCCGCTCCAGGTCCCGCAGTTCGACGAGCGCGTCGTCCACCGCGTCCTGCACGGTGGCGTGCGGCGGAAGGCGCAGCGTCTGCGCGAGATAGCCCGTGCCGCCGTCCGAGACGACGGCCACCTCGCCGTCGGCGGGCGCGAACTCGCCCGCCACCAGGCGCAGCAGCGTCGACTTGCCCGAGCCGTTCTCACCGATGACGCACGCCTTCTCGCCGGGGCGCACCGACAGGGAGACCCGTTCGAGTACGGGCCGCTCCGGATAGCCGTACGACACGTCGCGCAGGACGAGCTGACTCACGGTGCGCATCCCCCTCGGATCACGGGTCTTCCTCGGTTCACACGGGCTGACCGAACAGCTCCCGCAGTACGTCCTCCATCGTGACCATGCCGGCCAGCCTGCCGTCGGAGCCGAGCACCGCCGCCACATGCGTACGGCTGCCCCGCATCGCGGTCAGCACGTCGTCCAGCGGCGTGGTCTCACGGACCTGAGCGATCTTGCGCATGTCCGGCACCCGGAACGGCAGGTCGCGCGGCATCCGGTCGAGCGCGTCCTTGACGTGGAGATAGCCGACGATGCGACGGCCGTCGTCCACGACGGGAAAGCGCGAGAACCCGGACTCCGCCGAAAGCCGCTCCAGCTCCTCGGGCGTCACGCCGACGCGGGCGTAGACCACGCTCTCCAGCGGGAGCACCACATCCCTGACGGGGCGGCGGCCCAGCTCCAGGGCGTCGTGCAGCCGCTCCTGGGCGCGGTCGTCGAGCAGGCCGGCGTCGCCGGAGTCCTTGACCATCCGGGCGAGTTCGTCGTCCGAGAAGGACGCGCTCACCTCGTCCTTCGCCTCGACCCTGAGCAGCTTCAGGAGGCCGTTGGCGAAGGCGTTGATCGCGAAGATGACCGGGCGCAGCGCCCGCGCGATCGCGACCAGCGGCGGGCCGAGCAGCAGAGCCGTGCGTACCGGCTCGGCCAGCGCGATGTTCTTGGGGATCATCTCGCCGAGCAGCATGTGCAGATACGTCGCGAGCGCCAGGGCGATGACGAACGAGATCGGGTGGACCAGACCGTGCGGCACCCCGACCCCGTCGAACAGCGGCTCAAGAAGGTGCGCGATCGCGGGCTCGGCGACGATGCCGAGCACCAGCGTGCACAGCGTGATGCCGAGCTGCGCCGCCGCGAGCAGCGCGGACACGTGCCGCAGGCCCCACAGCACGCTCTTGGCACGCCGGTCGTCGTCCTCGGCGTACGGCTCGATCTGGCTCCTTCGTACGGAGATGAGGGCGAACTCGGCGCCCACGAAGAAGGCGTTGACGACGAGGGTCGCCAGGCCGATCAGCAACTGGATGGCGGTCATCGCTCCTCCTCCTGGTGGTCGTCGTGCAGGGGCGCGTGCAGCAGGACGCGTGCCGCGCGGCGGCCCCGGGAGTCCACGACGTCCAGCCGCCAGCCGCCCACCTCCAGGCTGTCGCCATCGGCGGGGATACGGCCGAGCTCGGTCGCGACGAGTCCGGCGAGCGTCTCGTAGGGACCCTCCGGCGCGCGCAGGCCGACGCGGGCCAGCTGGTCGGTGCGGGCCGAGCCGTCGGCGGAGTACCGCGTGCGGCCTTCGCCGTCCGTGCCGTCGGGGGCGATGTCGGGCGTCTCGTGCGGGTCGTGCTCGTCCCGCACCTCGCCGACGACCTCCTCGACGATGTCCTCCAGGGTCGCGACGCCGGCCGTGCCGCCGTACTCGTCGATGACCACGGCCATCGTGCGCTTGCCGGAGAGCCGGTCGAGCAGACGGTCGACGGTCAGCGACTCCGGTACCAGGAGGGGCTCGCGCATCAGCTCGGCGACCGGGAAGCGCGCCCGGCGCTCGGCCGGTATGGCCAGGACGTCCTTGATGTGCGCGACGCCGACGACCGAGTCGAGGTTGCCGCGGTAGACGGGAAAGCGGGACAGACCCGTCGCCCGGGTGGCGTTCGCGACGTCCTCGCAGGTGGCCTGCACGTCGAGGGCCATGACCTGGACCCGCGGCGTCATCACGTTCTCCGCGGAGAGGTCGGCGAGGTTCAGGGTGCGCACGAACAGCTCCGCGGTGTCCGCCTCCAGAGAGCCCTCCTTGGCGGAGTGGCGGGCGAGTGCCACCAGCTCCTTGGGGCTGCGCGCGGAGGCCAGCTCCTCGGTGGGCTCGATGCCGAAGCGGCGTACGGAACGGTTCGCGGTGTTGTTCAGATGCGCGATGAACGGGCGGAACAGGGCGCTGAACAGGCGCTGCGGGGTCGCCACCCGTTTGGCGACGGCCAGCGGGGAGGAGATCGCCCAGTTCTTGGGGACCAGCTCACCGACGACCATCAGGAAGACCGTCGACAGGGCCGTGCCGATGACCAGGGCGATCGACGATGACGCCGATGACGGGATGCCCATGGCGCGCAGCGGGCCCGAGATCAGCTTGGCGATCGAGGACTCGGAGAGCATGCCGACGACCAGGTTGGTGACGGTGATGCCCAGCTGGGCGCCGGAGAGCTGAAAGGTGAGGTTCTTGACCGCCTTGAGGGCGCCGGCGGCACCGCGCTCGCCGCGTTCGGCGGCTCGCTCCAGTTCGCTGCGCTCGACCGTCGTGAGGGAGAACTCGGCCGCGACGAAGACACCGCAGGCAAGCGAGAGCAGCACCGCCACGAGGAGCAGGAGCACTTCGGTCATCGGGTCACCTCCGTCCCATGATCGGGCAGGGACCGGGCGAATGCGCGATGTCGGGTACTAGGAGGCTCGCCCATGGGCGGACGCTCACACCTTTCGTAGACGTTCGAGTGGTCCGTCCATGTTAAAGGATCAGCAAAGCCCACTCGACGGACCGACTGCGGGCCGGGATCGGAGGGGTCCCCCGGTCAGGCCCGTTGAAACGGCTTCACCCAGCGGCTTCACCCAGCGGCTCCACTGCGGCTCGGGGGCGTAACCCGCGGCGTGCCAGGTGTGATGGGCCTGTTCGTTGCGGTTCAGGACCATGGCGTCGCCGCGCCGCCCGCCGAGGCCCACGAATCGCTCCTCGGCCGCGGTGAGCAGCGCCGAGCCGATGCCCTGGCGGCGGTGGTCCGGGTGCACGGCCAGGCGGTAGAGGTGACAGCGCCAGCCGTCGAACCCGGCGATCGCGGTGCCGACGACGCGGGCGTCGCGCTCCGCGAGCAGCAGGGCCTCGGGGTCGCGCGCGATGAGACGCGCCACCCCGTCGTGGTCGTCGCTGATGCTCGTTCCCTCGGCGGCTTCGCTCCAGAACCGCAGCACGGTGTCGATGTCCGAAGGGGTCGCGCGGCGGATGTGAAGGTCGCTCATGGGGAGATGTAAGCAGGGCGGCCGCCCGTCTGGCGAGCGGTTTCGGCGACCTGGCCGGGGGCGGACCGGCAGCGGAAACCGGCCATGAAACTTTTTCTAGAAAGTGGCTCTAGAAACCGTGTTGATTGGGCCAGAATCGCGGCATGGTCAATCGTGAGTCCGAGCCGGTGCATCAGCCCGTGCCCGGCAACCCCTACGTCGTCCAGCCGGCGCCGCCGGCCGGTCCCTCGCGGAGGCTCGGCCTCGCCCTGGCGGCCGGCGCCGTCGCCCTGGCCCTGGTCGGTGTGGGCTTCTACGCCGTCACGCGAGCGGACGGGGACGGGGACGGCAGCGGTTCCCGTGAGCCCGTCGCCGGACAGACCCGGCAGTCGCCGGACGGTGACGGGAAGTCGGCCGGCCCGGACCAGGGGGACGACGCCAAGGACGACGGGTCGGCCGCCGTGATCGACGTCAACGCGGGGCGCAAGCCCGGTGAGGCCAAGGCGTGGCTCGCGATGAACGACCTCAAGCTGCCGGGCAAGGGTGCGCAGCTCCTCGACCTCTGGCATGTGCCCGGCGTCGTGGCCCAGGCCGAGTACAACGAGGTCACCGGCTACCGCACCGCCGACGGCTCGAAGGCATGGTCGGTGGTGCTGCCCGGCACGGTGTGCGACACGCCGGTGAACCCCACACCGGACGGCAAGGTCGTGGTGGCGTACACGAAGAAGAAGTCCGAGCAGAACACGTCGTGCGATCAGCTGCGGATGATCGACCTGAAGACCGGTGACAAGGGCTGGCACAAGGAACTCGTCGACCGCGGCTTCTGGGACTCCACCAGCTCGACGCACGTCTCCATCACGGGCAGCACCGTCCTGGTCGACACGTACGCCACCATGCGCGCCTACCGGATCAGCGACGGCAAGCGGCTCTACACGACCGAGAGGGAGCGGAAGGGCGGCTGCTCCCTCGACGGCGTCGCGGGCGGCACGCGGCTGCTCCAGGTGGAGTCGTGTCAGCCGGGCAGCCCGAACACGCACGGCAGGCTCAAGAAGCTCGACCCCCGCACGGGCGACGTCGAGTGGAGCTACCGGACGAAGAAGGGCTGGAGCATCCAGAAGGTCTACTCCGTGGACCCCGTCGTGGTCGCCGTCAGGAACCGCGAGGAGATGGACAAGTGGGCCGTCGCCGCCGTCGACGACAAGGGTGATCAGCGCTCCTGGATCAGTCTCGACAAGGGCCCGCAGAAGTTCGAGATGTGCGCGGGGGCCGGGGACTCCGGCGAGGGCGTGCAGAACTGCCCGGGGGGAGCTGTCGATTCGGACACGCTCTATCTGGCGAGCGAACCCAAGGACGACCTCCTCGGACCGAACAAGATCGTTGCCTACGACCTCCGTTCGGGGAAGTCCAAGTGGTCCGGATCGGTCAGCGGGCGGAACATCGTGCCCGTCCCCGTGGCCGGAGGCGACAAGCCCGGGTTGATCGCGTACGCGCGGCCGCGGGGCGACAAGAGCGGGCAGACCGTGCGGTTCGGCCGCGGCGGCGGCAAGCCGGACGTGCTGCTGCGGCACACCTCGCCGGCCCAGACCATGGAGGTCGCGATGTTCGCCGGCAACATCCTGTACGCCGACAAGCGGTTCTTCGTGACCCCCACGCTCCTGGAGGGCAAGAGTCACGGCGGCAAGGGCGAGGAAGGCGACGCCCGCATGCTCTCCTTCGCCCGGTGAGGCCTCCGGCCGGGCCTCCGGCCGAGCAGCACGCCCCCAGATCCTTGCCAGCAGTGGAGACACGATGACGCAGCCGCCCCCCGAACAGTCCCCGCAGCAGCCGCAGGGCCCATTGCCTCCGCAGGGCGCCTTCGGACCGCCTCCGCAAGGCAGCTTCGGCCCGCCGGTCGCCCCGCCGCCCAGCGGCTTCGGCCCGCATCAGGTCTACCAGCCGATACCGGCGTCCGGCCGGCCACCCGGCTCGGGCGGCGGACGGCGAGGTCGGCGTACCGCGATCGTCGTCTCCGTCGTCGCCGCGCTCGCCCTGATCGTCGGCGGCGGCGTCTGGTACGCCACATCGGCGGGCGACGGCTCGAAGGACAAGACGGCGGCCAAGCCGGGCGGCGACGGCGCGAAGCCCGAGTACGAGAAGCCCGAGGAGAAGGCACCGAAGGACCCCAAGGCCTTCTTCACGACCAAGGCATTGCAGCCCAAGTTGCCCAAGGGGGAGACGACTTGGAGGACGCAGGGGTCCTGGCTCACCGACAAGGTGTACGCGAAGTCCTCGGTCGAGGCGATCGTCGGCGTCGACGCCACGTCGGGGAAGGGGCTCTGGCGCCTGCCGAAGCCGGGGCAGTCGTGTGCGGGCTCCCCGAACCTCGGAAAGGGCAACATCGCCGTCGTCGTCACGGGGGCGAAAGTGCACGACGACAGGGGCTTCAAGGACGCGTGCACCGAGGTGACGGCCTTCGACGTGGACACCGGTGACAAGCTCTGGACCAAGTCGATCACCATCGGCTACGAGAAGAAGAAGACGGAGTTCGACCAGGTCACCATCAGCGGCGACACGGTCGCTGTCGGAGGCCTCTACGGCGGCGCGGCCTTCGACCTGCGCAGCGGCGAGGTCCGGTGGGAGCCGAAGCAGGGGGAGGAGTGCCGCGACGTCGGGTACGGGGGCGGCGAGCGGCTCGTGGCGGTCCGCTCCTGCGGTGACTACGGCTCCGAGCGCTTCCAGGTACAGCTCCTCGACCCGGCCACGGGAAAGTCGAAGTGGACCCACAAGCTGCCGGCGGGCGTCCGCAGCCCGAACCTGGTCTCGACCAAGCCGGTGGTCGTCGCCCTCGACTCCGGTGAGATCACCTCGTCCGGAGCCACGGACGTCTTCCCCCTCGACGAGAAGGGCAACCGGCGTACGAGGATCGCCCTGACGGACGGCAAGTACCTGCACAACTGCGGCAGGGTCCACGTCGTCGAGGACTGCCGGGCCATCGCGGCGGGCAACGGCAAGCTCTACGTCGCCACCGAGAAACGCGAAGGGGCGAAGGAGTTCTCGTCGGTGAACGACATCGTGGTCTTCTCCCTGGCCACCGGCAGGACCACGGGGGAGAGGGTGGAGGGGGGCGACAGCTCCCCGATCTTCCCGATCCGCATGGACGGCGGGAACGTGCTCGTGTACAAGAGTGGCTTCAAACCGCAGGTCGTCTCCCTCGACGGCAGGAACCTGAAGAAGGAGACGGTGCTTCTCGCGGGCACCGGGTCGGCCGCGCTCTCGCCCCTGATCTCCGAACTGCGCTTTTACCGCAACAAGCTGTTCGTCAGCTCCGATCTGCTCGGCCAGTACTCATCGGACAAGAAGGAGATCATGATGTTCGGCTTCGCGGCCAAGTAGGCACAGGCCGCGTGGCCACAGCGGCAGCGGGCCCTCACTCGTGCGCGATGGCCGCCAGCACATTCATGCGCGACGCGCGCAGCGCGGGGAGCAGGGCCGCGGCGAGTCCGACGACCACCGAGCCGATCAGCACCGCGATCACCGTCGTCCAGGGGATCGCGAACGCCGTCATGCCCTGCAGCGCGAGCACCTGCTGCGCCGCGACGCCCCACACCAGACCGAGCGCGAGCCCGAGCAGCGCGCCGAACACCGCGATCACCACCGACTCCAGGCGGATCATCCTGCGCAACTGCCGCCTGGCGAGACCGATGGCGCGCAGCAGACCGATCTCGCGGGTGCGCTCCACGACCGAAAGGGCAAGGGTGTTGACCACGCCGAGGACGGCGATGATGATCGCCAGGCCGAGCAGCGCGTAGACGAGGTAGAGCATCACGGCGATCTGCTCGCGGATCAGTTCCTTGTAGTCGGCCTGGTCGCGGACCTGCACCTGCGGATACGGGTCGAGCGTCTTCTCCAGCCGGTCGCGCAGCGTGTCGGCCTCCGTGCCCGAGGCCGCGTTCACATACAGCGCGGAGTCCTGACCGCCCGGCACGAACTCGTCGACCGTCTCCATGCCGAGGAAGATGCCGCCCTCGATGCCGAACCCTTCCGATCCGGGCTGGTCGGTGAGCGCACCCACCGTCAGCTCCGTCTTGCGTCCGCCGGGGAACTCCACGGGCAGCTCGGAGCCCACCCGGGCGTTGTGTTCCCGCGCGAAGTCCCGCTGCATGGCGATGCTTCCGGGCGCCAGGGCCCGTGAGGTGCCGCCGTCGACGTACGTGACGCGGGCGACGTCGTCGAGGCGCGGGTCGTAGCCCGCCGCGGTCGTCTCCACGCTCTTGCCGTCAGGCATGGACACCTTCACGGGCGTGAACCGCTGGCGCACGACGAGCCCGGCGCCCTCGGTGTCCTTCACCTTCTCGGTGATCTCCTGCGAGAAGGGCATGAAGTTGCTGTTCTGTACGACGAAGTCGGCGCCCAGCGTCTTGTCGATCTGTTCGTCGAACGACTTGGTCATCGACGCGCTCGCCACCGACATGCCGCTCACCAGGGCGAGGCCCACCATCAGCGCGGCGGCCGTGGCGCCCGTACGGCGCGGGTTGCGCAGCGCGTTGCGCTGGCTCATCCGGCCGACCGAGCCGAACAGGGCGGGGAACGCGCCACCGAGCACCCGGATCACGGGCCGGACGAGAAGCGGTCCCGCGATGACGGTGGCGATCAGGGTGAGGACGAGACCGAGACCGAGCAAGGAGGCTGCCGATGAGGTCTGCTCCGCGGTGGCACAGCCCACCAGCGCGGCGGTGCCCGCCGCCCCGACGACCGAGCCGACCGTGGCGCGGATCTTCAACGGACGTCCCACGCCCGCGATTTCGGCGTCGGCGAGCGCGGCCATCGGCGACACCTGCGCCGCACGCCGAGCCGGGAGATACGCCGCGACGAACGTGACGCCGACCCCGACGACGTACGAGGCGACGGGAGTTCCCCACCCGATGACCATCTCGGTGGACTTCAGGTTCATCCCGAAGGCGCTCATCAGCTCGATGAGCCCCGCCGCGAGGCCGATGCCCGCCGCGAGGCCGAGCGTGGAGCCGACCGCGCCGAGCAGGACGGCCTCGGTGAGCACGGAGCGGCGGACCTGTCTGCGGTCGGCGCCGAGCGCGCGCAGCAGGCCCAGTTCGCGGGTGCGCTGGGCGATCAGCATCGAGAAGGTGTTGACGATCAGGAAGATGCCGACCAGGACGGCGATACCGGCGAAGCCGAGCATCACGTACTTGATGACGTCGAGGAAGCCGCCGAGTTCGGAGGCCGCGGATTCGGCCTGTTCGTCGGCGGTCTTCAGGTCGTATCCCGAGCCGAGTTCGGCGGTGATACGGCGCTTGAGTTCGGTGTCGCTCACGCCGGCGGCGGCGTCCACGGAGAGGCCCGTGGCCGCGTCCTTGTCGCCCAGGAGTTCGCGCTGGGCGGTCGGGGTGTCCAGGAAGAGCAGGGCCGCACCGGGGTTGGTGGTGGTGAAGGTGACGATGCCGACGACCTCGACCTTGAACGAGCCCGGCGCGGCGAGCACCGTGAGGGTGTCGCCGATCCGCACGTCCTTCTTGTCGGCCGTGTCCGCGTCGAGCAGCGCCTGGTCCTTGCCGCGCGGAGCGTGCCCGGAGGTCAGCTCGACCGGGCTGCGGTCGGAGACGTACCAGTTCGTGGCGACGGTCGGGGCGCCGGAGGTGGGGCCGACCGGATCGTTCCCGCTGTCGACGACCGTGATGTTCTCGACGGCCGCGTCCAGACGGGTCCGGGCGACCCCATCGACCCCGGCGACGCGGTCGGCGAGTTTCGCGGGGATCGTCGGTGTCCGCCCCGAGGGCACCGCCTCGTCGAGGTCCTCCTTCGGCTCGACGGTCACATCGGCGGACGTCGAGGCGAAGAGCCGGTCGAAGGTGCGGGCCACCGTGTCCGAGAAGATCAGGCTGCCCGCGACGAACGCCACCGAGAGAAGCACGGCGAGCGCGGAGAGCAGCAGCCGGCCCTTGTGCGCGAGGAAGCTTCTGAGCGTCGCCTTCAGCATGGCCGCGGGCCGCCTCAGTCCCGGTCCGGCGCGCTGTCGGCCCCGGGACGGCTCTTTGGTTCGTGCATCACGTCGAACCGTTTGAGCCGTTCGAGGACCGACTCCGCGGACGGGCGCGGCATGTCGTCGACGATGCGGCCGTCCGCGAGGAAGAGCACCAGGTCGGCGTGGGCGGCGGCGCCGGGGTCGTGGGTCACCATCACGACGGTCTGCTCCAGCTTGTCGACGGCCTCGCGCAGGAAGCCCAGCACTTCGAGGCCCGCGCGCGAGTCGAGGTTGCCGGTCGGTTCGTCCGCGAAGATCAGCTCCGGGCGCGAGGCGAGCGCCCGCGCGCACGCCACGCGCTGCTGCTGGCCGCCGGAGAGCTGGGCGGGCCGGTGCTTGAGGCGGTCGCGCAGCCCGAGCGTCTCGATGACGTGGTCGAGCCACGCGCGGTCGGGACGTTGGCCCGCGATGTCCATGGGCAGCGTGATGTTCTCGACGGCGTTCAGGGTGGGGATGAGGTTGAAGGACTGGAACATGAAGCCGATGCGGTCCCGCCGCAGCTGCGTCAGCTCCCGTTCCCTGAGCCCGGTGATCTCCGTGTCGCCGAGCCACACCTGGCCGGCGGAGACCGTGTCGAGCCCGGCGAGCAGATGCATGAGCGTGGACTTCCCCGAACCGGAGGGGCCCATGACGGCCGTGAACCGACCGCGTGCGATGTCCACGTCGACCGCGTCGAGGGCGAGCACGGTGGTCTCCCCGGAGCCGTACGCCTTGGTCAGACCGCGTGCCCGTGCGGCGACCTCGCTGGGCTCCGCGAGGCCTCTGGTCGATGCCGAAGCAGGTGTGGACAAGGCCGCCTCCTGGGTCGTGGCCGCTCCAACTCCCTTAATCCAGCCGAGAGTAGAGGGTCGGGGCGGGCGCCGGTATCCCTCCAAGGTCGTGAACCGGAGACGTATGTAAGGGGCACTGGACGGGCTCCTCGTGTGCGCCCCCGCGCGCTTCCGCGCCCTCTTGCCGGTGCTAGCGCAGCGGCGCTAGCTTGAAAGCATGGCGAAGACCCAGCTGAACGTGCGGGTGGACGAAGGCACGGCCCGCGCCGCGCGCGAGCGGGCGCTGGCCCGCGGGATGAGCGTGAACCGCTACATCGAGGAACTGGTCAAACAGGACGCCGGCGAGGTCGGCCACACCTTCGTCGAGGCCGCCGCCGACTTCATGAAGCAGTACGAATCCGTCTTCGCCGAGGAGTTCGGTGCTGAGCGCGAGGGTCGTCGCTGAGCCCTTGAACCTCAGAATCGATCTTGCCTGGCTGTTGATGATCGCCGAACACAAGATGCCCGGAGACCCGCAGGTCACCGACTGGGGCGCCCTGGTCGCCGCCGTCAGCCGGCACGAGGCCGAGATCTTCGGCGTGCCCGTCTACGAAGGCCCGCACGACCGGGCCGCCGCGCTGCTCCAGGTCCTCCTGCACATCCCGGCCCTGGAACGCTCCAACGCCCTCTTCGCCTCTTCCGTCGCCTACGCCTATCTGGTCGCCAGCGGCGTGAAGGTGGTCACCTCGCCCGAGCAGGTGCGCGAGCTGGCCCGCCTGGTGAAGGAGGACGGGGCGAGCGTGCGGGCCGTCGCGGACGAACTGCGGAAGTGGCGCCGCTAGCCTCCGGGCGAGTCACCGCACGGCGGGGTCTCACAGGTCGCAGGCCCGCGGGTGCCGTGGCTCGTACAGGCCGACCTCGCCGCCGCCCGGCAGTTTGAAGCGGGTGAGCAGTCCCCAGCCCGCGTCGGTGACCGGCTGGGTGAACTTCACGCCTGCGGCGGTCAGTTCCCGTACCGTCACCTCCACGTCGTCGCACATCACGGCGTCGTTGCTGTAGATGATGAGGTGCGCGCCATTGATCATGCGGCGAGGATAGGTTCGGCGGGAGAGAGCCGCACTCCAGGAGGACGCTCATGCCTGCCGCCATCCAGCCGATGATCATCACCCCGGATCTCGACCGCCTGCTGCGTTTCTACCAGGAGCTGCTCGGGGCCGTGGAGGTGTCGAGGACTCCGGATGAGGGGCCCGCGTTCTTCGTGGACCTGCGCATCGGCGACTCGGTGTTCGGCGTCGTCTCGGACACGAGCGTGCCGCTCGACACGCCGCAGCGCATTCTCCTGAGCGTGGCGGTGGAGGCCGTGGACGACCTCCTGGAGCGGGTGGACACCCTCGGCGGTGAGACGCTGGGGCCGGCCAACGACATGCCGTGGGGTCAGCGCGTCGCGCACATCAAGGACCCGGACGGCAACGCGGTCAACCTCACGCAGCTGATCTGAGGCCTGCCGTCCCGGCCTTCCCGGCGTGGGGGATTGGGTCAGTCGCTCTCCGGCCGTCGTGCCGTGCCGAGCACGCAGTAGGAGGTGGGCAGCCGCGGGCCCTTCGGGGGCACCAACAGCCGCCGGTACGTGCCGATCTCGAAGCCCGCGGCGCGCAGGGCCGCGAGGGGGTCGCGTGCCACATGGCAGCCGCCGAAGAGAGGCGGCCAGAGCGTGCGGTCCAGGAAGCGCTGCGTGGCCGCCATCGCGCCGCCCGGAGCCACGCCGTGCTCGAAGAACCGCAGCTCGCCGCCCGGCCGCAGGACGCGCCGCAGCTCGCCGAGCGCACGGGGTACGTCACGCACGCTGCACAGCACGAGCGAGGCCACGGCGCCGTCGAAGGCCTCGCTCTTGACGGGCAGCGCTTCGGCGGCGCCGGGGACGACGTCGACCGGTACGTCGGCGCGCACGGCCGCGGACGCGGCCAACTGCCGCAGGACGCGCTCCGGTTCGATCGCCACGACCTCGGATACCGCCGCCGGATAGTGCGCGAAGTTCAGGCCGTTGCCCGCACCGACCTCGATCACCCGCCCGGAGAGCCCGGCGAGCAGCTCCTTGCGGTACGTGGCGATGACGCGCTCGGCGGCCACGCTCTGCCGGGCGTAGAACCGGGCGAAGACGGGGTGGTGCACCGCGTCCCGGGACGCGGCTTTGGCGAAACGCGGTGACATGGGCCCTCCTCGACGGGACGAGCGGTTACCGCAATGGTGCCCCGGCACGGACGGTTTTCCCCACGCAGTACGCGTGGTGGCGCCGGGCCGTCACCCGCGCGGCGGCCGTATGCCGCCCGGGGCTCAGCCCGTAACCTCCACCCCCCGCGGCGCCTCCCGTTCGGTGAACGTTTCCGCGTTCCAACGGCCGCCCAGTTGTGGCGCCAGCCAATCAGCCGCGTGCGTGCGGAAGTTGGGGTGGGTGAGGGTGCCCGCGCCCTGCGGTACCGCGCCGAGCAGCGGTGCGTTCGCTGACCGGGGCAGGTCCGCGAGATTGCAGCGCGATGCCAGGTCCGGTGCGGTGGGCCAGCTGCCGATCGTTACGCCCAAGGGGGTCAGGCCCCGGGCTCGAAGGGCCTCCGCCGTGAGCGCCGTCGAGTTCAGCGTGCCGAGACCCGCCGAGGCGACCACCAGGACCGGAGCGGAGAGGAGGCGCGCGGCATCGGCCAGGGTGGCGCCCTCGTCGTCGTAGCGCACGAGCAGACCGCCCGCGCCCTCGATCAGGACCAGGTCATGCTCCGTCGACAATTTCTGCGCCGCCTCGGCAATTTCGTGCGGGCGCACCGGCTCCATGCCCGCCCGCCGCGCGGCGGTGTTCGGCGCCAACGGCTCGGGGAAGCGGGCGAGTTCGAGGGTCGTGACCGCGTCACCCGCCAGCCGCTTCACCTCCTGCGCATCGCCCGGCTCGCCGGGAGCCACCCCCGTCTGCGCGGGCTTGAGCATCGCGACGCTGCGCCCCGCAGCCAGCGCGAGGGCGGCCACCGCCGCCGTCGTCACCGTCTTGCCGATCTCGGTACCCGTCCCGGACACCACGATGACCGTCATCTCAGCCCTCCTTCGCCGCCGCGCACACCGCGCGCCCGATCCGTGCCACGTCGTCGTCGCTCGTGATGAACGGCGGCATCGTGTAGATGAGGTCGCGGAACGGCCGCACCCACACCCCTTCGCGCGTCGCGGCGCGGGTCGCCGCCGCCATGTCCACGTCGTGGTCAAGCTGCACGACGCCGATCGCACCGAGCACGCGTACGTCACGGACGCCCGGCAGAGCCGCCGCCTCGGCGAGCGTGCCGCGCAGGCCCGTCTCGATGCGCTTGACCTCGGTCCGCCAGTCCTGCCCCAGCAGCAGCTCGATCGAGGCGCCGGCCACCGCCGTGGCCAGCGGATTGCCCATGAACGTGGGGCCGTGGGCCAGGACCGGCACCTCGCCCTGAGAGATGCCGTCCGCGACCCGCGAGGTGCACAGCGTCGCGGCCAGCGTCAGATAGCCGCCGGTCAGCGCCTTGCCCAGGCACATCACATCGGGCGTGACGCCCGCGTGGTCCGCGGCGAACAGCTCGCCCGTGCGGCCGAACCCCGTGGCGATCTCGTCGAACACGAGCAGCACGTCGTGCTCGTCGCAGGCCTCCCGCAGCACCCGCAGATAAGCGGGGGAGTGGAACCGCATCCCGCCCGCGCCCTGCACCACCGGCTCCACGATCACGGCGGCGAGCTCGTCGGCGTGACGCCCGATCATCTCCCGCAGGTGCTCGGCGTACTCCTCGTCGTACGCGTCGAAGCCCGTGGGCGGCGCGTCCGCGAACACCTGCTCGGGCAGCGCCCCCTGCCACAGCTCGTGCATGCCGCCCTCGGGGTCGCACACCGACATGGGCTGCCAGGTGTCCCCGTGGTAACCGCCGCGCCAGGTCAGCATCCGCCGCTTGGCCGGACGCCCGAGCGAGCGCCAGTGCTGAAGGCACATCTTGACCGCGACCTCGACCGACACCGAACCGGAGTCCGCGAGGAAGACGTGCTCCAGGCCCTCCGGCGATATGTCGACAAGACGCTTCGCAAGGCGGACGGCGGGCTCATGCGTGAGCCCGCCGAACATGACGTGGCTCATCCGGTCCAGCTGCCCGCGCACCGCGTCGTTGAGCACGGGGTGGTTGTAGCCGTGGATCGCCGACCACCAGGACGACATCCCGTCGACCAACTCGCCCCCGTCGCCCGCGAGCCGCAGCCGCACACCGCTCGCCGACTCGACGACCAGCGGCTCCTGACGGCCGGGCATCGGGCCGTACGGATGCCACACATGGCGCCGGTCGAGGTCGAGCAACTGGGGAACGTCGAGCGGTCGGGGCGCGGAGAAGTCAGGCATTGGGCGCCAGATCCGTCCCCGCGCCCCGGCGGCGTACCGCCACCAGGTCCGTGCGCGCCTCGGACGTCTCACCCTCCGCGGCCTCGACCGGCGCGGGCTCGGACGAGCCGCACGGCCCGCAGCCGCCCCCGCCGTCCCCGTGCGACCCGCACCCCGCGGCCGTCAACGCGTCCGCGCGGTGCTCAGGGAGCGTCACCGTGTCCGTGCCCTCGACCTCGAACCCGGCGTCCGCGATCATCTCCAGGTCGGTCTTGCCGGCCTGGCCCTCGCTGGTCAGATAGTCGCCCAGGAAGATCGAGTTGGCGAGGTGCAGCGCCAGGGGCTGCATCGTGCGCAGATGCACCTCGCGGCCGCCCGCGATGCGGACCTCCACGTCGGGGCAGACGAAGCGGACCATGGCGAGAATGCGCAGGCAGCGCTGCGGGGTGAGGTTCCACTCCTTGGCGAGCGGGGTGCCCTCGAAGGGGATCAGGAAGTTGACCGGGACGGAGTCGGGGTCGAGGTCGCGAAGGGCGTAGACCACGTCCACCAGGTCCTCGTCGCTCTCGCCCATGCCCGCGATCAGACCCGAACAGGCGGAGAGCCCCGCTGCCTGCGCCTGCTGCACGGTGTCCACGCGGTCGGCGTACGTGTGGGTCGTGGTGATCTCGCCGTACGTCGCCTCGGACGTGTTGAGATTGTGGTTGTACGCGTCCGCGCCCGCCGTGCGCAGTTTGTCCGCCTGGCCCGCGGAGAGCAGTCCGAGGCACGCGCACACCTCGACGCCGTTGTTCTGCTCCTTGATCGCCTCGATGGTCTGCGAGACCCGGTCGACGTCACGGTCGGTCGGACCGCGCCCGCTGGCGACCAGGCAGACCCGCTTGGCGCCACCCGCGACACCGGCAGCGGCGGCCTGCGAGGCCTCGTCGGGCTTGAGCCAGGTGTACTTGAGGATGCCGGCCGTCGAGCCGAG
The DNA here is from genome assembly GCF_044455475.1 of Streptomyces sp. NPDC051218. NCBI lineage: Bacteria > Bacillati > Actinomycetota > Actinomycetes > Kitasatosporales > Streptomycetaceae > Streptomyces > Streptomyces sp. NPDC051218. The sequence goes on along the minus strand of NZ_JBITEU010000008.1, from coordinate 220,820 downwards.
GCGCTGCGAACAGTACGAGCAGTCCTCCGGGCAGAGCCCCGACTTGAGATTGACCAGATAGTTGAGTTTCACCCGGCGCCCGAACCACTGCCGCCGTACCTTCCCGGCGGCGGAAACCACGTCCAGAAGCTCGTCGTCGGAGGTGGCCAGCACGGCCAGCGCCTCTTCACGGGTCGGCAGCTCGCGCCGAAGCCCCTTGTCCACCAGCGTGTTCAGCAGATCCATGGCGCTGATCCTTACGTACGAGAGCATCGGTTTCCAAGGAGACTTCGCACAACAGAAACGCTGAGAGGTGTGGGTATTGCCACATCCTGGCCCGGTGGCCGGGCGGCTAGGGTCTGTGCACTGTCTACAAACCGGCCAGTGCTCACACCTCGGAGGGGACCCCATGGCGAGCTCGCCGTTCGACTGGATCGACGAGCAGGCGAGCCTCCGTGCGAGGGCCGGCCTCGTCCGCACCCTGCGCCCCCGGCCCGCCGACGCCGGTGGCCTCCTCGACCTGGCGAGCAACGACTACCTGGGTCTGGCCAGGCATCCCGAGATCACCGAGGGCGCGGCGCAGGCGGCCCGGCGCTGGGGCGGCGGAGCCACCGGTTCGCGTCTGGTGACCGGCTCCACCGAACTGCACGCGGAACTGGAGCGCGAGCTCGCCGAGTTCTGCGGCTTCGAGGCGGCCCTGGTCCTGTCCTCCGGATACGCCGCGAACCTCGCCGCCGTGACCGCCCTCGCCCCGCACGGGTCGCTGATCGTCTCGGACGCCGGCAACCACGCCTCGCTGATCGACGGCTGCCGCCTGGCGCGCGGCACGACACAGGTGGTGCCGCACGCCGATCCCGAAGCGGTGCGCAAGACGCTGGACGGCCACACGGGGCCCGCGATCGTCGTCTCGGACACGGTCTTCTCGGTCGACGGTGACGCGGCTTCACTGTCCGAACTCAGTTCCGTTTGCCAGGAGTTCGGGGCAGGTCTCGTCGTCGACGACGCGCACGGCCTCGGTGTGCTCGGCGACGGCGGGCGAGGCGCCCCGCAGGCGGCCGGCCTCGCGGGCACGGCCCACACGGTGGCCACGGTCACCCTGTCGAAGTCCTTCGGCAGCCAGGGTGGCGCAGTCCTCGGGCCCGCGAAGGTCATCGACCATCTGGTCAACGCGGCCCGGACCTTCATCTTCGACACGGGGCTCGCTCCCGCCGCCGCGGGTGCGGCCCTCGCGGCCCTGCGGCTGCTGAGCAGGGAGCCGGAGCGCGCTGCGCGGGCGCGCGCGGTGGCGGCCGAGCTGCATGAACGCCTCACGGCGGAAGGTCTCTCGGCGGTACGACCGGACGCCGCCGTCGTCTCCGTGCGGGCCCCCTCGCCGGACGCTGCCGTGCGCTGGGCCGCCGACTGCCGGGGCGCGGGCCTGGCCGTCGGCTGCTTCCGTCCGCCGTCGGTGCCCGACGGCATCTCGCGGCTGCGGCTGACCGCCCGTGCGGATCTCACCGACGCACAGATCGCCGATGCCGTACGAGTGATCAGCCGCGCCGCACCCCGGTAGTCACCGGAGGCCGTGGACGAAGGCCTCCCATGTCGTGGGCGAGAAGAGCAGAGCGGGCCCTGCCGTGTTCTTCGAGTCGCGCACGGCGAGCAGCCCCTGCTTCGGCCCTGAAGCGAGCGAGGCTGTCTCCACGCAGTTGTTCATGCCGTTGCTGCGGCTGCTGCGGTACCACTGTGCGCCGTGCAGAGATGTGCTGGAAGGTACGTGCCGAGGCAGTGCAGTCATGGTGCCCCCTTACGCGCCGTCACGTATCCCGGCGATGTGATCCGTTGATTCCTCGGGTGAAAGCGCCTTTCCCTGAAGGGAGTTGAAGGCCTCCGTGTATGCCTGGAGGTCTTCTTTCCGTTCGAGGTAGAGGCTACTCGTCAAGTGGTCGAGAACAACCACATCCAGATCAGCAATGTTCGGAAATGAGAAGACAACGAAAGAGCCGATGAGTCCCACATGCTCTCCGGCGGCGAACGGCAGCACCTGAAGTCGTACATGCGGCAACTGTGCCGCTTCCAGTAACCGTTTCAACTGACCCGCGAGCACCCGGCTGCCGCCCACCGGCCTGCGCAGTACCGCCTCGTCCAGGATCACGCTCAGTTGCAGCGGTGGAGAGGTGCGCAGTACGTCCTGACGGGCCAGACGTACCTCCACCAGCGTGTCCACCTGCTCGTCGGGCAGTCGGTCGAGCGCGGCCCGTGTCACCGCACGCGCGTAGTCCGGTGTCTGCAACAGGCCCGGCACGACCGTGGTCTCCAGGGTGCGCATCCGGCAGGCCTGTGACTCCAGACTGATGAAGTCGCGGTAGGCGGGCGGCAGCAGCTCGCGATAGGCGTGCCACCAGTGGCGGCGACCACCGTCGTCGTCCGAGCCCGCCAATGCCACCAGCAACTGGCGGAGTTGGGGGTCCCGCACCTCGTACGCATCGAGCAGCAGTCCTACGTCGGCCGCCTTGACACTGCTACGCCCCGTCTCGATCCGGCTGACCTTCGACTGATGCCAGCCGACCCGGTCCGCCGCCTGGCCACTGGTGAGCCCGGCGTGCGCGCGCAGCGCGCGCAGTTCGGCGCCGAGTTTCCGGCGGCGCACCGCGGGACCGTACCGCATGTCCGTCTCCTTCCCGACGGAGTGTTCCTATTCGGCCTTCCAGGGCCGCTCAGGGGCGACAGTAGAGGAAGCACCGACCTCGCGCCCAAATACGGTCTCTCGTAGCAGAGTTCACCGCTTCGAGCGACAGATATATGCACATCTTGGTGGATGGCCACCGGTGAGGGGTCCAAGAGTGGCAGGCTGGCGCGAAGCACCATTCCGGGACTGTCCTCGTTACTTCCGCTACGAGTCGGAGCCGAGCCCCGGTGGGAAAGGGACAACGTCGCCATGGCAGACCTTCAGGAAGCATCCGTCACCCTGCCGAGCGATCCTGCCTCGGTCTCCACGGCCCGGAAATACGTCGCGCGCATTCTTGCCGAGTGGGGCCTGCCGGGCGAGGCCGAGGCGGCCGACACGGTCCGGCTCATCGTCTCCGAACTCGCCACGAACGCCGTCCAGCACACCCGGGGCCAGTCGCCCACCTTCCGGGTGGACATCGAGCTGGACCGGGACGAGCAGCTGCGCATCGGCGTCACCGACAGCCACCCCCGCTACCCCAAGCGGCTGCCCGCCGCCGTCCAGCAGGACAACGGCCGTGGCCTGGTGATCATCCGCTGGCTGACCATGGAGTGCGGCGGCAGGCTTTCGGTCACACCCACTCCCGAGGGAGGCAAGACGGTCTGGATCGCACTGCCCTGGACCGCGCCGGTCCGTGGCGACGCGACGGCACCCTCGGCCTCGCCCTCACCCCGCTGAGCGTCCGAAGGCGCCCCGGAGCAGCGCCCGGAAGGTGTCCGCCGCCGGATGCGACGCGTCGGTGCGGTGGACGACCGAGATCGTGCGGCGCAATGTGCCCGGCTCCAACGGCCGCACGCCCACCGGGGTGGCAGCGGTCCGCGCCACCATCTCCGGTACGACGGCGACGCCGAGCCCGGCGCTGACCAGCGCGCACACCAGCGCGTAGCCCGGAGTCTCGACCAGGACCGAGGGGGTCGCGCCGGCCCGCGCCAGCGCGGACTCCACGCCCTGCCGGGGCGGATGCGTCGGCGCCATGCTGATGAGCGGCTGCCCGGCGAGTTCGGTCAGGGGCAGCCGTGCGGGCGAGTTCGCGAGCGCGTGCCCGGGGGAGGTCACCAGGACGAGCTCCTCGACCAGGATCGGCTCCGCGGTCACGGACGCGGGCAGCGGCACCGCATCCGCGGGCTCGTACGTATGAGTGAGGGCCAGGTCGACCTCGCCCGCCGCCACGGCCGCGATGCCGAGCGGCGGTTCATAGCCCCGGACCGTCAGATCGACGTCCGGATGGGCGCGGCGGAACGCGGTCAGCGCGGGCGGCACCAGATGGATCCCGGCCGTGGTGAACGTCCCCACCCGCAGCCTGCCGCCGGAGAGCCCCGCGAGCCGGGCCAGTTCGTGCCGGGCCTGTTCCATCTCGTCCAGGACCCGGCGCGCCCGCGCGAGCAGCAGCTCACCCGCACCGGTCAGCCGCGCCCCGCGGTGATGCCGTACCAGGAGCGCGGTGCCCGCCTCCCGTTCGAGCTTGGCCAGCTGCTGGGAGAGGGCGGGCACGGTGTAGCCGAGGCGCTCGGCGGCGCGGGTGATCGACCCGGCCTCGGAGACGGCCACCAGTGCGGCGAGCCGCGTCGGGTCGTACATGGTCGCTCCCGGTGCAGGAGCCGGCGGCGGTGGGGCGGTCCGTCGGCGTGGGGGTAAACGCCTGCTTAAGGCTGACTCAGGATATTCCACATACCTGCTGAAGGCAGAAGAACGGCAGGGTGGATGCCATGGACGCACAATTGGTCACCTTCACCGGAGTCGCCGCGGGCATGGTCGCCATGCCGGGTGCCGACTTCGCCGTCGTGGTGCGCAACGCCCTCACCTCCCGCCGTGCCGGAGTCGCCTGCGCGATCGGTGTGGCGGGCGGGCTCCTGGTGCACACGGCGCTCGCGGTGGCCGGGGTCGCGGCGGTCCTCGCGGCGGTACCCACCCTCTTCCGGGCGTTGCAGGCCGCGGGCGGGGCTTATGTGCTGTACCTCGGCTGTCGCGCCCTGCGGTCGGCCGCGCGACCGCTCGAAGACTTCGGGCCGCGGGACGGCGTGGAGCAGGCGGTGGCCGGGGGCAGTCTGCGGCAGGGCTTCTTCACCAACGCCCTCAACCCGAAGGCGCCCATCACCTTCCTCAGCGTGCTGCCCCAGTTCGTGCCCGCGGGCAGCCCCGCGATGCCGAGGACGCTGCTGCTCGCGTCCATCATCGTGGCCCTCGCCCTGGTGTGGTTCCCGGTCGTCGCCGTCCTGGTCGACCGGCTCGGGCGGTGGTTGCGCAGGCCGCGTACGGCCCGTGCCATCGAGGGCGGCACCGGCGCGGCGCTCAGCGTCCTCGGCGTGGTGCTCCTCACCGAGGCCCTGCTGGCCTGACGCCGTCCGACGTGGCCGATTCCTTGCCGTCGTCACCCCGGCCCTCGGTCTTGTCCGCCGCGCCACGCACCAGGAGGGGGAGCAGGCCCCACAGGCCCGCACACACCACCATCGTGCCCGCGGCGGCGATGATCCCGCCGGTTCGGCCCACCGCCACGTCGACGACCAGGAGCACGGCGCCGGAGACCGCGAACACCAGGACACCGAGGCCGATGCCGGCGAGGCGGGACGACACGCGCACGATCAGCGGCTTGGCCCGCTGCCCGAACAGCGACCTGTGCACGGCTGCCGGAGCGGTGAACAACGCCGCGGCGAGCACGGCGAGCAGCAGCGTGGTCACATACGTGGCGCGCTGCATCGTGTCGAGCGAGGGGAAGCGCTCGGTGAAGGCGAGCGTCAGCAGGAAGGCGAAAAGGATCTGCACCCCGGCCTGCGTGACCCGCAGTTCCTGGAGGATCTCCGCGAAATTGCGATCGGCGCGTTCGAAGCGCGTCTCGTTGCGGGACGGTCCGCCCCCGGTGGAGGAGCTGTTGTTTTCGGCCATGGCGCACGAGTATCCGCGTCGACGTGCTCCACGCCTGGCGGGCGCGCCGGTCGGAGGGCTTGGCGGAGGGCCTGACGGAGGGTCGGGCGAGCGGTGGTGGCGGCCGTGCGGGCCGCCGCCACCGCCCCAGGCCGAGCCTGTGACCGGCGATCAGTGACGGGCCATCAGCGCACCCGCCCGTAGGAGACGCTCTTCGTCCAGATCTTCTCGAGCCGCACCACGGTGTTCGACTTCGGGGCGTGCCAGATCCGGCCCTTGCCCGCGTAGATCCCGACGTGGTAGACGTTCCGGCCGGAGTGGAAGAAGACCAGGTCACCGCGGGTGCGATTGGATGCCGAGATGTGGCGGGTCTTGTTGTACTGCTGTCCGGCGGTGCGTGGCAGTTTCTTGCCCGCGCGCTTGAACGAGTACTGGGTCAGGCCGGAGCAGTCGAACCGGTTCGGTCCCGTCGCTCCGTAGCCGTACGGGGAGCCCTTCTTGGAGGCGGCGATCTTGAGCGCCTTGGTCCCGTGTGTCGCGGCCTCTGCCTCCGACGTGAGCCCTGGGGCCACGATGGTCCCGCCTACGACGGCGAGTGTGAGGGCCGATACCGAACCGGCCCTGGTGAGCAGCGACGGGACGTGATGCAGCGCGGTCATGCGCAACCCTTCGTCAACCGCCTGTGAAGGATGACCTGTCGGATTCGGGCTGACAAAGTTGCCCGGCCGCGCTGTGCGGCTTCACCCCAAGGGCCGGCGTCCGGACTCTCCGGACCGACCCGTCATGCCTGGGTCCTCCACTCCTGCCGATGCACCGATGTCGACCGGTCATCCGGGCGGCGGCAGGACTCGGCGTCCGCCCGGACCGCCCCGCCGCTGTGGCGGGGGCTTGTCGTCGAAAGGGATCTTGACCCGTGAAGGGCGCAAATTCCGAGCCGAAACGGCCTTTTGTGAAGCTACTCACGGCTGAACCGTTCGGGTGGACAAGGTCCGTTTCGTGGTCCGGTCGCGGTGAAGGGCGATCGTGCGACCAGCACCGGAACGAGTAATTCCGGCCCACGCGTACACATCTGACGCAACTGAAGACAGCCCGAAAAACGATGATTGTCTACGCCGAACGAGGTAGCCCGTTTGGTTCGTTTGAGATCGGGCCGGGACGCATCGGGCGTCGGACCGGGGGTGACGGGGGCTCAGGACGCCGTCGCGGGCGGCACGGTGACCCGGCAGGACCGCCGCTCCCCGTCGAGCACGCGCAGGGCCCGTGCCAACGTCGGCGCGTGCACCGCGCTCTCGCCCCGCTGGTGCATGAGCGTCAGCGCGTCCCGCAGGGCGGTCGCGCTGCCGACCAGGGCCTGGGCGGCGCGCAGTCCGCCGTAGGTGTCCGATGCGCGGGCCGGGTTGATCCGGCCCACCAGGTCGACCACTTCGAGGTACCGGTCGATCAACTCGCCCTCGGCGCGCGTGAGTGCGGGCAGGGGAGGAAGTTCGGGTGGCAGCATCGCCGGTTCACCCCGCGTCCTTGGTGCGCGGGGACGGCTTGCGGCTCGCGACGATGCGGTCCACCAGGCCGTAGTCAACTGCCTCGGTCGCGCTGAGGATCTTGTCCCGCTCGATGTCGTCGCGGACGCGTTCCGCGCTCTGCCCCGTGTGTTGCACGAGCAGCTTCTCCAGTTGGGCGCGGGTGCGCAGGAGTTCGTCGGCCTGGATCGCCAGATCGGAGGCCTGGCCGTGCACCGGCTCGGCGAGTGAGGGCTGGTGGATGAGGACCCGGGCGCCGGGCAGCGCGTGCCGCTTACCGGGTGTGCCCGCGGCCAGCAGGACCGCCGCCGCCGACGCGGCCTGCCCCAGGCAGGTCGTCTCCACGTCGCAGGAGACGAACTGGATCGTGTCGTAGATCGCGGTCATCGCGCTGAACGAGCCGCCGGGGGAGTTGATGTAGAGCGCGATGTCGCGCTCGGGCGCCAGGTATTCGAGGTGCATGAACTGCGCCATCACATCGTTGGCCGACGTGTCGTCGATCGGCGTCCCCAAGAAGACGATGCGCTCCTCCAGGAGCTTCGAGTACGGATCGAGGGTCCGCTGTCCGGTGCTCGTGCGCTCGGTGAACTCGGGCAGGACATAGCGGGCGAACGGTCGGTTCATGGCATGTCTCTCCTCTGCCGGGGTCGGATGCTCCCCAAGGCTTCCGTAAAAAATGTACAGGACGTACGTAACGTAGGAGTGAGGTGGCGCGACGGCGTGGGCATGCTCCGCCTCGTCGTGATCTCCCGCCCCGAGCCGAAGGCGTCGCCCAATGAGCCCTGAAGCCCCGCTCGTCCACCTCACCGCCCGCGAACTCGCCGTCAGGATCCGCGCCCGGGAGCTGTCGGCCCGCGAGGTCGTCCAGGCGCACCTGGAGCGGATCGAGCAGGCCAACGGTCCCGTCAACGCGGTGGTGACCGTGGTGGCGGAGCGCGCCCTCGACGAAGCGCGCACCGCCGACGAGGCCGCCGCGCACGGCGAACCGCTCGGCCCGCTGCACGGGCTGCCCGTCGCCCACAAGGACACCCACGACACACACGGCATCCGGACCACGTATGGGACACCGCTCCTCGCCGACAACGTCCCCAACCGGGACGAGTTGATCGTCGAGCGCATCCGCGCCGCCGGGGCGATCACCATCGGCAAGACCAACGTGCCCGAGTTCGCGGCCGGTTCGCACACCGTCAACCCGCTCTTCGGGGCCACCCGCAACCCGTACGACCTCCGGCGGTCGGCGGGCGGCAGCAGCGGGGGAGCGGCGGCCGCGCTCGCGTGCGGCATGCATCCCCTGGCCGACGGCAGTGACATGGGCGGTTCTCTGCGCAACCCCGCGTCGTTCTGCAACGTGGTGGGTCTGCGCCCCTCGCCGGGCCGGGTACCGAGCTGGCCGGAGACCGCCCCCTGGTCGACCATGACGGTGCAGGGGCCGATGGCGCGGACGGTCGCCGACGCCGCTCTGCTGCTGTCCGTCGTCGCCGGGCCCGACCCGCGCTCGCCGATCGCCCTGGAGACACCGGGGAGCGCGTTCGGCGGATCGCTGGAACGGGATGTGCGCGGGCTGCGGATCGCCTGGTCGCCCGACCTGGGAGGAGCGGTGCCCGTCGACCGCGAGGTCAGGGACGTGCTCGCGCCCGCCGCCACGGTCTTCGCCGACCTCGGGTGCACGGTCGAAGAGGCGTGCCCCGATCTGTCCGGCGCCGACGAGGTGTTCCGCACCTTCCGCGCATGGCAGTTCCATCTGGCGCTCGGCGGGCTCCTGAAGACCGAGGAGAAACGGATTAAAAACAGCCTGGTCCGGAATATCCGACAAGGCGCCATACTCACCGGTGTCGACCTGGAGCGGGCCACCGTGCTGCACGGTCAACTGTTCCACCGGGTGCGGGAGTTCTTCGAGCGGTACGACGCGCTGGTCCTGCCGACCAGTCAAGTGCCGCCGTTCCTCCTGGATTTGGAGTATCCGGACAAGGTCGACGGGGTGTCCATGGCGGACTACCTGGACTGGATGCGCTCGGCCTACCTGGTCTCCGCGACCGGCAGCCCCGCCCTGTCCGTGCCCGCCGGATTCACTCCGGGCGGACTGCCCGTCGGGCTGCAGATCGTCGGGCCGCACCGCGGCGACCTACGGGTTCTGCAGATCGGGCACGCCTTTGAACAAGCCACCCGGCACGGTGAACGCAGGCCGGAGCGGGGAGTTAAGCGTCCGGACGGCCGGGTACTCGGGCGCCATGAACCGTTTGGAGCATCTGGACAAGAGCCTCGTCGATGAACTGACGCACGCGGCCCGCGAGGCCGTGCGGGAAGAGTTGAGGGAGCAGGCGCGCAAGCAGCGCCGCAAGGCCGCGCTGTACGCCGGTGCGGGGGCCGTCGGCCTCTACGCGGGCGCCGCGCTCGCGCTCGCCCTCGGCCTCGCGCTTGCCCTGGGGCTGCCCGACTGGGCGGCCGCGCTGATCACCGCGGTGGTACTCGGTGTCGTGGCCTTCCTGCTGCGGAGCGCGGCCCGCCCGTCCGCGGACCGGCCTTCAACAGATCGCCCCTCGGTGGATCTGCCCTCCGTCGACGGGCCGTCCCTGACCCCTTCGCCCGTGACACCGCAGGCGCCCGCACCGCCGACGGAGCCACCGACCGTGGACGCGACACACCCGGGCGGCACGGAGCCCGAGGTTCCGCACCGGTGGGGCCAGTGAGCCGGGACACCTCAAGAGAGATGTTTGGCCAACGGATTACGGGCCACTCGTGAAGAAGAGGTGGCCATATTGAACACATCATCGGATCCAGAGAAGAAAAAGCCGAGTTCGCAGAGCTCGCGCAATTCAACCGAAAACGCGGATAGCGGCGGGACGAAGCGCCGCCCGGGTCCCATGGAGGTGCTGCGCACCGCACGCACCCAGCTCGCGGAGCTGACCGGGATGGTCGCCGAGTCCGTGTCGTCCTTCGAGCAGACCGAGGACGGCTGGACGCTGGAGATCGAGGTCCTGGAACTCACCCGGGTTCCGGACACGATGAGTCTCCTCGCCAGCTACCAGGTGGAGTGCGACCCGCAGGGCGAACTCCTCGGCTACAAGCGCGTCCGCCGCTACGAACGCGGTCGCGCCGACCAGAAGGCCGGCGGCCGGTAGCGCACCCGTCGCGCGGGTTATCCGCGGAATTTCCAACAGACTCCCCAGATAAGGAGGGCCGGTCGTCATGACCGTTGTCCCTGCACAGCAATCCGGTGGATCGGGCGGCACCAGTGGCCTGTACGACGTCCTGGAGCTCGTCCTCGACCGTGGCCTCGTGATCGACGCTTTCGTGCGTGTCTCGCTGGTCGGCATCGAGATCCTGAAGATCGACGTACGAGTGGTCATAGCAAGCGTGGACACGTATCTGCGCTTCGCCGAGGCGTGCAACCGCCTCGACCTGGAGTCGGGGCCGCACAAGGACCCCGGTCTCCCCGACCTGGTGGGCGAGATGACCGAGTCCGGTGCGCGTGGCAAGTCCAAGGGCGCGCTGTCCGGTGCCGCCGAGACCATTTCCGACGCGTTCAAGCAGTCCCGTGAAGAGAGCCAGACGGAGTCCCGTCCGCGCGCCCGCAAGAGCACGTCGGCGCGCAGGAAGGAGGAGCAGGAATGAGCACCTACGTCTATGGCATCGCCGCGAGTTCACACCCGGCACTGCCCGAAGGCATGGACGGCGTGGGCAAGCCCTCTCGCCCCGTGCGCATCGTCAAGGAAGGCGACCTGGCGGCGATCGTCAGTGAGGCGCCCGAGTCGCTGCGTGCCAAGCGCCACGACCTGCTGGCCCACCAGAACGTGCTGAACGAGGCAGGCGCGGCGGGCCCGGTCCTTCCCATGCGGTTCGGCAACGTCGCACCGGACGACGCGTCCGTCACGAGCGTCCTCGCCGAGCGCGCGGAGCACTACCGCGAGCGGCTCGCCACGCTGGCCGGCAAGGTCGAGTACAACGTCAAGGCGAGCCACGAGGAGCAGGCCGCCCTGCACCGCGTGATGGCCGACAACCCCGAGGTGCAGGCACTGGCCGAGGCCAACCGGCAGGCGGGGGGCGGCAGTTACGAGCAGAAGCTGCAGCTCGGCGAGATGGTGGTGGCCGCGCTCCAGGCCCGCGAGGCCGAGGACGCGGTGGAACTGCACCGCACTCTGGAGCCCGCCGCGCACGCCGTGAGTGTGGGCCCCGAGTCCACCGGATGGCTGGCCAACCTGTCGTTCCTGGTGGAGCGCGACTCGTCCGCGGTGTTCCTCTCCGCGGTCGACGAGGTCCGCAAGAGCCATCCGCACATCGAGCTACGGGTCAACGGCCCGCTGCCGCCCTACAGCTTCGTCGAGCCCGGACCCTCCGAGCCGACCGGAGCCACGCCGGAGTCCGCGTCCTCGCAGGCGGGCGGCGAGTAGCAGATGGGACTCATCGGCGAAGTACTGATGCTGCCGTTCGCCCCGGTGCGCGGCGGCCTCTGGGCGGTGAGCCAGGTACTCGCCGAGGCTGAGCGCCTGTACTACGACCCGGCCACCGTCCGGTCCGAACTCGCCCTTCTCGAGCAGCGGCTCGAGTCGGGCGAGATCGGGGAGGAGGAATTCGACCGCTTGGAGGACGAGTTGCTCGACCGACTGGAAATTGGCCTGCGCGGCGGCGCGGGAACCGACAACGGGACCACATGATGAATCGACTGGGAATGGGCCTCGCCGTAGGGGCCGGATACCTCCTCGGACGTACGAAGAAGATGAAGCTGGCGTTCGCCGTGGGCACCATGGTGGCCGGCAAGCGGATGAACCTGAGCCCGCGCGCCCTGGGTGACCTGCTGTCTCAACAGCTGCAGAACAACCCGCAGTTCAAGGAGATCGGCGACCAGCTGCGCGGGGATCTGCGCGGCGTCGGCAAGGCCGCGACCGGAGCGCTGGTCGAGCGGCAGATCTCGGGCCTGGCCGACCGGCTGCACGGCCGGACGGCGGACGTGCGCGACCAGCTGGCGGGCGTGAAGCCGGACATACCCGGCCGCGGTCGCGACGAGGACACCGACGAGTCCGACGACGCGTACGAGGAGTACGACGACGAGGACGATCGGGACGAGCAGGACGATCGGGACCGTGAGGACGCCGCGGACGCGGAGTCCGACGAGGAGTCCGAGGAACGGCCGCGGGCGAGGAAGAAGGCTCCCGCGAAGAAGGCCGCCCCGAAGAAGGCGGCGGCCAAGAAGACCCCGGCAAGGAAGACGGCAGCGCAGAAGAGCCCGGCAAAGAAGGCACCCGCCAGGGCCGCGGCGAAGAGCTCCACGCGCCGTGCCACTGGGTCCCGCGCGCCGAAGGAGGGGGGCCGCAATGACTGACGGCGCGAAGTCCGTGACGGACAAGGCGAAGGGCAACCCGCTCGCCGGCATCGCGCAGAGCGAGGCCGCCGACCGGCTGAAGGCAGAGGTACAGGAGTATCTCGCCGCCCAGGCCCAGCGCATGCTGGCCGGTGTGGGCCACAAGCTCGGCGAGACGACGGGCAAGCTCAACGACATCGCCGAGGGCAACAGCCCCGGCTTCGCCAAGCTCGCTCTCGACGGCGGCCGCAAGATGGCCGAGGGCAAGGGGCCGCTGCGGTCCGCCGTGGAGGTCGGCGCCGGCCGGGCCAAGGACAGCGTGGTGGGCGCCTTCAAGAACATGCTCGGCGGCAAGGGCCGCCGCAAGGGCGGAGCCGGCCAGAAGCCGACGGTCATCATGGAGTTCATCGACGTCGGCGTGCCGCTGCGCACGGCGTACGACCAATGGACCCAGTACCAGGACTTCAGCACCTTCGCCAAGGGCGTCAAGAGTGCGAACCGCGCCGACGACGTCACCTCCGACTGGCAGGCCAAGGTCTTCTGGTCGAGCCGGAGCTGGAAGGCGCACACCACCGAACAGATCGCGGACGACCGGATCGCGTGGACCTCGGAGGGTGCGAAGGGCACGACGAAGGGTGTCGTCTCCTTCCACTCGCTGGCCGAGAACCTCACGCGCGTCCTGCTGGTCCTGGAGTACTACCCGAAGGGTCTCTTCGAGAAGACCGGCAACATCTGGCGCGCTCAGGGCCGCCGGGCCCGGCTCGACCTGAAGAACTACGCGCGCTTCATCACCATCAAGGGTGAGGCCGAGGACGGCTGGCGCGGTGAGATCCGCGACGGCGAGGTCGTCCACAGCCACGAGGATGCGCTCGCGGAGGAGCAGGAGCAGGAGCAGGCCGAGGGCGAGTCGGAGGACGTCGCGGAGGACGAGCGCGACGACGAGGAGCAGCCCGAAGAGTCCTACGAGGACGAAGAGGAGCAGCCCGAGGAGTCCTACGAGGACGAGGAGGACGAGGGCGAGGACGAAGCGAAGTACGAGGAAGACGAAGAAGAGGGCGAGGACGAGGCGAAGTATGACGAGGACGACGAGGGTGTAGAGGACGAGAAGTACGAAGACGAAGAAGAGCCCGCGACGAGTGGGAGTCGCCGATGACCATGCCCAGCCGGATGCCGGAGCCGTACGGACAGGGCGGCGGTGCGAACCTCGCAGACATCCTGGAGCGCGTGCTCGACAAGGGGATCGTCATCGCCGGGGACATCCGGATCAATCTGCTCGACATAGAACTGCTCACCATCAAGCTGCGGCTCATCGTCGCCTCCGTCGACAAGGCGAAGGAGATGGGGATCGACTGGTGGGAGGACGACCCCGCGCTTTCCACCCGTGCGCGCCGCGACGAACTCACGCGTGAGAACGCCGAGTTGCGTGCCCATGTCGCCGAACTGGAGCAGGGCAGGTCGGGCGAGGTGGAGCGAGGGAAGTCGAGCAGCGGCAGGTCGGAACCGAGTAAATCGGAACCGAGCAAGTCGGCGCAGAGCAAGACAGCGCAGAGCAAGACGGAGCAGAGCAAGACGGAGGAAAGCACATGAGCGGACTGCGGTACGTCTACGCGATCTGCCGGCCCTTCGACGCGGCGCTCCAGGCGCAGGTGACCGGTGTGGACGGCGCGCCCCCCGGTCAGCTGTCCCACCACGGCCTGATCGCGGTGGTCGGCACCGTGCCGGAGGAGGACTTCGGTGAGGAACCGCTCCGGCGCCACCTGGAGGACCTGGACTGGCTGAGCGCGACCGCACGCGCCCACCAGGCCGTGATCGACGCGCTGACCGTGGTCACGACGCCGCTGCCGCTGCGGCTCGCGACCGTGTTCCGTGACGACGCGGGAGTGCGCGCCATGATGGAGGCGCGGGAGGACTCCTTCAGGCGCACGCTCGACCGGCTCGACGGCCGGGTGGAGTGGGGCGTCAAGGTCTATTCCGACACGCAGGCCGCAGGCCCGGCCGCCGAGCCGGAGAAGCCCGCCTCGGGCCGCGACTACCTGCGTCAGCGCCGACAGCGCAACAGGGCGCACGAGGAGATGTGGGAGAGCGCGGAGAAGTTCGCGCACCGGCTGCACGGCACGCTCTGTGAGGGGGCGGAGGACGCCCGGCTGCACGCGCCCCAGAACTCCGCGCTCTCCAAGGAAACGGGCCGCAACGTACTCAACGCGGCCTATCTGGTGTCCCGTTCGAACTCGGAGGCCTTCGTGGAACTGGTGGAAGGAGTCAAGGGCCAGGAGCCCGGCATGCGCGTCGAGCTCACCGGACCGTGGGCCGCGTACTCCTTCGCGGGCCTGGAGGCCGAAGACAACGACACGCCGGGGGAGGCGGGACTGTGACCGTCATCGAACGCCGGGAGGTCGCCCTCGTCGACCTGCTCGACCGGTTGCTCGCGGGCGGGGTCGTCATCTCCGGTGACCTCACGCTGCGCATCGCGGACGTCGATCTCGTCCGTATCGACCTGAAGGCGCTCATCAGCTCGGTGAACGAGCAAGTCCCGTCACCTTTCGAGGAGTTGCTGTGAGCGAGGCCGAGCACGAGCGGATCCGCGAGCAGGTCCGGGAGCGGCCCGCGGGGAAGAGCCGGCTCGAACTGGAGCCGGACACGGTGGAGCGCGACCTGATCAAACTGGTCCTGACCGTCGTGGAACTGCTGCGACAGCTCATGGAACGGCAGGCCGTGCGCCGGTTCGACACCGGCGAGCTGGACGAGGACCAGGAGGAGCGCATCGGCCTCACGCTGATGCTCCTCGACGATCGCATGGCCGAACTCCGCGACCGTTACGGCCTGCGGCCCGAGGACCTGAATCTGGACCTCGGGCCGCTGGGCCCGCTCCTGCCGAGGGACTAGCCGCCGGAAGCGGCCGACTTCGCGAACTCCCTCAGGAACGCCTCGCAGAACGCCTTCAGGTCGTCCGGCTTGCGGCTGGTGATCAGCGTGTTGGGTCCGTCGTTGCAGACCTTCACCTGCTCGTCGACCCAGGTGCCGCCCGCGTTGCGGATGTCCGTACGGACGCTGGGGAACGAGGTGAGTTCTCGGCCCGACACGACGTCGGCCTCGACGAGGATCCACGGGGCGTGGCAGATCGCGGCCACCGGACGGCCGGTGTCGAAGAAGCCGCGTACGAGTTCCCTGGTCGCTTCAAGGTCAACCAGAGTGACTGAGCTCGGGCCTGTTGGGTACTCAGAGTTACATGCGGATGAGTGTGATGGACGTGGGTTCGAACGCGGTCCGGCTGGTCGTGGTGGACGCGGAGGACGGTGTGCCCTTGCCGGTGCATACCGCCAAGTGGAAGGTGAGACTTTCCGAAGAGGTCGGCCCGAGCGGGGTGATCCCCGAAGAATCGCTGGGGCAGCTTGTCACGGCGGTCGCCGAAGCGGCCAGGACCGCTCGCAGATGGGGCGCGGCGGAGCCGCTGGCCTTCGCGACGACGGTCGTCCGCAGCGCGCCCAACCGGCTTGACGTGCTGGGCACGATCGGCGAGGAGACCGGCGTACGACTGTGCACGCTGCCCGGAGAGGTGGAGGCCGAACTCACCTTCCTCGGCGCCCGTCGGTGGATGGGCTGGCGGGCCGGACCGCTCGCCATGTTCGACATCGGCGGCGGCTCGCTTGAGGTGGCCTTCGGACGCGGACGGCTGCCGGACTACGTGGCCTCGCTGCCCCTCGGCGCGCGCCGGCTGACCCGGGAGTTCTTCGACGGCGACGACCCGCCCACCGAGCAGAGCGTCAAGGCGCTGCGGCGCAAGGTGCGGCACCAGCTGCGGGACGTCGCAGCCCGCATCCGCTGGGAGGGGCCGCGCACCGCCGTCGCGACCTCCCGGACGTTCCAGCAGCTCGCCCGCCTCGGCGGCGCCGCCCCCGGCCGCCACGGGCCGTTCATGACACGGCAGTTGAGCCGAGCGGAGCTGCGCAACTGCCGAGACCGGCTCGCCGCGTTGCCGGCGGCCGACCGCGCCAAGCTGCCGGGGGTCTCCGCGCCGCGGGCCGCGCAGAGCCTGGCCGGCGCCATCGTCGGACACACGGCGATGAAACTGACGGGCGTCAAGACGGTGACCCTCTGCCCCTGGGCCATCCGTGAAGGCGTGCTCCTGCGGCACATGGAGGACGGCGGCGCATGGTGGGCGGAGGTCAGCCAGGGGGAGCCCGTGCCGCCCGCGGTCCAGCCGGTGCCCCTGCGGATAGCCGCGCTGGGGAACTGAGCCGGTGCGCGGAGGCGTGCTGAGGCAGGCCTACGGAGGCAGGCGTACGGAGGTGCGAGTCAGTGCAGGGCGGTGCTGAGAGGAGGGCGTGGGGTGGCGGAGCCCCGGCGTCGACGCAGCGCCGCGCGCTCCTCCGCGTTGGTGCCGCCCCAGACGCCGTGGGCCTGACCGCTGTCGAGAGCCCAGGCGAGACAGGGCCGTAGCACCGGGCAGCGCACGCAGATCCGTTTGGCGGCCAGTTCCTCGCGCAGCGTGGGGCCGGCCGCGCCGACGGCGAAGAACAGGTCGGGGTCCGCCCGCGCGCAGAGCGCGCCCGTCATCCACTCCATCAACGCCTCCCCTCGGCTTCGTTGTCCGCCGCCGCCCGCGCCACCTCGAGCTGGGCGATCGTCGTGGCCACCTGCTGTCGGAACGCCCTCGGGATCGTCCCTCCCGTGACGGCGCTGACCAGTTCGTCGGCCACGAAATGCAGCTTGGTGTTCGTGTTCTGGGAGATCGACACCAGCACGCTCCAGGCGTCATCCGCGCTCAGTCCGAAGGAGGCCATCAGGATTCCGCGCGCCATGTCGATGGCGGGCCGCGTCTCCATGGCCCGCCGCAGCTGACCGAGTTCGACGCGTGGGTCCTTCTCGGTGTCTCCCTTCGGCGCGGCCACCGCCACCAGGTCGCCGGTGAGGGGCGGTTCGATCGGCGGCAGGGTCCCCCTGCCCTCCTCGCCCGGCGGGTACGAGGGCACGACGCGCGTGGCTTCGCAGTCCTCCGCGAGCTGAGCGGGAAGTGCACGTTCTGTCATGGCGGCCACTCCGTAGGCGTCCTGGCGTCATCACCTCGTCCAGAGTCGGGCCGACGAGGCACACACGTCAAGTGATACATGAAATGTAGTTCGCCCTTTTGAATGCGCGAAACAAACGCCCTATCTTGGGGTGATGGCTGGAGTACCTGAACCCCACAGCGGTTGGACCTTCCTCACCAACCACGCACGTGTGCTGGCCGCGATCGCCGACGACCCCGCCACGCGCATTCGGGACATCGCCGCTCGCTGCAGGCTCACCGAGCGCGCCGTGCAGAAGATCGTTTCCGATCTTGAGGAGGGGGGGTATCTGTCTCACACGCGTCAGGGGCGCTCCAACACGTATCGCATCGAAGCGGGCACCATCCTGCGCCACCCCGCCGAGTCGGGACTCGCCGTGGCGGAACTCCTCTCGCTCCTCGCCCAGCACGACGTCGACCACGGTGAGGGAGCCCGGCAGTTGGAGTCGTCGCCGCCGCACGCGCGCCGCCCGGACTCCGGCCGGTGACCTGGTCCCGGGATCGGCCGCCCGGCGGGTCCCCTCGCCGGACGGCCGGTGGCGGGCTCACTGCCGAACCCTCCCGGGAGCGGTTGGGCGGCGCGCCGCCACTTACAGGTACCGGGCTCGATCCGGTCCAAACGACCCCACGGCGGGCCGCACGCCCCGCACTCCGGACCGGAGCAGCCCGCGACCCCTCTGACCTGCGCCCCTCTGACCTGCGGCGGATCCGTTTCGCATGCCGAATCGTCATGCCGGGCGCCGGTTAAGCTGGGAAACATGGCCTACGAGATTCCGGTGACGCAAGCCCGAGCAGAGCTCGCCGACCTGATCAACCGCGTCGTGTACGGCGGTGAGCGGGTGGTCGTCACCCGTCACGGCAAGCCACTCGTGGCCCTTGTCTCCGCCGCCGACCTGGAACGGCTGGAGGCGTTGCCGGCAGGCGACGAGGAGCAGGTGGTCAGCTCCGTCTCGTCGCTGCGCGCCACATCGTCCCCGGCGCCCGCGGGGGAGCGGCAGCGCTTCGGCATCGCCGCCGAGCACCGCGGCCCCGACACGGCGTAGCCGTACGGCACTTGAGCACGTAAGCACGTAAGCACGTGAGCACCTGAGCACCTGAGCACAGGAATGGCCGTACGCCCCCGTCCGCTACAGCGGGGGCGTACGGCTGTCTCCGTGTGCCGCCGGGTCAGGCGACCGGCGCCGCTTCCCTCGCCGTCGGAGCCTCCTCGCGCGTCCCGGCGGCGGGGCGGCGGGGGAGCGCACCGAGCAGCACGGCCGTCAGGCCGAGCAGGGCCCAGACAGCGAGGGTGAGGAGCGGGCCCGTGACGCGCGCACCGTCGAAGAAGGACACCGAGCGCAGCAGAGTCCCTCCGGCGCCCGGCGGCAGCAACTGGCCGATGAATCCCACCGGTTCAGGCAGCAGCTGAGGCGCCGACGTCACGCCGGAGAACGGGTTGCCGAGGAGCACCATCGTCAGCGCGCCGACCCCGATGCCCGCCGGACCGAGGAGCGCGGCGCAGCCGGCGACGGTGGCGCCCACCGCGAGCGTCAGGAGCCCCAACACCCCGGCTTCCGCCCACCAGTTGCCCGTCAGGATGCCGAGCCAGCTGTGTGCCAGGGCAGCGGCGACCACGCCGATCACCACGGCGGCCGACACAAGGGAGGCGAGCGCCCGGCTGCCGCGCAGGCCGAGCATCGACACGAGTGCTCCGGACGCGACCCCCGCGATGGCCATCGGCAGGATGCTCGCGCCAAGGGCGGCGCCCCTCGGGTCGGCCGCGGGCGCTGCCACCACATCGGCGGTCGGCACCTCGGCTCCCTCCGGGGCCTGAGCGGTCACCGCCTGCTCCAGGAGCTGGGCGACCACGGGGCTCGCAGCCGTAGCGGTCAGCAGTTTCATGCCCTGCGGCGTGACGACGACCGCTCCGTACACGGCCCGATCCTCGATGGCGTCGCGGGCCGCGGCCTCGTCGGCGTACCGATGAATCTCGAACGCGCCCTCGCGCTCCTTCAGTTGGGCCTGGAGGGGAGCCGTCGCCGCGGCGGGTCCCGCGACGCCGAGCGGCAGGTCGCGCGGCGCGGTCCGCGCGGCGGGCCAGGCGAAGGCCCACAGGGCGAGGGCCACGATGGCGGAGACCAGGATGGCCACCGCCACCATGCGGCGGCCCTGCCGGGGCGAGGTGGCGACCGACGTGGACATGAGCTGTGCTCCTTGAGGTGGTCGAAGAGTGTCCAGCTTGAAGAGAAGGATCGTTCGTTTTATGTGATGTGCTCACTGTGCTGCCGAGTGCCGCGCTTGTCAAGAATGAATGTTCGTTTTAGTTTTGCCTGCATGGCCCGCGTATCCCAGGAGCACCTCGACGCACGCCGCCGCCAGATCCTCGACGGCGCCGCCCTCTGCTTCGCCCGTAACGGCTTCCATGCCACCTCCATGCAGGACGTGCTCAAGGAGGTCGGCCTCTCCGCCGGAGCGGTCTACCGCTACTTCCGGGGCAAGGAAGAGCTGATCGGGGCGATCGTCGGCGAGGTCCTGGAGTGGATCCAGGCCACGTTCGAAGCCGCGGCCAAGGAGACCCCGCCGCCTCCGCCGGACGTGCTGGTGGGCCGCGCGCTGACCCAGGTGCTCGGGCGCGGGCCCGGCGCCCAGGAGGGGGAGGCCCCGTACTTCCCGCGCCTGATCGTGCAGGTGTGGGCGGAGACCCTGCGCAACGAGGAGCTCGCGTCACTGATGCGCGAGGGGTACGCGAAGGTGCGCGTGGCCTGGGTGAAGATCGTCGAGGGGTATCAGGCGGCGGGCATGATGCGCGACGACGTCCCGGCCGACCATGTCGCGCGGGTGATGGTCGCCGCCGCTCAGGGCTTCGCCGCGCAGCTTGCCCTGTTCGACGAGGTTCCGGTCGAGGCGCTGCAGGACGGTCTGCGCGGACTGATGAGTATGGGGCAGCCCAGCTGATGGTCATGGAGCGGTCAAGCGCTGGTTAACCTCGTTGAAACTCCTCCCAACTAGCCTGCCATGCCACGCCACCAGGGGATTTCGTAACAGGGGTGCGCAAGATCAAGCGCACTGTCTGTGTGTTACATCTATATCCGTCGCGGTGGCCGCGGCAGCCGGACCCCGCACGGTCCGGAGCGAGGACTGTGAGGTGGGACGCCGTGCAACTGACCCCGCACGAGCAGGAGAGACTGCTCATCCATGTGGCCGCGGACGTGGCCGAGAAGCGAAGGGCGCGGGGGCTGCTGCTCAATCATCCCGAGGCGATCGCGCTCATCACGTCCCACATCCTCGAAGGCGCACGGGACGGCCGTACCGTCTCCGAGCTCATGTCGTCGGGGCGCAAGGTGCTCACGCGTGACGACGTCATGAGCGGCATCCCGGAGATGATTCACGACGTCCAGGTCGAGGCCACCTTCCCGGACGGCACCAAGCTCGTCACCGTCCACGATCCGATCGTCTGACGGGGGCCGGCCGCATGAGTCCCACGCATCCCGTGGTCCCCGGCGAGATCCTCTTCGCCGACGAGCCCGTCGCCTACAACGTAGGCCGTGAAGTCACCGCCCTCACCGTCCTCAACGCCGCCGACCGCCCCGTCCAGGTCGGCTCCCACTACCACTTCGCCGAGGCCAACCCCGGCCTCGACTTCGACCGCGGTGCCGCGCACGGCAAGCGGCTCAACATCGCCGCCGGCACCGCCGTGCGGTTCGAGCCCGGAATCCCCGTCGACGTCGAACTCGTCCCCCTGGCAGGACTGCGCGTCGTGCCGGGCCTGCGCGGCGAGACCGGAGGTCCCCTCGATGCCTGAGCTGTCCCGCGCCGCGTACGCCGACCTGTTCGGCCCCACCACGGGCGACCGCATCCGGCTCGCCGACACCGACCTCCTCGTCGAGATCGAGGAGGACCGCTCCGGCGGCCCCGGACGCTCCGGCGACGAGGCCGTGTTCGGCGGTGGCAAGGTCATCCGTGAGTCGATGGGGCAGTCGCGCACCACGCGTGCAGAAGGTGCCCCCGACACCGTCATCACCGGCGCCGTGATCATCGATCACTGGGGCATCGTCAAGGCCGACGTCGGTATACGCGACGGCCGCGTCACCGGCATCGGCAAGTCCGGCAACCCGGACACGATGGACGGGGTGCACCCCGATCTCGTGATCGGCCCGGAAACCGAAGTCCTCGCGGGCAACGGCAAGATCCTCACCGCCGGCGGCATCGACACCCACATCCACTTCATCTCACCGACCATCGTCGACGAGGCCCTCGCCTCCGGGGTCACCACCCTCATCGGCGGCGGCACGGGACCGGCCGAGGGCAGCAAGGCGACCACGATCACGCCCGGCTCCTGGCACCTGGCCCGGATGTTCGCCGCGATGGACTCCAGCCCCGTCAACATCGGTTTCCTCGGCAAGGGCAACACGGTCTCCGCCGCGTCCATGCACGCCCAACTGCGGGCCGGAGCCGTCAGCTTCAAGATCCATGAAGACTGGGGCGCGACCCCCGCCACCATCGACGCGTGCCTGAACGTCTGTGAGGACACGGGGGCCCAACTCGCCGTCCACACCGACACCCTGAACGAAGCGGGATTCATCGACGCCACGTTCGCCGCCGTCGCGGGCCGCACCCTGCACGCCTTCCACGTCGAGGGCGCGGGCGGCGGACACGCCCCCGACATGATCACGGCGGTGTCGCTGCCGAACATGCTGCCGAGCTCCACCAACCCGACCCGGCCGCACACCGTCAACACCGTCGAGGAACACCTCGACATGCTGATGGTCTGTCACCACCTCAACCCCGCGGTCCCCGAGGACCTCGCCTTCGCCGAGTCGCGCATCCGGCCCACCACGATCGGGGCCGAGGACATCCTGCACGACCTCGGCGCCATCTCGATCATGTCGTCGGACTCGCAGGCCATGGGGCGCATCGGTGAGGTCGTCATGCGGACCTGGCAGACCGCGCACGTGATGAAGCGGCGGCGCGGCTTCCTGTCGGGGGACACCCGCGCCGACAACAGGCGCGCGCGTCGCTATGTCGCCAAGTACACGATCAACGCGGCCGTCGCGCAGGGCGTCGACCACGAGATCGGCTCGGTCGAGAGCGGCAAGCTCGCCGACCTGGTGCTGTGGGACCCGAAGTTCTTCGGCGTCAAACCCCAACTGGTCATCAAGGGCGGCCAGATCGCGTACGCGCAGATGGGCGACGCCAACGCCTCCATCCCCACGCCGCAGCCGGTCCTGCCACGCCCCATGTTCGGTGCGCACGGCACGGCCCCCGGGCTCAATTCGCTCAACTTCGTGACCCAGTCGGCGCTGGACGACGGGCTGCCGGAACGGCTCGGCCTGGCGAAGGAGTTCACCGCGATCCGCTCCACCCGCGGGCGCACGAAGGCGGACATGCGGGAGAACGACGCCCTGCCGAGGGTGGAGGTCGCTCCCGACAGCTTCGCCGTCACCATCGACGGCGAGCTCGTCGAGCCGTCACCCGCAGCCGAACTGCCGCTCGCCCAGCGGTACTTCCTCTTCT
The DNA here is from genome assembly GCF_044455475.1 of Streptomyces sp. NPDC051218. NCBI lineage: Bacteria > Bacillati > Actinomycetota > Actinomycetes > Kitasatosporales > Streptomycetaceae > Streptomyces > Streptomyces sp. NPDC051218. The sequence goes on along the minus strand of NZ_JBITEU010000008.1, from coordinate 197,925 downwards.
GATGGCGGGCGACCACCATGTCTAGCGCCGCGCTTCTCGTCCTTGCCGACGGCCGCTTCCCCGCGGGAGGGCACGCACACTCCGGCGGCGCCGAGGAGGCCGTCAAGGCGGGACGGATCACCGGCGCCGCGAACCTGGCGGAATTCTGCCGGGGGCGACTGCACACGACGGGTCTCGTCTCCGCCTCGCTGGCGGCGGCCGCCGCGCTCGGGCTCGATCCGCTGGACCTCGACGAGGCCGCCGACGCCCGGACGCCGTCGGCCGCGCTGCGGGTCGCGGGGCGGCGGCTCGGGCGGCAGATGATGCGGGCCGCACGAGCCGCGTGGCCCGACCCCGCCCTTGACCAGCTGGCCGCCGCCCGGCCCAAGGGGGCGCACCAGCCCGTCGTGCTCGGTCTTGCCGCGCGGGCGGCGGGACTCGGGCCCGTGGACGCCGCGTACTGCTCCGCGTACGAGTGCGTCAGCGGGCCCGCGACGGCGACCGTGCGGTTGCTGAGCCTGGACCCGTTCGACGCGACGGGGGTCTTGGCTCGGCTTGCCCCCGAGCTCGATCTCGTCGCACAGGCCGCGGCGGATGCGGGCCGCGCGGCCCTGGCAAGTGGGGTCGACGCATTGCCCGCGGCTTCAGCTCCCCTGCTGGAGGTCGGGGCCGAGGCGCATGCGGCATGGCCGGCGCGGTTGTTCGCGTCGTAGGGGCGGTTCTTCTCCCCGCACCCACCCCTTCCCGAAGCTGGGGCTCCGCCCCAGACCCCGCTCCTCGAACGCCGGAGGGGCTGTCCATCCGTGAACCACTGGAGTCGCACCATGCACCTCGACCACTCCCACGACGAATCCACCGCCGTGAGCGCCGACGCCCACCGCCCCGACGGACGCCGCCGCGCCCTGCGGATCGGGCTCGGCGGGCCCGTCGGGTCCGGCAAGACCGCCACCGTCGCCGCGCTCTGCAAGGAGCTGCGGGCCGAGCTGTCCCTGGCCGTCGTCACGAATGACATCTACACCCGCGAGGACGCCGAGTTCCTGCTGCGCGAGGCCGTGCTCCCGCCCGAGCGGATCACCGCCGTGGAGACCGGCGCGTGCCCGCACACCGCGATCCGCGACGACATCTCCGCCAACCTGGAGGCCGTGGAGGACCTGGAGGACGAGGTCGGGCCGCTCGATCTGATCCTCGTCGAGTCCGGTGGCGACAATCTCACCGCCACCTTCTCCAAGGGCCTCGTCGACGCCCAGATCTTCGTCATCGACGTCGCGGGCGGCGACGACATCCCGCGCAAGGGCGGGCCCGGCGTCAGCACCGCCGACCTCCTGGTCGTCAACAAGACCGACCTCGCCCCGCACGTCGGCTCCGACCTCGCCCGCATGGCCGCCGACGCCAAGGCCCAGCGCGCCGAACTGCCCGTCATCTTCCAGTCGTTGAGGTCGGACGAGGGCGTCGGGCCCGTCGCCGCCTGGGTGCGCTCCCAGTACGCCGCCTGGACCGCGTCCGCATGAGCACGCAGACCGTCCCCGCTTCGGGTGTCCGCGGCACCGCCCGCATCACCGCACGCGGCGACGGGCGGGGCGGCACCGCCCTGCCCGTGCTCGACGGGGAGGGCCAGCTCGCCCCGCGCCGTACCCGGTCGGCGGGGAAGGGCGCCCACGTCACGCTCGTCGGGGCGATGAGCGGCCCCCTCGGTGGCGACCACCTCTTGGTCGAGGCCGCCGCCCACGACGGGGCGCGGCTGCACATCGGCTCGGCCGCCGCCACCCTTGCCCTGCCCGGCCAGTCGAAGGCGCCGGCGCGGTACGACGTGCGGATCACGGTCGGCGACGACGCGGAACTGTCGTGGCTGCCGGAGCAGTTGATCTCCGTACGGGACAGTGATCTGCGGGTGACCACCCGGGCCGAACTCGCCGGGAGCGCGCGCCTCGTGCTGCGGGAGGAGCAGGTGCTCGGGCGTACCGGTGAAGAAGCGGGACGTCTCAGCAGCCGCCTCACCGTGCGCCGGGCGGGGCGGCTCCTCCTTGATCAGGAGCTCTCCTGCGGGCCCGGTGCGCCCGGCGGGTGGGACGGTCCCGCTGTCCTGGCGGGGCATCGCGCGATCGGGCAACTCGTGGTCGTACGGCCGGAGTTCGAACAGGACCGGCCCGAGCCCGCGCTGCTCGGCGACGGGGTCGCGCTCACTCCGCTCGCAGGGCCCGCCGTGCTCGTCACCGCCGTCGCCCCTGACGCGCTGCGGGTCCGCCGCGCCCTCGACGGGGCGTTGCGCACACTCACGTGAACAGGGGCATAACCGCTCAGCGGAGTTCCCTGCACCGTCTATCGGATTGGTAAAGAAACCCCTGCCCGGTCTGTCGCACTGAACCCGATGACCGACAGGATCCTCCTACTGTTCGAAAATCGACAGGTAAATCGACAGGGGGAGGAACCAGTTGAGACGCACCACAGCATTCGGCGCCGCGGGCACGCTCATCACGGGCTCGCTCATAGCGGGCGCGATCATGGCGCCCGTCGCCAATGCCGACGCTCGCGGAGGCAGCGGCAGCGCTGACGCCCGCCAGCGCACCAGCGCGGAGGCACGTGGTGTCGCGCTCGCGGCGCAGCGTGCCGCCAAGGCCGGCATCGACTGGCAGGCGTGCCCCGCGGACTGGGGTCTGGAGAAGGCCGTCACGTGCGGCTGGGTGACCGTTCCGGTCGATTACGCCAAGCCCAACGGCAAGAAGATCAAGCTCGCCGTGGACCACATCGGCAACACCGGGACGAAGAAGGAGCGCCAGGGCGCGCTCGTCTACAACCCCGGCGGCCCCGGCGGTTCCGGGCTCCGCTTCCCCAACCGCGTGGCCACCAAGGCCAAGCTCTGGGAGAAGACGGCCAAGGCCTACGACTTCGTGGGCTTCGACCCGCGCGGCGTCGGCCACTCGGCGCCCATCTCCTGCGTGGACCCGCAGGAGTTCGTCAAGGCCCCCAAGCTCGACCCGGTCCCGGACTCCGAGGCGGACAAGCGGGCCCAGCGCAAGCTCGCCGCCGAGTACGCGGACGGCTGCGCCGAGCGCAGCGGCGACATGCTGCCGCACATGACGACGCCGAACACCGCGCGTGACCTGGACGTCATCCGGGCCGCGCTCGGCGAGAAGAAGCTGAACTTCCTCGGCGTCTCGTACGGCACCTACCTCGGCGCGGTCTACGGGACGCTGTTCCCGTCGCACGTGCGCCGCATGGTCGTCGACTCGGTGGTCAACCCCTCGAAGAAGAAGATCTGGTACGAGGCCAACCTCGACCAGGACGTCGCCTTCGAGATCCGCCTCAAGGACTGGATGAAGTGGGTCGCCAAGTACGACGCCACCTTCCACCTCGGGGACACCGCGGGGAAGGTCGCCAAGAACTGGGACAACCTCCGTGCCGCTGCGAAGAAGGAGCCCCTGGGCGGAGTGGTCGGCCCCGCCGAGCTCATCGCCTACTTCCAGAGCGCTCCGTACTACGACTCCGCCTGGGTGGAGATCGCGACGAACTTCGGCAAGTACGTCGCCGGTGACGCCAAGCCGCTGATCGAGGCCGCAAGCCCCGACCTGTCGGACACCGCGGGCAACATCGCGTCGGAGAACAGCAACGCCGTCTACACGGCCGTCGAGTGCGCGGACGCCAAGTGGCCCACCAGCTGGAAGAAGTGGGACCGCGACAACACCCGCATCCACCGTGACAACCCGTTCATGACGTGGTCCAACGCCTGGATGAACCTGCCCTGCGCGACCTGGAAGAGCAAGCAGCACGAGCCGGTCGAGGTCAAGACCGGCAAGGGCCTGCCGCCCGTCCTCATCGCGCAGTCGACCCGCGACGCGGCCACCCCGTACGAGGGCGCCGTCGAGCTGCACAAGCGGTTCAAGGGCTCGCGTCTGATCACGGAGAAGGACGCCGGCTCGCACGGCATCACGAACCTGGTCAACCCGTGCCTCAACGACCGTGTCGACACCTACCTGCTGACCGGCAAGGTGGGCGGCAAGGACGTGACGTGCGCCCCGCACGCCACGCCCAAGCCGTAACGGCCCGCCACTAGGCAGCCGCCGGACAACTGAGCAAGGGGCGGCCGGGGTATCCCGGCCGCCCCTTCGCTATGCCGCTTCCTGCGCGATCGGGGCCGCGCGCCGGTCACCGGGCACCACGGCGAGCACGTACCGCTTCGTCTTCTTGCCGATCTTCACCATCACCACGATGCACTTGGCGGCCTGCTGGAGGGTGTTGCCCCGCAACGCGCTCACCAGACTGTGTTCGCTCATGGGCACGAACCGCATGCCAGGGCCTCAACTCAGCGGCAGCCGGGGGAACTTCCGCCTGCTTGCCGCGGCGGCGCGTTCGGCCTCCTCCGCCTTCACGACCGCGGCGTACTTGTCCACGTACTCCTGGCCCGAGAGTCCGAGGATCGCGTACATGATCTCGTCCGTGACCGCGCGCAGGACCGCCTTCTCGTTCTCCATGCCCGCGTAGCGCGAGAAGTCCAGCGGTGCGCCGAAGCGGATGGACACACGGCGGAAGCTCGGTACCTTCTGGCCCGGCGGCTGCGCCTCGAACGTGCCGATCATCGCGCACGGGATCACCGGAACCTGCGCCTTGAGCGCCATCGCGGCGACGCCGACCTTCCCCTTGTAGAGGCGCCCGTCGTGCGAGCGCGTGCCCTCCGGGTAGATGCCGAGCAGCTCACCCTTGGTCAGCACCCCGAGGCCCTCGCGGATCGCCGCCCGGCCCGCCTCCTTGCCCGAACGGTCCACCGGGATCTGCCCGGCACTGCGGAAGAACGCGGCGGTCAGGCGGCCCTTGATGCCGGGTCCCGTGAAGTACTCGGCCTTCGCCAGGAAAGTGATCCGCCGCTTGATGATGGCGGGCATCAGAAAGTGGTCCGAGAACGAGAGGTGGTTGCCCGCCACGATCGCCGCACCCGATTCCGGTACATGTTCAAGACCCTCGATGCGCGGCCGGAACATGAGCCGCAGCAGCGGCCCCAGGACGACGTACTTGAGCAGGTAGTAGAACACCCGTTGCTCCTTGACGTAGGTGGACCGGCCTGGGTGCTGCGTCGTCGCAGGTCACGGGTCCTCGCGCAGCGGTCAGTTTAGGTGCGCCGCCCCGACGGGAGAAGGGGACCGAGGCCGGGCGGCCTGGATCACTTCGGGGACCGGTGTGCCCGGCCGGCGGGGCGCCCATCCGGGTGCCGCGCCGTACTCGTCCGGGTGACCGCCCGGCGTGTCGCCCGCGCGCGCGGCGGGTGCGGGGGTGGCCTGGCCTCGCTCCGCCGCAGTACGTCACCGTCACAGGAGGTCCCCATGAGGTCTCGTCCCACGCCCCGCCTGCGCCCGGCCGTGGCCACCGCCGCCGCGCTGATCTCCCTCGCTGTGGCCGCGCCCGCCCACGCGGCCGACGAAGCGGCCCCCGAGCGGTCGAGCGGCGTCTTCCTCACCGTCACCGGGCAGGACAACGCATGGGTCCGCGGCGTGCTGCTCGACTGCGTGACCCAGCGGCCCGCACACCACCCGCACGCGGCCGAGGCCTGCGCGGCGATCGACAAGGCGGAGGGCGACTTCGAGGCGCTGCCCGCGAAGTCGGGGATCTGCACCAAGCAGTACGCCCCGGTCACCGTGAGCGCGACCGGGCTGCACCGCGGCAGGCCGATCAGCTGGCAGAAGAAGTACGGCAACGCCTGCGAGATGGAGTACTCGACGGGCGCCGTCTTCCGCTTCTGACCGGCGCCCTGGACACTCCCTGAGGCGCCGCCCCCGCACCTTTCCTCAAGCTCGCGCGGCCCCTCAGGGGGTGCTGCGCGAGAGCACCATCGCCAGCGTGAGCATCCCGACGACGACCCAACCGAACCACAGCCAGCCGTTGCTCCCCAGCGCGACCGTGTACGCGGTCACCGCGACCAAGCCTCCGATGGTGAATACACCCATCGTCTTCGTTGAATCAGGCATCGCCCTGCCTCCTCCCGGCAGCCCCGACGCCTCGACGCCGGAACCGCGGCCTGAGACCATCCTCACCCGTGAGGGCCCTTTGCCGCTAGCGCCCGCGCGCGGCCAGTGATGCCAGATAGGCGTTGTACGCCTCCAGCTCCTTGTCACCGTCACGGTCGGCGGCCCGGTCCGTACGCCGTGCCTGGCGCTGGTCGGAGCGGTACCACTGGAAGAGCAGCGCGAGCAGCACGAGGACCGATGGCACCTCACTGAACGCCCACGCGATGCCGCCCGCGGCGGTCTGATCAGCGAGTGCGTCGATGCCCAGGGAGGAGGGCGGGTTCTTGTACGTACCGACCATCGGCTCGGACGCCATCATCAGCGCGATGCCGAAGAACGCGTGGAAGGGCATGCCCGCGAAGAGCTCCAGCATCCGCATGATGTAGCCGGGGCGATGCGGGCCCGGGTCCACGCCCATGATCGGCCAGAAGAAGACCAGGCCGACGGCGAGGAAGTGCACCATCATCCCGATGTGGCCCGGCTTGGACCCCATCAGGGTGTCGAAGAGCGGGGTGAAGTACAGCGCGTACAGGCTCGCGATGAAGAGCGGGATCGTGAACGCGGGATGCGTGATGATCCGCATGTAGCGGCTCTGCAGGACCCACAGCAGCCACTCGCGCGGCCCCTTGCTGCCGCGGGCCGCGACCGGCAGCGCGCGCAGGGCGAGGGTGATCGGCGCGCCCATCAGGATCAGGATCGGCGACAGCATGCTGATGATCATGTGCTGGACCATGTGCACGCTGAACATGACCATGCCGTAGTCGTTCAGCTTGGTGCACATCACGAGCAGGATGGTCAGCACGCCCGCCACGAAGGAGATCGTGCGGCCGACCGGCCACTTGTCGCCGCGCCGCACGAGCCGGACCACGCCCCAGCCGTACAGCGCGAGGGCCACCAGGCAGCTGATGAGGAAAAAGGGGTCGGCCGAGAGTTCGAGCCCCCGCCCCAGCGTGAACGGCGGCAGATCCATGTTCATGCCGTGCCCGCTGTGATCCATCCACTGGCTCCTGATTCGTGCGGTTGTGCGCTATGTGTCCGCACCAGACTAGAACGGCCCCCGGACGCCGAAGCGTCCGGGGGCCGTTCTGTCACCGCCGGGCTCTACAACACGCACTCCGCCTCGGCGTACCGCTCGTCCGGCACCGTCTTCAGCGTCTCGACGGCCTCGGCGAGCGGGACCATCGTGATGTCCGTGCCGCGCAGCGCCGTCATCTTGCCGAACTCGCCGCGGTGCACGGCCTCCACGGCGTGCCAGCCGAAGCGGGTGGCGAGGACACGGTCGTACGCGGTGGGGGTGCCGCCGCGCTGGACGTGCCCGAGGATCACCGGGCGCGCCTCCTTGCCGAGGCGCTGCTCCAGCTCGATGGAGAGCTGGCGGGCGATGCCGGCGAACCGCTCGTGGCCGTACATGTCCTTGATGCCCTCGTCGAACTTCATCGAGCCCTCACGGGGCTTGGCGCCCTCGGCGGCCACGACGATCGCGAACTTCTTGCCCGCGGAGAACCGTTCGCCGACCTTCTGCGCCAGTTCCTCGATGTCGAAGGGGCGCTCCGGCACGACGATCGCGTGCGCGCCCGCGGCCATGCCCGAGTGCAGCGCGATCCAGCCGGTGTGCCGGCCCATGACCTCGACGATCAGGACCCGCTGGTGCGACTCGGCGGTCGTCTTGAGCCGGTCCAGGGCTTCGGTCGCCACACCGACCGCGGTGTCGAAGCCGAACGTCACGTCGGTCACCGCGATGTCGTTGTCGATCGTCTTGGGCACCCCGACGATCGGCAGACCGGCGTCCGAAAGGAGCCGGGCCGCCTTCAGCGTGCCTTCGCCGCCGATCGGGATGACCGCGTCGAGGCCCAGGTCGGCGAGGTGGCCCTTGGCCCGCTCGACGCCGCCGCGCAGCTGCGCGGGCTGGACACGGGATGAGCCGAGAATCGTTCCGCCACGCGCCAGGATGCCGCCGACCGCGTCGAGGTCGAGCTTGCGGTAGTCGCACTCGAGGAGGCCGCGCCAGCCGTCGTGGAAGCCGATGACCTCGTCGCCGTGGTCGACGACGGCACGGTGCACGACCGAGCGGATGACGGCGTTGAGACCGGGGCAGTCGCCGCCGGACGTGAGGACACCAATGCGCATAGCCCGCCAACGTCTTTCATAAAGAGGGGCCCTGTGTGCTGCGTGGGCCGGAGTCCGGACCACGTCGTCCGGCGGGAACCCCGCCACCCTATAGGCGGAAGGGGGCGGGGCCGCACCGGGCGTCCGACTGCTGGACTCGGCCGCTCACCTGTGCGGCCGAGGCTTCAGGCGGGCTGCTGCGCGGCGTTCATCCGCTCGGCGCGCAGCGCCTCGTACCAGCGGTCGTCGGTCGGCGGCAGCGCGTTCACGTCGAGGGCCAGCTTCAGGAGCAGGTCCGCGATCAGCGGGTTGCGGGCCAGGACAGGGCCGTGCATGTACGTGCCGAAGACGGTGCCGTTGTACGCGCCCTCGGTGCCGTCGCCCGTGCCGTTGCCCCGGCCCAGCGAGACGCGGGCGAAGGGGCGTGCGGAGGGGCCGATGTGCGTGATGCCCTGGTGGTTCTCGAAGCCGGTCAGCGGGGGCAGGCCCAGCTGCGGGTCGATGTCGCCGAGGACGTCGCCGACGCACCGGTCGCCCTCGCCACGGGTGGAGATCACGTCGAGCAGGCCGAGGCCCGGCTCGCGCTGGCCGAGGTCGTTGATGAACTCCTGGCCCAGGATCTGGTAGCCCGCGCAGACCGAGAAGACGATCGCGCCGTTGCCCACGGCGCGCTGCAGTCCGCCGTCGCGGCGCAGGCGCTCGGCCGCCAGGCGCTGCGGGCGGTCCTCACCGCCACCGATCAGGTAGATGTCGCCGGAGGTGGGCACCGGCTGGTCGCTGCGCACGTCGTAACGCTCGACCTGGAGGCCGCGCTGGTGGGCGCGGCGCTCCACGACCAGGGCGTTGCCCTGGTCTCCGTACGTGCTGAGCAGGTCGGGGTAGACCCACACCAGCCGCAGGCTGTTGTCGCTCATGCTCATTCGTCCCTACGAGGGTCTAGAGGGTCCGGTGGGGTCAGTTGCCGACGCGGCGGCGCAGATCCTGGAACGCGGTGTAGTTCGCGATCGTCTCGATCCGTCCGGGCGGCGCGAGCTGCACGGCCTCGTCGAGGGACTCGCAGACCCGGAAGTCCAGGCCCGCGACCTCAAGACGTACGGCGAGGTCCAGCTTGCGGTCGCCGAGCACGAAGATCGGGTGACCCGCGAGACGGGTGTAGTCGACGTCCCACAGCCAGGAGGTGTCGGTGCCGTCGGCGCCACGGGCGTTGACGGAGAGCACCACCGGGGTGGGCGGCGGGTCGATCAGCGAAAACGTTTCGAGCCAGCCCGCGGGGTTCTTCGCGAGCAGCAGGCGCAGATCGCGGCCCTGGAACTGCACGACGTCATAGCGTCCGGCGACGGCCTGTACCTGGTACATCCGCTCCAGGGCGACCTGCGGCGGCACGCCGAAGACGGCGGCGACGGCGGCCGACGTGGTCGCGTTCGCCTTGTTCGCCCGGCCCGGCAGCTGGAGGTGGATCGGCCAGGCCGAGCCGTGCGGGTCGAGGACGTGGTCGCCGGAGAGGACCCAGCTGGGCGCGGGGCGGCGGAAGCCGCACTCGCCGCAGAACCAGTCGTCGCCGGGGCGCTGCATCACACCGCCGCAGGAGGGGCACGACCAGGCGTCGTCCTTCCACTCCTGCCCTGCGGCCACCCATACGACGTTCGGAGAGGAGGACGCGGCCCAGACGACCAGCGGGTCGTCCGCGTTGGCGATCACGACCGCCTTGGATCCGGCCAGACCCTCGCGCCAGTTCTCCGCCATCATGCGGGTCTCGGCGGCGCGGTCCAGCTGGTCGCGCGAGAGGTTCAGGAGCGCGATCGCCTTCGGCTCCACGTCACGGGCGACACCGGCGAGGTACTTCTCGTCGACCTCGATCACGCCGAACCTGGCGTCCGAGCCGCCCGCGAGGGCCGACGTGATGCCCGCCGGCATGTTCGCGCCCAGCGCGTTCGAGACCACGGGCCCGCTGGCGCGCAGCGCCTCCGCGAGCAGCCGGGTCGTGGTCGTCTTGCCGTTCGTGGCGGAGACGAGCACCACGTCCAGGTGCGTGGCGAGACGCCCGAGCAGGTCGGGGTCGAGCTTGAGTGAGACGCGGCCGCCGATCACCGATCCGCTGCCGCGGCCCGCCGCGCGCGACACCGCCGCGGCCGCCTTGCCCGCCGTCACGGCCAGCTTGGCCCGCGGCGACAGCGGGTCCGTGTTGCCTGCCATCAGTTCTGGATCCTCCTTGCGTACGGCGCCGCGCCTGCCCCCGGCAACGCGATGAACCTCAGCCTATCGAGATCCATTGTCAAGGCCGAACCGCGGCACCACCCCGACCCCGGGGCTTTGCAAGGACCGTACCCTTGCGGCCATGCGAAGCGGCTCGATCCCGGGCGCCTCAGGGCGCGTACGACCCCTGACCCTGCTCGGTGACCCCGTGCTGCACACGGCCTGCGAGGAGGTCACCGACTTCGGGCCCGAACTGGCCCGGCTCATCGAGGACATGTACGCCACGATGTACGCCGCCCAGGGGGTGGGCCTGGCCGCCAACCAGATCGGCGTGAACCGGCGGGTCTTCGTGTACGACTGCCCGGACGACGACGATGTGCGTCATCTGGGGCACGTGGTCAATCCGCGCCTCGTGGTGGCGGACGGGGTCAGTGTGCGCGGCCCCGAGGGCTGTCTGTCGCTGCCGGGCCTCGAAGCGAGCACCCCGCGCTTCGACCACGCGGTGGTCGAGGGCGTCACCATGCTCGGCGAGGCGGTGCGGGTGCACGGGACGGGCTGGTTCGCGCGCTGCCTGCAGCACGAGTGCGACCACGTGGAGGGCGGCGTCTACACCGATCGCGTCACGGGCTGGCGGCGGCGCAGGGTTCTGCGGGCCGCCGCCAAAGCGTCCTGGAGCAGCTGACTTCCGGCGGTCGGCCGGTTCTGAGCGGGCTTCAGAACCCGGGGCCACCGACGCGGTCGCCCGCCGCGGCGAGCCGCCCCCACAGCAGGTCGGCCAGGCTGCTGACCAACTCCGCGCGCGGGCAAGGCCGTTCACCGAGCCACCAGTCGCCCGCCGCGTGCATCATGCCGACGATGCCGTGCCCCCACACGCGCGCGAGCTGGGCGCTGCCGGGGCCGAGGTCGACCCGCTCCTCTATGACCTGGGCGAGCTCCTCGCCCATGCGGCGAAGCACGGGCGCTGAGTGCAGGCCCACGTCGAAGCCCTGGTCGCCGGGGGCCGCGGCGTCCGAGGGGTGCATGAGGAAGCGGTAGACCTGCGGGCGGGCCTCGATCGCCGCGAGGTAGGTGTCCAGGGTCTGTTCGACCCGCTCCCGGCGCTCGGCCGGGGCGTCCAGGGCGGCGCGCAGCGCTTCGAGGAGCGCGTCGGTGTGCCGCTTGGCGAGCGCGGCGTACAGTCCGCCCTTGTCGCCGAAGTGCCGGTACAGGATCGGCTTGGTGATGCCGGCCTCCGCGGCGATGGCGTTCATCGAGGCTCCGGGCCCGTCGCGCAGCACCACCCGGTCGGCGGCCTCCAGCAACTCGCGCCGCCGGCGCTCGGCAGACCGCTGCTGATCGGTCTGCTGTGTGGTGGTCTCCATAGCGTTTCTCTCCCCGCCCGTGCGATTGCGTGACGCACGCGCAACGTAACACCCCGGGCGTGGCGCCGATCGAACGGGCGGCCGGGAGTTGACATCGGCTACCGGCCGGTAACAGACTCCAGTTACCGCAAGTAACGTACGTCTTCACCGCAGGTCCTGGAGGGGTCATGGCCGAGTTCACCATGGAGCTCAACGACGAACAGAAGGAGGTCAGGGACTGGCTCCACGGGTTCGCCGCTGACGTGATCCGTCCCGCGGCCGCCGAGTGGGACGAGCGCGAGGAGACGCCGTGGCCGATCATCCAGGAGGCCTCGAAGCTCGGGATCTACTCCCTCGACTTCTACGCCCAGCAGTTCTTCGACCCCACGGGCCTCGGCATCGTGATGGCGACCGAGGAGATCTTCTGGGGTGACGCGGGCATCGGCCTGTCCATCATGGGCACGGGCCTCGCCGCGGTCGGCGTTCTCGCCAACGGCACCGAGGAGCAGATCGGCACCTGGATCCCGCAGATGTACGGCGACGTGAACGACGTCAAGGTCGCCGCCTTCTGCTCCTCCGAGCCCGACGCGGGCTCCGACGTGGCGGCGATGCGCACCCGCGCCGTCTACGACGAGGCCAAGGACGAGTGGGTCCTCAACGGCACCAAGACCTGGGCGACCAACGGCGGCATAGCCAACGTCCACGTCGTCGTCGCGGTCGTCGACGCCGAGCTCGGCTCCAAGGGCCATGCCTCGTTCATCGTCCCGCCGAACACCCCCGGCCTCTCCCAGGGCCAGAAGTTCAAGAAGCACGGCATCCGCGCCTCGCACACCGCCGAGGTCGTCCTGGAGGACGTCCGCGTCCCCGGCCACTGCCTGCTCGGCGGCAAGGAGAAGCTCGACGAGCGCCTCGCCCGCGCCCGTGAGCGCGCCAAGACCGGCGGCGAGCGTGTGAAGAACGCCGCGATGGCCACCTTCGAGGCGTCCCGCCCGGCGGTCGGCGCCATGGCCGTGGGCACGGCGCGCGCCGCGTACGAAGAGGCCCTCGAGTACGCCAAGACGCGTACGCAGTTCGGTCGCCCGATCATCGACAACCAGGGCATCGCCTTCCAGCTCGCCGACATGCGTACGCAGATCGACGCGGCGCGTCTGCTCGTCTGGCGCGCTTCGTGGATGGCGGCCACGGGCAAGAAGTTCGAGTCGGCCGAGGGCTCCATGTCGAAGCTGTACGCGAGCGAGGTCGCCAAGAAGGTCACCGCGCAGGCGGTGCAGATCCTCGGTGGCAACGGCTTCACGCGTGAGTACCCGGTGGAGCGCATGCACCGCGACGCGGCGATCTACACGATCTTCGAGGGTACGAGTGAGATCCAGCGCCTGGTGATCGCGCGCACGCTGTCGGGGATGCCGATCCGCTAGGCACCCGGTCGCCGCCGGCGACTGAAGAGTGATGTGGGAGATAGACAGGCGAGTTTGCAAGTTTGCCTGTCTATCTCCTACTGTCGTGTCATGACCGACAAGCCTGGGGACCCGACCCCCGAGCAGGTCGCCGCAGATCTCACGGCCGTCATCGGACGCGTCGTGCGACGACTGCGGACGGCGTCACCCGGGGTCGGGCTCAGCGCCTCGCAGCGCACCGTCCTCGCCCTCCTCGACCGGGAGGGTCCCGCCACCACGGCTGCTCTGGCCCGCGCGGAGCTCGTACGGCCGCAGTCGATGCGGATGACGGTGGGCGCCCTGGAGAGCATGGAGCTGATCGAGCGCGCCCCCGATCCGAACGACGGGCGGCAGTCCGTCGTCTCCGTGACCGACAAGGGGCGCCGCACGCTCACCGAGGCGCGCGCCGCCAAGCACGGATGGCTGTCGGGCGCCATCGCCGACGGCCTCGACGCCGACGAGCGGCGCCAACTGGCCGACGCGGCCAAGTTGTTGGAGCGACTGGTGCAGCAGTGAGCGCCCGGTCCACCGCACGTTCCGGACCGAGGCCCTGCTCGGTCGTCGGCCAACTCCCCGGCCACACCCACGCATAGAGAGATCCGAGTCATGACTGCCACCACCCTCGACCCCACCACGGCCCTCGTCCTGGTCGACCTCCAGAAGGGCATCACCGCCCTGCCCACGGCGCACCCGTCCACCGAGATCGTCGAACGGTCCGCCCGCCTCGCCGACGCCTTCCGCGAGCGCGGCCTGCCCGTCGTCCTGGTCCGGGTCACCGGCGGCGCCCCCGGACGCACCGAAGGCCCGGTCCGTGGCGGCGATGTGCCGGCCGACTGGGCGGACCTGGTCCCCGAACTCGGCCGCCGGGACAGCGACATCGTCGTCACCAAGCAGCAGTGGGGCGCCTTCTACGGCACCGACCTCGACCTCCAGCTGCGCCGCCGCGGTGTCACGCAAGTCGTCGTCGCCGGTATCGCGACGAGCATCGGCGTCGAGTCGACGGCCCGCGCGGCGCACGAGCACGGTTACCACGTCACGGTCGCTGTCGACGCCGTGACCGACATGGACGCCGACGCGCACCGCAACAGCATCGAGAAGATCTTCCCGCGGCTCGGCGAGACGGACACGGCGGAGGCGATCGCCAAGCTGCTGTGAGCAGCGCTACGGCGTGTACACGTACGGCGTCGTGACGCTCAGCGGCACGAAGCCGAGGCGCCGCAGGATCGGGCGGCTGTCGTCGGTGGCGTCCACCTGGAGGTAGCGGTACCCGCGCTCGGCGGCGATGCGGGCACGGTGGGCGATCAGGGCGCGGTAGATGCCCTTGCCGCGCCACTGCGGGGCGGTGCCGCCGCCCCAGAGGCCTGCGAAGTCCGTGCCGGCACAGAACTCCATCCGCGCTGAACTCACCGGCTCGTCGCCCGCCATCGCGACCACCGCCACGACCGCGTCCGGGGTCTCGGTCAGCTGGGTGAGGACGCGTTTGGCGAGGCGCTCGCCGAGCCCCGAGCTGTCCTCGCCGAACGCCGCGTCGTGGGCGTCCGCCATGAGCCGTACGCCGCGCGCGTCGGTCACCGGCAACAGGCTTACTCCTTCGGGCAGTTCGGCTTCCGTGGGCAGGTCGGCGACCTCGGCCACCATCACGGTCTCCGGCGGCTCGGGAACGAAGCCGGCCGCCCGCAGCCGGTCGGCGAGGTCGGCGGGGCGGTCGTGGGAATGCAGCTTCCACTCGAACTCGCGGCCCAGAGAAGTGAAGTACCGCACCTGCTCGGCGATGACGGCGTCCGCCGTGGTGGCGTCGACGTCCGCCCAGTGGACGCCGTTCCAGTCGTGCCGGGCGCCGATCTGCCGGACGACCGCCCCGTCACGTTCGACGCGAGCTCCGGGGTTGTCCGTCCGCGCGCCGCGCCGGAGCTGCTCGTCGTAGGCCGCCAGTACCGCTTGATGATCCATGCGCGTACTCCAGCAGCGGCGAAGGGGAGGCGGCAACCGAATTAGGGCGGGGCGGGTCACGCCTGCCAGCGACAGCGCAGGGCTGCGGTGGCGAAGCCGGGGCCGAAGGCGACCATGACGCCGCGGGCGCCGTCGGCCGGGGGAGCGGCGTGGGTACGCTCAAGCACCCTCAGGACGCTGACGCCCCCGAGGTTGCCCTCGTCGGCGAGGGTGTCGGTGGAGTGGCGGGAATCGTGCGGGGTCAGCCCGAGGGCGGTGGCGGTGTCGGAGATGATGCGGGGGCTGCCGGGGTGGATGATGGCGAAGTCAGGCGTCTCTGTCGGGCCGTACCACTGCTTGAAGTGGGGCAGGACCTCTGCGGCCGCGCTGAGAGCCTTCTTGCTGGAGTCGAAGTGGATCCCTTCCACGTCGATGCGGCCGCGCTGCCGATCGAGGCTGTCGGCCAGGACGTACTCGAAGGTGTCGTCGATCGTGATCCCCGGTCCGAGTGGGCTGTCCGTGACCACCGCCGCAGCCGCCGAGTCCCCGAACAGGGCCTTGTAGATCATCGATTCGATGCTGGTGTCGGAGTGCTGGTAGATGGCGGACAGTACCTCCGCGCCCACCACGAGGATCTTGCTTCCGGGTCGCGCGGCGACCAGTTCCGCGGCACGGACAAGGGTGTGGGCGCCCCCGGGGCAGGCCACTGTTGTCAGCGCGATGCGGCGCACCGTAGGGCGCAGACCGAGACGTTCGATGAGGTTGACGTCGAGGTTCGGGATCGCCCAACTGGTGGTGTGTGTGGTGACGATCGCGTCGATGTCCGCGGCGGTCAATCCGGCCGTGTCGAGGGCCGCGACGGCGGCGCGCTCTGCCATGGCGAGAGCGTCGTCGAACGCCACGCGGGCACGTTCTCCCATGTCGGCCGAGCCGGAGACCGTGGGCGAGTCCAGAGGCCGCGTGAAGTGACGGGTGTGAACTCCGCAGTTGCCGATGACGCGGAGGATCGCCCGGAGCCGGGGGTGATCACGGTGATGGGCGCGTATGTCGTCGGCTATCTCGGAGGTCGTGACTTTGTGGTCACCCAGAACTGTCGTGGGTCTGGACACATGGACGGGCACGAGGTGACTCCCACGGGGGCTCGGTCGGATGTGGGGGATGGGCCACAACGTACTTCAAGGTGCTGATGCCGTCCCCCTTCCGAACCGCAGAGGCAACAGACTTGATGTTCCGTCAGTGCGCGCGCAGCATGGGCGCACGCGTGTGGGCACGCTGTGCACCTGCATGGAACACGAGGATCATGAGGCGAGCACCGGGTGCGGTCAAGGGCTGCGCGGCGCACATGGTGACCCAGCCAGGGCCCTGTTCGGCGTGGAGCAGCGGCCGCTCGTCGCCGTCCGGGTGAGGATAGGGATTCCCGGCATCGTAGGGAGCGGCGGTCTCGGGATCGGCGAGAACTTCTTTTTCTATCTGGCGCAGAGTGCAGTCCTCCGGTCGCGACGCGAGGGCGCCCCGCAGCTGTGGCAGCACCATGGGCGCCCAGGCGTTGTGCCAGTCCAGCAGAGTGCGGCGGCCGACGGGGTCGAGGACCATCCATCGCATGATGTTGCCGGGAACATCGCGGCCGGGAAACATGGTGGTGAGTGCTTCGTTATAGGCGAGCATGTCCCACGAGGCATCAGTGACGTACGCCATGTGCCGGACACCGTCAACCGCCTCCTGCCACACCCCGGGCACTTCCTTCCCGGACGACGGATGAAGGGGTCCGGGCGGCTCCTGCAACAGTGCGTATCGACACAGCGACACCCACTCCTGCTCATTGAGCCCGAAAAGCCGCGCCACATCCCGCAACAGCGAGGCAGGCGGGTTGGGGTAACTGCCCGACTCCAGGCGGTGGTACGTCCCGATGGCCCGGTGCAGGAGCTGGTCCACCTGGTGCTGGGAGAGGCCTCGGGCGCGGCGCCCCTGGCCCGTGGGGCGGCTGAAGCCGTGCGATTCGGGGGCGATGAGGGCGCGTCGTTCGCGGAGCAGAGCGCGGAGCGCCGTCTTGTTCATGGTGGGTAATCCCTCTTGATGCACGCCGAGTTGAGCATCAGCAGTCTAAATATTCGCACCAGATTTGGTAGTAAAGATTGCCCGAAGAAAAACGATCAGTCGATGTTGCATCATGGTCGGAGCGGGACCGCCGACCTGCTGGTTCCATCGTCGGTGGGCACGCGGACACAACTGTGGGGCATCTTGTCCGAGGAGCTCGAAATTGGCTGAAATTCCTCGGTGTTGGATACCCCCTAGGCCCATTGGGCCGCTGCGGGATGAGTATGGATCGGTTGTTCGTATTCCGATGTGTGTGGTCGGAAACGTCGCACTCGGGACGTACGACGCATGACTTCCCGAATCGGTTCCTGGGTCCACTGGCTGCGGCCGGTGCCGTCACTCGCCATTACGTAGCGGCCACGGTACCGGCCGCCCGCGGTTGTCCCCGGGCGGTTCGCCGGTGGGGAGTTCAGCCGGAGGGAAGTTCAGCCGGCGGGAAGCTGCTCCTCGGCCTGCGCCAGGATCTCCGTGACGCGCAGACCGAACCGCACGTCGCAGGCGTGCGGTTGGCCGGATCGCGCCGACTCGACGAGTGCGTCGACCGCCGCGCGGAACGCGTCGAGCGCGCCGCCTCCCGACGGCATCAGCGCGATCCCCGCCTCGCCGCGCAGCTCCACCGTCGAACCCGAAGCCTTCGCGGGAGTGCTCAGGCTCAGTGTCGCGGTGCTCGAAGCGCCGCCGCTGTGCCGCAGGATCAGATGGACCAGGTCCGCACGGCCGGCCGCCGCCGTCACGTCGGTCACATCGCCGAGCACCGGCAGCAGGACGGAGAGGGCGTGCGGGCCGACGTCCCACAGGCCGCCCCGCTGCGCCCGCCACGGCGAGGAGAACGGGCTGGAGCCGTCCGCCGCGTAGAACGAGCTGTACCAGTCCGCGCGTCCCGCGAACCAGCCCTCCGTCGCCGCCTGCTCCTTCACCCACGTCGCCGTCGGCTCGGCGAAGCGCAGCGTGCAGAAGACCACGGACGCCACCCGGGCCGCTTCGGCGGCCGCCGCGAGGTCGCGCGCGGCGGTCACCGTCGTGGCCACCGGCTTGTCCAGGAGCAGATGACAGCCCGCCGCGGCGGCCCGCGTGGCAAGCGGCGCCTGCACGTCCGGCGGTACGGCGAACGCCACGGCGTCGCTCGCGGCGAACAGTTCGTCCACGTCCGCGTAGGCCGCGGTCGCGTGCGCGGACGCCAGCGAGGCCGCCGCGTCGGGCCGCCGCCCCCATACGCCGGCCAGCTCCACGTCGGGGTGCGCCGCGAGTGCCGGGGCGTGCGTGGACGAGGCCCAGGGGCCCGTGCCGACCAGCCCAATTCGCAGTCTCTTCATGGTCGGCATTATGGCTGACTCCATACCGTCGGCGATGATGACGCCCAGTTCCCGCACGGAAGTTGGCCGCTCTTCGCTCCTGTGCCCACTCCGCACATGGCTTGATCTCGGGACCGAACTCGGCGGTAAGGAATGCCCATTCACCCGCTATGGTGAATTTCCCTCCACTTCGCTTTGTCTCCGTTCACTTCTCCGGAGTTTCGTGCCGCGCTGGAGTGATCATCAAGTTCGCCCCGATATCTTCCGTACCCTCCGCAGAGAGCGCGGGCATATGCGCCCGCGTGCTGGCTTTCCTCAGGCCCCCAGGGGTGCCGTCCGGCGCCCCTTCGACCCGCGAAACGGAAGAGCACGTATGAACGACGCGACTGAACGCCCCCTGCTGGCACGCGAGTTGGGAATGGAGCCGCACCCGGAAGGCGGCTGGTTCGTCGAGACCTGGGCCTCGGGCCACTCCTTCACGCCCACGGGCTACCCCGGCGTGCGTGCGGCGGCCACCGCCATCTACTTCCTGCTCTGCCCGGGAGAGGAGTCGCGCTGGCACGTGGTGCGCTCGGACGAGATCTGGCTGTGGCACCGTGGCGGCCCCCTCGACCTGCGCCTCGGGGGCGACGGCGCGCTCCCCAAGGAGGGCGCTGCTCCCATGCGCCTCGGGCCGGGCATCGAGCACGGTGAGCGCCCGCAGATCCTGGTGCCCGGCGGTGTGTGGCAGGCGGCGCGCCCCACCGGCGGTGAGCCGGTCCTGGTGAGCTGCGTCGTCGCGCCCGGTTTCGACTACGCGGACTTCCGGCTCGCGGACTGAGCCGGCGCCGTCGCGGACATCTCCCGCCGGGAGCACACGGTCATGGCCGTCGAGCGATTCCCCCGGTGCACGACCGCGACCGCCGCGAGGCCGACCGCGAGACCCAACGCCGTCTGTACACCGAAGGGTTCGCCGAACATCAGCGCTCCCCACAGGGCCGTCACCGGCGCCATCAGGAACATCAGGGTGTTGACCTGCGTGACCCCGGAGCGCCGCAGGATCAGCCAGTAGAGTCCGTACCCGCCGAAGGTGGAGAGCGTCACCAGCCAACTGATCGCCACCCAGAACGACGCCTCCATCGGCGGCGTCGCGGCGCCCGCGCCGACGGCGAGTGCGGTGAAGATGACCGCGCTGGTCACGCAGTGGACCGTCATCGCGACCGCGGGCGCGGTCGGGCGGGGGGAACGGCGCTCCAGGAAGGTCGCCGCGACCAGCGAGAACATCCCGAGGAACGGCACCAGGTAGGCCCACCAGGGAGCGTCGGCGCCGCCCGTGGCGTCCGCCGCCGTCACGATGACCACCCCGGTCACACCGAGCCCGAGGCCCACCCACTGGGTCCGCGAGACGTACTGGCCGAGCAGCGGCCCGGCAAGGGCGCCCGCCACCAGCGGCTGGGTCCCGTCGATCAGGGCGGTGGTGCCGCTGGAGACGCCGAGCTGGATCGCGTAGTACACGGTGAGCAGATAGCCGCTCTGTGACAGCGCCCCTACGGCCGCCTGCCGTATCGCGTCACGTGCCGTGAACCCGCGCCAGGAGGCCCGCGTCACGGTCAGGGCCACGACCGCGAGCACGAGGGCCAGGGGCAGGAACCGCCACATGAGGACCGTCACCGCGGACGCGCTGCCGGCGCCCAGCTTGGCACCGATGAAACCAGAGCTCCAGGTCAGCACGAATGCGATCGAGAGAAGGACGTTCATGGCGCTCCTCCGAGTGAGGTAAACCGATCTGTCTACTCCTGTCCGAGTATACAGATCGGTTTATTATGGGGGCATGACCGAACTGCTGAGTGAGTTGGTGAAGGGCGCCGCGGGGCCCGAAGGCGCGCCGCGGAGGATCGTCATGACGCCGGGCGCGCGGCGGGCTCTGGACGCCGCGAGCGTGCTGTTCTACGACCGCGGTATCCATGCCGTAGGGGTGGACCTCATCGCCGCCGAGGCCGGGGTCACCAAGAAGACGCTCTATGACCGGTTCGGCTCCAAGGAGCAGATCGTCGTCGAGTATCTGGCCGCCCGTGACGAGCGCTGGCAGGCCTTCCTCGCCCCGTACGTCGAGGCCGTGACCACCCCGCGGGCCAGGATCCTCGCCGTCTTCGACGCCTCGCGCGACTGGGCCGAAGTGCACAGCGACAAGGGCTGCAGCATGGTCAACGCGCACGCCGAGATCAGTGACCCCGCGCACCCCGCGTACCGGGTCATCGCCGGTCAGAAGGCCTGGATGCTCGCCCTGTTCACCGGCCTCGCCCGCGCGATCGCGCCCCGGCGGGCGGCGAAGCTGGGGCGGACGCTCATGCTGCTGCACGAGGGCGCTCTGGTCGCACACGGCCTGCGCATCTTTCCGGACGCGATCGAACACGCCCGTGACGAGGCGGCGACGCTCCTGCGTGACGCTCGCGGTGCCGCCGCTGCCGCTGATGAAAAGCGCAGGTGACAGGCCCTTTGAGGAAGTCTTTGCCGTTGGCCGGAATGTGTCGTTCCGTGCGGCTGGCTCATTGACCGTGCGCAGTTTCGGGGAGCACGCTGGCCATATAGCTGCCATCTACACCTAGTGGGGTCTGCATCTAGTTCCTCGGGTGGTGGCGCACAGGCAGCGTGAAGCAGGAGGTAGCGCATGTGTGGCATTACTGGCTGGGTCTCCTTCGACCGTGACCTGCGATCCGCGTCCGGCACGCTGGACGCGATGACCGAGACGATGTCCTGCCGCGGCCCCGACGACCGCGGCACCTGGATCGAGGGCCCGGCCGGACTCGGGCACCGCAGGCTCGCGATCATCGACCTGCCGGGCGGGCGCCAGCCCATGACCGTGCGGACACCGCGCGGCACCGTCGCCCTGGTCTACTCGGGAGAGACGTACAACTACACCGAACTGCGTCGCGAACTGACCGGGCGCGGCCATGAGTTCACCACCGAATCCGACACCGAGGTCGTCCTGCGCGGTTATCTGGAGTGGGGCGAGGCGGTCGCCGAACGGCTCAACGGCATGTACGCCTTCGCGGTGTGGGACGGCAGGCGCGACAAGCTCGTCATGATCCGCGACCGTATGGGCATCAAGCCCTTCTACTACTACGAGACCCCGGACGGCGTCCTGTTCGGCTCCGAACCCAAGGCGATCCTCGCCAACCCGCTGGCCCGCGCCCGGGTGACCGCCGACGGACTGCGGGAGCTGTCCACCTTCGTCAAGACGCCCGGACACGCCGTGTGGGACGGCATGAACGAGGTCGAGCCCGGCACCGTCGTGACCGTCGACCGCTCAGGCCTGCGCCGTCACGTCTACTGGCGTCTCGAGACCCGGCCGCACCCCGACGGTCGCGACGAGTCCGTCGCCAAGGTGCGCGAACTCCTCGAGGACATCGTGCGCCGCCAGCTCGTATCGGACGTGCCGCGCTGCACCCTGCTCTCCGGTGGTCTCGACTCCTCGGCGATGACCGCGCTCGCCGCCCGTCAACTCGGAGCGGTGGGCGAGACCGTACGCAGCTTCGCCGTGGACTTCGTCGGCCAGAGCGAGAACTTCGTCGCCGACGCGCTGCGCTCCACCCCCGACACGCCCTACGTGCACGACGTGGCCAAGGCCGCGGGCACCGATCACCGCGACATCGTCCTGGACTCGCACGCTCTGGCCGCCCCCGAGGTCCGGGCCAAGATGATCCGCGCCCGCGACCTGCCCATGGGTTTCGGCGACATGGACGCATCCCTCTACCTCCTCTTCCGGGCCATCCGCGAGCACTCGACGGTCGCGCTGTCGGGGGAGTCCGCGGACGAGGTCTTCGGCGGCTACCTCCAGTTCTTCGACGAGGAGGCCCGCTCGGCCGACACCTTCCCCTGGCTGGTGAAGTTCGCCGAGCAGTTCGGCGACGACGCCGACGTCCTGCGCCCTGACCTGACCGCCGCCCTCGACCTGCCCGCGTACATCCAGGGCAGCTACGACACGGCCGTCGCCGGAATCCAACGCCTGGACGGCGAGAGCGACTTCGAGTTCCGGATGCGGAAGATCTGCCACCTTCACCTGACCCGGTTCGTACGCGTCCTGCTCGACCGCAAGGACCGCGCGAGCATGGCGGTCGGCCTCGAAGTGCGGGTGCCGTTCTGTGATCACCGTCTTGTCGAGTACGTCTACAACGCCCCTTGGTCACTGAAGTCCTTCGACGGCAGGGAGAAGAGCCTGCTGCGGGAGGCGACCGCGGACGTCCTGCCGCGATCCGTGTACGACCGCGTGAAGAGCCCCTATCCCTCCACGCAGGACCCCAAGTACGCCATCGCGCTCCAGGGGCACGTCAAGGACCTGCTCGCCGAGCACGCCCACCCGGTCTTCGACCTCGTCGACCGGGACCGGGCGATGCGCGCGGCGGAGCGCGACGTGCCCCAGATCACCCAGGCGTCCCGGCGTGGCCTCGAACGCACGCTGGACCTGGCGCTCTGGCTCGACATGTACAAGCCGGAGATCTCCCTGGCCTGAACCGGGGACGCCCCGGCCGTCACTGCCCCGAGCAGCTGCGGACCGTCGGCTGCGGTGGCACCCGCTCCTCGGGGGCGGGTTCCCCCGAGGCCGCCGTGGCCGCGAGGGTGTCGAGGAAGCGCTGGAGCGCGGGCGCCCCGTCAGGGCCGACGCTGCGGCGGATCGGCGGCACGGTCACCGGAGCGTCGGAGCCGCGCCGGGTCCCGGCGGTCGGGCAGGGGAGTTCCGTGGCGTCGACGGTCGCGGCCCGGCGTATGAACTCATCGACCGTAAGGCCGAGTTGGTCCGCGTTCCGCTGGACCGCTGCGTACTCGTCGGGCGTGAACAAGACCTGCACAGGCTTGGCACCGTCCATGAACGCATGATGCCGTCCGGGGGCTGCGCCGTGCGGTGCGGTTGGCATATTCACGCTCGAAGGCGTGAAACGGACCGGACTCGACATGAACGGTCGGAAAGAGAGGTAGGCCCCGACCGGACGGGGGAATCGCGATCGGGACCTACGTACTGTTCAACGGTGAACCAACAGCCGATGTTCCCAGGTGGCAGCCCCAAGGCTGTGAGCTGCGTTACGTGCCGCCAGGGCGCTCACGTCGACGACAGGCGGGCCGCGCGCATCTGTAGGTAGCGGGTCTCGGGGACGCTCAGGGTGCGCTTGGCCGCCAGCTGGTAGGCCGCGCGGGCCGCGTCCGTCTCGCCGGCCCGTTCCAGGAGATGGGCGCGCACGGCATCGAGCCGGTGGTGGCCCGCCAGCCGGTCCTCGAGCGCCGCGACCTCGTCGAGCCCGGCGCGTGGCCCGTGCACCATCGCGAAGGCCACGGCCCGGCTGAGTTCGGCCATGGGTTCGGGAGCACGGCGTACGAGGATGTCGTAGAGGGCCAGGATCTGCGGCCAGTCGGTGTCGTCGGCGCGCGTGGCCTCGTCGTGCAGCGCGGCGATCGCCGCCTGCAACTGGTAGGCACCCGCCGGGCCTTGGGACAGGGCCTTCTCGACCAGCGCGGAGCCTTCCTCGATCGCGCGCCGGTCCCAGCGTGAGCGGTCCTGTTCGTCGAGCGGGATCAGTTCCCCGTGCGGGCCGGTGCGGGCCGCGCTGCGGGCCTCGGTGAGCAGCATCAGCGCGAGCAGTCCGGTCACCGCGCCGTCACCGGGCAGCAGCGTACGCACGGAACGGGTGAGCCGGATCGCCTCGCGCGACAGATCGGAGCGGTGCAGGGCGCTGCCGGACGTCGCCGTGTACCCCTCGTTGAAGATGAGGTAGAGCACCTGGAGCACCACCGCGAGCCGCTGATCGCGGTCCTCCGGGCCCGGCTGCCGGAACGGCACGCCCTTGACCTTCGCCTTCGCCCTGCTGATGCGCTGGGCCATCGTCGCCTCGGGGACGAGGTGCGCACGGGCGATCTCGGCCGTGGTCAGGCCGCCGACGGCGCGCAGCGTGAGCGCGACCTGCGCGGCAGGGCTCAGCCCCGGATGGCAGCACAGGAAGAGCAGGGTCAGGGTGTCGTCGTCGGAGGGCGCGCGGCTCTCGCCCGGCGCGGGCGCCGTGAAGGCGTCCCGGGGCGACAGCTGGGCGGCCTCCTCCTCACGTCTGCGCCGCGCCTCGTCACTGCGCAGCTGATCCATGAGCCGCCGCGACGCGACCCTGATCAGCCAGCCGCGCGGATTCTCCGGAACACCCTGCTCGGGCCATTGCCGAGCGGCGGCGAGCAGAGCCTCCTGCACGGCGTCCTCGGCCTCGCCGAAGTGCCCGTACCTGCGCACGAGCGCGCCGAGGACCTGCGGCGCGTGCAGGCGCAGCAGGTCCTCGACCACGGCGGTGCTGTTCAGCACGCCTCGTCGGGGCCGCTCATGATGGGGCGGATCACGACGGGGTAGTTCGGCGCGCCCTCGGGAACGGGGCACTGCTGGATGCGGTTGGCGATCTCCGTGACGCGGTCCAGGCTCGCGCAGTCGAGAACCCAGTACCCGGCGAGGACCTCCTTCGTCTCGCCGTAGGGACCGTCCGTGATGACCGGACGGCCGTCCTTGTCCACGTCGACCAGACGGGTCTGCGCGGGCTCGGCGAGGCCCTGCCCGTCGACGATCTCGCCGGACTCCGCCAGATCGTCGTTGAGCGCGCCCATGAAGGCGAACATCGCCTGCAGGTCCTTCTCGCTCCACGCCGGGCTTGTCGAGTTGCCCTTGCCGCTCTGCGCCTCGTAGTCCGCCTGCGTTCCCTGAACCATCACCAGGTACTTCATGATGTCGCTCCTCGGCTGTGCGGTGGTCACCCCTTGTGGGCAACTCTCACAGGGGACGTCGGAGCGGACGGCCCGTTCTCGACATTACGCCGGAACAATTTCGACGCCCTGTCGAAGCGACGTACGGTCCGACCATGACGACGTACGCACAGCGAGCCGAGCAGTTCCGCGCCCTGCACCGCACCGGCGAGCCCCTGCTGCTTCCCAACGCCTGGGACCACGCCTCCGCGGCGGCGCTCGCCCACGGCGGCTTCCCGGCGATCGGCACCACCAGCCTGGGGGTGGCGGCAGCTGTCGGCAAGGCGGACGCCACGGGCGGCACCCGGGAGGAGACCCTGCGTCTCGCCCACGGCCTGGCCCGGCTGCCCGCGCTCATCACCGTGGACATCGAGGGCGGCTTCAGCGACCGGCCAGGGGAGGTGGCGGCGCTCGCGGCGGAACTTGTCGGGGCCGGCGTGGTGGGCGTGAACATCGAGGACGGCCGTCCGGACGGCACGCTGGCCGACACGGCCCCGCAGTGCGAGCTGATCCGGGCCGTCAAGGAGAGCGCCCCCGATCTGTTCGTCAACGCGCGCACCGACACGTACTGGCTGCGCGCCGGGAGAGCGGGCGAGACCGAGCGCCGGGCCGCGGACTACCAACTGGCGGGCGCCGACGGCGTGTTCGTGCCCGGACTCCAGGACGAGAAGGTCATCGGGGGACTGGTCGATGGGCTGGCCGACGTCCCGCTGAACATCCTCTTCGCGCCGGGCGCCCTGACGTACGGGCGGCTCGCGGAGCTCGGCGTGCGCCGGGTGAGCAGCGGCTCGCTGCTGTTCCGCGCCGCGCTGCACGGAGCCGTCGAGGCGGCGCGCTCGATCGCCCGAGGGGGCGCGGTGCCGGAGGGCCTGCCCTCGTACGCGGACGCCCAGGCGCTCTCGGCGGCCTACGGCGATGGCGTGTAGGGCGGCGTCGGGGGCGAGTCATCCTTGTCGCGCTTCTTCTCGTCCCCGTGCCCCGGCCACCACGCCGCGTGCCCGATCAGGGCCGTCAGCGCGGGCGTGAAGATCATCGCCATGACGAAGGCGGCGATGAGGATGCCGAAGGAGAGGGAGAAGCCCATCTGGGAGAGCGTCGAGTTGCCCGCGAGCATCAGCGTCGCGAACGTGCCCGCGAGGATCACGCCCGCCGAGCCGATCGTCGGGCCGGAGTGCCGCACCGCCGTGCCCGCCGCGTCGTGCGGGCCGCGGCCCGCGCGGGCCTCCTCGCGCAGCCGCGACACCATCAGGATGTTGTAGTCCGTGCCGAGGGCGACCACGAACAGATACATGATCACGGGCAGCATGAACATCAACCCGGGCTGGCTGCCGACCTGTTGGAACAGCAGCGAGGTCGCGCCCAGGGTCGCGCCGAAGCCGAGCGCGACCGACAGCATCAGGTACCAGGGAGCCACCAGGCTCCGCAGGAGCAGGCCGAGGATGACCATGATGGCGAGCGCGGCCACCGGGAAGACCACCGAGTAGTCGCGGTCCACGGCCTTGTTGATGTCCACGTACACCGCCGTCGTCCCGCCGACGAGCGCCTCGGTGCCGGCCGGCGCGTCCTCGTGGGCGATCGGCCGCAGGCGGTCCTTGACGGTCTCCAGGGCCTTGTCGGACGCGGGCGGGTCCGAGAGCACCACGGAGTACGACGCCGTCGCGCCGTCCGGGCTCAGACGGGGAGCGGTGACTTCGCCCACGCCGCTTACCTCGTCCAACTGGCCTCGGAATGCGGCCGTCTGGGCTTTCGGGAGCGGCCCGTCGTCCGTCGAGGTGAGGTAGACGAAGGTCGGGTCGGTGGTGCCCGCGGGGAAACCCTTCTGGAGGTTCTGCAGGGCGACCATCGACTCCTTTTCCTTGGGCAGCGAGGAGCCCGCCAGGTCGAAGTTGGCCTTGTAGCCGAGCGCGCCGAGGGTGAGCGCGCCCATGAACAGCGCCGACACCAGGGCCCAGACAGCGGGCTTACGGGCGATGGATGCGCCGAGCCGCGCGAATCCGGTGCCCTGCGGCTCCCGCTGCCACGACTTCGAGGGCCAGAACACCTTCGTGCCGAGCAGCGAGACGACGGCGGGGACCAGCGTGAGCCCGGCGAGCAGCGTCACGAAGACCGCGATGGCCAGAGCGGGGCCCATGGACCGCAGCATGCCCAGCGAGGAGAGCGTGAGGGCGGCGAACGCGACGATGACGGCGCCCGCGGCCGAAGTGATCGCCTCACCGACCCGCTCGACGGCATGCACCATGCCGCCCTTGGGGTCCTCGCCGGCCCGCAGGGCCTCTCGGTAGCGGAAGAGCAGGAACAGGATGTAGTCGGTGCCGACGCCGAACAGGACGACGGTGAGCAGTTCCTGGATGGAGGAGTCGGCCTTCATGTCGAAGGCCTTGTTCGCGGAGGCGATCAGGCCGGTCGCCATCGGTGAGATGAGGCCGATCAGGACCACGGGGAGCAGCGCGATGATCGGGCTGCGGAAGATCACCAGAAGAAGCACGATGATGATCACGATGGTGCCGACCCCGACGAGGATTCCGGCCCGCTCCGACGCGTCACTCTCGTCGAGCGCCTGGGCGGCGGAGCCGGTGATGCCGGCCGAGAGGTCCGTGCCCTTCAGCTCGGGCTTGAGGTCGGAGCGCAGGTCCTCGACCGCGTCCTGCTGAGCGGTGTCCTCGGGGTTGGTGATCTTCGGCATCGCGACGACCGACGTCTGCACGAGCTTGTTGGGGGAGACCGCGCCGGGCACGACCGCCTGCACCTGGGGGATCTTCCTGGCCTGCAGATCCTTGGAGACGCGGGTGACGTCCGCGGAGTCGGCCGCCGTCAGCTTTCCGCCGTCGGAGCGCTGGAAGACGATGATCGCGCCGACGTTCTGCTGCTTGGGGAACTCGGCTTCCTGTACGTCTGCCGCGCGGATGGACTCGTAGTGGTCAGGGAGGAAGCTCGCCTCATCGCTGCTGGAGGTGAGTTTCGGCGCCAGGGAGATCACGGCACCGGCCGCCACGACCCACGCCAGGATGATCCACCACGGGCGACGGACCACGAATCGGCCCAGGCCAGAGAACATCGGCTGCTGCCTCTCGTCGCCCCCGAGGCGTAACGATGCGTCCTGACCAAGGATCTTCCGGACCGGGCGGCCCCGCCACTTGAGCCGTTCGGCGCAAGGGCGGGGGCGCGCCCGGAGTCCGCGAGGGCCGCGCGCGACGTCAGAAGTTGATCATGTGCCCGGCCAGGCCGTGCACCGCTTCCTTGACCGCCTCGCCGAGCGTCGGGTGCGCGTGCACGTTGCGGGAGACCTCGTGCACGGTCAGGTCCCACTGCTGGGCCAGGGTCAGCTCGGGCAGGAGCTCGGTGACGTCCGGGCCGATCAGGTGGGCGCCGATGATCTCGCCGTACCGCGCGTCACTGATGATCTTCACGAAGCCGACGGTGTCGCCGAGGCCGTGCGCCTTGCCGTTGGCCATGAATGGGAACTTGGCGACCTTGACGTCGAAGCCCTTCTCCTTGGCCTGCGCCTCGGTCCAGCCGAAGCTGGCGATCTGCGGCTGGGTGTAGGTGGCGCGCGGGATCATCGGGTAGTCGAGTTCCATCGTCTCGGCGCCCGCGAGGGTCTCGGCGGCCACGACACCCATCGCCTCGGCGGTGTGCGCGAGCATCAGCTTCGCGGTGACGTCACCGATGGCGTAGATGTGCGGCACGTTCGTCCGCCCCCGCCCGTCGATGTCGATGGCGCCGCGCTCGGTCAGCGCCACGCCCGCCGCCTCCAGGCCGAAGCCCGTGACGTTCGGCGCGAAGCCGATCGCCTGGAGGACCTTGTCCGCCTCCAGGACCTCCTGCTTGCCGTCCTTGCCCGTCACCGTGACCTTGACCTTGGCGCCGGACTCGTCGATCGACTCGACGCGGGTGGAGGTCTTCACGTCGATGCCGAGCTTGCGGTACTGCTTGGCCAGCTCCGTCGAGACGTCCGCGTCCTCCAGCGGCGCGATGCGGTC
This sequence comes from Streptomyces sp. NPDC051218, assembly GCF_044455475.1. NCBI lineage: Bacteria > Bacillati > Actinomycetota > Actinomycetes > Kitasatosporales > Streptomycetaceae > Streptomyces > Streptomyces sp. NPDC051218. Next base: position 168,848 of record NZ_JBITEU010000008.1, on the reverse strand, counting down.
GAGGAACTCGACGATGGTGACCTTCACGCCGTAGTTGTGCAGGACGTAGGCGAACTCGATGCCGATGGCGCCGGCGCCGGCGATCACGATGGACTCCGGCACGCTGTCGGCGAGAATCTGCTCCTCGTACGTCACCACGCGCTCGGAACGCTCCGTTCCGGGCAGCAACTTCGGTGTGGCGCCCGTGGCGATGATGCAGTTCTCGAACGTGATCGTGTCCGTGGAGCCGTCCGACTTGGCGACCTGGAGCGTGTTCGCGTCGAGGAACGTGCCCCGGCCGTCGAACTCGGTGATCTTGTTCTTCTTCATCAAGAAGTGGACGCCCTTGACGCGGCCGTCCGCCACGGTGCGGCTGCGGTTGAACGCCTCGCCGTAGTCGAACGACACGTTCCCGTCGACGTTGATGCCGTACGTCTTCTGCTCGTGCGTGAACAGATGGGCCAGCTCCGCGTTGCGCAGCAGCGCCTTGGTCGGGATGCAGCCGACGTTCAGGCAGACACCTCCCCAGTACTTCTCCTCGACGACCGCGACCCGCTTGCCCAGCTGGGCGGCGCGGATGGCGGCCACATAACCGCCGGGTCCTGCTCCGAGCACGACGACGTCGAAGCGGTCTTCCATGGGGAGGTCCTCTCTGGTGGTACGTATGTGGCGGTACGTATCCGGTGGTGGGTGACTCGCGCACGTCCGATCATGCGCCATCCGGACCCCTCGCGGGCGGCGGGGTGTCCGATGTCATGCCGCCCGTCCTGCCCCGTTTCCCCAACCACGCCTGAGAGTGGGCCCGTTGGCGATCCGTCCCAGGTTCACCCGGTCGTGAGTCACGGGATGGGGCGAGCACGAGGGTTTGCTCCGCGAGGCATAGCCATACACAATGGCCGCATGATCCAGCACCTGACCGCCGCCGCGAGGACCTTCCAGGTGCCGTGGCGCTGTGGGTGCGAGCGATCGGGTCGCTAGCTGCCCGGGGATTCGTCTCCAGCCGTCCGGAGTTCCCTCTCCGTGACGCCGCCCGCTCACTCACAACTGAAGGATCACCATGGCCGTGGTTTCCCCTGCCGTCTCTCCCGCCGCCCCCGCCTCTCCCACGCTGCGTGACGCCCGCGTACCCGCCGACGGCATGTACGAAGGCCGCCGCACCCTGCGCCGCGTCCCCGAGGGCTGGGAGGAGCGCCCGTACGAACTGATCGACGTCGTCCCCCAGGGGCGCCTCATCGGCGCCGAGATCCGTGGCGTCGACCTCGCTCAGCCGCTCACGCCCGCCCTGCGCGAGGAACTCAACCGCGCCCTCCTGGAGTGGAAGGTGCTCTTCTTCCGCGGCGCCGGGATCACCTCCGAGCAGCAGCGCTCCTTCGCCCTCAACTGGGGGGAGTTGGAGACCAATCCGCTGCTCGCGCGCGGCTCAGCCGACGACGTCGTCCGGTTCGACAAGGGCGGCAGCGCGACGCCCACGTACGAGAACGTCTGGCACGCGGACGTCACCTTCCGCGAGCGCCCCGCGCTCGGCGCCGTCCTGCAGCTGCGCGAGGTGCCGCCGGTGGGTGGCGACACGATGTGGGCCGACATGGCGGCCGCGTACGACAACCTCCCCGACGAGGTGAAGGCCCGCATCGAGGATGCCCACGCGGTGCACGACTTCATACCCGGCTTCGTCCGTTTCTACGGACCCGAGAAGCTGATCCCGCTCCAGGAGCAGTTCCCGCCCGTCACGCACCCCGTCGTGCGCAGGCACCCGGAGACCGGGCGGAAGATGCTCTTCGTGAACACCTCCTTCACCACGCACATCGTGGGCATGGAGCGGGCCGAGAGCGACCGGCTCCTGAGCTATCTGGTGCGGCAGGCGCAGGTCCCGGAGTACCAGGTGCGGTTCCACTGGCAGGCGGGTGACGTCGCCTTCTGGGACAACCGCTCCACCCAGCACTACGCGGTCGACGACTACGCCCCGCACCGCCGCGTGGCCGAACGCGTCGCGATCGCGGGCGACCGCCCGTACTGACCCACTTCCTCGGAAGGAACCTGATTCCTGATGTCAGCCGCAGCGCGCTTCCCGTTGACGCCCGAGCCCATCCACGTCCCCGACGCGGTGCTCGACGACCTCAGGGCGCGGCTGCGGCTGACGAGGTGGCCCGACGACGTCGGCAACGACGACGGGTACTACGGCGTCCGACGCGGCTACCTCCAGGAGTTGGCCGAGTACTGGCTCCACCACTACGACTGGCGCAAGGCCGAAGCGGCGATCAACTCCTACGAGCATTACCGGGTGCAGGTCGACGGCGTGCCCGTGCATTTCATGCGCAGGCCCGGCGTCGGCCCCGCCCCCACCCCGCTGATCCTCACGCACGGCTGGCCCTGGACCTTCTGGCACTGGTCCAAGGTCGTGGACCCGCTCGCCGACCCCGCCGCGTACGGCGGCGATCCGGCCGACGCGTTCGACGTCATCGTCCCTTCCCTGCCGGGCTTCGGCTTCTCCACGCCGCTGCCGGACCACCCCGACATGAATTTCTGGAAGGTCGCCGACCTCTGGCACACCTTGATGACCGACACGCTCGGCCACCGGAAGTACGCCGCAGGGGGGTGTGACATCGGTGCTCTCGTCGCCGGTCAGCTCGGCCACAAATACGCGGCCGAACTGCACGGCATCCACATCGGCTCCGGTCAGATGCTCACCATGTTCAACGGCGACCGGGGCTGGGACCTCAGCGGCGGACAGCCGATCCCCGAGGGCCTTCCCGAACCCGCGCTCCGCCAACTCCTCTCCCTGGAAAGGCGTTTCGCCGCGCACCTGGCCGTACACGTCCTCGGACCCAGCACCCTGTCCTACGGTCTCAGCGACTCACCGGTCGGCCTGCTCGCCTGGATCCTGGAGCGCTGGGAGAAATGGAGCGACAGCCACGGCGACGTGGAGAGCGTCTTCACCAAGGATGATCTCCTCACCCACGCCATGATCTTCTGGGTGAACAACGCCATCGGCACGTCCGTGCGCTACTACGCCAACGCCAACCGCTACCCCTGGACGCCCTCCCATGACCGGCAGCCGGTCATCGAGGCGCCCACCGGCATCACCTTCGTCGCCCACGAGAACCCGCCCGGTGTCACCACCACCGAGCAGCGCGTGGAGAACTGGCTCGCCGGTGACCGGGCCGAGTGGTACCGGCACGTGAACCTCACCGCGCACGCGAGCGGCGGTCACTTCATCCCGTGGGAGATTCCCGAGGCTTGGGTGGACGACCTGCGCCGCACGTTCCGCGGCCGGCGCTGAGGCGTCCTGCGCGCGCGTCGCCGCCGCCTCCCGCCACTCAATTCCCCACTGAGCGAAGCCACTTGACCTCACCGTCCTGCCACTCGTCCGTGGGGGTGAGCCCTGCTGCGGCGGCGACGGCCGCCGATGCCCGGTGGTCCGGATGGACGTGGGCGATGATGCCTCGCACCGCCGGTCGCCCGGCCAGCCAGCCGACCAGGCCGCGGGCCGCCTCCACGGCAATGCCCCGCCCCTGCCACGGAGTTCCCACGACCCAGGCGATCTCCGCGACCAGCGCACCGCTGCCTTCGTCGGGCACCACCGTCGCCTGCACGGTCCCGACGAGGCACTCCTCGTCGCGCAGCCACAGCACCCAATTGCACCAGGAGACCGCGGGATCGGGGGACCCGGCGGTCATCCGCCGGTAGCGCGCACGCAAGGCTTCCGGCTCATCGGGAGAGCCGCCGATGAACGTGTGCAGAGCGGGATCACAGAGCACGGCTGCCATCTCGTCGGCGTGCTCGACCCGGAGAGGCACGAGGACGAGGCGAGCGGTGTCGATCTCCTCGGCGTGGATCATGGGCATGCGTCAGGGTAGCCGAGGGGCCGGCCCCTCCCGCCGGCGTCCGAGCAGGAACGCCCGCTCGGCCACGTTGTCGGTGTGGGCGAGTGCGGCGTCGTACGCGCGGGCCGCCTCGTCGGGGCGGTTCAGGCGGCGGAGCAGGTCGGCGCGGATGGCGTGGAAGACGTGGTAGGTGTCGAGGGCCAGGTCGTCCACGAGGGCCAGTGCCTCGGCGGGCCCCTTGACCTCGGCCACCGCGACGGCGCGGTTGAGGGCCGCCACCGGACTCGGGGCCACGGCGAGGAGCTGGTCGTACAGCTGGAGGATCTGGCCCCAGTCGGTGTCGGCCGCGGTCGGCGCGTCGCTGTGCACCGCGTTGATCGCGGCCTGGATCTGGTAGGGCCCCGGCCGGCCGCGGCGCAGGCAGCGCCGGACGAGCTCCTGGCCCTCGGCGATCAGGGCGCGGTCCCAGCGGCCGCGGTCCTGGTCGGCGAGGAGGACGAGCCCGCCGTCCGCGGTGGTCCTCGCCTCCCGCCGCGACTCGGAGAGCAGCATGAGCGCGAGCAGACCAAGGGCCTCCGGCTCGTCGGGCATCAGCTCGGTCAGGAGCCGCCCCAGGCGGATCGCCTCCGCGCAGAGGTCGTCGCGGACGAGCGCGTCCCCCGCGCTGGCCGTGTGCCCCTCGTTGAAGACGAGGTAGACGACGGCGAGTACGGCCCGGAGCCGTTCGGGCAGATCGGCTTCGCTGGGGATCCGGTACGGGATGTGCGCGTCGCGGATCTTCCCCTTGGCCCGCACGATCCGCTGGGCCATCGTCGGCTCGGGCACCAAGAAGGCGCGGGCGATCTCCGTGGTGGTCAGGCCGCCAAGGAGGCGCAGTGTGAGGGCCACCCGCGCCGCGGGTGCGAGCGCCGGGTGGCAGCAGGTGAAGATCAGCCGCAGTCGGTCGTCGCGCACGGGTCCCTCCCAGGCCGGTGCCTCGTGGACGTGCAGCAGGGCGGCCTGCGCGTGCCGGTCCTCGCGGGACACCTCCCTGCGGAGGCGGTCGATCGCGCGGTTGCGGGCCGTCGTGATGATCCAGCCCGCCGGGCTCGGCGGCAGGCCGGAGGACGGCCACCGCTGCGCCGCCGTGGCGAACGCCTCCTGGACCGCATCCTCGGCAATGTCGATGTCGCCGAAGACGCGGACCAGGACGGCCACCGCGCGCCCGTACTCCTTACGGAACACCCGCTCGATCACCCCGGAGGTCACCTCCGGGGGATCCGGTGTCACTAGCAGGATCCGTGCTGCAGCGGCCTGACCTCGATGGGCAGGGTGATGGCGCGAGCCAGTTTCTCGCCCCATGCGAGCGCCTCGTCGAGATCGGCCGCCTTGATGACGGTGAAGCCGCCCAGGTGCTCCTTGCCCTCGACGTACGGCCCGTCGGTCGTGAGCACCTCGCTGTCCTTGAGGCGCAGTACGGTCGCCGTGCTCGGCGGGAAGAGGCCCCCGGCGAACACCCAGGCGCCCGCCTCCCTGAGCTCGGCGTTCACCGCTTCGACGTCACGCATGATCGGTTCGAGGACCTCCGGCTCCGGCACGCCGCCGTCGGGCTGGTAGATGCTGAGCAGGTACTGGTTCATGGCTGCCTCTCCTTGGCGGATCGCCCCCGTGACCGGCCCGGTGCCGGCCTCTTCACTGTCTACACGAACGGCGATCGGCCGGATCGACATGCCGGAGCGGGATGCGGAGAGAAAAATCCGCCTAGCGATCGGTGATGACCGCGTCGAGGTGCCGCAGCGCCGCCGTGACCCGTGCCGGATCGTCGAAGAACGGGTCGTCCGGCACGGGCAGCGACCCCGCGAGAGCGAGCCCCCGGCCCCTGGCCCACGTCGCGTCGTCCACGCCCACCGCCTCGCGGAACGCGCCGCGCGCCTCGTCCGGCAGGAACAGCCATGCGGGCAGCAGGTCGACCGCCGGGTCGCCCACGGCCAGCGTCCCGAAGTCGATGACCGCGGTCACACGGCCGTCGACGGCCAGGAGATTGCCCGTCGCGAGGTCGCCGTGGATCCACACCGGCGGCCCGCCCCAGGCGGGAGCCGCGAGGGCCTCGTCCCACACGGCGGTCACCGCGTCACTGTCGACGAGCCCCGTCACCTTCAGCTTCGCGATCTTGGCGCGTACGAGGGAGTCGGCGAACAAGGAGTCGCACTCGGTGCCCACGCGCTCCCCGCGGAACGCGTTGCTGAGCCTGGGGCCAGGACCGCCCGTCGGGTCGATGCGCCGCAGAGCGGTGACGAACCCGGCCAGGTCCGCCGCCGTCCGGAGCGGATCGGTGAGGGATTCGGTGGTCGCGGTCTCGCCCTCCAGCCACCGGTACACGGACCAGGGGAAGGGGTAGCCCTCGCCGGGCTCGCCCCTGCCGAGCGGCTCGGAGACGGCGAGCGGCAGCCGCGGTGCGAGCCACGGCAGCCACCGCTGCTCCGCCTCCACCTGCCCGACCCATCGCCGGTGACGCGGCAGCCGTACGGACATGTCGTCGCCGAGGCGGTAGGTCGCGTTGTCCATGCCGGACCGTGGGACCGGAGTGATCGGCAGGTCCGCCCACCGGGGGAACTGTGCCGCGAGCAACCGGCGGACCAGGTCCATGTCGATCGGTGGGTCACGATCGACGGTGCCGTGGTCGTTCGGTCCGCCTGATGACATGGTCAACTCCTGGTCATGAACAACGCCTTGGACGTCGCTGGGAGCGTCGTCCAAGGCGATGTCGTGGATGTCGAGGCCTCATCCCACCGTCAGGGCAGAGGCCTCGTCCACCCAATTACCTTTCGGAGCACGGTAGCTGGGGTGTCAGAACGCGAGAGCCGCGCCTCCCGCGATGCTCGCACGCATCTCGCAGCTGTTGCCGAAGGTCTTGTTCCACGCGACACGCTTGCCCTGCCACACGCCGTCCACGGTGACCACGATGGGCTTCCACTCCTTCGTGCACATCATGCCGGGTGACTTGCCCACCAACTGGGTGAACTCACCGTTCACCGCGCGCAGTTCGGCGCATGCAGCGGATGCGGAGGGGTGGCTGCCCGAGGCCTTGGGCGCACAGGTCAGGGTCACGGCGCGCTGCATGGTCGCGGTGTCCGCCTCTTCGCCCTGGCCGACCGCGAGGACCAGCGACGAGGGCGCGTACAGGCTGGCGGCCGCCTTGGGCTGGGCCTGCGCCGTGCCAGCGGTTCCGGACATCACGCAGGCGGCCACGACAGCGGTGGCGCCCACCGTCTTGAGGAAGAAACGCACGTCAAGTCTCCTTTGATGCGGGTGTGTTCGCTGATTGCGGTCTGGAGTCTTGCCGGTGCGGAGAGTGAGTTCCAAATGTATGGTCGATTTCCGGATGTATGTGTCCGCTCAGCGGGCATCGGATGACTGTTCGGGCAGCTCAGAGCGGCGCCGGAGGCGCGGGAAGACGCGCGAGGGGTGTCCAACATATGGACCGGAAGCGATGGTGTAAGGCAGAACAACTGCCTGACCTGCGACGACAGTTGTTTCGGTTTTCTACCGGAATCGATGGTCGACCGGAAAGCATCGGTGCTAAGGCCTCGGGACGACCCGATCGGGCATCAGCCCAGCCTCACCGTGATCCGCTGGGTGGCCCCCTTCGTCCCCCTGAGATCCCCGAAGGTCAGCTTCAGGGACGTACCCGTGACCGCCGAGGTGACCGTGGCGGGCTTGGCCGTCACCGCGGAGACGGCGCGGCTCCAGGTGAGGGTCAGGGAAGCCTGCGCGCGCATCGGGTCGCTGACGCAGATGACCGCGGTGCCGTCGCTCTTCTCGCTGATCTGCACGGAGCAGGGTGCGCTCGCGTTCACGGTGCCGACGGTGCCGCCGAACCAGAAGTTGACCCCGGTGAAACCGAGTGACGGAACGGAAACACCCTGCTGGCGGTCGGAGTTGGCGAGTATCCGCACCCATCCGGTGTCCGCCGACCGGGCCGCCGTCTGTGCCGCGCTCGCACCCGGCAGCAGGGCGTAGGCGTACGTCCCGTTCGTCGGTGCGGTGCCGTGATCGACGTACAGCGTGAGGTACTTGCGGGCGATCACGGTCGCGGCCCCGCCCTTGTTGATGTCGCTCCACTTGCCGGTGCGTTCCTCGCGCAGGGCCTTGACCGTCGCGCCGCCGGGGAAGACGTAGCCGCCGTGGCCCCCGATGTGCGCCCACTTGGCGCCGGTGAGCGTCGCCGACCAGGGAGTGCCGGTCGGTTTGGCCGCGCCGTCCACCTGGAAGGAAGTGGTGCCCGTCGGGCCGAGGTTGCGGTTCTCGACCGTCGTCTCGACCGCCGCGCCGTCCGTGCAGACGATGCCCGCGCCCAGGCAGACGATCGAGTCGTCTAGGCAGAACCACGACTTCTTCGCGCGCAGCGTGCTCTGCAGCCCTTTCACGTACTGGCCGATGGAGGCGCGTTGGCCGTCGCTCGCACCGCCCACCCACTTGACGTCCGGCAAGGATGCGCCCCAGTCGCCGCCCGCCGCGTCCGCGAGCACCTTGCGCGACGCCGTGATGCCGGGCAGTCGGTACGGGTCGACCGTGGGCCAGAAGGCGTCGCTGTACTGCCCGTTGGCGTAGCTGTCGCCCCACCAGTAGAGCATTCCCGAGCCGGTGTGCCAGCCGCGCAGGTTCTCGCCGTTGCCCGTCTCGTAGTACGTGATGCGGGGATCGGCCATGCTGATCGACGCCGCCCAGCCGGGGCGCCGGTGCGTGGCGCGGGCCATGTTCGGGAAGAGGCGGTGGCCGGTGGGTTCGGCGATCGGGGTCACGGACGCGTCGTCCTCGACTCCCTGCAGCCTGGCCAGGCTTGTCAGGCCGAGTGCGGAGTCGCTCAGGGGCGGGCTGTAGTAGTCGCGCCGCATCCAGCCCTTGACCAGGCCGCGCCAGCGCGCGTTCTCGGCCGCGCTGGCGCCCTGCCCCAGGAGCACCATGGCGGACATGATGGGGTGCCCGCGCCGGTGGTCGTCCGCCTGGATCTTCTTGGCGTCTGACGCGGCGAGGCCGCGGCTGATGGCCCGCCCCGCGACACCGTCCATGATGAGCCCGTTGTAGATGAAGGGGGCCCAGGCCTTCTCCACGGCGTCGAAGATGATCTGCTTCTTGGCGTCCGTGACCTCCCAAGTGGAGCCGCGCAGCAGGGAGAAGAGCATGCCGAGGCCGCCCAGCATCACCGATCCGTACGATCCCGTGTAGGGCACGGTGGTGTGCTGGATGAACGACCCGTCGGTGTAGAGCCCGTCGCCGGTCGTCACGTACGGGAAGACGGGGGAGAGCGCGTCCCTGGCGAGCGCGATCTTCGCGGAGGAGCCGCCGACGACGCCGCGCAGTGCGAGCACGCGGCACAGGTCGACGCGATTGGCTCCGGTGCTCGTCCCGGTGTAGCTGCCCACCGCGGAGTCGGGCACGAAGTGGTCCACGGCCTTGCAGTAGTTGGCCACTTGCGTCGCGGACAGGTGGTCGTACATCAGCACGCAGACGTCGAGGAGGTGCTGCGGGGCGCCTATCTGCCAGCTGTACCAGTTGCCGAACCGTGCCTGGTTCTCGTTGTAGACCTGCGTGTACAGATGGTCGAGGCCGGTGAGGATGTCGGCCTTGAGGCCGGCGTCGCCGGTCAGGCCGGTGCCGTCCTGCCGGTAGGCCTGCGCCATGGTGCTCAGCCTGCTGTAGCCGGTCACCACGTTCGCTGAGTAGCCGTACGACTCCTGGTCGGTGTCCGGATCAGGGTCGGCGTACGAGGCGTCCGGCCACAGGGAGCCCGTGGCGGGGGTCATGGTGCCGCGCAACTCCCGTGCGGTGGAGCCGAGTTCCGCCAGGCGGCTCTTGAACGGCTCGGCCGTGGGGGAGAAGCCCTCGCCGAGTACGAGGGTGACCCACTTGGCCCGCAGCGTTGCGTACGCATCCGCATCCACCGCCGCTGCCGCCTCGTCGGCGGGCAGCAGCCCCGAGGCCGTCAGGGCGAGCGCGGAGCCGCCGGTGCCGAGCAGGAAGGCGCGGCGGGACCAGGGAGAGTGCATGGGGTCTCCGATGGTGGGGTGTGGTGGGGTGTGGTGGGGTGGAGAGGGGCGGAGGGCGCGCGGGGGCCGGGTGGGAAGCAAGCGCTTTCTAGCATGGGTCCGGGCCGCTGCTCAATGGGTTGCGCACGGCGCTGTAGCGTCAGGGGCATGAACGATCACGCAGTGGTGGATGTGGGCGACGTACGCCTGGCCTATCGGACCTGGGGCGACTCGTACGGAGCACCCGTCGTGCTGCTGCACGGGCTCGGCGACTCCTCGGCGACCTGGGAGCAGGTCGGGCAGACCCTCGGCCAGGAGTGGCGGGTCTACGCGCTCGATCTGCGCGGGCACGGCGAGAGCGACTGGCCGGACGAGTACTCGGTCGAGCTGATGCGGGACGACGTGCTCGGCTTCCTCGACGAGCTCAGCCTCGACCGGGTGGGCGTCGTGGGCCACTCCATGGGCGGCGTGGTGGCCTATCTGCTCGCCCAGGAGCATCCGGACCGTGTCGAGCGACTCGTCCTGGAGGAGACTCCGCCGCCCTACCCCCGCGACATGGTCGACGCCCCGCGCCCCGACGGGGCCATCGACTTCGACTGGCCCGTGTCCCCGGCGGTCCGCGCCCAGATCTTCGACCCCGACCCCGAGTGGGCCGAACGGCTCGGCGAGATCGTCGCACCGACCCTGATCGTGGCGGGCGGCCCTGACAGCAGCATGCCGCAGGAGCGCATCCCGGACATGGCCACGGCGATCCCCGACTCCCGGCTGATCACGATCCCGGGCGGCCACTCGGTGCACGAGGCGAGCCCGCAGCAGTTCGCGGAGCAGGTCAGCGAGTTCTTCACCAGCTGAGCGGACGGGGCGGCCGGCGGTCGGCGTGGGGCGGGAGCGGTGCGGGGCGTGATGGTCCACGCCCCGCACCGCCGTCTGCCGGGCGTCGGGCGGGCCTACGCCGGCCGGGGGCGTGCCTGGTGGAGGCGGGTGTAATAGCGCCCCTCGGCCTCAAGGCCCGTCGGATCGTCACCGGCATCCAGCACGTGGTCCACCGCGCTGCGCTGCTCGGTGAGGTCGGTGAACAGCCGCTGTGGATAGGTCCGTTCGGGATCGGTCTCGGTGGCGAGACCGTGGGCGTCCAGGGTCGCCACGATCCGCTGGAACGGCACCGTGCGCAGGACGAACGCGCTCACCCAGACCGGGACGCGCGTCGCGTCGAGGAGCACGTCGAAGGTGCGGTGGGTGATGTAGCCGATGCCTCCAGTGACCGTGATCAGGCCGACGCGCGCCACGGCGCGGCGCAGCCCGTCGCTGGGCGGGTGACGCTCGAGGTTCTCGGCATAGGCCTCGTCGAGCAACCCCGCCTCAAGGGCGTAGCGCGTCGCGTTGTCGGCGGTGTCGAGACCGATGACCGGGACGGCGTCCGCACGCCGCCGCGACGCGTAGAACTCCTTGTCGGCCTCGATGAGCTCACCCCGGGTGAGCTCGCCCGTCTCGGCGCTGGTGTAGTGCGCGTACAGGTCAGCGAGGGTGAGGTCGTGGTTGAGCAGCGCCGCGTTGATCCCGTAGGAGCAGCAGAGGTCGAGGACCGTGACGGGGAGATCGGTGCCGCGCACCGCTGAGCGCTGGGCGAGCGTGCGCCGGAAGACGCCTTGAGCCTGCTGCGGTATCTCGTACTGCAGGGGGGCCAGCGTGCGGAAGTACGCGCGGGGGTCAGGCTCGTTGTAGATGTCGTCGAACCGGGTCTTGCCTGCCGCGGTGGTGGTCCGGGCACCGGTCATGAGGCATGCCTCCTCGTGCTGAGTGGCGGGTCTACGGCCGCGATACGGCCGCGATACGTCTATCCGACCCGTGGCTCGACCCGGTAGACCTCCTGGCGGTAACCGGCCATCACGGAACTCAGAAGTCCCGCGAACCACACCAGCCCGTTTGGTTTGCACGCTGGTCGAAGCCCGGTGATCCGCTGCTGACCAAGAACGCCTCCGAGGCTGGTTCAGGCCCGAACGGCCGGGATCATGCCTATGCCGCCGTCGGCCGTGTCGGTTTCGGTTCCGCCGCGGTGTCCGGCGGCGCCGGCGACAGCGCCTGCGTCTGCTGTGCTTTCTCCAGGAAGCGCAGGAGTTCCACGGGGAAGGGCAGTACGAGGGTGGAGTTCTTCTCGGCGGCGACGGCCACCACGGTCTGGAGCAGGCGCAGTTGGAGCGCTGCCGGTTCGTCCGCCATCTCGTGTGCCGCCTGGGCCAGTTTCTTGGAGGCCTGCAGCTCGGCGTCCGCGTTGATCACGCGGGCCCGCCGCTCACGGTCGGCCTCGGCCTGCCGGGCCATCGAGCGTTTCATGGTCTCCGGGAGCGACACGTCCTTGATCTCGACCCGGTCGATCTGCACGCCCCACCCCATGGCCGGGGAGTCGATCATCAGCTCCAGGCCCTGGTTGAGCTTTTCCCGATTGGAGAGCAGATCGTCAAGGTCGCTCTTGCCGATGATCGAGCGCAACGACGTCTGCGCCATCTGCGAGACCGCGAAACGATAGTCCTCGACCTTGATCACCGCGTCCGCCGCGTCGATCACCTTGAAGTAGATGACGGCGTCGACGCGCACCGTGACGTTGTCCCGGGTGATGCCGTCCTGCGCGGGGACCGGCATCGTCACGATCTGCATGTTCACCTTGTGCAGCCGGTCCACGCCGGGGACGATCATGGTGAATCCCGGCGGGCGGACGCTCTCCCGCAGCCGGCCCAGGCGGAACACCACACCCCGCTCGTACTGCTTGACCACGCGGGCCGCCGTCACCACGTACACAAAACCGGCGGCCGCCACCGCGGCCCCCGCTGTGAGCAGCTCTTCGACCATGACGACCCCCCTTCTTCCGAGTCGCCGTCTCCTATCAAAGATATGCCCAGGTTTGTCCATGGTCGAGCCCCGGCCGTCCGCCGCTGACTAGGGTGGGCACGGTGTTCACCTCCCAGGGACCCACGCTCCGCGAGCTGGCCGTGCAGGCTCTTTCCTCCATCGAGGACGGCTATGACCTGCTGGCCCCGAAGTTCGACCACACCCCTTTCCGTACGCCGGACCGGATCCTGGGCGCGGTCGCGGACACGCTGGAGGGCCTCGGGCCGTTCGACGCGGGTCTCGACGTCTGCTGCGGCACCGGCGCGGGCGTCGAGACCTTGCTGCCGCTGTGCAGGGAGCGGGTCACCGGCGTCGACTTCAGCGCCGGGATGCTGACCGAGGCGCGGGCCGCCGTGGTGCCGCGCGACGGCGGGCCCGCGGTGGGGTGGGTGCGGGCCGACGCCCGCGCCCTGCCCTTCGCCGAGATCTTCGACCTGGCGGTGAGCTTCGGGGCGTTCGGGCACTTCCTGCCCGCCGAGCGGGCCCGGCTGTTCGCCGAGGTGTGCGGGGCGCTGCGGCCGGGCGGGGTCTTCGCCTTCCCGATCGGCGCGCCGCCGCCCCCGACGTCGCCGCTCTACTGGGCGCTCCTCGGCTTCGACGGCATGATGCGGGTGCGGAACCTCCTGTGGCGTCCGCCGTTCGTCATGTACTACAGGACCTTCCCGCTGCGGGGTGTGCGCGAGGACCTGCTCCGGGCCGGGTTCACGATGCGGTTGCACGCGCTGGAGGAGTTCGGGCGCCGCGCCGACGGCAGCCCCCGCTGGTGCATGGTCGAGGCGCGGAAGGCCTGAGCGTCACCCGGGGCGCGCCGTCACTGGAAGGCCTTGCGGTAGGCCTGCGGGCTGACTCCGGCGACGCGCTTGAAGCGGTCGCGGAAGGCGGTGGGCGAGCCGAAGCCGACCTGGACGGCGATGCGCTCGACGGAGTGCCCGGTCGTTTCGAGCAGGTGCTGGGCCTGCCGGATCCGGGTGCGGTGCAGCCACTGCAGCGGGGTGCTGCCCGTCTGGTCCCGGAAGCGGCGCAACAGGGTGCGGGTGCTCATGCCCGCCCGGTCCGCGATGTCCTCCAGGGTGAGCTCACGCCGTGCGTTCTCCTCCAGCCAGCGCAGGAGCGGTTCGAGTTCGGAGCCCTGCGGGGTGGGCGGAGCCTCGGAGACGATGAACTGGGCCTGCCCGCCCTCGCGTTCCAGGGGCATCACCGAGAGGCGGGCGGCGTCGGCGGCGACGGCGGAGCCGTAGTCCCGGCGGATCAGGTGCAGACACAGGTCGAGCCCGGCGGCGGCTCCGGCGGACGTCAGGAGCTGCCCGTTGTCGACGTAGAGCACGTCGGGGTCCACGTCGATGTCGGGATGACGTTCGGCGAGCGTGGCCGCGGCCGCCCAGTGTGTGGTGGCGCGGAGCCCGGACAGGAGTCCTGCCGCGGCCAGCGTGAACGTGCCCGCGCAGATCGAGGCGATCCGTGTGCCGTTCGCCGCCGCTTCCCGCAGCGCGTCGAGCACCGCGTCGGGGACCGGCCCTGTCACGTCGGCGGTGCCCGGCACGATGATCGTGTCCGCGTCCGCGAGCCCCTCCAGACCCCAGGGCGCCTGGAGGGTGAACAGGCCGGCGTCGATCCGGGGCGCGGTGGCGCAGACGCGCACGCGGTAGCCGGGCCGCCCGCCCGGCAGCCGGGTGCGGCCGAAGACCTCGATGGGGGTGGACAGGTCGAACGGGATGACGGTGTCCAGCGCCAGGACGGCCACGGTGTGCATGGCGGCAACGTACGGCAGAGCCGTGATCCCGCCAAGCGCGTACGCGGGCGAAAGCCCCGGCCGTACCGGTGAACCGGACCTCGCACGCCGATGGCGGTATCTGTGCGGAGCCTGTCACTAATGCCACTGTTCCGGGGCCCGGGACGCTGGCTAATGTCGGCGAGCGGGTCCCGACCGGGAGCCCTGAGTGATCTCCGCTGATCTCCGCCGTCTCTCGCACCCGCCGCTTCCCGCACCCGCCGTTCGTCGAATCCCGAGGGCCCCTGTGACCAAGTTCTTCCTGACGCTGCACGTGCTGGCCGCGATCCTCGCCGTCGGCCCGGTCACCGTCGCCGCCAGCATGTTCCCCGCGGCCCTGCGCCGCGCTCAGGCCGACCCGCGGGACGTATCGGCCGTCGCCTCGCTGCGTCTGTTGCAGCGCATCTGCTCGGTGTACGCGTTCGTCGGCGTCGCCGTCCCCGTCACCGGATTCGCCACCGCGAGCAGTCTGAACGTGCTCGGCAGCGCCTGGCTGATCGCCTCGATCATCCTCACGGTCGCGGCGGCCGCGGTGCTCATCGTCCTCGTCCTGCCGCGTCAGGAGGCGGCCCTCGACGCGGTGACAGGGGAGGGCGGCGACGGTACGGCCGGTCAACAGGCCACGGGAGCGGGCGTGTTGGCGGAGGGGGTCGTGGGCGTGCGCGCCGGCTCTCAACTCGCCATGTACACAGGTGTGTTCAACCTCCTGTGGGCCACCGTCACCGTCCTCATGATCATCAGGCCCGGCTCCACGACGGGGGCCTGACCTCCGCACGACCGCCTGTCCTGGATCACTGTTGACCCCCGTGGAGCGGAAGCCCTAAGTTCGGTGAACGTGCGTTCACCAGCGCTTTCCTTACCACGGGGGTATCAGGAATGGTCCGTGCACCACATCTGCCACACGCTCGACGAGACTCCGAACCGACCGCCCTGCCGCCGGACGCCGCTCTGTACGTGGAGCTGGCGCTCGACGACGCCGAGCAGGAGCGCCTGCGCGCCGTCGCGCCGGGGCCGGTCTGGTTCGCCGAACCGGACTCCGAATCCGCAGACGACGCGCGCGTACTCGCCGCCTCCCACATCGCGCTCGGCAACCCGAGGGCCGACCGCATCGAGCAGGCGCCGCACCTGCGCTGGCTGCAGCTCGCGTCCGTCGGCATCGACCGCTACGTGGGCCTCGACTGGCCGGTCCTCGGGCAGCGGCTCACCGTCACCAACCTCGGCGGGCTCTTCGCCGACCCGGTCGCGGAGACCTGCCTCGCGGGCATCCTCGCGCTCTTCCGCGGTGTCGACGTGCTGGCCGGGCTCCGCGTGGGAGAGTCGTGGTCGAAGCTCGACGTACGGCCCGGCCTGCGGCTCCTGGGCGGCGCGAACATCCTGATCCTCGGCAGGGGGTCCATCGCGCTGCGCCTCGCCGAGCTCCTCGTACCCTTCGGTTGCTCCGTCGCGCACTTCGCGCGGGGTGACGGCGACATCCGAACCCAGCGTGAACTCGACGCCAGGCTGCCCGAGTTCGACGTCGTCGTGGGGCTGCTGCCGGGCACGGACGAGACCGCGGACCTCTTCGACCGGCGGCGCATCGAACGGCTGCGCCCCGGCGCGGTCTTCGTGAACGCCGGACGCGGCACCCTGACGGACGAGGACGCCCTGGTCGCCGCCCTTGCCTCCGGCCGGCTCGGCGGCGCGGTACTCGACGTGACCCGCGAGGAGCCGCTGCCCGCACGACACCCACTGTGGAGCTGTCCGAACGTGATTCTCACCCAGCACACGGCGGGGGGTTCACGCGACGAGATGAAGCGGATCGTCGATCTGTTCGCGGACAATTGGCAGCGGCTCGCCGGTGGTGAGCCGCTGCGCCATGTTGTGCGGTGGTCTCAGGGGTACTAGGGGCCTGGGGTGCACGGTTGGCGTCGCTGATGCGGAGCCGGGGCCGGTGATGAGCCGGGCGGTCAGGAGAGCCGGGCGGTCAGGTGAGTTGGGCGGTCCGGTGAGTCGGGCGGTCAGAGGAAGTGGAAGCCGGGTCGCGGGTGCATGAGGAAGTCGTGGTGCGAGATGTTCCACGCGTACGCACCCGCCATCGCGAACACCACACGGTCGCCGGCCCGCAGCTCCGTCACCGGAACCTCCCTGGCCAGCACGTCTTTCGGGGTGCACAGCTGACCCGCGAACGTCACCCTGTCCCGCCGTGCCTCGGACCGTGGCCAGGAGTGCGGCCACGGCTCATCGGCCGGGAGCACGGTGCAGGGCTGGTCGTGCCCCTTGGCCGCGGGGGTGCGCAGATGGTGGGTGCCGCCACGCACCACCGCGAACTCCGCGCCGTGGCTCTGCTTCACGTCCAGGACCTCCGTGGCGTACCAGCCGCAGTACGCCGTCAGCGCCCGCCCCGGCTCGATACGGAGCGTCAGGCCGGGATGTGCTCCGCAGAGTCGGGCCAGACCTTCACCGTACGCGGTCCAGTCGAAGCGCCTGGCGGGGTCTGCGTAGTCCACGCTCATCCCGCCGCCGACGTTCACCTCCGCCAGGCGGATGTCGTGCCGGCGGGCCAGCTTCTGCGACCAGGTCACGATGGACTCGGCGACCGCCAGCTGCTGGGGTGCGGTGAGCCCGCTGGCCAAGTGGGCGTGGATGCCGAGCAGTTGCAGCTGAGGGAGGCTGCCGTCGGTGAACAAGGAGACCGCGGGGTCCGCATCGGCGGGGTCGAGACCGAAGGGAGTCGGGCGCCCGCCCATGGCGAGTGAACTGCCCGCCAGCGACTCGGCGTCGAGGGCGAGATTGAACCGGAGCAGGACACCGACGCGGCGGTGCGGCACGACGCGGGCGGCGATCGAGGCCAGCATCCGCAACTCGTAGGTGCTCTCCACATGGAAGCGTTCCACGCCGAGTTCCAGGGCCGCCGTGAGCTCGTCCGGTGTCTTGCCGGGGCCGCCGAAGGCCAGCGGTCGCCCTGCCACCGCCTTGGCCACATGGGCGAGTTCGCCCCCCGACGAGACCTCGTAGCCGTCGACGTGCGCATCGAGGGCGGCGAGGATCTCGGGCTCTGGATTGGCCTTGGCGGCGTAGTGGAGCTCGACCTGCCGGGGGAGTGCTGCGCGCACCGCCGTGGCGTGGGCTTCCAGCGCCGTCAGGTCGTACAGATAGGCGGGAAGCTCCTCCGTGGGCAGGCCGAGGGCACAGTCACGTACGGCGGGAGTCGGGGCTGTCATTCGGCGGTGCTCCACGGTGTGTCGGTGCGGCCACCCAGGTTCCGTACGTGCTCGGCGAGCGGAAAGGGTGAGGTGAGGCGGACATAGCCCGCGTCCCGGTCGGCCCTGCGTTCCCAGCGGGTGAGCAGATTGGCCTTGGCGGGCAGCGGTACCCCGGCGAGCAGGGCGCCGAGCCGGGGCGGGCAGCCGTGCGCGTCGGCGAACTCCCGCATGACGGACCGGACATGGGACCAGAGCGCGGGTTCGGTGTGCGGATGCAGGTCGGCGAGGGCGGCGAGCAGCTCGGCGACGTGGTTGACCAGGAGGCAGTAGACGACACGGTCCCAGCCGCGCTGCGCGTCGTACGTCATCGGCCCCGCCACCTCGGGCGGGAGCGCGGCCAGGGTCTGCGCGTGGCGTTCAGGGACCAGCTTGGTGCCCTCCAGGTCGCGGAAGAGCACCTGAGCGGGCATGCCGTCGGCGTCGACGCAGATCAGGACGTTCTGGAGATGCGGTTCGAGCACCAGGCCGTGGTCGAAGTACGCGGCGAGCACCGGTGGCAGCAGCAGTCGCAGATACGTCCGCCACCAGTCGAGCGTGGGCTGCGGCCCTGCGCCCGCGAGGAGCCGCGAGACATGACCCGGCCCCGTCGGGTACTCGTCGGCGACGGCCGCGGCGAGCAGCGGTGTCGTGCCGGGGAGGAGCCGTCCGGCCAGGCCTTCGCGGACGATGACGCCGAAGCCCTCCAGCAGGGAGAGGTCAGGGCGCCCGTCGGGTCCCGGGAGCGCGAGGCTGCGGTAGGCGGGCTCACGGAGCACGGCATGGCCCGGGAAGCGGGCGGTCAGGTCGTCCAGGGCTCCTTCGAGTGTGTGGGTGAGCGCGACGGCGCCCGACAGCTCGTAACTGGCGTTCTTGCGCACGCAGTTGGTGATGCGGACGTTCAGGCTGAACTTCAGGAAGGTGTCACCGCCGTACAGCGTGCGCACGGATGCGGTGGCCGCGAAGGGGTGGCCGCCGGGGCCCAGGTCGATGACGTCCCCGCGGTCCAGGGCCGCGCGCAGCCCCTGGTGTCCGCGGAGCAGGTCGTACTGCCAGGGGTGCACCGGGAGCAGCCGGTAGCCGTCCGGCGCTGTTCCGAGGCGGTCGAGCGGGGCCGCGGCGCCCGGCCGCGCGGACTCCTCGGCGATGAGGTGGTCCCGTACGGCGAGGTGGCGCAGCGGGAAGACGGACGCGGTCTCGGGAGCGTACGCGGACCAGTCGGCGAGGTCGCCGCCGCGGGCCTTGGGGGTGGGATGGAAGCGGTGGCCGAACAACAGCGACTGCTCGGAAGCGAGGTAGTCCGCGAGCCACTTTGGGGCGGGATGCGCGGTGGCGGCCGGCGAGATGGTGGGCGCCGGACGGACGGCGGCGAGCGCGGCGCTGACGCCTTCATGGCTCGAGGCGATCTGCTGCAGGAACTCCTCATTGCTCACGCCCGTACGCAGCGAGAGTTCGGCGTGTGTGTACTCGGCGAGGCGCGGCCAGCCCACCTCGGCCCACGTGCCGTCCCGCTGCTCGGTCACCGGGCCGGTGAAACGGTGGGCGCCGAGGAGGGACGCGCGGCGCAGCGCGACACGCAGGAGGACCCCGCGGCGCGGCAGCCGGAGCAGGAGGTCGCCGTCGACGACGGCGGTCTGGCGCTCGGGGCCCGAGACCTCGCGCAGCAGGCAGTTGAGGAGGGTGTGCGTCACCGCTTGGTCGGCGCTGGGCAGACAGGTGGGGGCGGCCCCGGCGACGGGGACGGCGCCCCGGGCGGGCGCCCAGGGCGGTGCGGTGAACGTGCCGGTCGGCAAGGACATCAACGGCTCCAGCGGAAGCGGGGCGAGCGGCGGAACAGGGCGGGAAGAGTGACGGCGGCCATGGCGGGCAAGGCGATCGCGGTGCCGGTCACGGGGCGCGCGAGACGCCCGGTATTCGTTCCTCGACCAGTGTGAGCGCGGTCCGTGCGGCCCTCTGCGTCAGGGTGAGCGCCGACGACGCGATGGTCATCACGAAGTTCCCGTAGGCCGCGTGTAGTTACGCCGCGGATAGTTCTGCCGCGGGTGGTCGTGCCGCAGGTAGTTGGGTCCCGTCGTGTAGTGCTTGTTGATGTCGGCGGCCCCGGAGCGCTCCTTGGAGAGCAGGGTGCCCGCGGTGACCATCGCCTTGACGGGCAGTTCGGGCGCGTCCAGGACGTGCGCGCGCAGGAGCGCTCCTGGCTCACCGGGTGCCGTGCCGAGCCGTTCGACGGCCTCGGCGAGCCGCTCGCGCACGAGCCGGAGCAGCCGCTCCAGCGGAGCGTGGCCGTGCCGCGCGAGCCCGAAGGCGTAGGAGCCCGCGCAGAGGTGGAGGGTGATGGTGGTGAACACATCGAGCACGGGCCGGTCCCCGTCGACGAAGATCCTCCGGTCATCGAACTCGGTACGCGCAGGCGCCTGTTGTCCCATGACGTCACGGAGTCGGGCGAGGTTCACGCGAGGCCCGTCGTTGTCCTTGAACAGCAGTCGGAGCCGGGTGCGGCCGGCTCCGCCCCCGCTCCCACCCCCGCCCGCGGGGTGGTCGAGCACCAGCGAGATGTTCTGCTGGTGCGACTCCAAGGCGATCCCGTGGGCGAAGAGCGTGGTCTGCCAGTCGAAGAGGAGGGCGAGCGTGGCGTCCAGGAGGGCCAGGGTGTCGCCGTCGTGGAACCGGTCGGCGAGGTGGTCGATCAGCAGCCGGTCGCCGCCGGGTGCCGGGCACATGAGGGCGGCCATCGGCACGACGACGGCGTCTTCGAGGCCGGCGGGGTAGCGGCGCAGGAGCACGGCGATGAGTTCATGCCCGGCGTGGGCGAAGCGGGTCTCGTCCGCGTGCAGGATGACACCCCTGAACCGGGGTTCGCGGTCGACGACGGCTTCGACGAGGCGCTGGCCCGCCGCGCCGTCGGTGAGGGTGCCCGGCTTGATGGTGCGCCGGTTGCGCAGCCCTAGTGTGGCGGTGGCGAGCGGCAGTTTGAGGTGCCGCGTGGGGTCGGATGCGAGCGCGACGGTGCGCATCGACAGGGTCGGTACGACATCGGGCCCGGGGCAGTCGACGAGGTAGGCCCGCCCTTCGAGCCCCGCCGTCCGCAGCGCGTCCCGCAGGGGGCCGTCGGCGGTCAAGGGGTGCACGGGGAGTACGAGGTGACTCCCTTCGAGCGCGGGCGCGCCCGCCGCACGGGGTGAGAGCCAGGATTCGGTGCCCCCGCCGACGGTGACGGCCTCGCGGGGCAGGGCGAGCTGTCGCAGGGCGAAGGTGGGGTGGAATTCGGGTGCGTAGGAGCGAAGTTGAGCGATGCCCAAGCCGGAGCGGCCCCGCGAGGTGGGATACACGGGGTGATCGGCCCGAGCGGCGAGCGTGTCGTAACCGAGCCCGCCCGCGAGCCCGGTCCAGGAACCGGGGTCCACGCCGTACCGCTCGGAGAGCAGGCTCTCCACCTCGCGCCTCGTCCCTGCGTGCAGCCGCAGTGCGTCGAGCTCCTGCTGACACTCCACGGCGAACGCCTCGAACCCGCCGCGGTCGACGGGATCGGCGAGGTCACGCAGAGCGGCCAGAACGCCGGCCGTGTCGACGAATTCGGCACCTCCGGGCTCCCGCCGGAGCAGGGGAAGCCGGGCGGCGTACGTGGATTGGTAGCCGTCATCGAGGACAGGCATCAGCAGGGCGGCCCCACGGGAACGCTCCCGCGTCGCCACCGGCAGCCTCAGCCACAGGCCGTCCCCCCGCCGCACCGGCGTGCTACGGGTGCGCCACCCGGACACGTCCTCGCGCAGGAACGCGGTCAGGACGCGTAACAGGAGCTCGCCCTCGGTGTCGGTGTCGGTGTCGGTGTCGGCGGTGGCGGAAGGCTCCCCGTCCGTCAGGCACGTCATGGTGTGATCTCCCAGTGGTGCTCGGCGAGGAAGTCCGCCACGGCTCGGTCGACCGCGGACTGGTCCGTGCCCGTGGCGCGTACCACCCCGAGGAAGTCGCGGTTCGTGCCGTGGAGTTCGTGGTACTCGCCGACCTCGCGCAGTGGCCGGTACGTCAAGTGCACTCCGCCCGCCGTCGCTTCGGTCCGGCCCGGCGCAGCCGTCAGCGTTCCGGAGCTCCGCGCGTACGGGTAGTCGAGCCGTGCCCGGCCGTCCGACCGTGCGGCCAGGTCCGCCGGGAGCGGCTCGCCCAGATGCGTACGGAGGATGTGCTCGAAGAGCGGTATGTCCAGGAGCTGTGCGAGGAGCAGATCACACTGGTCGCCGATGGCACGGTAGTTGACCTCGATGAGCCGCGCCCGCCCCGCCGCCACCACGAACTCCGTGTGGCAGACCCCGAACCCCACCCCCAGCGCGTCCAGTTGGGCAAGGACCTGAGCCACCACCGCATCCGGATGCGCGGGGACGAACGTCATCCGTTCCTCTATGAAGTACGGCGGTGGTGACACCTCCGTACGGAAGCCCCCGAGGACGTGCCTGACGCGGCCGTCGCCGAGCGTCTCCAGGGTGCACAACTCCCCGGCGAGGTACTCCTCGACGACCAGTGCCGCCCCCGGCCGCCGCGCCTGGATCTCCGCGCAGCGCCGCACCAGCTGCTCCGGTCCTTCGACCAGCACCACGTCCTCGCTCGCCACGCCCTCCCGCGGCTTGACCACGCACGGGAACGGCACGTCGAGGGTCGTGAGTCCGGCCGGGTCCTGGTCCGCGGGGAGCTCCACGGACCGGACCGCGTGGGCGCCCTCAGCCGCGAGATGGCGCCGCATCTGTGCCTTGTCCTTGGTGCGCAGCGCGGTCCGCCAGTCCTTGCCGGGCAGCCCGAAGTACTCGGCGGCCAGGGCCGCTTGCGTCTGCAGATGATCGCTGTTGGTGAAGATCGCGCCGGGGGAGTGATGGGCGGATATCCGGCTGATGACGGCCCGGAAATCGCGTACGTCGCACTCGAGGATCTCCAGGGATTCGAGGGCCTCCCCGGGGAGGCCGCTTTGATGTGCCCCCGGGTGATCGGTGAGGAGCGTGACGTCGAGGCCGAGCCTGCGTGCGGCGGGCAGAAAGCCTTCGGTTACCGAGTCGGTGGGGTTGCGGGCGAGGACGTACAGCCGCAGGTGCGGGGGGATTCGCCGCGCGGAGGGGCTGCCTGGCGGGACGGCCCGAACGATCTTGGACACGGGGTGAGAGTTTAGGTTAGGTATGCCTAAGGATGTCAACTCACCGTGAGGGGCGGATCACTCGCGATGGAGTGACCCGCGACGCGCCGCGGACGATGCGGCAAGTTGAAGAGAAATAAGGTAAGCCTTACCTAGTCAGTGGCGGACGGGTTCGCCGCTGAACGACCGTCGGACCTGCCTTCCAAGGAGTACGAGTGCCGCTGCCCGTGGCCCCGGACCTGGCGCCGAACGCCACCGCCCTGAGCCCCGCCGCCCTGCTCACCGCGACCTATCGGCGGCTGGCCGCGCACTGCGAGACGCTCGCCATCACGGTGGCGGAACCTGGCTCGCCCACGGGTCAAGGCTGGGTGTGTGGTGGAGAACTGACGTCGAATCAGGACGCCCTGGCAGCCTTCGTCACGGCGGAGGCCGCGCGCATCCAGGTCGGCCACTACCACACCCCGCGCCCCGACGTCGCCGCGTCCCGCGCCCTGCACGGCTACCTCTGGTCCGTCTCCCTGCTGATGAGCGGCGCCTGGTACCTGGAGCGGCGCGTGCCGCGGATCCACCCCGATGACGTACGCGTCCATCTGGAGACCGGCGCCTTCGAGATCGTCCCCGGCCCGTTCGCCTGCTTCCCAGACGACCCGGCGGCCGGGCTCCCCGGAACGCGGGTCCTGGCCGACGAGGACTCGCTGCGCGCCGAGGTCCGCGACGCGGTCGTCGCCCATATGCGGCCGCTGCTCGCGGCCGTCGGGCCCCTGCTGCGGCGCGGACAGCGGGCGCTCTGGGGCATGGCGGGCGACGATCTCATCTCCGGGATCTGGTACTTGGGGCGCATGCTCGGCCAGGAGGACGAGGCGCTGCGAGCCGTGGACGCCCTGCTCCCCGGACCCGTCGCACCCTTCCCCGGCGGCGCCGCCTTCCGTCATCTGACGACCCGTGACGGCGAGCGCCACCCGACCCGCACCCGTCTGGGCTGCTGCCTCTACTACACGATCCGCGCCACCGACGCGTGCGGCACCTGCCCGCGCGTCTGCGACGCGGAACGGCTGCGCAGGATCGAGGCCGACAACACCTCGGCCGACGTGCCCCCGGAAACCGGGGACGTGCCTCCGGAAAGAGGGAACGTGCCTCCGGAGACCGCCGACGTGCCCCCGGAAGCCGGGCCGTGAAACCGTGATAGGGAATCGGGCACTGCCCCTCGCGCACGCCAGGAGACGCCATGTCCTTCAAGGTTCCCGTCATCGACATCACGCCGTACGTCGACGGTGAACGTCCGGCGGTCCAACGCGCCAGCGTGGCACGGGGGATGGACGACGCCTGCGCCCGCGTCGGCTTCGTCCAGATCCTCGGCCACGGCATTCCCGACGAGACGGTGGACGGCCTGGCCGCCGCCATGGACGGCTTCTTCGGCCTGCCCCTGGAGACGAGGAAGAGCTACCGCGTGGCCGGCGCGAACCGTGGCTACAGCCCGCCCAAGAGTGAATCCCTCAGCCTGAGCCTCGGCGTGGAGTCCGCCGGGCGCATGAACGATTTCTTCGAGGCCTTCAACATCGGCACCGAAGCCCGCTCGTTCCCCGGACTCGACCTGTCCGAGGACGACTACGGGATCAATGTCTGGCCCACGCAGGTCGAGGGCTTCGAACCGGCTGTGCTGAGCTACTTCGCGGAGGCCGGACGCGTGGCACGCACCCTGACCCGCGTCTTCGCGGACGCGCTGGGGGAGCCGCCGGACCTCTTCGACGCGCTGACCGATCACTCCATCGACGTACTGCGCATGAACAACTACGCCCTGCCCGAAGGCGCCGTCACCCTCGACGGCGACCTGACGGGGATGGGGGAGCACACCGACTTCGGTCTCGTCACCGTGCTGTGGGCGGACCAGGTCGCCGGTCTTCAGGTGCTCGGCACGGACGGGGCCTGGCACGACGTCACACCCGTCGACGGCGCGCTCCTGGTCAACCTCGGCGACCTCACCGCCCGGCTCACCAACGACCGCTGGATGTCCACCCTGCACCGCGTCAAGCCGCCGATCGTGCACGGCGGCATCGTCCGGCGCAGGTCCGCCGCCTACTTCCACGACGGCAACGTCGACGCGGTCATCTCCACGCTGCCGAGCCACATCGACGCCTCCGGCGGCCTCGCCCACGAACCGATCCTCGTACGCGATCACATCAAGGCGAAGCTCGCGGGATCCCGGCAGGGCCAGGCGAACACGGCGGCCGTCCGGGAGGCGGCGCGGGTGCGCGCGGCGGCGGGGCGGGCGACCGGGAAGCACGCCCCCGCGACCGGATCCGGCTCGGTCACTCCTGGTTGAGGGAGGCGCGGCGGATCGCCTCCACGGCCTCGGTGAGGTCCGCCTCGGCGACGGCTTTGTCGATGCCGAGCCCGGTGAGCGTGCTCGTGCCGCCCTCCGCCTTCAGGAGCGAGAGCAGGATGTGCTCGGTGCCGATGTAGTTGTGCCCGAGCCGCAGTGCCCCGCGGTAGGTGAGTTCGAGGACCTTCTTCGCCCCGGCGTCGTACGGGATGAGGTCGGGCAGCTCGCCGACCGCGGGCGGCAGCGCTTGGGTGACACTGTCGCGGATCGCGTCGTTCCCCGCGGCGCGGGCCTCCTCCTGCGAGGCCATGACCACGTTCTTGGCGCGGGGCGTGAACCGGCTGAAGCCCTGCCGGGGATCGAGGTCGGACATCTCCCCGGGGTCCTTGGCCACGAACCGCTTCTGGGCCGCCTGCCGGGTGACCCCCATGCTCTTGCCGATCTCCGTCCACGAGGCGCCCGAGCGGCGCGCTTGGTCCACGAAGTGTCCGATGAGATGGTCGGCGACGTCGCCGAGGTGGTCGGCGGCGATCACGGCGTCGGAGAGCTGCTCGAGGGCGGCTTCCGGGTGGGCCTGCTTGATGGCCTGGATCAGGTCGTCCAGGCGGATCGGCCCGAACTGGTGTCCTCCCCACTACTCCGCCCAGGACTACTCCGCCCAGGGGGACTTCCGGATGACCTCGACGAAGTCGCCGCGCGTGAAGCCGGGGACGAAGTGCTCGAGGACGTCGGCCTTCACGTTTCCGAAGGTGGTCTCCGGCTTGGGGGCGATGCCCTCGGTGAACGCCTCCAGGATCCGCCGCTTGAAGTCGGGGCGTGGATGCAGCGCGGTGATGTCGGCGCGCTCGTCGGCGGTCAGGTCGTCGTAGCCGATGCCCAGGACGTCGTACTCCACCCCGGCGGTGACCAGGGCGACCTCCGGCTCCATGAACTCGGGGATGCCCGGGGTCGTGTGCAGGGCGATGGCGGTCCACACCCGGCGCACGCTGTCCTCCGGAACGCCGTGGCCGTGCAGGAAGCGGCGGGCCTCGTCGGCGCTGTCCACCTCGAAGCGCCGCCCGCTGTCCCGGAACCCTTCGCCGAGGCCCAGGTCGTGGAACATCGCGCCGATGTAGAGCAGTTCGGGGTCGAAGCTCAGTCCGCGTCGGGCGCCTTGCAAACTGCCGAACCAGAAGACGCGCCGTGAGTGGTGGTAGATCAGCTCGCTCGTGGTGTCCCGCACCAGTTCGGTGGCAGCGGCGGCCAGCTCGGAGTCCGGCACGGACACCCCGGCGGCGGATGACGCGTGGTCGGTCATGGCATGTCACCTTCCTTTTCGAGAAAGAGGCCGCGGCAGGGCCGGCGGCCCCGGTCGGCTTCTGGGACCTGGGACCAGCCTGCTCGTCGTACGCGTCCCCGTGCCATGTCCCTGTGGACGCGCACCCCACACATCTGGACACGCACCGCCGCTAGCGTGACCCCATGCGCGAACAACCGAAAGGGCCACGCCCCCACCACGTCTACGTCCTCGCCTTCGACGGCGTACGCCTCCTCGACGTCGCGGCGCCCCTGGAGGTCTTCGCCACCGCGAGCCGATACACCGGAGGCCGCTACACCGTGCGGGTCTGCACCCCCGACGGGCAGGACGTCAGGACCTCCACCGGGCTGCGGATCGCGGCGGACCTGTCGGCGGCCGACATGTCGGCGGCCGACATGGGCGCGGCGGCTGACGCGGGCAGCGTGGACACCCTCGTCGTCCCCGGTCACGCCGAGCTCGTCACGTTCGCCGAACGTCCCGGACTCGTCGAGCTCGTCGCCCAACTGGCGCGCAGGGCAGGGCGGGTGGCCGCCGTGTGCACCGGCGCCTTCGCCCTCGCCGCGGCGGGGCTCCTGCGTGGCCGCCGGGCGACGACGCACTGGGAGCACGCGGCGAAGCTGGCCCGGCTCCACCCCGACACCACCGTCACGGCGGATGCCATCTACGTCCAGGACGGGCCCGTCCTCACCTCGGCCGGAGTCACCGCCGGCATCGACGTCTGCCTTGCTCTCGTGGAGCAGGACCACGGCCCCGACATCGCGCGCCGGGTCGCCCGCGACCTCGTGGTTTTCCTCCAGCGGCCCGGCGGACAGTCACAGTTCTCCGCCGCCTCGCGCGCCCCGGCGACCAGCCATCCGGTGCTGCGCCCGCTGCTCGACGCGATCGCCGCCGACCCGGCGGCCGACCACCGCCTAGCTACCCTTGCCGGGCGGGCCGCCGTGAGTCCCCGGCACCTGACCCGGCTCTTCACCCGGCAGCTCGGCACCACCCCGGCCGCGTACGTGGAGTCCCTCAGGCTGGAGGCTGCCCGCATGCTCCTCGAACGCGGCGCGAGCGTCACCGACACGGCCGAGCGCAGCGGTCTCGGCAGTGACGAGACGCTGCGCAGGGCCTTCGCCCGCCACCTCGGGACGACCCCGTCCGCGTACGCTGCGCGCTTCCGTACGACCAGGGCCGAGGTGCGTATGCCCGGAGTCACCCCATCGGCGTGAATTCCGGCAGAGTGAGGGCCGAGTGGGCCGGGCGCCCCTGCGCGGGGGGTGTGGCGGCGAGATTGCGCAGCATGGCGTTGCGCCGCTCCAGAGACCGGGCGGTGGTGGGGAAGAGCGTGGCGTCCCCCTCGCCGATCCGGTCCTGATTCGCCGTCACGAACGCACGGGTGTCCCGCTCGTAGGCGGCGAAGCCCGCGGCGGCGTCCCGGCCGGCCAGCGAACCGCCGAGCATGTACGCGCCCACGAGCGCGAGGCTCGAGCCTTGTCCGGTGAGGAACGAAGGTGCGTACGCGGCGTCGCCCACCAGCGCGACCCTGCCGCTGGACCAGCGAGGCATGCGGATCTGGCTGACCACGTCGATGAACAGGTCATCCGCGTCGCGCATGGCGGCCACCATGCCGGGGACCTCCCATCCCGCGTCGGCGAAGACAGCCGCGACCAGGTCCCGTTGCGCCTCCGGGTCGCGGAACGCGTCGACGTCGAAGGGCGGTTCCGTCCGGGCGAAGTTCAGGAAGGCGTGCACGTCGTCGCCGTCCCCCACGGCGTAGAGAGCCGCGGCTCTGCCCGGGGTGTTCCACATCGTGACCTCGTGGGAGAGACCGAGGGTGTTACGCATGGTGAACACGGCGAAGCAGTAACCGAGATAGCGGTGGAACTGCTCTTCGGGACCGAACACCGACGCGCGTGTACGTGAGTGCAGACCGTCCGCGCCGAACACCATGTCGAACGTACGCGTGCTGCCCCCGCGGAACGTCACGTCGACTCCGTGGCCGGTTTGGTCGAGGGTGTCGATGGAGTCGTCGAACAGGAAGTCCACGTCCTCACGGACCGCCGCGTAGAGGGCGTCGGTCAGATCCCCGCGCCGCACTTCCAGGTCCTGTCCCGCGACACTGCCGACGACGTCATGCGGGTTGATGGAGGCCACCTCGGAGCCGTCCCCGTCGAGGAAGGTCATTCGCCGCGAGTCGATGTGTGCCTCCCGCAGCCGGGGCAGGATCCCCATGCGCCGGACGACCTCAAGTGCGGTGCCGCGCACGTCGACGGGGTAGCCGCCGCTGCGCGGCGCGCCCGCCTTCTCCACCACCGTGACCGCGTATCCGTGGCGGTTCAGCCAGAACGCTAGGGCGGGGCCCGCGATACTGGCCCCCGAGATCAGGACATTGCGTTTCGCAGCGTTGCGGCTGTGCGTCAGCCGGCGGCTGTGGGTCAACTGGTCGGTAGAGCTCATGCCTTGGCTCCTTTGCGCATCGTGCGGACGGCGAGCAGCGACAGCGCCGTGACGGCTCCGGCGATGAGGAATCCGATGACGAAGGCCGATTCGGCAGGGACGTTCGTCCCGGGGCGGGTCCCCGCGGCCAGGAAGGCGCCGCTGACCTGTGCGCCCGCGGCGAAGCCGATCACGCGCGTCACGAGGACCAGGCCGGTGGCGGCGCCGGTGTTGCCGTGATCGACGGAGGTGGCGGTTTTGACGACCATCGCCGTGACGCAGACTCCACTGGCCAGGGCGATCAGGGCCTTGCCGACGACGAGGTGCCAGACCTCGCTGTGCACGAACGCCATGGCGACCAGCGTGGTCGCCATGATGACGATTCCGGCGGTGACCACGGCACTTGAACCGAAGCGCCGCGCCGCGATGCCGCCGAGCGGCCCGCTGACCGCCCCCGCGACGGCCCCGGGCAGGAGGTAGCGCCCGACGTCGGTGGGGTCGGCCCCGAAGCCGTACCCGTCGGCGGACAGATCGAACAGCTGCGGGACGAGGAACATCGACACCGAGGTGCCGACGCAGACGGCGAAGGTGATCGCGTAGGAGCTCCATATCGCAGGCCGCGCCACCATGCGCAGATCGACCATCGGCGACGGCGACCGGCGTTCGACGCGGAGCCATCCGGTCACGAGGAGCGCCAGGAGCACGGCCAGGGCGCCGAGCACGAGCGGCTGACTGCCGAGTTCGGGCGCCATCGAAAGTCCGAGCATGAGCGTCAGCAGAATGCCGCTCAGGAGAACCAGACCGGGCCAGTCGATCCTGGCGTCCGTCCGGGCCGGCGGATCGTCCGGCATCAGCCGGTGCACCAGCAGGGTCGCGCCGACGATCGCGATCGTCGGTATCGCGAACATCCAGTGCCGGGAGAGGTTTTCCGCGATGGGCCCGGCCATCAAGGTGCCCAGCATGCCGCCGCCCACGAACAGCCCGCTCACCACCCCGATGGCCACTTGTGACTCACCCGAGGAGAGGTGCTTGCGTACCAGGATGAACGAAAGGGGCATCGCGCCCACCATCGCGCCCTCCAGCACCTGACCGAGCAGCAGCACCGGCAGGTTCGGCGCCGACGAGGACACCAGGCCACCGGCCGAGACCACCGCCATCAGCCGGAGCATGACCCGTTTCCCGCCGTAGCGGTCACCGAGGCTGCCCGCGACGGGAGTGACGAGAGCGCCGGTGATGAGCAACGTGATGCTGAGTAACGCCCCTTGGGCACGGCTCATCGAGAGTTCGCGTTGTAAGAGCGGGAGCGTCGGTGTCACCACCGACTCCAGTGCCCCGGTGGCGGCCGCCAGCATGCCGAGAGCCGCGACGGCGGCCCTCCCGATGCGGACCGGGGGAGCCAGGATTGTGGTCATGAACTTCCTTTCCCTCGTTGCCTGAGCGAGCGGGGGAACGGCAGTTGATGCCCCCGCACCACAACTACACTACACCGTGCAGTGTAGTTGCGTTAAGGTAAGGCCATGCCGACCACGAAGACCCTGCGCGAGGGGTCCACGCAGAAGCGGACCGCCATCCTCACCGCGGCCCGGGAGTTGTTCCTCGCCGATGGTTTCGACCGGACCAGCGTCGACGCGGTCGCCGCCAGGGCCGGGGTGTCCAAGCGGACGGTCTACGACTACTTCGGCGACAAGCAGACGCTGCTGCGCACGGTGGTCGATGGCGTCGGCCAGTCAGTGGTCACCACGGTCCGGCGCATCGTCGACGAGACCCTCACCGACGGCACCCGGGCCGCCGACCTCGAAGACGTCCTGGTCGCCTTCTCGATGCGCATCGCGAGCGACATGCTCGACTCGGCGGAGTACGCGACGCTGCGACGCCTGGTCCGTGCGCGCTCCGGCCGCCCGCCGGGCCGGGGCGAGAACCCCATGGCCGACACCCCCGACGAGGCGCTTGCCGAGCGGTTCGCCGCCCTCGCCGCGGACGGGCTGCTCGACGTGCCCGACGCCCGGCTCGCGGCCGATCAGTTCATCGCGCTGACCTTCGGAGTCGCCCTCGACAGGTTCGGCTCCGCGAACCCCGCGGAGGACAGCCGGGTCCGGCCGCTCATCGTCGAGGGAGTGCGCACCTTCCTTCGGGCGTACCGGGCCAAGTAGTCAGCCGCGTGCCCGCCGGGCGCCGGGCGTGTGGCCGAAGGCCCGGCGGAAGACGTCGATGAAGGCGCTGCTCGACGCCCAGCCGCAACGGTGCGCGACCACGGTGACCGGGGTGCCGTCGGCCAGGAGGCACAGGGCGTGGTGCAGGCGCAGCTGGGTGCGCCACTGCGGGAAGCTCATGCCGAGTTCGGCCCGGCAGAGCCGGGTCAGCGTGCGCTCGCCGACGCCGGTCGCGGCGCCGAGCTGCGCCAGTGTCCGCGGATCGGCCGGGTCGTCGCGGAGGGCGGCGCACACCGCGGCGAGCCGGGGGTCGCGGGCGGCCGGTACGTGGACGGGCTGCTGGGTCGAGTGGCGGAGCTGGTCCAGGAGCACCGCCCGCAGGCGGCGGTGTTCGGCGGTGCGGCCGCCGGGCGGCTCGGGCTGCCGGGTGTACGTGATGATCAACTCGCGCAGCAGCGGGGCGACTTCGAGGACGGCGGGCCGGTCGAGGCCGAGGGGGTTGTCCGTCACCGGCAGGCCCACCAGGTGCAGATCCGTGTCGCCGTACGCGCGATGCTCGTGGACGGTTCCCGCCGGGATCCAGATGGCCCGCGTCGCGGGCGCGACCCAGCTGCCCGCGTCGGTGGTGACCGAAAGGACGCCTCGGCCCGCGTACACGATCTGATGCTCGTCGTGCCGATGCGCGTCGACCTCCGCGCCCGCGCGGAGGGGGAGGAGTCCGGTGGTCGCCTGCGGAGTGTGGCGGATTCTCGACACAAGCAGTTACTTTAGCGGGCTCCCGCACGCCGCCGCTCACTCAACTGTGCCCCGTGGTCCGCCCCCTCCCTGCCCGCTGCCCGAGCCCGTTCCGCCCGGCGCACCGCGGGCCCCATCGCGAGGCTCGCCCCGAAAAGGATCCCTCCGAGGAGGAGCCAGCCCGGGACACCCCACACCACGAGGAGCGAGGTGAGCAGGAGCGGTCCGAGCGTACGGGCGACAGGGACGCCGGAGCCGAAGAACCCCTGGTACTGGCCCACTTGATGCGCCGGAGCAAGGTCGAAGCTGAGCTGCCACGAGCCGGCGGACTGCTGCATCTCCGCGACGACCTGGAGCACCGCCGCCGCCACCAGGACCGACACCGTCACCCACACGGGGAGCGCCGTGGCGGAAAAGGCGAAGACCACGCACGAAGCGAGCATGATCAGACCGGAGTGCCGCACCGCGCGCGTGGCCGAGCGGTGTCCATCGACGCCACGGGCCATGCGGACCTGGAAGGCCGTCACCGCAAGGGTGTTGAGGACGAAGAGAGCCGAGACCAGCCAGCTCGGCGCGTTCGTACGGTCCACCACCCACAGCGGAACGGCGAGGCTCAGCAGCGGCATCCGCAGCAGCAGGACCGCGTTGAGCGCGGTGATGACGGCGTACGGCCGGTCGCGGAGCACGGCAAGGCGAGGCTCACCCTTCCCGCGCCCCACGGACCGCGGCACCGCCGGCAACCGGAGCAGCACCAGGGCGCAGAGCAGGAAGCTGACCGAGTCCAGCGCGAAGACCGCGAGGTAGGCCCCCTGCGTGTCGTAGTGCAGGGCGAGGCCGCCGAGAGCCGCACCGACGGCGAGACCGGCGTTCAGGGTCGACTGGAGGTGAGCCAGGACGCCCGTGCGCGCCGCGGGGGGCACAAGTCCCGCGAGCAGCGCCTGCCGGGCGGCGGCGAGTCCGCACTGGGCGACGGCGTACAGGCAGGCGGCGACGAGGAACGGAACGAAGGAGCGGATGAACAGGAACGAGGCGACCGACGCGCCGGTGGCCAGAGCGAGCAGCACCGCTGTGCCGCGCGGCCCTCTCCGGTCGGCGAGCGCCCCCAGCGGAACACCCGTCACGGAACCGATGGCCCACGCGACCGTGAGCGCGAGCCCGATCTGCGTGGGGGAGAGGCCGACGACGCGGCTGAAGTACAGGGCCGACGTCACATAGTAGGCGCCGTCGCCGAGCGAGTTGCTGAGCTGGGCGGCGGCGAGCACGCGTGGCGCACCGGCCGGAGGCAGGATCTGAGTCGGCACAACGCTCCCTGGGCAAGCGGCCGTTGGGCCGTCTCTTCGCTGATGAGACGAGGCTAGCCAGGCAAATGGTCCGGCCTGTGGACCATTTGTGGTGTGTGAGCGTGGGCCAATTCGGCGCCTGGGCCGGTGGTCGGTTCAGGCTGGCCGCCGCACCATGTAGACGTCGATCGGGTCCTCGTCCTCGACGCTGAAGCCGTGGCGCTCGTACAGGCGCCGGGCCGCGCTGCCCCGCAGGACGTTCAGGCGTACGGGAGCGTGGTCGGCGTCGGTCCGGGCGAGCAGCCTGCTCAGCACGGCCGACCCCAGGCCCCGGCCCTGGAGGGCGGGGTCGAGGTAGAAGTGTTCGAGCCACTGGCCGTCGTCGGCGGGCCGCAGGGTGACGCACCCCGCGAAGACGCCGGCGGCTCCCGCGAAGACGCCGTCGGCGACGACGATGACCGAAGTGTGCGAGGGAGAGAAGGAGTCCCGCAGCCGCTGGCGCACCCGGTGCTCGTCGAACCGGCCGAGCCGCTCCAGGTCCGGCCGCATCACCCTGGCGCGCAGCTCGGCTATGGGCTCGACGTCGTCGGGCTCGGCGGCCCGCAGCGTCCACCCGGAGGCGGGTGCCACCGCTTCCGGCCGCTGATCGGCATGCGTAGTCATGGCCGAAGTATCGCCGGTCACCGTGCGACGGTACGCCGCGGGCCGTGCTGCCCGCGGCGAGCGCCTCCGTCGGTCAGCGGGCCGTCAGCGGGTGACCTGCCAGCTGAGCGATCCGGTCATCAGCCTGCGCGGCTTCGGGGCTCGGACGGCCTTGGTCGGGTCGGTGGCACGCGCGGTGACGGTGTGCGCGCGGCCGTCGGTGGGTACCCCGAGTGCCGTGGCGGTCACGCTGTCCGCGCCCCGGACCTCGCGCGCCTCGCGGCCGTCGACGTACCAGCGCAGCCGGGCGTGGGAGGACGCGGCGACACGGATCCGCTCGGTGCCGCGCACCTTGCGGTCGGTGGTGGTGGCGGAGGTGAGGACGGGTGCGTGCTGGTGGAAGCCCGCGATCATCGCCTCGCGTCCCGGCAGGTTGAACTCGCGGCCCAGGGTGCGCATGATCGAGTCCTCGGTGGGGCGGTTGAGTCCGTGCCCGTGATAGCCGCCGCCCTCGTACGCGCCGACGGTGCCGCCGTCGGGCGATGCCTGGCCGAGCCAGCGATGCCACTTCACCTTCTGCGCGGCCATTTCGGCGGCGCTGAGTTTCGTGAGGTTCGAATCGCCCGGCTCGGGACCGGTGTACGTGCTCTCGTCGTACCAGTACTCGTCGGCGAGCTTGCCGAAGGAGTGGCCGGTCTCGTGGACGGCGACCTGGTCCGAGTCGGGGTGGTCGGAGGATGCGGTGCCTATGCCGTCGTAACCGGACGGCGAGGTGATGGAGTTGTAGCCGGCGCCACCGTACTTGGTGGAGTTGCTGA
Organism: Streptomyces sp. NPDC051218; assembly: GCF_044455475.1. Taxonomy (NCBI): domain Bacteria; kingdom Bacillati; phylum Actinomycetota; class Actinomycetes; order Kitasatosporales; family Streptomycetaceae; genus Streptomyces; species Streptomyces sp. NPDC051218. Next base: position 134,401 of record NZ_JBITEU010000008.1, on the reverse strand, counting down.
GCACGATCACGAGATCGGGGTCGGCGGCCTTGCTCGCGTACGCCTCGACCTTGTTGGTGTCGACGCAGAGCAGTCGCTCGATCCCGTCGCAGAAGAACGCCGAGTTCAGGGCGGTGTTCTTGCGGACGTCGCTCGTCGGGTCGCCCGAGACACCGGAGTCCTGCGAGTGCGCGTCGACGGCCCAGACGTTGAACAGGTCCTCGTACTCGGCGTACGGCTCGACGGCGGCCATCTGCTGCCACTTGCTGCGCACGTCGGCGTGGAAGTCCTCCTGCTGGGCGGCGGTGTAGCCGTCGCCGATGAAGACGACGTCGACCTTGGTGTCGCTCGCTCCGGCCTCCACGATCGGCAGGACGTCGCCGTCGTCCCGGACCGTGGCCCGCTCCTTCCTGGTGAGCGGGGCGGAGGCGGGGATCTCCGTGTGGCGGGGGTGGCCGCCCGGACCGGTGAAGTATTCGACCTCGACGTCGGCGGCGGCACGAGCGGCGGTGGTACGAGCGGCCGGGGCGCTGTCGTCCGGGCCCTGGTCCGCGGCGACCGGCGCGGTGACGGCGAGCGCCGCGGCCAGCGCGACACCGGTGGCCACGGCGAGACGTTTGCGGGATATGCGGGATATGCGGGATATGCGGGATATGCGGGATGAGTGTCTACGCATGGGGGATCTCCCGGGTCTGCGCGGACCGAGGTCCGTCAAGTCCGCGATATAAGTGGGGGGTTAAGGGAGCTTAAGGCGCGGTTCAATGTAGGGGCTGCGGGAAAGCCAGGCAATGCCTGAGACGCAAGGGGAGTGAAGGGACGGGGAGTTGGCGTTGCGGGCTCCCAAGTGGGCGTGTTCCAGGCCTGGACGGATGTCGAGCTGACCCGGAGAGGAAGAGATGACGGAGAGCGGACCGGTGGGCGCAGGGCTGGACGAACCCGTGGCGATCGGGCGCCGCGTCCTGCGGCTGCGTACGGAACTCGGTCTCACGCAACGGCAGTTGGCCGAGCCCGCGTACACGCCTGCCTACGTCTCCACGCTGGAGTCGGGCAGGGTGAAGCCCTCCGAGGCCGCCCTCCGGCACCTGGCCCAGCGGCTCGGCGTCACCCCCGAGGAGCTCGCGACGGGGCGGCCGGCCCATCTCGCCACGGAGCTGCGCCTGCGCCTCACCGACGCGCAGCGCGCCCTGGCCACCGGGTCTCCCGAGGACGCCGCCACCCTCTTCCGTGGCCTGGGCGCCGAAGCCGTCGCCCACGGCCTTGTGGGGGAGCGGGCCGCCGCGCTCCTCGGCCTCGGTGATTGCCTCCTCGAATCCGGGGACCTCGACGACGCGCACGAGTGCTTCGCCTCGGTGGAGCGGCTGCTCGCCGACGAGCCGCTGCCGCGCCGCGTCCCCGCCATCCGCGGCCGAGCCAACGCCCACCGCCTCACGGGTGAACTCCGCTACGCCTGCCACCTGTTGGAGACCGCGCTCGACCAGCTCAATGCCGCGGGCCTGCACGACCCCGAAGCCCTGCTGCTCCTCTATTCGGCGTCCATCGCCCCGTACATGGACATGGGCGCCCACGAGCGCGCCGCGCACGCCGCCGAGCTGGCCCTCGCGCTCGCTCCGCGCGTGGACGACCCGGCCCTGCTCGCCGGAATGCATCGCGGGGTGGCCCGTACGCTCATCGCGCAGGGCCGGATCGCCGAGGCCGACGCCTCCCTGGCCAAGGCCCAGGATCTCTATCAGCAGCTGCACATTCGCACCGAGCTGGCCCACTGCCACTGGATGCGGGGTTACGTGCACGCCCAGGACGGCGACCTGGAGCGCGCCGAGAGGGAACTGCGCACCGCGCACGACATGCTCACCACCAAGCGGGCCGCGCTCTACGCCGAACAGGTCGAGGTGGAACTCGCGGACGTGCTGCGCAGGCGCGGCAGGATCCGGGAGGCCGAGGCGCTGCTGAAACCCCTCCTGTCCGCCGGACCCCGGGCGCCGGAAGCCCCGGCTCTGCGGGCCGGGCGCGGCGCGGTGCACAGGGGCGCCGCACACCGGCTGCTCGGTGTCATCGCGGAGGAGTGCGGTGACACGGACGCCGCCGAGGAGCACTACCGCGCCGCCCTGCCGCTGCTCGAACGCGCGGGCGCGGTGGGGGACGTGGCCGGCCTGTGCTGCCTCCTCGGCGATCTGCTCCGCCGCACGGGACGGACGGAAGCCGCCATGGACGCCTACCGCACCGGCCTCGCCCACCGGGCCACGCCGGGCACGACGACGCTTGGGCCCGCGCCCGCGCCACCGCCGATGTAAAGGCGGCGACGGCGCGCCGCCCTCGCTAACCTCGGGGAATGGTGCGAAGCGAAGCGGACGACGTGGCCGGGTATCTGGCCGAGGTGCCCGAGGGGCGCAGGGACGCCCTGACCCGGCTGCGGGAACTGTGCCGCGCGGAGCTGAAGGGCTTCGAGGAGGTCATGGCGTACGGAATGCCCGCCTATGAACGGGAGGGCGCCGCAGAGATCGCCTTCGCGAGCCAAAAGCAGTACATCTCCTTCTATCTGATGCGCGCCGACGTCCGCGAGGCCTTCGCGGACCGCCTGGCCCACCAGGACATGGGCAAGGGCTGTCTGCGTTTCCGCAAGCCGGAGGAGATCGACTTCGACCTGCTGCGCGACCTCCTCAGGGCCACCGCGAGTCGGCCCGGCACGGTCTGCTGATATCGCGGAGCGCCGGGCCTCCTGTCGGCGCTGAACGGTTCACGAGTACCATCCGCACAGTCGATGGTCCGAACGTGAGTCAACAAGAGGTCGGGAGCGGTCAAGTGGACGAGGCAGCGCGGGCAGGGCTCGGCGCCGGGAAGTATCTGCTCGTCACCAGTTACCGCAAGAACGGCACTCCGGTGCCGAGCCCCGTCTGGGTCGTCGAGGACGGTGCCGCGCTCGGTGTCTGGACGGTCGCCGACTCCTGGAAGGTCAAGCGGATCCGCAACCGCGCCGATGTCCTGATCGGCCCCTGCGACCTGCGCGGCAACCCCACCGGGAAACAGCTCCCCGCCACCGCCGAGATCTGCGATCCGCAGGTCACGGCGCGCTACCGCACCCTCATCGCGCGCAAGTACGGCCTCGTCGGCCGCCTCACCCTGCTCGGCAGCAAGCTCCGACGCGGCACGAGCGGAACGGTGGGCATCCGCCTGACACCAACACGGTGACCCCCGGAGGCCCCCGCTTCCCGCAGCGCTCGCCCCGCACCGCGCGCAACTTCACCTAGACGCCCGCGCTCCCAGCGGCGCGCGCCTCACACCGCGTCCAACTTCACCTAGACGCCCATGCTTCACGCCGCGCCGCGCTTCACGCCGCGCCGCGCTTCACGCCGCGCCGCGCTTCACGCCGCGCCGCGCTTCACGCCGCGCCCGCGCTTCACGCCGCGCCGCGCTTCACGCCGCGCCGCGCTTCACGCCGCGCCGCGCTTCACGCCGCGCCGCGCCTCACCCCGCGTCCGCGCCTCTCCGGCATCCGCGCCTCACCCCGCCCGCGTCTCACACCGCCCCCCGCGCCTCACCCCAACGCCCGCGCCGCCCTACGCCGCGCTCAGTTCCCCGGTCAGTTCGGCGCGGAAGTCGGATGCGGCCTCCCGTGCCTGGCGCAGGCCTATGTGTGCGAAGTCGGCTTCGAGCTTGGTGAGTTCGGCCAGGGTCTGCGTGCGGTCGTGGCCGAGCCTGGCCCGTGACTTGACCAGGCCGAGCCGGGACAGCGCCATGCCGCGCGGCTCGCGCATGGCGTCGAACTCCTCCAGGGCGATGGCGTACATCTCGCGCGCCGCCTCGTAACTCCCGTTCCGGAAAAGGACGTTGCCGCGCATCTTGTGGTTGTAGGCGAGCGCGCTCGCCAGGTCCATCGCGCGGCAGATGACCTCCGCCTCCGAGAGCAGCGCCAGCGCCTTCTCCGTGTCGCCCCGCAGTGAGAGGACGTCGGCGACCCCGCGCAGGGACCAGGCGCGCCCCCGCGCGTCCCGGGCATCCGTCGCGATCCGCACACACTCCTCGAACAACTCGAGCGCCTCGGTGTAGTCGCCGGTGTTCCGCCGCATCTGGGCGATGCCGGACATCGCCCACACCATGTGCCGCGCCTCGCCGTGCGCCCGGCCCTGTTCCAGGAGCTGCTCGTGCAGGGCGGCCACCGCGGCGTAGTCACCCTGGATGCGGCCCGTCTCGGCGAGTCCCGCGAGCGCGTAGCCGTGCGCGAGCCGCTCGCCGCTGTCGGCGGCAAGCGCCACCCCCCAGGTCAACAGCCTGCGGGCGAGCCGTAGTTGGCCGCACTGGCGGGCGAGCGTGCCGCCGCTCCACAGGGCCCAGGCCATGGCGCCCGCGTCCCCCGCGACGCGTGCGCTGCGGTAACTCTGCCGCCAGGCGCGACCCGCGTCGTCGACCTGGCCGAGCCGCCGGTTCGCCTCGGCGAGCGCGAGCGCGGCCCGCGCCCTCTCCAGTGCGGTGTCCGCCCGGGTAAAGGCGCGGCCCGCCTCCGTCAGCACCTCCTCGTAGGAGGAGTTCACTCCCAGTGCCGCGCCCAACTCGCCCTGGTACTCGGGCGCGAATGCCTTGCTGTGCATAGATCCATGACCTCTCGATCAACTCCGTACGCCGGTCTCCGTACGTTGATCAAGAAGCTACGAGCGAGGCGGGGTGCGGCGAATCCCTCCGCGTATGGGTCATGCCGTACGACTCCAGGGCTACGGGCGAGGCCATGGTCATCATCGGGATGTACGGGGAGGGAGGGGGTCGCCGCGAAAAAGCCGGGCCGTCAGCTGCCGTCCGCCGCGGGCGCGGAGTCCCCGACCGCCGCGGAGTCCCCCACGGGAGCGGAGTCTCCCGCGGAAGCGGAAGCGGATGCGGGAGGAGTTGTCGCCGCCTGCAGCGCCGTGATGCACGCGGCGATCGACTGCTGCAGCTCCTCCAGGCGCCGCAGCATGTCGTCCTCGTAGACGTCCTCGACCTCGGCGTCGTCGAAGGTCAGCTCCTCGAAGACCTTCGTCGCCTTCTGCAGGCTGCTGTAGAACTTCGCCCGCCGCTCCTGCACCCGCAGCTGCGGGTCGCTCTGGACGGTCTGGGCGACCAGGTCCTTCACGGTGTCGTAGGCCTCCCGCGCCCACTCGCCGGAGTCCTCGCCCTCGTCGAGCTCGTCGATGAGGGACAGATGCCGCTCGGCCTCCTCCTTCAGCTCGGCGGGCGCGTCGATCAGCTGGCCCGCCGGCGTCTTGACCTGCCCCTTGTCGACGATCTGGCGTACGTAGTCGACGCGGTCGCCCGCCTTCGCCTCGGCGGCGACCGCCTTCTTGAGGTCGTCGGCCCGCACGATGTCGCGGACTAGCTCGGTGCGCAGCGCCGGGTCCTCGTCGAGCCGGTCCATCAGCGCGCGCCGCGCGGCTTCCGCCGTCCCGGGGTCGGCGAGGATCGCGGCCCGCAGCGCGGTGGGGTTCTCCGCGACCTCCAGGGCCTTGGTGGGGCGGATGCCCTCGGCCTCGGCGGCCTCCGTGATCGCGGTGCCGCGCTGGGACAGGGCGCTGGAGCGCGCCGAGTAGTACGTCAACCAGACGTCGGAGTCGGGCAGTTCGATGTCCTCGCCGGGCGTGAGTGCCTCGAAGTGGGGTACGAGGCCGTCGTCAGCGGCCTTGTCCCAGGCCTTGTAGTAGCGCATGACGCGCTCGGCCGAGCAGCCGGCGAGATCGCTGAACTCCTTCGCCGAGATCTTCGGCGTCTCGTCGGCGCCCTGCCCACCGGGGCGCACACTGCGCGCCACCTTCAGGGCGAAGGCCCAGCCGCCCGTGCGCGCGTAGGCACCGAACTCGCGGGCGTCCCGGGCCACCGGCTCGGGCACCTCCGGCGACGGGGCGGCTTCAGACGGCGCGGTGGCGAGAGTCACGAAGGTTCTCCTGGATGGTGATGACAAGTATCTGAGAGCTGACTCGACACCTTATCTCTCCTATTGGGGTGTTATAAGGGCGAGTTGTTCCGTGGTGAACGGATGCCCCACGGTACGGAGGCCAAGCCTCCGGCGGCCGGGCGCTCGGTGTGGGTCCTACACATCCTGATCACATCTCCTCCCCGAGGATGACTGAGCGTGCACGGCACTACAGCGTCCGTGGGCGCAGAGTCCGGCTCTCAGTCTGACTTCTGGGCCGGGGCGTGCCTGGACTATTGAAAGGAACCTGCTGACCGCCCTGACATGCGCTGATCGTGCTCCCGGGGGGTCTCACTCCGCCTGCCGAAACCGACGGGAGCCCCTTCGCCGTGGCTACGTTCCTGTACAAACTGGGCCGCCTCGCCTTCAGGCGACGCCGCTATGTAGCACTGATGTGGGTGGTGCTGCTCGCCGGTGTCGGCTTCTCCGCGTCCGCCGCGCCCGCACCGCCCGCGGACTCCTTCTCCATGCCGGGGACCGAGTCGCAGAAGGCCTTCGACCTCCTCGACGAGAAGTTCCCCGCGGCCAGCGCCGAGGGCGCCACCGCGCGTGTGGTCATCCGCGCCCCCGAGGGCGAGAAGCTGACCGACTCCGGCCCCAAGGGCGACGTCGAGAAGCTGGTCAAGACCCTGGGCGCCGGTCCGCAGGTCTCCGAGGTCGCCGACCCGTACAAGGCCAACGCGGTCAGCAAGGACGGCACCACCGCGTACGCCTCCGTCACGTACAAGGTGGCCGCCACCGAGCTGACCGACAAGGCGCGTGACGCGCTGACCAAGGCCACCGACGACACCCGCAAGACGGGCTTCACCGTCGAGACCGGCGGCGACGCCGTCATGGCCGAGCAGGAGATGGGCGGCTCCGCCGAACTCATCGGCATCGCGGTCTCCGCGGTCGTCCTGCTCATCACCTTCGGCTCGATGGTCGCCGCGGGCATGCCGCTCCTGACCGCCATCATCGGCGTGGGCATCGGCGTCTCGGGCATCGCGGCCCTCGGCAGCGTCTTCGACCTCTCCGCCATGACCGGGACGCTCGCGATGATGATCGGCCTCGCCGTCGGCATCGACTACGCGCTCTTCATCGTCTCCCGCTTCCGGGCGGAGATCGCCGAGGGGCGCGAGCCGGAGGAGGCCGCGGGCCGTGCCACCGGCACCGCGGGCTCCGCCGTGGTGTTCGCCGGACTCACCGTCATCGTCGCACTCTCCGGCCTCGCCATCGTCAACATCCCGATCCTCACGAAGATGGGCCTGACCGCGGCCGGCACGGTCGCGATAGCCGTCCTCATCGCGCTCACCATGATCCCCGCGCTGCTCGGTTTCGCGGGCAAGAAGGTGCTGCGCCGCAAGGACCGCAAGAAGCCCGTGAGCGAACTGCAGGACCCGAACGCCAAGCCGAAGCTCGGCACGCGCTGGGCGCGCTTCGTGCTGCGCCGCCCGATCCCGGTGCTCCTGCTCGCCGTGGTGGGCCTCGGTGTGGTCGCCGTACCGGCCACCAGCCTGGAGCTCGGCCTGCCCGACGAGGGCACGTCGGCGCCGGACACCACGCAGCGCAAGGCCTACGACATGCTGTCCGAGTCCTTCGGTGCCGGCTTCAACGGCCCGCTGATGGTCACCGTCGACACCGACAAGGACAAGGGTGCGGCCGCAGCGGCCGGCACCGTCGGCAAGGAGATCGCCAAGATCGACGGCGTCGCCGCCGTCACGCCGGCGAACGGCAACAAGTCCGACGACACCGCGATCTTCAACGTCGTACCGAAGACCGGCCCGAGCGACCACAAGACCGAGGGCGTCGTCAAGGAGATCCGCTCCACGGTCGACGGGCTCGGGGACAAGACGAACTCCGAGGTCCTGGTCACCGGCGCGACCGCCATGACCATCGACTTCTCGCAGACCCTGGACGACGCGCTCCTTCCCTACCTGGGACTCGTCGTCGGCCTGGCCTTCCTGCTCCTGATGCTGGTCTTCCGCTCGGTCCTCGTACCGCTCAAGGCGGCGCTCGGCTTCCTCCTGTCGGTGGCCGCCGCGCTCGGCGCCGTCGTCGCAGTCTTCCAGTGGGGCTGGCTTGCGGACATCGTCGGCGTGGACCAGCCGGGCCCGATCATGAGCATGATGCCGATCTTCATGATCGGCGTGGTGTTCGGTCTCGCGATGGACTACGAGGTCTTCCTCGTGACCCGCATGCGGGAGGCATACGTCCACGGAGCGCGTCCCGGTGAGGCCGTCGTCACGGGCTTCACGCACGGCGGACGGGTCGTCGCCGCCGCGGCGGTCATCATGATCAGCGTCTTCTCCGGCTTCATCATGGAGAACGACGACATGATCAAGATGATGGGCTTCGGCCTGGCCATCGCCGTCCTCTTCGACGCCTTCGTCGTCCGCATGGCGATCGTCCCGGCCGTGCTCGCCCTCCTGGGCAACAAGGCCTGGTGGCTGCCGAAGTGGCTCGACCGCGCCCTGCCGAACGTCGACGTGGAGGGCGAGAAGCTGCACAAGCAGCTCGGCGACTTCCCCACGGCGCGCCAGGAGGACCAGGACCGGGAACTCGAGTCCGTACGCGGCTGAGCGGCTGAGCGACTGAGTAACTGACGCTCCGCGAGGAGCACGCAGTCAGCCCGGTGACCGATCACGGTCACCGGGCTGACGCCTGTCCGAAGCGGGCCGGTTGGCCGGCCGGGTCAGCGGTCCGCGTAGACCATCCAGACCTGCCCGGGAGCAAACGGCATCCGCTGTCCGTTGGAGAGCGTGAAGGACGTGCCGCTCTCGGGGCTCGACCGCTTCCAGCGCGTCTCATAGGCCTTGCCGCCCCGCAGGACGGTCGCCCTGCCGCTGCCCACCGTCTTGATGTACGGGGTCGCGGCGCCGTTGACGTCCTTGAAGCGCGACGGGGGCATGTCGACGTGCTGGATGACGATCGTCTTCGCTCCCAGCCGCGCCCCCGATGTGCTGCGGGCCGGCGCCCCGTCGAACGACGCGAGCCAGCGGCCCTCCCGCGGCGACCAGTTGAAGGTGTGGCTCGCCGAGGAGTAGCGGACCGTCCGCGCCGACGTGGGGGCGCCGCCGGCCGGGGCCGGGCCGAAGCGGAAGCCGATGTCGGTGGCGCGGTCGGCCTTCGGGGCCGAGCGAAGGACCGCCTCGGGGCGCACGAAGAGGTTGTGCGGGGCGGTGCGGCCGGCTTCACGGAAGTAGGCGCCCGGCACGCTGCCGAACGGCCGGGCGTACAGCGGTGAATCCCTGAGCGTCTTGTTGAGCGCGCTGCGCACCCCCGAGTAGGCGAGGGCCGGGCGGCCGAACTGCCGAAGCAGCTCGATGTCGGACTCCCTGGCGCTGCGCACCGGGCCGACGGCCTGCGGCAGACGGCTCGAGTACACGCCCATCAGGCGGCTCATGCCGCCCTCGACCTTCTCCACGTAGACGATGTCCGCCTGGGCGAGGCCGGTGTGCGGCCGGGCCGTGCGCGCGTTGTCGAACTTCACCGCGAGGACCGGTCCCTGATCCGCCGTCTGCCCGGTGAAGGGCGACCGTTCGGGCGGCGGGGCCCCGGCGTCCCCCCGTGCGCTCTCGTACGCGGCGCCCATGGTGAGCGCGCCCACGGCGAGCGTGGCGAGGAGTCTGGTGCCGATGCGGGCGCGGCGGCGGGCCCCGGACGTTGCTGTCATCGCGGTTCTCCGTTCGCCCCCGGACGCGCGGTTCCGGGAGCAGTTCGTTCCTGGCAGTGGCAGCCGCAGTCCTTCCTCCGGGGCGCGGGCGGTGAACCCCGTTAGGGCCATCCAGCCGCCAGGACTCACCGCAGCGGCGTACGCGCCGGGCCCTCCCGCGGGCCCGGCGCGGCCCGCGCCGTCAGGCGGTGTGCAGGGTGAGGCCGTAGCGCCCGAGGATCTCGTTGATGGGCTGGTGCCAGGTCTCGCCGCCGCCGCTGCAGTTGCCCCAGCCGCCGGATGTGACGCCCTGGGCCTGGTCGCCGCTGATGAACGAGCCGCCGGAGTCGCCCGGTTCGGCGCAGACGCTCGTCTTGGTCATCTGGTGGACGGCGCCCTGGCTGTAGTTGACGGTCTCGTTCTTGGCGAGGACGGTCCCGCAGTGCCAGTGCGTGGTGGAGCCGGAGCGGCATATCGACGCTCCGACGGGTGCTTCCGCCGAGCCGCGGACGAGCTGGTCGGAGACGGTGCCCCAGCCGAGCACCACCGGCACGGTCCACCAGCCGTTGCCGACGCTGACGTACGCGTAGTCGTTGTCGGGGAACGAAGAGCCCTGGAAGTTGCCGATGTTCGAGTTGTCCCAGCCGCGCACCGCGGCGCCGGTCTGCCCGCAGTGGCCCGCGGTGACGAAACCTCCGTGCACCGAGAAGCCGATGGAGCAGCGGACGTTGCCGGTGTAGTAGGGGTCTCCGCCGACGGTGCCGGCGGCGAAGGTGCTCGGCGCCTTGGCGACGGTCTCGACCTGGACGGGGCCGGCCTTCCGGGCGCGGTCGACGAACCGTCGGACATCGTTGTCGTCCTTCTGAGCAGCGACGACGTTCACCACGATGGTGTTGCTGCGCGGCGCCACGTGCCAGCTGCTCACGCCCTTGGGCGCGGTCAGGGAGTCGATGCGCGCCTTGGCGGCGTCGAGTTCCTTCGCGCTGTGGCTGACGACGCGGACGGTGGCGCCGGTCTCGCGCAGGGCGTCGGCCTTGCGCGCACTGGTGGTGGCGACGGTCAGCTTCTCGGTGCCCGCGTCGTACCAGGAGCCGGCGTACGCGGATCCGGCCGCCTTGCGCGCCGCGCGGTCGACGCGGGTCGCACTCTTCTCGGCGGCGAGGCGGTCGCGGGCCTGGCCCGCTGTGAGCCCGAGGTCGTCCTGCAGGGCGGTGAGCATGCCCGCGGATGCCGGGGGAGCGGCGGGCGCGGGGGCCGCCCCGGCGGTGGAGGTGAGCGATGCGCTCGCCCACGTGCCCACCAGGAGCAAGGAGGAGAAGGCGATGCGGACTCCGGTTCTGCGTCTCACGGCAGTGCCCTTTCTGTCGTTCCATCGGGGTGGGGAGGAACAGGGGTGATGAGAGCGCTCTCACGATGAGTTCAGGCGGAGCATAGGAGCCGCCTCAGGTCATGTCCATACCAACTGGGCGTCCTGGGACGGCAATTGCCCACCGACCTGCCGGCCGCGGTGGGACGGTGGCGGCGCGGCATCTGCGGGAGTACGGCGGCGGCTGAGGCCTGGCCGGCCGTACAAGCCGATCGTGCTCGGGCGGCGTGTCCGCGTAGGGTGCGTGAATGAGCATGCTGGATGACGCCCGCGCGGGCATGAACCCCGAGATCCGGCCGCAGGACGACCTGTTCGGCCACGTCAACGGTCACTGGCTGGAGAACGAGCCGATCCCCGAGGATCGCTCGAGCTGGGGCCCCTTTGTGCAGCTGGTCGACACGGCCGAGGAACAAGTGAAGGTGATCATCCAGGACCTGGCGTCGGCCTCGACGTCCGGCGCCGCCCCGGATGACGCGCGCAAGATCGCCACGCTGTACGCCTCCTTCATGGACGAGGAGGCGATCGACGCCCGCGGGCTCGCCCCGGCGCAGCCCCTGATCGACGAGGTCGCGGGCCTGCGGGACACCCGGGAGCTCGCGGCGTTCCTCGGCCGCTTCGAGCGGACCGGCGGCTCCGGTCTCTTCGGCTCGTACATCGACACGGACGACCGCGACTCCGACCGCTACCTCTTCAACCTCCTCCAGGGCGGCCTCGGCCTGCCCGACGAGTCGTACTACCGCGAAGAGAAGTTCGCCGAGATCCGCGAGAAGTACGTCGCCCACCTCACCGAACTGCTCACGCTGGGGCAGCACGCGTCGCCCGCCGAGGCCGCGCAGTCGGTCCTCGCCCTGGAGACCCGGCTCGCCGCAGGGCACTGGGAGCGGGCCGAGACGCGTGACGTGCAAAAGACGTACAACCTCCTCACCCTGCACGAACTGATCACCCTGGCACCGCACTTCGACTGGCGCGCCTTCGTCGAGGGGCTCGGCGGCTCGGACGCCACGATCGCCGAGACGTGCGTCCGCCAGCCGTCCTACTTCCGTCACCTGTCCGCCGTCCTGGACGAGGTGCCGATCGAGCAGTGGCGCGACTGGATGCTGGTCCGGGTCCTGCGCTCCTGCGCGCCGTACCTCACGGACGCGTTCGTCCGGAACAACTTCGAGTTCTACGGCCGCACCCTGAACGGCACGCCGGAGCTGCGCGCCCGGTGGAAGCGGGCGGTCGCCTTTGTCGAGGGCTCCATCGGCGAGGCCGTCGGCAAGGAGTACGTGGCGCGGCACTTCCCGCCGAGCTCCAAGGCGTTGATGGACGACCTCGTCGCCAACCTCCTGGAGGCCTACCGCCAGTCGATCGCCCGCCTGGACTGGATGACGGACGAGACGAAGGAGCGCGCCTACGAGAAGCTCGCCACCTTCCGTCCCAAGATCGGCTACCCCGACACCTTCCGCGACTACTCGGCCCTCGCAGTCTCCGCCGACGACCTGCTCGGCAACGCGCACGCGGCGGCGGCCTTCGAGTCCGACCGGCAGCTCGCCAAGATCGGGGCGCCGGTCGACCGCGACGAGTGGTTCATGCTGCCGCAGACGGTCAACGCGTACTACAACCCGGGCACCAACGAGATCTGCTTCCCCGCGGGCATCCTGCAGAAGCCGTTCTTCTCGCCCGACGCGGACTCCGCCGAGAACTACGGCGGCATCGGCTCGGTCATCGGCCACGAGATCGGCCACGGCTTCGACGACCAGGGCGCGCAGTACGACGGCGCGGGCAACCTCAACGACTGGTGGACGGCGGCCGACAAGACCGCGTTCGAGGCGAAGTCGAAGGCGCTGGTCAAGCAGTACGACGCCTTCTCCCCCCGCAATCTCCCCGGCGAGTTCGTCAACGGCTCGCTGACCGTGGGCGAGAACATCGGCGACCTGGGCGGCCTGACCATCGGGCACACGGCGTACAAGATCGCGCTCGACGGCGACCCGATGCCCACGAGCGACGGTCTGACCGGGTCCCAGCGGCTCTTCATGAACTGGGCCTACTGCTGGCGCACCAAGCGCCGCAAGGAGCAGGAGCAGCAGTACCTCACCATCGACCCGCACTCGCCGCCGGAATTCCGGGCCAACATCGTCCGCAACCTCGACGAGTTCCACGAGGCGTTCGGCACGAAGGCCGGCGACGGCCTCTGGCTGGACCGGACGGAGCGGGTCAGGATCTGGTGATCTGACCCTGGGGGCCACGGCGTCGCAGCCGTGGCCCCTTTTGCGCTCCGTCGCAGGGCGCTGGTCCCTCCGAAAAAGGCGCGTACGGCCATGGACGGGGCTTGTCACGGTGGCAAGGATCGTCAGGTGGACCGTGCTTCCTCTCGCACAGTCACACGGCGACAGCACAGCCCCACGCAGTCTCAAGGCCACCGGACGGGACCCACCACATGACGACGCCGAACTGGGCGGACTTCCAGTACGAGATCTACCTCAACGGCATGACGGGCGCCGTGCCGCGCCTGCCCACCGACCTGACCCGCCTGGAGGAGCTGACCGAGCAGCGGCTCGGCCCCGGCCCGGTCGGCTATGTCGCGGGAAGCGCAGGCAACGGCAGCACCGCCCGCGCCAACCGCCAGGCGCTCGAACGGCGCCGGATCGTGCCCCGCATGCTGCGCGACGTACACGAGCGCGACCTGTCCGTGGAGGTGCTCGGCCACCGGCTGCCCGCGCCGCTCGCCCTCGCACCGATCGGCGTCCTGTCGATCATGCACCCGGAGGGTGAGTCGGCCGCCGCCCGCGCGGCGGCGGCCCGTGGCGTCCCGTACATCCTGTCCTCGGCCTCCAGCACTCCCATGGAACACGTCGCCGAGGAGATGGGGGACGCGCAGCGGTGGTTCCAGCTGTACTGGGCCAAGGACCGTGACGTCACCAAGAGCTTCCTGGACCGGGCGAAGGCATCGGGCTTCACGGCGCTCGTCGTCACGCTCGACACCCCGCTCCTCGCCTGGCGCCCGCGCGACCTGGACCAGGCGTATCTGCCCTTCCTGCACGGCGTGGGCACCGCCAACTACTTCAGCGACCCGGCGTTCCGGGCCGGCCTCGCCAAGCCGGTGCACGAGGACCCGAACGCCGCCGTGATGCACTTCGTCGGCATGTTCGCCGACCCCGCGAAAACCTGGCCGGACCTGGCCTTCCTGCGCGAGAACTGGGACGGCCCGATCGTGCTCAAGGGCGTCCTGCACCCGGACGACGCACGCCGCGCCGCCGACGAGGGCATGGACGGGGTGGTGGTCTCCAACCACGGCGGCCGCCAGGTCGCGGGGTCCGTCGCGGCGGCCGACGCGCTGCCCCGAGTCGTGGAGGCGGTCGGCGACCGGCTCTCCGTCCTGTTCGACAGCGGCATCCGCACCGGCGACGACATCTTCAAGGCGCTCGCACTGGGTGCCCAGGCCGTCCTGGTGGGGCGGCCGTACGCCTATGGGCTCGGCCTCGACGGTCAGGCGGGCGTCGACCATGTGATCCGGTGCCTGCTCGCCGAACTCGACCTGACCCTCGCCCTTTCCGGGCACGCCGGGCCCGCCTCCCTCACCCGCGACGACCTGATCGAGGAGACCGCATGACCGCCGTGAAGAACGTCCTCGCCATCGTCTCGCCCCACGTGGGCGGCCGTGCCGCGGGAGGCGCACTCGCCGGGCTGCTTCCCGCGTCGGCGCATGTCACCGTCGTCGAGTCGGCCGACGAAGATCCCGCGGCCCTGCGCGACGCACACGTCATCATCACGGGCCTCGCCCCCGTCACCGCCGAACACATCGCGGCGGCACCGGAGTTGGAAGTCGTCCAATGCGCGAGCCACGGCTTCGACTACGTCGACGTGGACGCCGCCCGCGCCCGCGGAATCCTCGTCTGCTCGATCGGCTCCAGCGGCGCCGAGAAGCAGAACGTCGCCGAGCAGACCTTCGCCCTCATGCTCGCCCTCGCCAAGCAGCTGATCCCGGCGCACACCGCTCTCACCGAGGCCGACTGGGCGCTGCCGCGCCTCCAGCAGTCGATCACGGAGCTCTCGGGCAAGACGCTCGGCATCGTGGGACTCGGCCACATCGGCGAGGAAGTCGCCCGCCGTGCGGTCGCGTTCGACATGAGCGTCGTCTACGCGGGGCCGAGGCCGGCGTCAGCGGAGAAGGAGGCCGCCCTCGGCGGCGCGCGCCACGTCGAACTCGACGAACTGCTCCGCACGTCCGACTACGTCACCCTGCACGCACCGCTCACGGAGGACACCCGCCACCTCCTGGACGCCGGGCGCCTCGCCCTTCTGAAGCCGACGGCCTTCGTCATCAACACCTCGCGAGGCGCGCTCATCGACCAGGACGCCCTGGCCGACGCCCTGACGGCCGGCACGCTGGCCGGGGCGGGCATCGACGTCTTCGACCCCGAACCGCCCACGGCCGCGCTGCGTCTCCTGAAGGCTCCGAACGTGGTGCTGTCCCCGCATGTCGCGGGCGTCACCCGCGAGACACTCGTCCGCATCGGCCTCGCCGCGATCCAGAACGTCCTCGGCCATCTGGAGGGCAAGCCGCTGGGTGACGTCGTCTCCTGACGGCCTGTCAGTTGCCGGTGGTGGTGCAGCAGTCCGGAGGCCGCTGCCACCACCGGCGACCGTGATCTACCAGATCGCCCCGACCCACTCGGGGTGGTCGACGAACGGATTGCGGTTGTGCTGGAACTTGTCGTAGATGGCCTGGTTGCGGTTCTTCTCGAACGTGTCCGGCGGGTCCTCGTCGCTCCACTGCTTCAGCACGGAAAGGCGACCGATGGCGGGGGCGCTGCCGTTGTCGACCTTGTCGTTGGGCTCCAGGTCGGCGAAGCCGTCCTCGCCGTCGTAACGCACGGCCATGTAGAGGATCATGCGGGCCACGTCGCCCTTGACGGCGTCACGCGGCTCGAAGGAGTCGGAGTCGGTGTAGTTGCCGGGCGCCTCGCCGACCTCGCTGCCGCCGTTGTCGAAGTCCTTGTTGCCACGGGTGCTGTTGACCGAGACGTCCGTCGGCCGCAGGTGGTGGATGTCGGTCCCCGGGCCGGTCGCGGTGCCGAAGTCGCCGTGGGACTTGGCCCACACGTGCTCGCGGTTCCACTGGTCGGGGTCGCCGCCGTTGCTGTCCTTGCTCTGCGAGCGGCCGGTGTAGAGCAGGATCACGTTGCCGCTGTCGGCCGGGTCCTGGTCGGTGACCTTCAACGCGTCCCAGACCTGGTCGTACGAGAGCTTGGTCTGGTCGCTGATGATGGTGTGCAGGGCGCTCTTGAGCTCCGGACCGGTCTTGCCGACCGCGTCCTTGTAGTACGTGTCGTCATAGGCGGAGGCGGCCGCCGCGGGCGGAGTGGGGTCCGTGGTCGCGGCGTCGGCGGCGGCCGGGACGGTGATCCCGACAAGGACCGCGGCGGCCGTCATGGCCAGCGGTTTCCAGCGACGTATGTGAGGGACGGGCATGTGGGGGGTGTCCTCTCCCGGAAGACCCGCGCGCACCGCGCAACCCCTCAACAGGGCGTGCGGTCTACGCGAGTTGACAAGTGGGCCAACGGGAGAGTGGCACGGGTGGGCGCATCACTGTATGAACGTCGTGGGTCGAACTTGTGACGATGTCATGGACGCAACACGCGTCGTCACAGCGGGCGAACCGTGAGGATCTGCTGCGCGTGCCCGACGGGGCCGCGGACGTCGTGCAGGACGGTGCTCGTGATGCCCTGGCCGGTCGGGCCGAAGGTCACCGTGGTGTCGAGTCCCGTCCAGCCGCCTTCCGGCCTGCGGTGGAGGTGGACGGTGAGGTCGACGTTGGGGAACATCCAGGCCGTGGGCGGCTGCCGTACGGCGATGCCGTTGGCCGTGTCCACGAGCGCGATGTAGGACGCGAGGGGGCTCGCGGTCTGCCCGGCGACGAGGTCGAGGGCGGTGGAGATCCACGCGGTCGTACGGCCCGGCTGCGGGGGTGACACGGGGCGGACATCCACGGAGGCGATGTACCCGCCCGGCCACACGGAAGCCATGGGCCAGGACGCCAGCTCCTCGGGAGGGGTGAGTCTGTCGGCGCCGCCGCCCGCCACGGCACTGGTGTCGCCGGAGGCGAGGAGCCAGGCCCGTGCCCGTACCACCGGCCGGTCGGCCATGAGCACGACGGCTTCGACCAGTTCGATGGTGCGGCCGGGCCTGAGGGTCTCCACGCGGATCTCGCACTCGTCGAGGGCGAGGCGCCCGAGGATGTCGAAGCTGATCCGGGACAGGACCAGGCCGTTGTCAGGCCGGGTGGCCAGCTGCCGGTCGATGGCGTGGACGATGAGCCCGCCGAGCGGGCTGAAGTGCTGCTCGTCGGTGTCCCAGGCACCACCGGCGTGGGCGGTGGGCTTGTAACGGTGCTCGTCGATGGGCTCGTAATAACTGCCGGTGTTCAACGGGTGCTTCCCTCTCGGCCTTGCGTGCGGGACGTCGTGCTCGACCGAGATCTACCCGAAGGCCGAGGTGGACGTCTACTGAAACCCGTTGAGGTAGTGCTCCCCGATGTCGCGCAGGCGGTGGGCCGTGGAGCTGTGGGCGGTCAGGGCGCGGGCGTTGCGCCAGAACCTGTCGAGCCCGGGGTCGGCCGTGGGGGAGGGCGTGTCGGCGGTGAGTTCGAGGACGCGGGTGGTGATGTGCAGGGCGGACCGGGTGGTGACCGCTTCGGCCGCGCTCACGAGGAACGCGATGTCGGCACGCTCGTCGGCGCCGAGCGCGGGCCCCGTCTCCAGGCCCTGGGCCAACGCCTCCGTCGCGCGCTCCACCACCGCGGTCGCGCTGTGCGCGGCCGTCGCCAACTCCCCGTAGGCGAGCAGCAGATAGGGGTCCATGGGGGGCGGTCCGCAGTCCCCGCGGGTGTCGAGAGCCCCCGTCGAGGCGGGGCGCGGCAGGGCGCGGCTGATGTCCCGCGCTTCGGCGAGTGCGCCCTGCGCGTTGCCGAGGCCGACCTGGACGAGCAGGAGTCGGCGGGCCAGCGGGGCGAGCGCGGTGAACGGTGAGATCTCGTGTTCGTCCACGGACACCGTGCCGAGCACCTGGTGCGCGGCCACCGGCACATCGTCGTACGTGACGCCGCCCGCACCGCTCAGGCGCTGCCCGAGCAGATCGTGCGCCGGCTCGGCGGAGACGCCGGGATGGGCCGGGTCCACGTGGACGACCACCCACTCGCCGCTGTCCGTGCGCCGCGCCGTGTGGACGAGCCGGTCGGCCACGGCTGCCCCCGCGGTCAAGGGCCGCCTGCCGTGCAGGACATACCCGTCGGCGGCCGGGGTGAGGGCGAGTCCTGCGCTCGTCCGCGCGTCCGGCAGTTCGATGTCACCGCCCCAGAGCCACTGCTCGTGTACGGCGCGCAGTTCGAGCGCCGCGGCCTCCTCGGGCGTGCCGAAGAGACGCGGGCTCCACGACAGGGCGTGGTGGTGCGCGAGGAGTTCGGCGATGGAACTGTCCGCCGCCGCGATATCCCTGACCGCCGTACAGGCCGTGCGCCAGTCGCTGCCCCGGCCGTGCAGGCCGTCCTGGCCCGGCCGGCCGCCTTGACTCTCCTGGCCGGGCGGCGTCAGGAGTGCGGGCAGTCCCGCCTCGCGCAGCCGCGCCACCTCGTCGAGCGGAGGTTTGCCCGCACGGTCGCGCAGGTCCGCGTCGACGGCGAGGTCGTCGGCGAGCTCCCGGACGACGCGCGGCGAGGCGGTGGGGATCAGCGTTGTCACGGGGACGCCTCACAGATTCCTAGTTTTCCTACCTGATTGATAGGAATGGTGGGTGCGAACTCCCGCCGCGACAAGGGGGTGTTCAAGGGGCGGACCACTGCGTCTCGCGAGTTGGAACGGAGAAGGGGTCCCTGGGTGTCGGCCTCTCCAGCCGACGGGAGCCGACGGGAGCCGACGGGAGTCGATCTGAGCCGATCGCCCCAAGGCGCACCCGAAATTCGGTTACGTAACGACAGGCGCCACGCCTAGCATCCGACCATGCCAAGACCTGCCGGCTTCACCTATGAGCAGCACTCCGACGCCACCGTGACGATCACTCACCACGGACGCACGGCCGGCACGCTGCGCGGTGCGCGCGCCGAGAAGTTCCTCGCCGAGGTGGAGTCGGGCGACGCCCAACTGGTGATGGCGCGCTGGACCGGCGCGTACAAGCACGGCAACGAACGCATGGCTCGCAACCACCCGCGCAACCGGCGCCAGGCGCCCCGCGGCTAAGGGTTCGTCCAGGCCGCGGGATCCTCGGCGAGCGCCGTGACCGGCGTGGGGAGTCGGGCGCCCGCGACATCGGCGAGGGATACGCCCTCCAGGATCTGGCGGACGTTCGCCCGCAGCGCGATCCACAGCGGCAGCAGTGATTCCGCGGGCCCGCTGTAGGCGAGCTCCGGAGGGCGCACACCGCGCACCGACACCAAGGGGCCCTCCACGACGCGGATGACGTCCGCGATGCTGATGTCGTCGGCGGGCCGGGCCAGGCGGTAGCCGCCGTTGCCGCCGCGCTGGCTCAGGACGAGACCGCCGCGCCGCATGTCGTTGAGGATGCCCTCGAGGAACTTGTGCGGGATCTCCTGTGCGTCGGCGATGGCCTCGGCCTTCAGGGGCCCGCCTTCCTGGCACGCGGCGAGTTGTAGCGCGGCACGTACCGCGTAGTCCGCCCTGGCTGAGATCCGCATGGCCGCAATTATGACGCCCCGCGGAGTCCCGGTGGCTACCGGGCGGCCGACTCCCGCGTCCCGGCCCCGGTGTCCCCTTCGGCCACGATTCGGCACGCCTTCAATGAATCTGCACATCGAATGCGCAGCCCAGTCACGCTATTCGGCGAATACTCCACGCGAAGCCCTTGTGTATTGACCACAGAACTTTCGCTTTGGTGCGAGAGTGTCCGCTTTGGTGGAGGGAGTCCTTCCGCACGTGGGATTTCCGTCTGTGAAGCTTGTGAAGGAGCTGCTCCCGTGCCGTGAACATGCCTGCACGCAGCGGTGATTCGATGCCACGAGCGCCATCGGACGTCACGTCGTCGATTGGATGTACGAGCTGCGAACGTGCTTTGATCCTCGCCACCGCGGAATTCGCACTTCAGGTTCCGCAGTGTTGGAAACACCTTTGCACCATTCATGAGAAGGGCAGCTCACACCATGAACTACACCCCCCAGGTCGAGACCCTCGAGATTTCCGACGCCGACCTCGACAACGTCTCCGGTGGCCTCGTCGCCGGTGTCGCGGGCAACGTCACCAGCACCGTTGACTCCATCGCCCCCGTCTCGGGCGTCGTCGGCGGCGTCGTCGGCACCGTCGAGGGCGTGACCGGTCTCAACACCGGCGCCGTCACGGGCCTGGCCTCCGGCCTGACCGCTGGTCTCTGAGCTGAAGCTCACTGAGACGCCATGATTCGTGAGCCCCGGAACCATTGGTTCCGGGGCTCACGGACGCCACAGGCAAAGTAAGGGAAGCGTTCCGTGCAGTTCCGCCAACAGGCCCTGTCCAAGCTGCAGTCGCCCGAGGAACTCGACCTGCCGGTGCGTTACGCCCGACCCCAGGGCCTGCTCGTGCTCGCCGTCACCGTCGTCGTCATGGCCGCCGCGAGCGTCTGGGCCGTGACCGGCTCGGTCTCCTCCACGCTCCGCGCACCCGGCATCCTCACCCACGGCCAGGGCAGTTACGTCCTGCAGAGCCCCGTCACCGGGCAGGTGACGCGTGTCCTCGCCGAAGAGGGAAAGCGGGTCGCCGCCGGCGCCCCCGTGCTCAAGGTCCGTACGGACCAGGGCGACAAGGTCGTGCGATCCATCGCCGCCGGCCGCGTCAGCACACTGGTCGCCCGGATCGGCACCGTCGTCACCACCGGCGCGGACGTCGCGACCGTCGAGCGCGTGTCGGGCAGCGACGACCCCCTCCTCGCGATGCTCTACGTCCCGGCCGACAGCGCGGCCACCGTCCCCGTCGGTGCCTCGGTGGACCTCACGGTCCAGTCCGTGCCCACGCAGGAGTACGGCATGCTGCGAGGCCGCGTGAAGGCGATCGGCCGAACCGCGCAGAGCGAACAGAAGATCAGCGGCTTCCTCGGCGACAAAGAACTGGCCGGGCAGTTCACCAAGGACGGGCCACCCGTCGGCGTCCTCGTCTCGCTCGAACGCTCGTCGGCCACCAAATCCGGCTACTCCTGGTCGAACGCGGACGGCCCGCCCTTCGCGCTCGACTCCATGACCCTGGCCACCGGCGCCTTCCACCTCGCCGAGCAGCGCCCGATCGATTGGCTGCTTCCGTGACCGCACCGCACCCCTCCCCGGCACACCAGCAGCAACTCCCGCCCCCGGGCGGCCGCCGCCGGCACCGCCCCGAGCCCCAGCGGGGCCGCCGCCGCGCCGCAGCCCCCCGCCCCGCGTCGAAGGGCAAGCGGCAGAAGACCGTCCGTACGCCCACCGTCCTGCAGATGGAAGCCGTGGAGTGCGGAGCCGCCGCGCTCGCCATGGTCCTCGCGCACTACGGACGGCATGTCCCGCTGGAGGAGCTGCGCATCGCGTGCGGCGTGTCCCGCGACGGCTCGCGGGCCAGCAACCTCCTGAAGGCGGCGCGCAGTTACGGCCTCACGGCCAAGGGCATGCAGATGGAACCGGCCGCGCTCGCCGAGGTGAGGGCCCCCGCGATCCTCTTCTGGGAGTTCAACCACTACGTCGTGTACGACGGCATGGGCCGCCGCTTCGGCCGCCGCGGCGTGTACATCAACGACCCCGACAAGGGCCGCCGGTTCGTCCCCTCCGAGGACTTCGACACCAGCTTCACCGGCGTCGTCCTCGTCCTCGAACCGGGCGAGAACTTCCGCCCGGGAGGCCGCAAGCCCGGCGTCATGCGGGCGATGCCCGCGCGGCTGCGCGGCACCACGGGCACCATGCTCGCCGCGCTCTTCGCCAGCCTGCTGCTCGTCGCGGTCGGCGCCGCGCTGCCCGCGCTCAGCCGCACATACATCGACCTGTTCCTGATCGGTGACCAGACGTCCCTGCTCGGCGCGCTGTTCGCCTCGATGGGCGCGATGGTGGCGCTCACCGTCGTCCTCACCTGGCTGCAACAGGCGAATCTGCTGCGCGGGCGCATCATCTCCTCCACGCTGAGCAGCGCCCGCTTCCTGCGCCATCTGCTGCGCCTGCCCGTCACCTTCTACGCCCAGCGCAGCCCCGCCGACCTCGTCCAGCGCCTCGCGTCCAACGACGCGGTCGCCGAAACACTGGCCCGCGACCTCACGGCGGCGGGCGTCGACGGCATCGTCGTACTCCTCTACGCGGCCCTGCTGTGGACCTACGACCCCCAGCTCACCCTCGTCGGCGTCGGCATCGCCCTCCTGAACATCGTCGCGATGCGGATCGTCATCCGGCTGCGGGCCACCGGCACCCAGAAGCTGCGCGCCGACAGCGCCAAGCTCACCAACACCTCGTACACCGGCCTGCAGTTGATCGAGACGATGAAGGCCACCGGAGGCGAGCACGGCTTCTTCCGGCGTTGGGCGGGCCAGCACGCCACCACCCTGGAGGAGCAGCAGCGCCTCGGTGTGCCGAGCGCCTGGCTCGGCATCGTCGCGCCGACCCTCGCGACACTCAACAGCGCGCTGATCCTGTGGATCGGCGGCCTGCGCGCGGTGGAAGGGCATCTGTCGATCGGTCTGCTCGTGGCGTTCCAGGCGCTCGTCACCCGCTTCACCGCACCGATCACGCGCCTCAACGGCGTCGCGGGCCGCATCCAGGACTTCGGCGCCGACGTCGCCCGCCTCAAGGACGTCGAGAACTTCCCCGTCGACACCCTCTACTCCCGCCCGGAACCCGCCGCGAGCACCCGCCGCCTCAAGGGCCACGTCACCCTCGACGACATCACCTTCGGCTACAGCCCCCTCGACAAGCCCCTCCTGACAGGCTTCTCCCTTTCGGTCGGCCCCGGTCAGCAGGTGGCTCTGGTCGGCGGATCGGGCAGCGGCAAGTCGACCGTCTCCCGGCTGATCTCGGGGCTCTACAGCCCCTGGGAGGGCACGATCCGCATCGACGGACAGCGTCTTGAGGACATCCCGCGCGGCGCGCTCGCCGCCTCCGTCTCCTTCGTCGACCAGGACGTCTTCCTCTTCGAGGGCACCATCCGCGACAACGTCGCGCTGTGGGACCCCTCCATCCCGGACGCCGCCGTCGTCGCCGCGCTCAAGGACGCCTGCCTGTACGAGATCGTCGCCCGCAGGCCCGGCGGCATCCACGGCCGCGTCGAACAGGACGGCCGCAACTTCTCCGGCGGCCAGCGCCAGCGCCTGGAGATCGCGCGGGCCCTGGTCCGCCGCCCCAGCATCCTCGTCCTCGACGAGGTGACCAGCGCCCTGGACGCGGAGACCGAACAGGTCATCATCGACAACCTCCGCCGCCGCGGCTGCGCCTGCGTGGTCATCGCCCACCGCCTGAGCACCGTGCGCGACAGCGACGAGATCGTCGTCCTCGACCACGGCTCGGTCGTGGAACGCGGGCGCCACGAACACCTCGTCGCCGCGGGCGGACCCTACGCCGACCTGGTCAAGGAGCACTGAGGTGACCTCGGTTCCGGAGCAGTACACCTCCTATACGGGTGACTCGGTCGCCGCCGCCTTCGGCGCGCTCGGCACCCCGGCCGACTGCACGGGCCTGCGCAGCGTGCACCTCGAAGGCCCGCAGGTCCTCTGGCTCGTCGTGGCCGGGGCCCTCGACCTCTTCGCGGTCGACGCCGTGCAGCAGGGGCACTGGCACTTCCTCGGCCGCCTGGAACCGGGCACCCTGCTCCTCGGCCCCGTCGAAGGCCCCCAGCACACCCTCGTCGGACGCCCCCTCCAGGGCTGCGAGCTGCGCCGCATACCGCTGCGTGAGCTGTACCGCCCCGACTACGGCGACACCTGGGCCTACGAGCAGCAGTACCCCAGTCAGTACGACACCCAGGACCAGGCCCTGAGCCTCCTGGAGCACGCCTTCGCGCTCGGCATCGGACGCAGCCACCGGGTCCTGTTCGAGGCGCCGCTCGACGGCCGCACCATGGCCGACGACGTGGTGACCGACGACGACATCCTCTGGATGCCGGTCGCGCCGGGCAGCGTGCAGTACGGCTCCGCCTACAGCTCGGAGGCCACCGGCGATCTGCTCGTCGACGCCGCCATGTGGCAGCGCATGGTCAACCAGCAGTACCGGCTGCTCTCCACGCTCGACCGCTGGATCGAACGCCTGGAGCGGGCCCACGAGGACCGCACCGCCGCCGGCATCAAGGCGGGCGAGACGGTCCGCGAGCAGGCCGACAGGACCCTGATCGCCTCCATCGGCCGCTCCGGCAGAGGCGGCGCGCGCCGCACCGAGTCGCGCGGCGGTGACGACGCGACGTACGCGGCCTGCCGCCTGGTCGCCGACGCGGCGGGCATCACACTGTCCGGCCTTGCGGACGGCGGCGCCGTCAGCGACCGGATCGACCCGGTGGAACAGGTCGCGGTGGCCTCGCGCGTCCGCACCCGTGCCGTGCGGCTCGACGGGCGCTGGTGGCGCGAGAACACGGGCCCCCTCGTGGGACACCGCGCGGCGAGCGGGGCGCCGGTCGCGCTGCTGTGGCGGCGCGGCGGCTACGAGTCCGTGCACCCCACCTCCGGACGGCGCACGCGCATCGACAAGACCAACGCGGAGGAGTTCGAACCGCAGGCGGTCATGTTCTACCGCCCGCTGCCGGAGCGGTCGTTGACGCCGTGGCGCCTGTTCCGCTTCAGCCTGCGGGGCACCGGCGGCGACGTACGCAACCTGGCGATCGCCGGTCTGGTGACGGTGGCGATCGGCGCGCTGGTGCCGATCGCGACGGGGCAGGTGCTCGGCGTGTTCGTCCCGAACGGCGAGAAGAGCCTCATCGTCCAGGTCTCCCTGGCGGTGATGATCACGAGCATCGTCTCCGCGGCCTTCATGCTCCTGCAGAACCTCACCATCCTCCGGATGGAGGGCCGCATGGAAAGCACCCTCCAACCAGCGGTCTGGGACCGCCTGTTGAACCTCCCCACCCGCTTCTTCGCCTCACGCTCGACGGGTGAGCTGGCGAGCGCCGCGATGGGTGTCAGCGCGATACGCCGAGTGCTTTCGGGCATCGGCCCGGTCGCGCTGCAGGCGGGCACGATCGGCGCGATGAACCTGGTCCTGCTGCTGCTCTACAGCGTCCCGCTGGCGCTCGCCGCGCTGGGGATGCTGGTGGTGATCGCGGCGGTGTTCCTGACCCTGGGCCTGTGGGAACTGCGCTGGCAGCGCCGCCTGGTGGAGCTCTCCAACAAGCTCAACAACCAGGCGTTCCAGACACTGCGCGGCCTGCCCAAACTCCGTGTCGCCGGGGCGGAGAGCTTCGCGTACGCGGCGTGGGCGGGGGAGTTCGCGCGCAGCCGGGAACTCCAGCAGCGCGCAGGCCGCATCAAGAACGTCACGACGGTCCTCAACTCGGTCTACCTCCCCCTCTGCACGCTCATCATGTTCATCCTCCTGGCCGGCCCGGCCCGCGGCAGCCTCACGGCGGGGGAGTTCCTCACCTTCAGCACGGCGGTGACGATGCTCCTCACCTCCGTCACCCAGCTGACCGGCGCCCTGATCTCGGCGGCCGCCGTCCTCCCCATGTTCGAGCAGATCAAGCCGGTCCTCGACGAAGCCCCGGAGGTACGGGGCGCGAGCACGCAGCCGGGTGAGCTGCAGGGCGAGATCGAGGCCCGCGGGGTGTCCTTCCGCTACACGGACGACGGCCCCCTGGTCCTGGACGACGTGACCCTGTCCATCTGCCCCGGCGAGTTCGTCGCGGTCGTCGGCCCCAGCGGCTGCGGCAAGTCGACGCTGCTCCGCCTCCTCATCGGCTTCGACAAGCCGGTCGCGGGCAGCGTCCTCTACGACGGCCAGGACCTCTCCGCCCTCGACCAGGCCGCCGTCCGCCGTCAGTGCGGCGTCGTCCTGCAGAACGCGCAGCCGCTCACGGGATCGATCCTGGACTGCATCTGCGGCGCCGAGACGTTCACGCAGGAGGAGGCGTGGGAGGCCGCGGAGATGGCGGGCCTCGCCGAGGACATCAAACGCATGCCGATGGGCCTGCACACGATGATCTCCGGCGGCGGAGCGGTCTCCGGTGGCCAGCGCCAGCGCCTGATGATCGCCCAGGCACTGATCCGCCGCCCCCGGGTCCTGTTCTTCGACGAGGCGACCAGCGCCCTGGACAACGAGACGCAACGCACGGTCATCGACAGCACCCGAGCCCTGAACGCCACCCGCGTCGTCATCGCCCACCGCCTCTCCACGGTCCTGGACGCGGACCGCGTCATCGTCATGTCAGAGGGCCGCGTGGTCCAACAGGGGCCACCGGCACAGCTGTTGGCGGACACGGGCGGACGACTGCACGAGCTGGTGCGGCGGCAGATGCAGTGAGGTGCGCGGGGACACCCTCCGTGCTCAGTCGTCGGGGCCGGCCGCGTATCGCCAGAAGTCCCGCATCAGTTCGGGGAAGCTGGGCCCGCCCATCTGCAGCTGGCTGAACATGAGGGTGACCGCGCCGGTGGAGGGCGTGATGTGCGCCGTCGTGCCCGTGCCGCCCACCCAGCCGTAGCGTCCCGGCACAGTCCAGGGCTCGACGGCCTCGACGTCCACCGAGCCGCCGAAGCCCCAGCCCATTCCTTCGAGGAACAGACCGGCGGACTTCCGCTCGGGTTCGGTGAGTTGATTGGTCGTCATCCGCCGCACGGAGTCCGGTGCGAGAAGCCGGCGCCCGCCCGCCGCGCCCTCGGCCAGCAGCATCCGCCCGAAGGCCAGCCAGTCGTCGACCGTCGACACGAGACCGCCGGCGCCGGAGGGGAACGGAGGCAGGGTGCTCCACTGCCCGTCGGGTGTGTCGAGCAGTTCGAGGCCGCTGCCGGGGTCGCGTTCGGGTCCTGCCTCGGGCCCCGCCGCGTAGTAGCTGGTGAACCGGCCGAGTTTGCCCGGCGGCACCGAGAACGCGGTGTCGGCCATCCCCAGCGGCTCGAACAGCCGCTCAGCGAGGAACTCGGGCAGCGGCAGCCCCGTGACCCGGGAGATCAGTACGCCCTGGAGGTCGGAACTGAGGTTGTACAGCCAGCCGTCGCCGGGCTGGTGCAGGAGCGGGATCCGGGACAGCGCCGCCATCCACTCGTCCGGCGCGGGAACGGCCTGCGGCTGCGGCGGCCCCTGCTTCAACTCGCTGAAGAGCGGCGCGAGCGCGGGCAGTGAGAAGTCGGACGGGAATCCGTATCCGCTACGGGATGCGAGCAGATGGAAGACGGTGATGGGCCGGACCGCCGGGACCACGTCGTCCACCGGCGAGCTCGGCGTGCGGACGACGCTCGGCGAGGCAAGCTCAGGGAGCCACTCGCCGACCGGGTCGTCCAGCGCGATGCGGCCCTCCTCGACCAGCATCATGACGGCCGCGGCGACGATGGGTTTGGTCAGCGACGCGATACGGAAGATCGAGTCCCTGGCCATCGGGGCGGTGCCCTCGACGTCGACGGACCCGACGGCCGCGACCTCCTCGCTCCCGTCAGCGCGGGCCACCAGGCCCACCGCTCCCGCCACGGAGCTGTTGCTGATGTGCGTCTCCAGAGTTTTTCGCAGATCGGCCATGCGTCCACCATCTCAGGCCGGACCCGATCCGCAGCGCTTTTCGTGCGCTCCCGGCCGCCGGGCGTATACGCCAAAGCCCGGCCGGCCGGGCCGTCGGCGTGATGAGGCCGAGGCCCGGCAGACCGGGTGGGGTGGTGTGGGGGAACCACCCGCCAGGGGAGTATCAGCCCCCGATGTTCACATCGATACAGGCGTAGAAGGCGTTGGCGGTGTCGGCGATGTTCCACACCGCGAGGACCTTCTGCTTGCCGCTGAGCCCGCCGAAGTCGACCTTGTGCGTGACGGTCTCGCCCGGCTGGGCGCCTCCGTCGTCGACCTCAGCGATCTTGTTGCCGCCGACGAAGTACTGCCAGGTGCTGGTGCTGTGACGTGCCGTCAGCTTCCAGCTGAACTCCTGTGACTGGCCGACGTCGGTGACCTTCCAGCCCTTGCTGTCGTCGTCGAGATCGGCGAACCGTGCGTTGCCGCCGCTGCACGTCGTCTGCCCCTTGGGACCCTCGACGCTCTGCGGCTCATTGGTGATCTCTCCGCAGGACACGGTGCCTGCCGCGCACTGCGCCTGACGGCTCGGGGGTGAGGAGACATAGCCGTGCGCACTGGCCGGGGTGACGGAGGCCAGGACGAGCACGGGCGCGCATGCCGCGCCCAGAGCGGCTGCCAGCTTCTGCTTCTTGTTCATCTCTGTTCCCTCTGAGTGGGGGGAGGAGGGGCGAGAGACAACCGGGCGCCTCGGTCGACTCATTGGCCTAGACCATACTGCTTGTCAGGGCTCAGTCAACCCTTCAAGTACTTCCAGTGGTACGGAAGTTGTCGCTGGGGCTATGCGGCGAAGCCCAGAGCCAGGGCGCCGACCACCGGCGCCGCGTACAGCAGGGGGAAGGGAATGTGCGCGTACCAACGGGCCCGGACCACGGTGACGACGGCGCCGGCGAAGTACAGCGCCAGGCCGATTCCTGCCGCGACCCCGACGGCCGGCACGAGCAGTCCGACCAGCAGGCCCACGGCCCCCGCGGCCTTGGCCGCGCCGAGCCACGGCAGCCACGAGAAGGGGACGCCGTAGTCGGCCATGGGCTCCACGACCCACTTGGCGCGAAGGAAGACGGAGACGGCCGAGAAGCCCACCATGACGGCGGCCAGAACAGTGACGACAACGTAGGCGGTGGACATCAGGAGTGCTCCCATCGGGCGGGTGACCGACCGGACTTGCTCCGGCCGGACATCTTGAGTGCTTCACTGCTCTGACAAGCCGCGAGGCAGGAATGTGACCGATGGGCGCGACGTGATGTGTGACCTGGGGCACACATCGCCGAGGGTGCCGTCGAGCGAGACGTTGGGACATGTAGGCGAGACAGAAGGCCATTCTGCGGCTCATTCGATCTCCCTAGGGTGGAGACATCAACCGGACGAACCACGGCCGGACGAACCCAGGAGAGTCACGTGCGCGCAGTGATCCAGAAGTCCTTCGGCGGTCCCGAGGTCCTCGAGGTCGTGGAAACCGAACGGCCCAAGCCGCTGGCCGGCGAGGTCCTCGTCAAGGTCCACGCCAGCGCCGTCAACCCGGCCGACGCAGCCGTCAGGTCCGGTGCCTTCCCGCTGCTCGGCGAGCCGCCGTTCGGAGTCGGCTGGGACATCTCCGGCGTCGTCGAGGAAGCGGGCCTCGGCGCCACGTTCACGGTGGGCGACGAGGTGTACGGGATGCCGCTCTTCCCCCGGGCCGCCACCGGATACGCCGAGTACGTCGCCGCCCCGTCCCGCCAACTGGCCCGCAAGCCCGCCTCGCTCGACCACGTACAGGCCGCGGCCGTCCCGCTCGCGGCGCTCACCGCCTGGCAGGGCCTGGTGCGGGCGGCGGACATCAAGGAGGGCGACCGGGTACTGATCCAGCGGGCGGCCGGTGGCGTCGGCCACTTCGCCGTGCAGATCGCGAAGACGCGGGGCGCCCATGTGATCGCCATCGCGAGCGCGGGCCGACACGAGTTCCTGCGCGGCCTCGGCGCCGACGAGATCATCGACTACCGGACCACCGACTTCACCGAGGCTGTCAAGGACGTGGACGTGTTCCTCGACTCCACCGCCCAGGGTGATCTGTCGCTCGGCGTGGTGCGCCCCGGCGGCGTACTCGTCAGCATCCTGGAACACGGCGACCGCGAGCTCGCCACCCGCGTCGAGGCTGCCGGACGGCGCTTCGCCGGTGTCCTGGTCGAACCGGACTCAGAGGGGCTCGAAGCGCTCGCCGAGCTGATCGACGCGGGCCGGATCCGTCCCCACGTAGAGGCGACGTTCCCGCTCGCGGAGGCAGGCAAGGCGCATGAGCTGATCGCCGCGGGACACGTACAGGGCAAGATTGTCCTGACGGTCTGAACAGGACGACCGCGCGACGGGCGGCATGCGGCACCAGGAAGGCGAGTCCGGATGGACATCCTCACCGAGGCGCTCGCCTCGATGCGCACCGGGCACCCGGCATCCGTACGTACCAACGGCCGCGCTCCGTGGGGCCTGCGGCTGCCGACCGTCGAGGGCGCGGGATTCCATGTGGTGCTGCACGGGACCTGCTGGCTGGTCCCTCTGCCCGACGTGCCGCCGCACCTGGAGCCGATTCCGCTGAATCCCGGTGACGTGATCTTCCTGCATGGCGGGCGGAGCCACATCCTCGCCGACCACCCCTCCACCCCCGCCGAGGACTGCAGTACCGAGCAGTTCCAAGGAAGTTCACCGATCGGCTCGATCACCCTAGGCGGCGAGGGCGCCGAGACCAGCCTGCTGTGCGGCAGCTACCACCTGGACCAGGGGAGACCGCACCCCCTGATGCGCCAGCTCCCCGAGGTGATCCATCTGCCGACGCGGCACGGCCGCCACCCGGAGCTGAGCGCCGCCGTCCAACTCCTCGGCTCCGAGCTGGAGAATCCGCGCATCGGCTCGGACGGCATCGTGCCCACCCTGATCGACTCGCTGCTCCTCTACATCCTGCGGGCCTGGCTGGACGATCAGCCCCCGGGCGCCGCGCACGGCTGGGCCGCGGCCCTGGGCGACGCGGCGGTCGCGCCCGCACTGACGGCCATGCACGACGATCCCGCGGCCTCGTGGACGGTCGAGTCCCTCGCGGCACATGCAGGTCTGTCCCGCGCCGCGTTCGCCCGGCGGTTCGCCGCACTGGTCGGCGAGCCGCCGATGGCGTACCTGACCCGCTGGCGCATGACGACCGCGGCCCGCGTGCTGCGGGAATCCGACGCCCCCCTGACGACGGTCGCCACCCGCACCGGATACGGCTCGGAGTTCGCCTTCGCCAAGGCTTTCAAACGTGAGTACGGCCTGGCGCCGGGTGCTTACCGGCGTCAGAGCAGGGCGGCCTAGGCAGTCGGCGAAGGTGTCCGCGCGGCGAGGCCCGCGCTCATACCGCCACAGCGACGGCCGCCGTCACACCGACGACGACAATGACCCCGCGCAGCACGGCCGGTGAGAGGCGGCGGCCCACCCGCGCGCCGATGAGACCGCCCACGGTCGCGCCGAGGGCGATCACGCCGGCCACCGTCCAGTCGACGCTCGTGACCGCGATGAAGATGACCGCGGCGACGCCGTTCACGATGGACGCGAGGACGTTCTTCACGGCGTTCAGGCGCTGCAGGTCATCGCGGAGGAACGACCCGAACAGGCCCATGAGCAGCACCCCTTGGGCCGCTCCGAAGTAGCCGCCGTAGACCCCGGTGACCATGACACCGGCCCACAGCGGGACACCGCCGTCCGCACGGCCGCGGCCTTCGCGCCCCGCGAGCCACTTCTGGAGGCGGGGCTGCAGCAGCACCAGCGCGCAGGCCAGCAGGATCAGCACCGGCACCGCGGAGCGGAACGTGTCGGCGGACAGCTTCAGCAGAAGCACGGCTCCCACCACACCGCCCAGGAGCGCGGCGAGCCCGAGCCTGACCAGGCGGCGCCGCTGGCCCTTGAGCTCGGCGCGATATCCGTACGCCGCGCTGAGCACCCCGGGGACGAGGCCGACGGTGTTGGAGACGTTGGCGAGGACGGGCGGGTACCCGAAGGCGAGCAGCGTGGGGAAGGTGATCAGAGTGCCTGAGCCGACCACGGCGTTGATGCCGCCCGCCGCGACGGCCGCCGCCGCTATGGCCACTGCCTCGAGTGCTTGCATGGATCGCCCTTCCCGGGACGGTCGGCGTACCCGGAGTGCGGGCAGCCCGGGACGGTCAATTCTGGTGCGGAGCCGGCGGGTCGGCACCCGGCCCGGTCCGCACGTCCTCCGGATGACGTACGGGCCGGGCCAGGTTGCCGCCCTGGGCCCGGAAAGATCGTCCCGCTAGCCCAACACCCAAGTCAATCCTCGGATTTCCTTGCAGACCCCAAAGCTGTAGCTTCACTCCCCATGACTCTCGACGACCTGCGCGTCTTCGTCGCCGTATGCCGGACGGGCAGCCTCAGCGCCGTCGCCCGCGACCTCGCCTGTACGCAGCCCGCGGTCAGCCAGCACATCAGGCGCCTGGAACGGGAGCTGGGACTCAGCCTGCTCGAACGCCACCCGCGCGGCGTCGCCCCCACACCGGCCGGACAGCTCCTGCACCATGCGGCAGCAGGCGGCCTGGGCGACATCGACCACGCCCTGCGCCGGCTGAGGGACCTGGTGCACGGCGAGGGCGGCTCGGTGCGGATCACCACCGGGGCCACGACGGTGCGGCACTTCATGTCCGACGCGATCGTGGCCTTCCGCCGGCGCCATCCGCAGGTGAGCCTCGAATTCGAGACCGCGCACTCCAGCCGCAGCTGCTTCGAGGCCCTCATCGCGGGCGGCCTCGACCTGGCCTGGATCACTCTCGGCACTCCGGTGAAGGGCATCGAGCAGCGTCCCGTCATCGAACTGCCCTGGGTGCTCGCCGTTCACCGGGACGATCCCCTCGCCGCCAAGTCGCTGATCACCACCGCCGATCTGGCCGGCATCCAGCTCATCGGCCTCCCGGAGAGCACGACTTCCCGCGCGCGCCTGGACGCCTGGTTCACCGAGCGCGGCATCAGCCCGGCCTCCGACACCAGCGTCGCCGACTGGGACACCGCCCTGCTGCTCGCCGAACTCGGCCTCGGCCACGCGATCGTCCCTGACCTGCCGGGCTGGCGCGGCCCCGGCCACCCCGACCTGCGCCTGATCCCCGTCCCGGACCTGCCCACCCTGTGGACCGGCTGGGCGGTGCGCCGCTGGGACGCGCTGTCCCCCTTGGCCAAGGCCTTCGCCGAAACGGTCAGCGACAACTGCCCGGGTGCGCGCATTCCCCGGCAGCCGTCGGGGGAGTCGGAGGAGTTGGAGCAGCCGTACGGGATTGTCAGTGGCCGTGAGTAGCGTTCAGTGAGTGACCGACTACGACACGGCCGGATGCCGCGGTCACCACGAGGGGGGAGTGTCATGTCTGTTGCCGAGGGCGAAGGCTGGGCGGGTCTCGGCTGGGACGGCTGGCGGGACCACGCGTTGGTGCGTGATCGGCTGGAGCGCGGGGCCGACCCGAATGTGTGGGGCGGGGGCCGGCCGCTGCATCGGGCGGCCGTGGCCGGCTCACCCGAGGTGGTCGCCGAGCTGGCCCGCCGTGTCGATGACGTCGACGCGGAGGAAGAGGGCGGCACCGCGCTGTGGGCCGCGGTCCTTGCCGACCGCGCGGACAACGCCCGGGTGCTGGCCGCAGCCGGGGCCGATCCGTGGCGGCCCGCGCTGGGCGGCTGGTCCCCCGGGCGGCTCAGCCTGGCGGGGCCGACCCCCGACCTCTTCATGGTTCCGTCCGGCGAGCGCGGCCTGACCCCGGCGGAGTCCGCCGCCGCGACGGAGGCCAGACGGCTGACCGCGGCCCTGGGCGACCTCGACCACGATGGCACCGGCCTGGCGTGCGTGGCCGGGATCGACGCGACCGAAGCCGCACGCCGACTGGGGGCGGAGCCGTACGAGGATCCGGAGCTCGACTCCCTCATGGAGGATTCCGTGTCGTACGACACGGACGAGTCCCTGCAGATCATCGGCGCCACCGATGTACCGGGCGGCTGTGTCATCACCCAGCCCTGGGGCTACGCACCACAGATGCCCGGGGTGCTGACCCTGCTCTCCGCGGGCACCGTCTGCTACGGCCTCTATGCCAACCCCAAGAGCGGCAACCAAGGCAGCATCGCGCGCGACGGCGTCATGGAAGGCTCGGACCTCCACCCGGGGGGCGGCCCCGACGAGGACGACTCATCGCAGGAGGTCCTCGCCGCCTACCTCTACCACCACAACGCCGTCGCCTACTCCTGCGCCTTCGTGGGCCTGCGACCGACCGACGCCCGCGCCGTCACGGGCCCGCCCGACCTCTGGCTCAAGCTGCCCCGGCGCGGCTACTGGCACTGATGAACGGCCGACCGGCCCCGCACCGGGCTAGCCCTTGAGACCGACCGTCGCGCACGCCGCCTTGAACTCGGCCGTGCAGATCTCCTTGGTCTCGTAGATGCCGTCCTCGATGACCGTGGACTTGATGGTGTCCCGCGTCAGGGGGCGGACCGAGATCAGGAGGGAGGGGATGTTCTTCGTGGTGGCGTTCTCCGACCGGTCCCCGGCCAGGGCGTCGTACTCGACCATGCGGCCCTGGGCGATTCGGACCGCCATCTGCGCGGCCCCGACGGCCTCTTCGGGATATGGCTTGTAGACGCTCATGTACTGCTCGCCCGTGACGATGCGCTGCACGGCCGACAGCTCCGCGTCCTGGCCGGTGACCGGCGGCAGGTCGGTCATCCCCGCGGCCTTGAGGGCCTTGATGGCACCGGCCGCCATGCCGTCGTTGGCGGAGTAGACAGCGGCGATGTCGTCCTTGCCGATGGCGGTGATCGCATCGGTCATATGGGCGCCGGCCGTCTGCGGTTTCCAGCCATCGGTGTCGTACGACTTGGCGATGTCCACCTGGTTCTGGAGCTGCGAGAGCGCGCCTTCCTTGAAGACGGCCGCGTTCGGGTCGGTGGGCGCGCCGTTGATCATGACGATCTTGCTGTTCTTACGGTTGCTGCCGAGCGCCTTCAGGATCGCCTGGCCCTGGACCTGGCCGACCAGTTCGTTGTCGAAGGCCACGTAGCCGGATACGGGTCCCTCGGCGAGGCGGTCGTAGGCGATGACGGGAATGTCCGCTTCCTTCGCCTTCTTGACCGCCGGGCCGAGCTTCTTCGCGTCCACCGCGCTCACCAGGATCGTGTCGACCTTGTCGGCGACCATCTGGTCGAGCTGGGCGTTCTGCTTGGCGGCGTCGCCCTTGGCGTTGGCGTAGACGAGCTTGCCCTTGCCGTTGGTGAGCTTCTCGACCTGCTTCTTGATGATGGGGTGGTCGAACTTCTCGTAGCGAGCCGTCTCCGCCTCGGGCAGGAGCAGGCCGACGGTGACCGCGTCACCCTTCCTCTCGGCCTGCGCCTTGTCGTCGTCCGATCCCAGCAGGCTGCCGCATGCGGCGAGCGAGAGTGCCAAGGCGCTCACAGAGACGGCGACGGTGGCTGCACGCATACGGGTTTTCATTCGCCCACTTCCTCGATCGGACCGCTTCGTTGTGATCCGAGATGGCTGAAAGCCAACCCCGGAGCGTTCCCGCCGTCAAGGAGTCAATGCATAACGAGATTGCAATGGAATGTGTGTTTCAGTTTTGAACTGTCCCGTATTTACACGTGACAACGGCGGAGCCCGATATCTACGGTGAGGGGCGCCGCGCAGGGCCCCCGGCCCAGGCCCCGGGCCGCCGCACCTCCAGCGGTGAGATCTGCCCGCCCCTCGACAGCCACCAGTTGGTCGTACAGACCGAGGTTGCCCTCGCTGAGTCGAGGCAGAGGTATCCGAGCGCGCCGAGACGGTAGTTGACGCCGACGACCACCACATCGCCCTGGGCGGCGAGGGCGCCGCCGTCGTACCAGTCCAGCAGCCCGGCTCCGCTGCTGAACCCGGCCCTGCGCTGGGTCGCCGCGCGCATCGCCGCGTACGGGGGAGACCCCGCCAACGTCACGATGGCGGGCCAGTCGGCCGGCGCACTGCCCATCCGCCTCCTCCTGGACATGCCGGAGGCCAAGGGACTCTTCCGTCGCGCGATCCTGCAGAGCGCCCCGCTCGTGCTCGCGGCACGCCCCCGCGCGAGGCCGCCCTGGCCAACCTGAGCCGGTCCGGCAGTACGGGCGCGTGCGGCACGGGCGGGCGCCCCGGTCCATGCGTACCGCCTCGACTGGCGTCCGGCCGGATCGGCGTTCGGTGCGACCCACTGCCTCGAACTCCCCCTCCTCTTCGGTTCGAGCGCCCCTGCGTCAGGGGCAGTGCCGGGATAGCCGACGGCCGCACGTGAAAGGAGACCAGGACCCCAGAGGCCCGGAAACCTCCGCATTGTGGGGTGGGCCGAGGGCCAGTCGGGCGAAATAAGTAGTGCTCGCCCGTGCCGCGAGGCCCATCTCGTGCTACTGTTGATCGTAGTTGCAGTTGTGGTTCCCATAAGACTTCAAGTGCCTTTGGTGGATCTATTCCGCCGGGCACTTTTGTATTTCCGGGAGAAGTTTTCCCGGACGGGGCAATCAACGTGGCGACGCCGGGGTTCGCACAGTGCGGGTCCCGGAGCTTGCCCCGAAGGAGATATTTAGTATGGCTACTGGCACCGTGAAGTGGTTCAACTCGGAAAAGGGCTTCGGCTTCATCGAGCAGGAGGGTGGCGGCCCGGACGTCTTCGCCCACTACTCGAACATCGCCACCCAGGGCTTCCGTGAGCTTCAGGAAGGCCAGAAGGTGAGCTTCGATGTCACTCAGGGCCAGAAGGGCCCGCAGGCGGAGAACATCGTTCCTGCCTGACGCTGAAGCGTAAGACGACGCTGGTGCCCGCGCCTCAAGGCGCGGGCACCAGCTCGTTGCTGTGTACAGAAGTTTTTCTTTTATTCGGCTCGTGCTTGCAATTCGTTCGGTTGAAATCCACCGAGAATTCCTCGATGCGTGCCATATCGAGGAAGGTTCTCCATGAACCGTTCAGCTCGCACGAACGACCGCTATTCCAATCCCCGCAACAGCGGCGGCCCCCGCGGTGCCAACCCCCGCAAGGGCGGTGGCGGCCGCCCCGGCAACCGCCTCGGTGGCCAGGGACGCCGCCCCGCGGCGCCCCAGGGAGAGTTCGCCCTGCCGGTCACCATCACCCCGGGCCTGCCCGCGGCGGAGACCTTCGCCGAACTCGACATGCCGGCCCCGCTGTTGAAGACGCTCACCAGTCTTGACGTGACCGAGCCGTTCCCGATCCAGGCGGCCACGCTGCCGAACGCCCTCGCGGGACGTGACGTCCTGGGCCGTGGCCGCACCGGTTCCGGCAAGACCCTCGCCTTCGGGCTCCCGCTCCTCGTGCGCACCGCAGGTCAGCGCGCCGAGTCGAAGCGGCCCCTGGCCCTCGTCCTCGTTCCCACCCGGGAGCTCGCCCAGCAGGTCACCGAGGCACTCACCCCGTACGCCCGGTCGCTGAAGCTGCGGATCGCCACGGTGGTCGGCGGCATGTCGATCGGGCGGCAGGCCGGTGCGCTGCGCACCGGCGCCGAGGTCGTCGTCGCCACACC
Organism: Streptomyces sp. NPDC051218; assembly: GCF_044455475.1. Classification (NCBI taxonomy): domain Bacteria; kingdom Bacillati; phylum Actinomycetota; class Actinomycetes; order Kitasatosporales; family Streptomycetaceae; genus Streptomyces; species Streptomyces sp. NPDC051218. The sequence continues at coordinate 97,338 of NZ_JBITEU010000008.1, read as the reverse complement.
GGGACGCCTCAAGGACCTCATCGAGCGCAAGGACTGCCGCCTGGACCGGGTGAGCATCACCGTCCTCGACGAGGCCGACCAGATGGCTGACATGGGCTTCATGCCGCAGGTCACCGAACTGCTCGACCAGGTACGCCCCGACGGCCAGCGGATGCTGTTCTCCGCCACCCTCGACCGCAACGTCGACCTGCTGGTGCGCAGCTACCTGCACGACCCGGTGGTCCACTCCGTCGACCCTTCCAAGGGCGCGGTTACCACGATGGAGCACCACGAACTGCACGTGCACGGCGCCGACAAGATGGCGACCGCCACCGAGATCGCGGCCCGCGACGGCAGGGTGATCATGTTCCTGGACACCAAGCACGCCGTCGACCAGTTCACCAAGCACCTGATGGGCAGCGGCGTACGAGCCGCCGCGCTGCACGGCGGCAAGTCGCAGCCCCAGCGCACCCGCACCCTCGCCCAGTTCAAGACCGGCGCGGTGACGGTCCTGGTGGCCACGAACGTCGCGGCCCGCGGTATCCATGTCGACAACCTCGACCTGGTGGTCAACGTCGATCCGCCCATCGACCACAAGGACTACCTCCACCGCGGCGGCCGTACGGCGCGCGCGGGTGAGTCCGGCAGTGTCGTCACCCTCGTGACGCCCAACCAGCGCCGCGACATGAGCCGGCTGATGTCCGCCGCCGGGATCAGGCCGAAGGTCACCCAAGTGCGCTCCGGGGAAGCCGAGTTGAGCCGCATCACCGGTGCGCGGAAGCCCTCCGGTGTGCCGATCGCCGGCAGCGCGCCCAGCACTGAGCGCCCCAAGCGCGGTGGCGCCCCCTTCCGCGGGATGGGCACGCGGCCGGGCCAGCCCGGCCGTTCCGGGGGCGGCTCCCGCCGGACCACCGAGTCCCGCGAGATGGCGGAGGCCCGCAAGGCCGCCCGCGTGCGTCGCGCTGCCTGAGCTGAGTTCTTGACCCTCAGGTCAAGAACAGCCTAGGCTTCTGTTCATGGGAAGGCCGAAGCAGTTCGATCCGGACGCCGCCGTCGAGCGGGCCATGGACGTGTTCTGGCGCAAGGGGTATGCCGCCACCACGCCCCAGGACCTCGTGGACGCGCTCGGCATCGGCAAAGGCAGTCTCTACAACACCTTCGGCAGCAAACGCGCCCTGTTCGAACGGGCGTTGCGTCGCTATCGCGACAGTCAGGCCGCGGCTCTGATCGAGATGATCGAGGAGCCGGGGCCTGTGAAGGAGCGGGTGCGCGAGGCTCTGTGGCTGCTCGTCGAGATGGACCTCGCCGACCCGGACCGGCGCGGCTGCATGGCGGTGAACACCGCCGCGGAGCTGGCCGGGACGGATGAGGTGGCGGCCGATCTTGTCCGGCACATGCTGGACCGCACCGAGGAGGCGTTCTCCGTGCTGGTGGAGAAGGGGCAGCGGGCGGGGGAGATCGCCTCCGCCCGTGACGCACGTGCCGTCGGGAGTCTGCTGCTCGCCACGGTCGTCGGCCTGCGGCTGATGGCGCGGATCGCGGAAGGGCCGGAGCGTCTCGGCCGGGTGATCGACGCGACAGTCGACTCCCTCTGATCCTTTCCCTCCAGGCGGTACTGGGCCCGGCGCGTACCCAAGTTTTGTACCTGTAGGTCAATAAGTGCCAGTCAACAGGCGTAGGTCAACAACTGTGTGTGAAGGAGCTGGACAAGCATGAAGCTCGACCTCAACGGCAAGACCGCCGTCGTGACCGGTGCCAGCCGCGGGATCGGCCTGGCCACGGTCAGGGCGCTGATCGATGAGGGGGTGCGCGTCGTGGGCGCGGCCCGCACCATCACCCCCGAGCTCAAGGAGTCGGGAGCCTTTGCCGTATCGGCGGACCTCAGTACCCCGGAGGGGGTCGCCGAGCTCATGGATGGCGCCTTCGGCGAACTGGGCGGAGTCGACCTCCTGGTGAACAACGTCGGCGCGGGTGACGCCGTGGAGCCGGTCGGGTTTCTCGACACTGACGACGCGCAGTGGCAGGGCGTCTTCGACCTCAACCTGCTCAGCGCCGTCCGCGTCAGTCGCGCCGCGCTGTCGAGCCTGATCGAGCGCCGCGGCGCGATCGTCAACGTATCCTCCATCAACTCCCGCCTTCCGGCGGCCGGTCCGGTTGCCTACAGCGCGGCCAAGGCCGCGCTCACCTCGCTGGGCAAGTCGCTGGCCGAGGAGTTCGGGCCGCGGGGTGTCCGCGTCAACACCGTCTCGCCCGGCGTGGTGCGCACCGCCATCTGGGAGGACCCGGACGGTTTCGGCGGCAAGGTCGCGGCAGGCGCCGGGGCCGAGCACGGTGAGTTCCTCGCGCAGATCCCGACGGCGTTCAACATCACCAGCGGGCGGATCACCGAGCCCGGGGAAGTGGCATCGCTGATCACGTTCCTGCTCTCGGATGTGGCGGGCAACATCACCGGTGCGGATCACGTGATCGACGGGGGCACGGTCAAGACGGTCTGACGGCGTCGCTGCTTCCCTGCGATCGCCACCTGCGTACGCCTACCTGCGCCCGCTACCTGTATACCTCGCTGATTTGCCTAAAGGTATTAGGCAATTGCATAATCGGTTAGCCCGAGGAGAGGAAGGGCATGGTTCGCGCAGGACTGACCGCGGAGCGCCTGGCCAGGGCCGGGGCGGAGCTGGCCGACGAGGTCGGCTTCGAGCAGGTGACCGTATCGGCGCTCGCCAGGCGCTTCGACGTCAAGGTCGCGAGTCTCTACTCGCACCTGAAGAACTCACAGGACCTCAAGACACGCATCGCCCTCCTGTCCCTGGAGGAACTCGCCGACCGGGGCGCGGCCGCCCTAGCGGGACGGGCGGGGAAGGACGCACTGACCGCACTCGCGGACGTATACCGCGACTACGCCCGGGAGCACCCCGGGCGCTATGCCGCGGCCCAGCTGAGGCTCGACCCGGAGACGGCGGCCGCCAGCGCGGGCGTCAGACACGCGCAGATGACGCGGGCGATCCTGCGCGGCTACGACCTGACCGAGCCGGACCAGACCCATGCGGTCCGGATGCTGGGCAGCGTCTTCCACGGCTACGTCAGCCTGGAGATGACGGGGGGCTTCAGCCACAGCGCACCCGACTCGCAGGAGACGTGGGAGCGCATCCTGGACGCACTCGACGCACTGCTGCGGAACTGGCCCGCGTCCTGACCCCTCCCTGAGCGGCTCCTGACCCTGGCCCCTGCGGCTCCTTTACCACCCGGACATCTGATCAGCAGGCGGAGACCATGCACACCGAGCACGACTGGATCACCACACCCATCACCGCGGACATCCTGCGCGGCGCCCTCGACCTGGAGCACACTGCGCACGGCGTCCTGCCGCACCGGCTGCCCGCCAGAGCCCGCGCCCAGTGCGCCGACGGACAGCTGGCCATGGCGGAGTCCCAGCCCTCCGGCGTACGACTCGTCTTCCGCTCCCGGGCCACCGCAATCGAGCTGGACACGCTGCCCACCAAGCGCGACTACGTGGGCGCCCCGCCCCGCCCGGAGGGCTTGTACGACCTGCTCGTCGACGGCCGCCTGGCCGGCCAGTCCTCCGTGAGCGGCGGCAACATCCTGACCATCGACCTGACCACCGGGTCGACCGAGAGCCGGCCGGGGCCGGTCGGCACCCTCCGTTTCACCGAACTGCCCGACGGCGTCAAGGACATCGAGATCTGGCTGCCGCACAACGAGACCACCGAACTTGTCGCGCTGCGGACCGACGCGCCCACCGAGCCCGCGCCGGACCGGGGCCGCAAGGTGTGGCTGCACCACGGCAGTTCGATCAGTCATGGCTCCAACGCGGCGAGCCCCACCACCACTTGGCCCGCGCTCGCCGCGTCCCTCGGCGGGGTGGAGCTGATCAACCTCGGCCTTGGCGGCAGCGCGCTGCTCGACCCCTTCACCGCCCGCACCCTGCGGGACACCCCCGCCGACCTGATCAGCGTCAAGATCGGCATCAATCTGGTCAACGCCGACCTGATGCGGCTGCGCGCCTTCGGCCCCGCCGTTCACGGTTTCCTCGACACGATCCGTGAAGGCCACCCGAGCGTGCCGCTGTTGGTCCTCTCGCCCGTCCTGTGCCCCATGCACGAGGACACGCCCGGCCCCAGCGCGCCGGACTTCGGCGACCTCGGCTCCGGACGGCTGCAGTTCCGCGCCATGGGGGATCCGGCGGAGCGCGCGAGCGGGAAGCTGACGCTGGGCGTCATCCGCGAGGAGTTGGCCCGGATCGTGGAGCAGCGGGCGGCCGAGGACCCCAACCTGCACTACCTCGACGGCCGTGAGCTGTACGGGGATGCGGACACCGCCGAGCTTCCGCTGCCGGACCAGATCCACCCGGACGCCGCCACCCATCGTCGTATGGGCGAACGCTTCGCCAAGCTGGCCTTCGCGGCCGACGGGGCGTTCGGCGCGACCGTGGGCAGCCGAGGGGCGTGAGCCGCCGATCGCGCTGAGGCCCGCACCGCGCCGCATTGCAGGGGTTCACCCCAAGTCGGCGCGCCCCTTGGCCCCTTGGGCCACCAGCCACTGGACGACGTCGTCGGCCTCTTGCGTGCGGGCGATGTCGAGGGGCGTCATGTCGTCGTAACCGATCCAGTTCACCTCGGCGCCCTGCTGCAACAGGAGCTTGGCAACGGTGAGTTGGCCGCCGTGGCAGGCGCCCCAGAATGCGCTGGTGAGCGCGGAACCGGTGGGCGATTCCGACGCGGCGAGGAAAGCCTCCACCTGGTCGAGCAGGCCAAGGGTCGCGGCATCCTGCAGGTCCGCTCGGGCGCCGTGCTCCAGCAGGCGCCGCGCCGCCCGCCACTGGCCGAAGCCCCGCGCGTCGGCGAGCGGGGTGCCGCCACCGATGACGGCTCCCTGCGCCTCGATGTCGGCGCCCGCGGCGATGAGCGCGTCCAGCGCGGTGACGTCGTCGTTGCTGGCGGCCCAGTGCAGCGGAGTCTCGTCGTGGGCGCCGACGAAACGGGCGTTGGGGTCGGCGCCCGCGGCGACGAGGGCGGCGATGACCTCCTCGCCGCGGGGGTAGTGGCCGGGCCAGTCGGTGGCGATATGGAGAAGGCTGCGCCGGCCCGCGGCGGGACCGTCCTGGCTGATCAGGCTGGTGGCCAGCGTGGGCCGGTCGGCCAGGAGCTGACGCAGCACGCGGACGTCACCCTTCCGGATCGCCTCGGTCACCGAAACTGCCAGTGGATCCAGGGAGTTGAGAATCTCCATGAGGGGTGGCCTCCTGCTCGATCGGCTTGATCCAGACCTATTGACGGCAGGTCTGGACCACTCTACGGGCCCCCGCGCCGTGCACGTCTTTCCGGAGGCATCCGGTGGCTGTCAGGTGGGCCTGGGGGAGCCGAGGATCGTCGTGTCCAGGGGGCCCAGGGTGACGACCGACTCGGAGACGCCGGAGGTCCAGACGGTGTCGCATATGGTGCAGGTGAAGCGGTTGGAGAGGCCGTCCGTGTGGCGGCCGCAGCTCGGGCACTGCTCCGTGGTGAAATACGCGTCTGCCATGGCTGGTCACCTGTCACTAGGCTTTCCAGGGCGAGTTCGCCGGACGGCGGAAATGAAACCTGCCGGCCGTGCCGAGGCGGGGCAGGGGTCGCCCGAAGAGACTGGTGATAGTGCTGAAGCAGGTGTTGCCGTCGAGCGCGTCCCATAATCTCGTGTGTGGAGACGTCTAACCTCTTGTGTGGAGACGTCAGATGCCCTGTGCATCCACACTGAGGAGGCGATGGTGCTCGGAATGAGCACGCGGTTGCTCGCGGGCGCCATGACCGTGGCCTGCATGGTGTTCGTCGGCCCCAGCGCGCCGAGCGACGCACTCTTCGACAGGTCGCATCCCGTCGATGCCGTCAAGGACGTCGTACCGAACCGGGTCATGACGTGGAACATCTGCAACCCCTGCGAAGAGAGCGACGTCGACCGGGCCGAGGAGATCGCCAGGTACGCGCCCCAGGTCATCGGTCTGCAAGAAGCGTGTGTGGGGGACGTCGAGAGGATCCGGGAGTATCTGGAGTACCTGCACGGGCTTGTCTACCACGTCGAGTACGGCTCGGTGCTGACCAGTTGGGGCCGCTGCGGGGGAGTGCCGTGGAGCCCTGGCGGCTTCGGGCAGGCGATCCTGTCGGCGGCACCGATGACGGACCGGGTGAACGTGGAGTATCCCGACGGCGGATCCGAGGACCGTGGGTACATGGCGGTCACCACGAAGGTGGGCGGCCGGTCCATCCGGGTCTTCAACACGCACCTCGCCCAGCGGCAGCAAGAAGAGGTCCGAGCGAAACAGGCCGGGGTACTCGCCACAGCGGTCGCCCGGCACGGCCGCGCGATCGTCCTCGGCGACTTCAATGCCGTGCCCGAGGCTCCCGAACTCACCCCGGTATGGGAACTGGCCTCGGATACGGACCCGCAGTGCCGGCCCACGCTCGCAGGCACCTGCGAGACGACCACCGACTGGCAAGCCAAGTTCGACTACGTCTTCCTGCGAGGCATCACCGCGCGCGGGCACCGCGTGGAACCCACCGCGTACTCGGACCACGACCTGCTGTACACCGACCTGGACACGTCCTGATCGCACCGGGGCCTCGGTCGGCTCGTCAACGCGGGCGGGTCGAACCGCGCTTGACCGTCCCTGTCTCGGTGGGCATCGAGCTGCTGGAAGCCACGACTCGGCCCGTCCGGGTACCCGAGAGCGCCGCGAGCGCCACCGCCGCCAAGGCGAGAGCGGCGCCCGCGACGGTGGCCGTCGTGACCTGCGTATCACCGTGCGGGAGCAGTAGGTCGAGGGTGAGCGAGCCGACCAACTGGCCGGTGATCGTGCACAGTCCGAGCAGCAGGACGCCGAGCTTCTGGACCGTGGCGACCGCGATGGTGATGAAGGAGATCCCGACCAGGCCGCCGAGATAGAGGTACGGCTCGGTCGGCAGACCGGCCGGAACGCCGACGGCCACGGCATGCACCAGGAAGATCACGCTCAACGCGCCTGTGCCGGCGACGAAGTTGAAGAACGTCCCCGTGTACGCCGACCCGGCGGCGTTCTTCACATGTCCGTTCACCGCCTGCTGCCAACTCACGCACACGCCCGCCACCAGCGGCAGCAACAGCATCAAGTAAGGGAATCCGCCGCCCAGTTTGTCCGCCATCGACAGGCCCACGGCGGCGAGCACGAGCACCGCGCCGACGACCCTGCGCCGCGTGGGCCGCTGCGGTCCGGCAGGACCGAGTCCCATCCGATCGAAGAGCATGCCGCCGGTGACCTGGCCCGCGACGATCGCGACCGTGAACAGCGCGACTCCGAGCGCTCCGACGGTCAGCCCCTGCGCGAGCAGGAAGGCCGCCCCTCCGAAGCCGCCGAGGACCTGCCACCACTTGAGCCGCCTGTGGCGTACGTCCGCGAGCACCAGGCCGACTCCGCGGCGCGGCGCGCGGAGCACGAGGAGCCCGAGGCTCAGCACCACGAACCCCGACCCGAACGAGATCACCGCGGCTGCGAACCCGTCGCCCCCGAGCCCGGCGGCGAGCTCTCCGGTGATACGCGCTTGGAGGGATATCAGGGTGCCGGAGAAGACAGCGAGGAGCAGCCAGGGGGCTGCGGCGGCGGGCATGTGCGTACTACCTCGGGGCGTGGGCGTGGGCGTGGGCAGGGGCGGGAGTGGGGGAGTGCCCCGGCGGCTCCTGGTAAATGGCGGCCGGGCCCGTACCTCTCCTACTGATCAGTTCCTTTTTAACTGATCAGCCCATCGTCGGACAGGTCGGGCCGGATGGCGAGACAGCCCGGGAGTGACTCCCCGGCCGATCAGTCCTTCACGATGCGCCGGACGTTCTCGATGCTTCCGCAGTCCGCCTTGAGGTGCTTGTCGCGTTCCCTCGTGAAAGCGGTGCCCAATTCCTCGCGGCGGTCCATGGCCACGTTCTCGCGTGCGCCGTTCAAGATCGTCCGCTCCTCCTCGTCGGTGTGGTGGGTCACCGCCTCGACGAGTTTCTCCAGCTTCTCGTCCCAGTCGTCGGAGCCGACGTCGTCCACTTCGAGGAGGGCGAGCAGTGCCTCGTTGCCCTCTTCGTGTTCCTCGACACCGTGTTCGACCTCTTCGTTGTCGATGTCCCGGTAGCGCCTGAGGGCGGGGTAGACCTCGGCCTCTTCCGCGAGAGCGTGCGCGATGAGCAGGTCGGCGAACTTTTTCAGGGCCTCCGCGCGTTCGGCCTCCACGCTGCGCATGTCGCGGAACAGGTCCTCCATCCGCCGGTGATCATCGAGGATCAGCTCGACGACGTCCGTTGCCGTTGCCTTGTCCGGCATGTCGGGGCTCCTTCTCAGCAGGGGGCAGAGGGGTCACCGCACGTGAGCGGCTTCGTGGCGAGCGACTTCGTACAGATACCTAGCGCGCTCGCTCGCTCACGAGGTGCCTCGTGTACCCGGCCGCCGCGTGTGTCACTCCTGCGGCGCAGTGGGGGTGTGCGGGGGCTGAGGAAAGATCACCGAGAGCTGTGGGGGGAGCCGGTCCCATGGACGCCGGAGGCCGGTTCACCGGCCAGGGCGATGTGGGCCGTGACGCGTTTGCCTGCCGGTTCGAGGTGGACGTGGAAATTCTGGGCGACGGCCTTGACGATCTCCAGGCCGTGCCCGCCGATCCTGTGCGGGTCCTCGGGGCGGGCGACGGGGCTGGCGCGGGCGCTGTCGTGGACGGTCACCGCCACCGTCGAATCCACGATGCGCAGCTCCATCAGCATCGGCCCGGGAGCGTACTTGCGGGCGTTCGTGACCAGCTCGCTGACCACCAGCTGCGTCAGATCCATCGCGCGGGCGGAGACGGCTACGTCCTGGTCCGCCTGGGCGCGGGTGAGGAAGTCGAGGGCGAGGTGACGTGCTTCCGCGATGGAGGAGTCCCCGTCGTTCAAGGGGACGGCAACAGCCATGGGATGAGCTGCCGACGACCCCTCGCTGCCCCTACCGGCTGACTCCATTCCCTCTCCACCTTCGTCCCCGCGTCCCCGTTTCTGCCCACCTACCCTGCTGGACGCGACGCATTCTGCTCCGGCCCGGATCGATGATCCGTTCGAGCGTGACGGTCCGTCCGAGGCATCGGGCAGACCGTCGGCGCATGCTCGGGGCCCGCGCCGCACCAGCGAGTGCAGTCGAGAACATGGTGACAGACACGCGGCAAGGAAACCTGGCTCTTGAAACCGAACCCGTCGCAAGGGCCATACGACCGCTGGTACGGCGGTCTGCCTGGCGTGGTCGGGCGACCTGGCCCGAGGGGGGCCGGGCGACCCTGCCTCAGTGGCCCGGTCGACCTACCCCAGTGGAGCAGGTCTCCCCCTCACCCCACGGCTCAGGGGCGAAGGGACTCCGTTATCACGTCGGACCGCCGACAGTGGGATCGTCCTACCCGGTGCTCCGACCGGCGCCGGCGGATCGCAGCGCCGCCAGTGCCCTGTCCGCGTGCGTGCTCATCCGGAATTCGCTGCGGACCACTTCGAGCACACGCCGGTCCGGTCCGATGACGAAGGTGGCCCGCTTGGTCGGCAGGGGGCCGAAGCCGCGTGCCACGCCGAACCGGCCGCGCACGACGCCTTCCGGATCGGACAGCAGCGGGAACCCGAACGTGTGCAGCCCCGCGAACTCGCGCTGGCGCTCGACGGCGTCCGAGCTGATGCCCACCGGCCGGGCGTCGACCGCGGCGAACTCGGCTGCCAGGTCCCGGAAGTGGCACGCCTGGGCGGTGCAGCCGGGGGTCATCGCCGCCGGGTAGAAGAAGACCACCACCGGGCCTTCGGACAGGAGCCCCGAGAGGGTCGTGGGGGTACCCGTCTCGTCGGGCAGGGTGAAGTCCTCGACGAGGGAGCCGACTTGCACGCGGGTCACCGCTGAGCTCCTTGGCAGGGGTGGAGGCGGGCGGGCTTGAACATGAGGCTCCTGACGGCTCGGCATCGCGTGGTCAGCGTGGGACGCGATACTACTCGGCGGTAAGAAGCCGCGCGTCCGGCTTGGTTCATGCTCGGGGAGCGGACGGGGACGCGGGCGATGGCGAGAGTGGGGGCGGGGGCTTGCGGCGGATGGCGGGTAGCGGCTGAGGGGCTGGCGGCTGCCTGGCCGATGGCCGCCAGATCGCCGTCTCGCCCCTTCGCCGTTTCGCCGTCTGGCGGTTTCGCGGTCTCGCCGTCTGGCGCCCCGGCTGACGGCCGCCGTCTCGCCGTCTCGCCGTCTGGCCGTCTGGCCGTCCGGCGGTCTCGCGGTCCGGCGGTCTCGCGGTCTGGCCGTCTCGCCGTCGGGCGGGCTTGCGGTCTGGCCGTTCGGCGGTCTCGCGGTCTGGCCGTTTTGCCGTCGGGCGGGCTTGCGGTCTGGCCGTTCGGCGGTCTGGCGGTCTCGCCGTCTGGCGCCCTGGCGGTCTGGCCGTTTCGCAGTCGGGCGGGCTTGCGGGCTTGCGGTCTCGCGGTGTCGCCGTCGGGCGGCCTCGCGGTGTCGCCGTCTGGCGGTCTGGCGGTGTCGCCATCGGGCGGCCTCGCGGTGTCGCCGTCTGGCGGTCTGGCGGTGTCGCCATCGGGCGGCCTCGCGGTGTCGCCGTCTGGCGGTCTGGCGGTCTGGCGGTCTCGCCGCCTCGCCGCCTCGCGGTCTCGCCGTCTCGCGCCCGAGCTTCACCGCCCCACATCGGCGGCCCCCAGTTCGCAACCCTAGGAGCGGCGCGACCCCCGGAGCGCCGGCGCGGACTCCGCACCCCTAGTCATCTGAGCCCCTGGGGCGGCCCTGGCGCCCCAGGGGCTCGGCGCGGGTAGCGCACTTCACGTGCGGCCCGCGGTCACGCCGCCTGCGCGTGTCCGACGCCGTCCTCGCCGCGGACGGCCTCCGCGCGCACGCGGGCGCAGCTGGTGGTGATGAGGCGGGAGACGTGCATCTGTGAGATGCCGAGCTCCTCAGCGATCTTGCTCTGCGTCATGTCCTCGAAGAAGCGCAGGTACAGGATGGTCCGTTCACGCTCAGGCAGGCGCCGCAGGCCGGTCTTGGCGGCCTCGCGGTCGGTGATGCAGTCGTAGGCGGGGTCGGTCGCACCGAGGGTGTCGGCCAGGCTGAACCCATCGGGGTCGGCGGAGATCTCGGCGTCCAGCGAAAGGGCGCTGTAGCTCGTCATGGCCTCCATCCCCTCGCGGACCTCGTCCTCGGTCAGCCCCGCATGCTCGGCGATGTGCGCGATGCCGGGTTCGGCGTCGCTGCCCGGCCGGTCCATGAGTTCGCGCCGCACGACCCGGACCTTGTTGCGCAGGTCCTGGACTCGACGGGGAACCCGGACGTCCCACATACGGTCGCGGAAGTGCCGACGCAGTTCCCCGGTGATGGTGGGCACGGCATAGCTCTCGAAGGCCCCGCGCTCGGGCTCGTACCGGTTGACCGCCTTGATCAGACCCATCGCGGCAACCTGCCGCAGGTCTTCGAGGTTCTCGCCCTTGTTGCGGAAACGGCTCGCCAGTCGGTGTGCCATGGGCAGCCAGGCCGTCACGATCTCTTCGCAGAGCAGGTCGTACTCGGGTCCGCCATCGAGGGTGGCCAGGCGCACGAACGCCGCCTCGGTGTCGGGAGCGTCCTCGTGGAGGTGCCGGGTTCCCGTGCGACGGCGGGCGGAGGGTGCGGCGAGATCGGTAAGCATAAGGAAACGCTCCTCAGCGGTGGGCGAACAGGTGACCGCGGAGGAACGGGAGGGCCCGGAGCCGGACGTCCGACGGGAGTAGGCATACCGCTCCCCGCGAATGCGCCTCCGGTCCGAAGCACGAACTCCGCCTGCCCCCGGACTCGGAGGGGAAACAACCACCAGCTGGACGCGTTGCGTTGAGAGCCATGCGTCATAGGACTCCAAGCCGCGTCGAGCGGCCGCACGGGGGTGCGGCCGCTCGATGGAATTCCGGGCGGGGCCGGGTGTCATGGCGTCAGGTCCGGGGGGAGAGAGCCGCCCGCGGCTACCCGTGGTGCGTCAGCGGGGTGTTTTCGCCGGACAGCAAGGAGTCGTCCGCGGGCCGGGCGCCGGGCAGTTGATGGCTCGCGGCCACCAGGGCGGCGTCGATGTCGCTGGTGCCGGTGGCCAAGCAGAGGCTGTAGGCGACGTCTGCGTACTCCTGGCGGCTCTCGGCGCTTCCCTGGTCGGCTCGCAGTACGGCCAGGGCCTTGTAGCGTTCCACCAGGTCTTCCAGGACCACGGGGTGTGCCAGCAGCATGAGCATCCTCTCTCGGGGGTTGCGGTGTGACCATCGCCTCGCCCGTCTGCCCGTGGCGGAACTGACCAATCCGCGGTGCGGTGAGGCGAGGATCACTTCGGACGGGATCCCGCTGACGCCTCTGCGTGAGCCGACGCGGCGTCACGCAGGGCGCGCAGTCCGGCAGCCACCAGAGGGTGTGCCGCGCTGCCGCGCCGCACGGCGGTCAGGAAGCGCCGCGTGGGAACGGGCCCGCCGAGCAGCGGTACCCGTACGACGGCGTGTTGGGGGAGCGGCACGATCCCTGGCATGAGACAGATGCCGAACCCCGCGGCCACGAACGAGGAGACCGCGTACCACTCCTTGACCTGATGGGTGACGCGGGGAGTGAAGCCGGCCGCCGTGCACGCCGCCATCACCAGCGGGTAGGTGTCGTTGTTCGCCTTCTTCACGATCCACGACTCCCCGGCGGCTTCCGCGAGTTCGACTCCTGCGGGCCTGGCGAGCCGGTGCCCCTCGGGGACCAGCAGATCCTGGCGGTCCGTCAGCAGCGGCGCCTGCTCGAAGCGGGCGTCCGTTACGGGCGGCGCGTCGGGGCCGGGCAGTACGAGGGCCACGTCGGCTTCCTCAGCGAGCAGCATCCGGTAGCACTCGGCGCTCTCTTCCTCGACGGCCAGCGTCTCCACCTGGGGATGGGTCTCCCGGAGCAGGGCGGCGGCCGGAGCGCCGAGCGCGGACAGTGCCGATGACACTCCGCACATCCGCAGCGTGCCCCGCACCCCCTGGGTGCCGGCAGCCTGCTGGGCCAACTCGGCCTGGGCCGCTTCCCATTGAACCCGCAGCGCGCCGGTGTGCCGCAGAACGATGTGCGCGGCCGGTGTCAGACGGACCCGCCGTCCCTCGGGGCTCAGCAGCTCCACTCCCAGATCGCGGGCCAGCAGCCGCAGTTGCTGGGAGACGGCCGAGGGGGTCAGGTGCAGGGCCGCGGCGGTCGCGGTGACCGTGCCGTGCTCGGCGAGCGCCTGAAGGACGTGGAGCCGGTGGTCGATCATGCAGGCAAGCCTAAACGGTCGTGTGCAAATTCATTTGCTGGACGTGCACGGTCTCGGTCCTGAGCCTGGACGCATGACGAAGTTTCCCGCCCCCGCGCTGATGCTCGGCAGCGTGCTGAGCCTCCAGTTCGGGCAGGCCCTGGGCAAGCAACTCGCCGATGCCGTCGGCGCGCCAGGAGCCGTGGCCATGCGCCTCGGCCTCGCCGCGGTGCTCATGCTGGTCCTGTACCGACCGTCGTTGCCGCACACCCGTACGGACGTGGCCCTGATCCTCGGCTTCGGTACGGCCATCGCCGGGATGAACCTGATCTACCCCGCGCTGCTCCTGCTGCCGCTGGGGCTTGCCAGTGCCCTCCAGCTCCTCGGCCCGATCACCCTGGCGGTGCTGACCTCACGCCGTTGGCGCGACGCGGGCTGCGCCGTCCTGGCTGGATGCGGGGTGTGCCTCTTCCACGTCCCCCACGGCGCGGGGTTTCCGCTCCCCGGCGTGCTGCTCGCGCTGGCCGCGGGGGCGTCGATGGCCGCCTACCTTCTCCTGAGCAAGAAGGCGGGAGCCCGGAGCGTGGGAGGCGGTTCGCTGGCCCTGGCGGTGAGTTGGGCGGCCGTGCTGACGCTCCCGCTGGGTGTGGCCGACGCGGGGACCGAACTGCTCACCCCTCGCATCCTGCTGCTGGGAGTCGCACTCGCCGTGCTCTCGGCCGTCATCCCGTACTCCTTGGAGCTGGCGGCTCTGCGGCGGCTGCCCGTCCGCACGGTGAGCGTCCTGACCAGTCTGGAGCCGGCGAGCGCGGGGCTGGCGGGCGTACTGGTCCTGGGCGAGGACCTGGGCATCGTGCAGTGGTTGGCGCTGGTGTGCGTGGGAGCGGCGAGCGCCGGGGTGGTGGCCCCACGGAAGACGCCCGTCGGCGCTCGGCGTGAACGTCGACGCGCGTCAAAGGCCTCGGGGCGTCCTTGACGCCCCGAGGCCCACACGGAGGAGAGCGTCAGGCCAGCATCCCCCTGCGGAGCTTGGTGAGGGTGCCGGTGAGCAGACGGGAGATGTGCATCTGGGAGACGCCGAGTTCGGAGCCGATCTGCGACTGGGTCATCTCCTGGCCGAAGCGCAGTTCGAGGATGCGGCGCTCCCGCTCGTCGAGTCCGTCGAGGAGTGGTGCCAGGGTGTGCAGATTCTCGACGGCTTCCATGGCCGGGTCCGGTCCGCCCATCACATCGGCCAGGGTGCGCGTCGGCGTGGCCGCGCTCTCACCACCGTCCGTGGGCGCCTCCAGGGAACCCGCGGTATAGCCGTTCGAGGCGACGAGGCCTTCGTTGACCTCTTCTTCGGTGATGGAGAGGTAATCGGCGAGTTCCTTGACGGTCGGGTCATGGTCCAGATGCGCGGAGAGCTGCTCCTTGGCCTTGGCCAGCTCCACGCGCAACTCCTGGAGCCTGCGCGGCACATGCACGGCCCAGGTGGTGTCACGGAAGAACCGCTTGATCTCGCCGAGGATGTACGGCACGGCGAAAGTGGCGAACTCGACCTCGCGACTGAGGTCGAACCGGTCGATCGCCTTGATGAGGCCGATGGTGCCGACCTGGATGATCTCCTCCATGTCGCCGTTGCCGCGGTTGCGGAACCGGCGGGCCGCGAACTGCACGAGCGTGAGGTTCATCTCGATAAGGGTGTTACGTGCGTATTGGTACTCGTGCGTGCCCTCTTCCAGGGTCTGAAGCCGGTCGAAGAACAGCTTCGAAAGGGCTCGGGCATCCTTCGGGGCAATCTTGTCGGTGTCCTCGATCCACGGCAGCTCGCCCTCGACGGCGGACACCTCACCCAAGGCCGGCGTCTCGCCCGGGCCAGGCGTCTCGTCGTTTCGTACGGTCTCGGCAGCCGATTCAGAGATCAGTGACATGTTTCTAACTCCCCTGGTCTACGAAGCTTCCTCGTACCGCCCCTGCCCCGGCTGGGGAGAGGCATGTGCGTTGACCCAATTTTTCTTGCTGTGGGGAAATAGTTGTCCCCGTGCATCGTACGATGTTGGAGGTTGCCCGGCGTTCGGCCAGGCAGTCGCCCAGACCTGACAGTCCCAGCCACCGGAGTGACTCATCGGGCGCGCCGTGTTGGACTGAGTGCACGCCCCCAAACGCCGAAGGCCGACGGACGGGGATGTGCTGTCGGCTGGGTCCTCAATTCGGCGTGGCTTAGTGAGAAGCAGGAAACGTGGACAGATTCGCTGTCGTCGAGCGGGCGCTGCGCAGTGCGGCGCCCCATGCGCTGCTCGATGTCGTGACGGGGGCGTTGCGGGAGCAGTACGGGGTCGAGAGTGTGGAACTGCGGCTCGCCGACTACGGCTTGACGACTCTCCAGATGGTGGAGGACGTGCCGTTCACCACCGAGTCGGTGCCCATCCACGCCAGTCCGCAGGGCAGGGCCTTCGGTGCGCAGGAACCGCGCGTCGAGTCGGTGGTGGCGGGCACGGCGACCATCCATCTGCCGGTGACCGTCCGGGGCGACCGGATGGGTGTACTGACCCTCACCATTCCTGAGGCGCGCTTCGAACAGGCCGACCTGCCGGAGATGCAGCGCATCTGCGAGGCGCTGGGCCACGAGATCCGGGTCGCCGAACGCGACACCGATCTGTACCTTCTCGCACGCAGGGCTGTCCGTCTCACACTCGCCGCCGAGATGCAGTGGCAGTTGCTGCCGGGCCGCTCCGTGTCGCGTCCGGAGTTCCAGTTGGGCGCACATCTGGAACCGGCGTACGCGATCTTCGGCGACAACTTCGACTGGTCGGTCTCGCCGCGCCACCTCACGCTCACCGTGACCAACGGCATGGGCCAGGGGATGGAGGCGGCGCTGCTCACCAACCTCGTGGTGAACGCGCTGCGCAACGCACGCCGCGCCGGCCTCGATCTTCCGGGTCAGGCGAGCCTCGCCGACCAGGCCGTGTACGCGCAGTACCGGGGCGAGTTGCACGCCTCCGTCCTGCTGCTGCGCTTCGATCTCGCCACCGGCGAGGTGGAGGCCGTCGACGCCGGATCGCCCCGCATGTGGAGGTACCGCGGGCGGACGGTCGAGTCCGTCGACTTCGACGCGCAGCTCCCCCTGGGGATGTTCGAGGAGACCGTCTATGTCTCGGAACGCCTGCGACTGGAACCGGGCGACCGCATCCTGGTGGGCAGCGACGGGGTCTACGACAGTGTGTCGAAGGCGGGGGAGCGGTACGGGGAGCGGGCGCTTGCCAGGTCCCTGTCGGCGCATCGTCTGCTGCCGGCGTCGCAGGTGCCGCAGGCGGTGCTGCGCGATCTCGGTGAGTACCGTGGTTCGCTGCCGTTGGACGATGACGCTCTCGTGGTCTGCCTCGACTGGTTCGGACGGTAGCCGAGGGTAGGGGCGAGGCCTGAGCAGAAGTCGAAGGCGGCGAACGAGTCGGCTTGAGCGCTCGACGGCTTGGTCTAGCCGACCGAGCGCCAGGTTCTGACTCCGTCGTTGTCCTCGGCTTCGGTCGCCACGTCACGAAAGCCCCTGAGTCCTTCGAGCAGGGCACGGCGCGCCTTGGGCGGCATGGCGTCGATGGTGGCCATCAGTATGCTCTCGCGCCGCTTGCGCAGGTCGGAGAGGTAGGCCTTGCCGTGGCTCGTCAGGTGAAGCTCCAGTTCCCGTCGGCTGACGGGACTGGGTGTCCGTTCGATCAATCCCGTGGCCTGGAGGCGGTCGCACAGGCGGCTCACCGAAGGGGGAGCCGAGCCCAGGGCCTCGGAGAGCATCCGCAGGTTGATGCCCTCCTCGCGGTCCAGTGCGTAGAGGAGGCGCAACTGGGACGGTGAAACAGGTCCCGTCGGGACGGCCTCACGCCCCCGCTCCCACATGACTTCGAGCAGTTCGATGAACTCGGAACCCGCATGAGCCGCATCCCGGGACCTGCGATCGGGTTCGGGACTCAGACCCATATCGATGACACTCCGATCGGCGTTGTCTCTCGTGTACATCTTGCCACCGGGGCACGGTCCACACCCCCTGTCCCGGTCGGCCGGCAAAGACACTCAGGCCGCGGAGCCCGGGGGCCCCGATGGGGCACGGTGCGAGGGGGCGCCTGCGGAGCACGCGGCACCGGATCGCATCTCGGCGCGGGCGGTTGTGCCAGGAAGCATAGTGGAAACCCGCCTGAGCTTTGCTGGCCGGTCGAGGATTTGCGGAACGATTCACCGCTGTGCGGCCGATGCGGCTGCCCTCAAGCATGAGACGTCAGATGTCTGATGTCTTGATAGCGTGGAAAGTCGGCTCGGCCATCGAGAGGGGTCAAGAGGTGGGGAGTTCACCCGCGTCCGGCGCGAAGCCCGCACGGCAACTGCTCCGGCAGGAAGTCGTCGAGGGCATCAAGCGCCACATCCTGCAGGAGCGGCTGCGCCCCGGCGACCCGCTGCCCACGGAGCCTGAGCTGTGCGAGGCGCTGGGCGCGAGCCGCTCCAGCGTGCGCGAGGCCGTCAAGATCCTGAACGCCCTGGACATCGTCGAGGTCCGCCACGGTCACGGCACCTACGTCGGGCGGCTGAGCCTCTCGGCCCTGGTGGAGAGCCTCACCTTCCGTGGGCTGCTCTCGCCGGGCGACGACTTCCAGGTCCTCGCCGACCTCGTCGACGTACGTGAACTCGTCGAGCGCGGGATGGCCGACCGGATCGTCACCACGCTCAGCTCCGGCCAACTCGACGCGCTGGAGCGTCTCGTGGCCTCCATGCGCGAGGGCGCGGGGGAAGGGGGCGGGTTCGCGGCGGCGGACCGGGCGTTCCACGCGTTGCTCGTGGAACCGCTCGGCAACGAGCTCGTCGAGCAGCTCTCGATGGCCTTCTGGGATGTGTTCGCGATCGTCGCGCCGCATCTGGACGGGTTCACGCACGCCGACGAGACCGAGACCATCGCAGCGGACCAGAGCATCGTGGACGCCGCGCGGGCCGGTGATGTCGCCGCCTTCCTGAAGTCCCTGGGCGAGTACTACGCGCCGGTGCGGCGCAGGATCGCCGAGGCTCGCGCCAGGGGCGCCGCGCGGGCCTGACCAGGTCGTCCCTTTGCGCCGCCCTTCCGTACGTGGCCCTCCCTCTTTGCCGCGCGCGTCACTGCTCCTGTGCCGAGCTCGATAGCGATGATGGACGGGCAGCGGGAGCGACTGGCCTGGGCGCCCCAACCCCTCCGAGCAGAGAGAGCGTTCATGCAGCGCAGAATCCCCGTCGCCCTGCTGTCCGCCGCAGCGCTCGTCGTCACGGCGAACGGCACCGCGCGCGGGACCGCGCCCGGCGGCCCCGAGGCTTCGGGTGAACTGACCTCCGAGGACCTGACCACCAACGGAGTGGGCTCGCCGTATTACCGCATCCCCGCTCTGACCACCTCGGTGAAGGGCACCCTGCTCGCGGCCTACGACGCCAGGCCCAGCCTGGGCGACCTGCCGGGAAACATCGGCGTCGTACTGCGCAGGAGCACCGACGGGGGTACGACGTGGCAGGCGCAGCAGGTGGTGCGCAAGGACGCCGCGCCCAAGGGGCACGGCGATCCGAGCCTGCTCGTCGACCGCACGACCGGCCGGATCTTCGTGTTCTACGCCTCCTCGGTGAACCGGGGCTTCCCCGGCTCGGGCACCGGCAACGACGAGAGCGACCCGGACATCCTCCAGGCCGACTACAGCTACTCGGACGACGACGGGGTGACGTGGACCCACCGCCGTATCACCGGGCAGCTCAAGGACCCTGCCTGGGCGGGCCTGTTCGCGTCGTCCGGCGAGGGCATCCAGTTGCGGCGCGGACCGCACAAGGGCCGGCTGATCCAGCAGTACGCCGTCCGCGTCGACGGCGCGAACTACGCGGCCAGTGCCTACAGCGACGACCACGGTGCCACCTGGAAGATGGGCAACCCGGTCGGACCCGGCGGCGACGAGAACAAGACCGTCGAGCTGTCCGACGGCAGGATCATGCTCAACAACCGTTCGCAGCCGTACCGCACGGTCGCCTACTCGACCGACGGCGGGGTCAACTACACCCCGTTCGACCAGGACACCCGGCTCACCGATCCCGCGAACAACGCCTCCGT
This sequence comes from Streptomyces sp. NPDC051218, assembly GCF_044455475.1. NCBI lineage: Bacteria > Bacillati > Actinomycetota > Actinomycetes > Kitasatosporales > Streptomycetaceae > Streptomyces > Streptomyces sp. NPDC051218. The sequence goes on along the minus strand of NZ_JBITEU010000008.1, from coordinate 78,048 downwards.
CATGCGGTATGACGCCGAGGCCCCGGCATCGCACCGGCAGTCCTCGTGGCTGCTGTTCAGCAACACCGACGACGCCACGGCGCGGCGCAACCTCACGCTGCGGATGTCCTGCGACAACGGCAGGACCTGGCCGATCCGAAAGGTCGTCGAGCCCGGCAGCGGCCTACTCGACGTTGACCAAGCTGCCGAACGGGCGCATCGGGCTGCTCTACGAGCGCGGCGACTACGACCACCTCACGTACGCGTCCTTCGACCTGGACTGGCTCGGCGGTACCTGTGCGGACATCACGATCGCCCCGCCCGCGAAGCTGCGGGCGGGCGCGAGCGGCAAGGTGGAGGCGCGGGTGGTCAACCGCATGGACGCGCGTCGCGCCCCGGGCACCCTCGACCTCACCGTGCCCGCCGGGTGGACGACGCGTCAGGTCGCCGTCCCCGCGCTCGACCCGGACCAGGGGGCGACCGTCAAGGTCCCGGTCACCGTGCCCGCGGACGCCTCGGGCACCGCCGAGCTCACGGCCACCTACCGGACGGGCGGCAAGCGGGCCTCGGGCAGGGTGACGGTGGCGGTCACTCCGTAAACGCTTGAGCGCGACCGCAGCGCTTGAGGGATCAAGGGTCGGTGACACCGCCCGCGTCCGACCAGGGTCAGATCACGCGGAAGAGATCGGCTGCCGAATGGACGTCGGCGAGGTCCTCGACGGCCCGGAGGTTGTCGCACAGGGCATCGAGGACCGAGCCGGACTCGGCGGCGGGCGGGGTGCCGACGGCCACCCCGAAGACACGGAAGCCCAGCCGGTGCTTGGCCTCGTTCCAGCCGCGCGTCCATTCCTCGCTCACGCCGCATTCGTCGTCGGTGAGCAGCACGATGTCGCCGCGCGAGCGGGCGGCGTCGTCGAACTCCTTCTCCAGGAGTTCGACGGCCGCCGACAGCGGTCTCTGGTAGCTGGTGCCGCCGCCGAGGAAGGTCTCCGCGAAGTCGACGACCCGGGCGATGTCGGCGGCCTCGTCGGCCGGGAAGCGGAAGACCTGCAGCTTGTCGGCGGCGGCGAACAGGATGCCGACGAAGTCCCGGCCGGCACGGCGGGCCTGATCGAAGAGCGCCAAGGCGCACGCCTTGGCCCACGCCTCCCGGGTGACCCCGCCCGGCCCCTCCACGTACATGGAATGCGAGGTGTCGACGCAGGCGATGACGGCGCCCTTGCCGGTGGACTGCTCTCCTTGGCTGTCGTAGAGCATCAGTTCCCCGGCGGCGTACCGCGCGGCGAACACCGCACGCAGCTCGGGCAGGCCGAGGTTGGCCAGCTCGGAGGGGATGACGCGGGAGAGGTCGTCGCCGAGGGTGACGCCGACGAGTTCCCCGGTGGCGTTCTCCACCTTGCGGGCGCGCTCGCCCTCGGCCATCTGCCGGAAGCGGCCGATCAGCTCGGCCCACCGCGCGAGACGGCTGGAGCGCAGCCGCTCGGCGAGCCGGGCGCGCTGTTCGAACGGCATCCGCTCCAGCTCGCCGGGGCCGACGCCCCAGGCCCGCATCAGCGATGCCTCTTCCCGTACGGTCTCGGCGGCCCGCGATGCCGCGTTGCGTGCGCCCGAACGGATACCGGGAGCCGCCGTCGCGATGGCCTGCTCGGCGTACTGCGCAGCCTGCCGGGCGGCCGTGTCGGCGGACTCGGCGGCCTCGATCGCACCTTGGAGGGCGTCGGCTTCGGGGGCCTGCACGGCGCCGTCCGCGTCGGTGCTGTCAGCAGCCTCCTGGAGCGCCTCGCCCACGGCGGTCGCCGCGGTTTCGGCGTCCTCCTGTGTCTTCGTCGCCCGCTCGGCCTCCTCCTGGGCATCGCGGGAGTGATCGAGGAGTTGGCGCAGCGCCGGGGCCTGAGCCAGTACGGCCATGGCCGCGGCGTAGGGATCACCGGCCGTCTCCCGGTGCAGCTCGGCGAAGTCCGGCGATTCCATCAGGGAGGTCATGACCTGGTGGTTGACCAGCCGGGACGGAGCCATGTGCGCGCGTTCGCGCAGCCGCGGGCCCGCCTTGTACGCGGCCAGGAACACGTCGGTCAGGAGATCGGTGGCGTAGTCGTGCCGCTCGTTCAGTTCCTCGGCGAACTCGCGCAGGCCTGCCGACTGCTCGTAGGTGTCGCGCCACGCGATCCGTTCGAACCGGTCCGCGAGCACGGCAGCGGTGTGCCGCTCGGGAGCGGCGGACAGCGCGAGCCACTTCCCGGCGCGGTTCGCCAGCTCGCCCAGCCTGTCCGGTGTCTCGCCCATGCTCCTGATCCCCGGTGTCAGAACTGGGCCTGCACCATGCTCGCGTCCACGCCGAGTGCCTCGGTGAGAACGCGAGCGCGGACGGCGCGCTGCCGGCCGGTGACGCGGTCGATGGCGGCGGTGGAGCGGCCGGCGCCCGCCGCCTCGGCGCGCAGCGTCTCCAGGCGCTTCCCCGCCGTGGCGAGCTTGTTGTGGGCCTTCTTGATGACCCAGTCGCTCAGCGCCTCGCGGGACTGCCCGGCCATGGCGTCGAGCTGCGCCTCTATCTCCTCGATGGCGTCGGCGAGCTCGAGCGCCTCCTTCGCGTCGGGGTTCACCAGGTGCAGCACCTCGCGCTCGACGGTCGGGCGCTCGGCGGGGGAGTCCCACAGCACGTGGGTCAGGATCGACAGGTCGGTGTCGGCGACCGCCGGGCGGTCGTCGAGGTACGCGGAAGCCTGGAGCAGGCCCACCGCTTGGCGCCAGCGGCGGTCGGACGCGACGATCTCCTTGCGGCGCAGGGCGGCCCGCAGGGTGCATATCGCGTCCACGATCGCGTCAGGGACGTCCACGGCCGGGACGGCCTCGGCCACCGCGTGCCGCAACGCGGCCAGTTCGACCGTGGTCCGTGCCGGCGCCGCCGGGCGGCCGACGGCGGAGCGGACCAGTGCGGCGAAGTTCGAGGGGTCCGCCAGATAACCGACCTCGATCCGTACGAGCAGCCGGTCGTAGATCGCGGCCGAGTCCTCGCCGGTGGGCAGTTCGTTGCTCGCCGTGATGGCTCCGATCAGCGGGCAGCGGATGGGCGCGCCCCCGCTCTCGGGGTGGTAGATCCGCTCGTTGAGGTAGCCCAGCGTCTCGTTCAGGGCGGCCGTGGAGCACTTGAAGATCTCGTCGATGAACGCCACGTGCGCTGTCGTGGCACGGCCCTCGTAGACCTGGCGGTACTCGCCGCGGGCCAGCGCGGCGACGTCGATGGGGCCGAACATGCGCGTCGGCGCGGTGAACTTGGAGAGGAGGATCTCCCAGTACGACGCGCCGTCGACCCTGCCCGTCAGCTCCCGGGCCAGCTCGGACTTGGCCGTGCCGGGCGGGCCGAGCACCAACGAGTGCTGTCCGGACAGGAGCGTCACCACCAGCGTCCGCACCACGTCGGCCCGCTCGTAGAAGCGGTCCGACAGCTCGTCGCTGATCGCCCGCAGCCTCCTGGCCGTGTCCTGCGCTTCCGGTGCCCCCACCCATTCGCTCCTTGCCTGTACCCCGCCGGGCTCGCTCTCCCGTACGGTCCTTCGTTCCCCCGTACGGCCCCTTCGCCCGAGCACGATAGCCGTGTAGATCCCGCCCAGTGGGAACCCGGGGGCGCTGAACATGCGTCCGGCCGACTCCGGGAGGCGTGTGGCCCAGCGCGCCGTTACGTTGAGCGTGGCCGGTCATTTATCGGAAGGAACAGCCATGGGCGAATCCGCGGTGAACCCGGCCGCACCCGCCGAACCACCCACCGATGCCGAACTGCGGGCGCTGGAACGGTACTGGCGGGCAGCGAACTACCTCTCGGTGGGGCAGATCTACCTGATGGACAACGCCCTGCTGCGGCGCCCCCTCGCCGTCGAGGACATCAAGCCACGCCTCCTCGGCCACTTCGGCACCTCGCCCGGCCTCAACCTCGTGCACGTCCACCTCAACCGGGTCATCAAGGCGCGGCAGCTGGACACCGTCTGCATCTGGGGCCCCGGGCACGGCGGGCCCGCCGTACTGGCCAACTCCTGGCTGGACGGGACGTACACAGAGACCTACCCCGACGTCACTCGCGACGAAGAGGGGATGACCCGGCTCTTCCGGCAGTTCTCGTTCCCCGGCGGAGTGCCGAGTCACGTCGCCCCCGAGACGCCCGGCTCCATCCACGAGGGCGGTGAGCTCGGCTACTCCCTCTCGCACGCCTACGGCGCCGCGTTCGACAACCCCGACCTCCTGTCGGTGTGCGTCATCGGCGACGGAGAGTCCGAGACCGGACCGCTGGCCGCCTCCTGGCACTCCAACACCTTCCTGGACCCGGTGCACGACGGCGCGGTCCTCCCCGTCCTGCACCTGAACGGCTACAAGATCGCCAACCCGACGATCCCGGCCAGGCTCCCCGACGGCCAGCTCGACGAGCTGATGCGCGGCTACGGGTACGAGCCCGTGCACGTCACCGGCGACGACCCCATGACCGTCCACCGTGACTTCGCCGCCGCCCTCGACCGCTGCCTCGACCGCATCGCGGCGATCCAGCGCGAGGCCAGGGCGGACGGAGCCGCCGAGCGCGCCAAGGACGCCCTCGCGCCCCGCTGGCCCATGATCGTGCTCCGTACACCGAAGGGCTGGACCGGCCCCAAGACGGTGGACGGCAAACCGGTGGAGGGCACGTGGCGCGCACACCAGGTGCCGCTGTCCAACGTCAGGGAGAGCGCCGAGCACCGCCACCAGCTGGAGGAATGGCTGCGCTCCTACCGTCCCGAGGAACTCTTCGACGACCAGGGGCGCCCGGTCTCCGGGCTCCTCGACATCGCCCCGCGGGGCACGCTGCGCCTCGGCGCCAACCCGCACGCCAACGGCGGGCTGCTCCTGCGCTCGCTGCCGCTGAAGCCGCTGGAGGAGTTCGCGGTCGACGTGGACAAGCCCGGCGCCACCATGAACGAGCCGACACGGGTGCTCGGCGGCTATCTGCGGCAGGTGATGGCCGACACCGCGGAGCGGCGCGACTTCCGGCTCGTCGGCCCCGACGAGACCGCGTCCAACCGGCTCGACGCGGTCTACGGGGCGTCCGGAAAGGCATGGCAGGAAGAGATCTACGACGTCGACGAAGACCTCACCCGGCACGGTCGGGTGATGGAGATCCTCTCCGAACACACCTGCCAAGGATGGCTGGAGGGCTATCTCCTGACGGGCCGTCACGGACTGTTCTCCTGCTACGAGGCGTTCGTGCACATCGTCGACTCGATGGTCAACCAGCACATCAAGTGGCTGCGCACCACCCGTGAGTTGCCCTGGCGCGCGCCCATCGCCTCACTGAACTACCTGCTGACCTCGCATGTCTGGCGCCAGGACCACAACGGCTTCTCGCACCAGGACCCCGGCTTCATCGGCCACGTACTCAACAAGAGTCCCGAGGCGGTACGGGTCTACCTGCCCCCGGACACCAACACCCTGCTCTCCACCGCCGAGCACTGCCTCGCCTCACGTGACTACGTGAACGTGATCGTGGCCGGCAAGCAGCCCGGTTTCGACTGGCTGGGCCTGGACGAGGCGCGGGCCCACTGCGCGCGGGGTGCCGGAGTGTGGACCTGGGCCGGCACTGAGGCTCCCGATCAGGAGCCGGACGTCGTACTGGCCTGTGCCGGGGATGTGCCCACCCTGGAGGTGCTCGCCGCCGCGAGCCTGCTCCGCACCCACCTGCCGAACCTCGCCGTGCGGGTGGTGAACGTGGTGGACATCGCGCGCCTGATGCCGGAGGGCGAGCATCCGCACGGCATGCCGGACGCGGAGTTCGACGCGCTGTTCACCCGCGACAAGCCGGTGATCTTCGGATTCCACGGCTACCCGTGGCTGGTGCACCGGCTCGCCTACCGGCGCGCGGTCCACCCGCACATGCATGTCCGCGGCTACAAGGAACGCGGCACGACCACCACGCCCTTCGACATGGTGGTCGCCAATGACCTGGACCGTTACCGCCTGGTGATGGACGTCGTCGACCGGGTGCCGGGCCTCGGCGTCCGTGCGATCGAGGTACGCCAGCGGATGAAGGACGCGAGGCTGCGCCACCACGCCTATGTGCGCGCACACGGCGTGGACCTGCCGGAGGTGCGGGACTGGGCCTGGCAGGACTGAAGGCCCGGCAGGCTGATCCGGCCTCGAATATCGCGTGCCGTGGCGACGGTGACGGTGCAGACTCGCCCCCATGGCGGACATGGGGGCGTTCCGGGACGCGGTCACCGACTGGGCGGCCGGCGGGTCCGGCAGGGTGGCCGGTGAGTTGGCCACGCGGGTGGGGGTGCGGACGGCGGTGCTGCTCGAGGGGCCGAGTGACCGCGAGGCCGTAGAGGCGCTGGCAGTGCGGCGTGGCCGGGACCTGGCCGCCGAAGGGATCTGCGTCGTCTCGATGGGCGGCGCGATGAGCATCGGCCGCTACACCGAGCTCCTCGGGCCGCCGGGCCTCGGACTGCGTCTTGCGGGACTGTGCGACGTGGGCGAGCGGCCCTTCTACGACCGTGCGCTGGAACGGGCACGGGCGCCGCGCCGGGACTTCTTCGTATGTGTGGCGGACCTGGAGGACGAACTCATCCGCGCGCTGGGCACGGCCAGGGTCGAGGAGGTCGTCCGGGCCGAGGGGGACCTGCGGGCCTGGCAGACCTTCGTCCACCAGCCCGCACAGCATGACCGGCCCCGGCAGCAGCAGTTGCGGCGCTTCCTCGGAACGAAGAAGGGCCGCAAGATCCGCTACGGCCGCCTCCTCGTCGAGGCCCTCGACCCCGGAACGACTCCGGCCCCGCTCGACGACCTCCTCGCGAGCCTGTGAGCTGGGTCAGCTGGTGAGCCGGGTCAGCTTGTGAGCCGGGTCAGAAGGGCATGCGGCCGCGGGTCCGTCGGCCCGCCGCACCGCTGCGGCCCACAGCCTTGGAACTGCTGCGGAACGGCTTGCTGAAGAGCCGGCCAAGGATGCCAGGGGCCTTGCTACCGGCGCGTGAACCGGCCCCAAGAGTGCGCTGGGTTCCCCGCTCGGGGTGCCGCGAGAGACGCGGCACGAAGAAGGCGAGTACGGCCAGAACGATACAGACAGCGACTATGCCGACAATGATCACGAAAAGCTCCCTGTGTCGAGGCGTTCCTGCCGTGTTCCCTGCCCGGCGAGGTGTATGCCCGGGGCCGTGCCCGGCCCCCTCACGGCATCGGCATTCCGACCGGTACAGTCGGCTCGCCGCAGCCCGAGCCGGACCGGGCGCCGCGGCCCGATGTTCTCTCGTCGCGTACCGGCCAGGTGACACCATGACCAGTACGAAGGAACCGCCCGAGCTGACTCCGCGGACGCCGGACGGGGCGGTCGCGCCGTCCGCGCAGGACCGTGTCACGCGGATTCGGCGGCGCCTCGAGCGGCTGATAGGCATCGCGGCGACCGAGGGAAACGCGCTCACCCCCCTGCGCAACGGCGACGAGATCTTCGCGGCGATGCTCGCCGGAATCCGCCGTGCCGAGCACACCGTGGACATGATGACCTTCGTGTACTGGAAGGGTGACATCGCTCTCCAGTTCGCCGAGGCGCTCGCTGAGCGGGCGCGCGCCGGCGTGCGGGTGCGGCTGCTTCTGGACGGGTTCGGCAGCCGCCTGATCGAGAGCGAGCAACTCGACGCGATGGAGCGGGCGGGCGTGCAGGTCGCGTGGTTCCGCAAGCCGCTGTACCTCTCCCCGCTCAAGCAGAACCACCGCTGCCACCGCAAGGTGCTCGTCGTCGACGAGGAGACCGCGTTCACGGGCGGGGTGGGGATCGCGCAGGAGTGGTGCGGCAACGCCCGCAACGAGCACGAGTGGCGTGACACACATGTCGAGGTCCGCGGGCCCGCGGTGGACGGCATGGCGGCGGCGTTCGCACAGAACTGGGCGGAGTCCCACGACGAGCTCTTCGACCACCGGGACCGCTTCATCGAGCAGCAGCCGCGGGGCGAGGCCATCGTGCAGGTGGTGCGCGGGTCGGCCAGCCTCGGCTGGCAGGACATGCAGACCCTGATCCGGGTGATGCTGGAGTCGGCCGAGGAGCGCTTCCGGCTGTCCACCGCGTACTTCTCCCCGGACGCGTACTTCATCGAGCTGCTGTGCGACGCCGCGCGGCGCGGGGTCGAGGTGGAGATCCTGCTGCCGGGCCCGCACACCGACAAGCGGGTCAGCCACCTCGCAGGTCAGCACTACTACGAGGATCTCACCGCGTGCGGGGTGAAGATCTTCCAGTACCAGCCGACGATGATGCACGCGAAGATCATCACCGTGGACGGTGTGGCCTCGCTCATCGGCTCGACGAACTTCAACCGCCGCTCCCTCGATCACGACGAAGAAGTCATGCTCGCGGTCCTCGACCCGGAGTTCACCGCGACGCTCGACGAGCACTTCGCGGACGACGTCGCGGCCAGCGAACTGATCAGGCCGGGCCGCTGGAAGAGACGCTCCGTGGTCCAACGGATGAGAGAACTGTCCGTCCGCCCGATCCGCCGCTTCCTGTGACGAGGCGAATCTGCCCGGGATCAGCGCATTCCGGGTAGCCGCCGGAGTTCGCCGATCCTCATCAGCCGGGCGAGAAAGAGGTATCCCAGGACCGTCGTGAACACTCCCGCGGCGAGCGCGGCGGCGGTCGGCCACGTCCCACTCCCGGGCCCGGCGCACGCCTGCGCGGCGGCCCAGCCAAGGCCCGCGGCGGGTCCCGCGGCACAGAGCACCTTGCCGTAGGTGCGGCGCAGGCTGCCGTCGTCGATACGGGCTCCGAGTCTCCTGCGCAGCAGGTACGCCGTGAGCGCGAGGCCGGCCAGGTAGGACAGGGTGTAGGCCCCGGCCATGCCGACGACGGCCCAGCGGGCGGGCAGCAGCAGATGGCAGGCCGTGGCCAGAGCGATGTTCACCCCCGCGATCCAGGCCGCCATGAAGAAGGGCGTACGCGTGTCCTCCAACGCGTAGAAGCCGCGCAGCAGGAGGTACTGGGCGGAGAACGGGATGAGGCCGAGCGCGAAGGCCTGCAGCATGTACCCCAGCGGGCGGGCCGACGCGGCATCCGCCGCTCCGTGGGCATACAGCAACGACGCGATCCGCGGCCCCAGGGCGAGGAAGAGGAAGGCGGCGGGCACGATGACCACGCCGCTGACCCGCAGGGCCCGGGACAGGTCCGCGCCCAGGTCCTTGACCCGTCCTTCCGCCGCGGCCCTGCTCATGCGCGGCAGCAGGGCCGTGACCAGGGACACCGTCACGATGGACTGGGGGAGCAGCCAGATGGTCTGCGCATAGGTGTAGGCGGAGTAACCGGCACCGGCCTCGGGCAGCTCCTGGTCGGCGGTGTTGGCGTAATTCGTGACCACGGTCAGGGCGGCCTGGTTGGCCAGGACGAACAGCAGCGTCCACTTCGCCGCGTGGACGCTTTGGCCCAGGCCGGTGCCCCGCCAGTCGAAGCGCGGCCGGAACCGGAATCCTGCCGCCCGCGCGAACGGGATGAGCGCCAGGGCCTGCACGGCGATACCCGCCGTCGTGCCGAGCCCGAGCAGCCGCACCTGACTGGTGGTGATGTCCTCGACCTGGTCGGGAACCGTCATCAGCGTCAGGTAGGCGGCGAACATGCCGATCAGTACGACGTTGTTGAGGACCGGCGTCCACATCATCGCGCCGAACTTCTCACGGGCGTTGAGGATTTGTCCGTAGATGCTGAACAGGCCGTAGAAGAAGATCTGCGGAAGCAGGAACCTGGCGAACGTCACCGTCAGTTCGAACGCCTCGTGATGCTCGGGGGTGTCGCGCATGTACAGGCCCACGATCTGTGGAGCCGCCCACACCGCGAGCGCCGTGCCGACGCCGAGCACGCACACCACGAGCGTGACCAGGCGTTGCTCGTAGGCTCGGCCTCCGTCGGGCTGTGACGTCCTGGCCCGCACCAACTGCGGTACCAGGACGGCGTTGAGTGCTCCACCGATCAACAGCGTGTACAGGCTTGTCGGCACGGTGTTCGCCGTGTTGTAGGTGCTGGCCAGCAAGCCCGTCCCCAGCGCGGCGGCTTGCAACACCTGCCGGATGAGACCCGTTGCCCGCGACACCACCGTGCCGACAGCCATCAGCATCGACGAACGGGCCAGCCCGCCCTGCTTCTTCTTTCGCCCGGCGGCAGCATGCCGTCCGCTCGTCCGCCGCTCCGGCGGTATGGTCCGCGCCGCCGGGCTCGCCCCCTCAACCATGCGGTCAACCTACGTTGTCCGCCAGCCGCGGCTGTTACCGCCCCAGGTCACCCAGGTCGTCCGGATGTGACAGAGAACCGTCATTGCGGCCATCGGTGGTCGGCGGTGAGGATGGAGCCATGCCCACTCCGCACCGCGTCGTCATCGCGGTCTTCCCCGATGTCGATCTCCTCGACGTCACCGGCCCCGCCGAGGTCTTCGCGCTGGCCGGCCGGGAGACCGCGGGCCGCGCCGACTACCAGGTCCGCCTCGCCGGGCCCGCCGCAGGCGAGATCCGTACGTCGGCGGGGGTACGCCTGGTGGCCGACCTCGGCTTCGACGAGGTGCGCGGGCAGGTGGACACCCTCCTGGTGCCCGGCGCCGTCGACATGACGGACGAGGGGCCGATCGCCCGCATCGACACCGACGTCGTGGAGTGGGTGAAGGCCACCGCACCGCATGCCCGCCGCGTGGCTTCGGTGTGTGTGGGCGCGCACGTCCTCGCCGCGGCCGGACTCCTCGACGGGAAGACGGCGACCACCCACTGGTCGACCGCCGCCCAGCTCGCCGCCGAGCACCCCGCCGTCACGGTCGACCCGGACCCCATCTTCGTACGCACCGACCGGGGCCGGTTGTGGACGGGGGCCGGGATCAGTGCCTGCCTGGATCTCGCGCTGGCGCTCGTGGCCGAGGACCAGGGCGAGGACGTGGCCCTGGCGGTGGCCAGGCAACTGGTGATGTACCTCAAGCGCCAGGGCGGCCAGAGCCAGTTCTCCGTACCGCTCAGCCGCCCCGCGTCCGCCCGGCGCGATATCGACGAACTGCGGCTGTGGATCGCCGAGCACCTCGACGACGACCTGTCGGCGGCGGCACTCGCGGCCCGGATGTGCCTGAGCGAGCGGCACTTCGCCCGGGTGTTCAAACAGGAGACAGGCACCAGCCCGGCGGACTACGTGGAAGCCGCTCGCGTCGAGGTGGCGCGCCGCCTGCTTGAGACCACCGACAGCCCGCTCGACCACGTCGCGACCGCCGCCGGGCTCGGCTCGGTGGAGACGCTGCACCGGGCGTTCAACCGACAGCTCGCCACCACCCCGGCGGCATACCGCCGCCGCTTCCGCATCCAGACCACCTGACCCTTTTCACCCCCAGGCGCTTCAGGGCACGCAGGCAGACCCTGCGGCTTCGCCATGCCTCATTCCGCCATGCCGTATCCCGTCATCCACCACGCAACACGAAAGGCACCTCACACCATGAGCACCTCCACGCATCAGCCCTCCACGAGCCTGCGCGACGTGATCGGCCTGGACAACCGGCCGCCCCGGCTGAGCGAATCCGCGCTGATCTTGATCGACTTCCAGAACACCTACCGCACCGGCGTCATGGCCCTGGACGGAGCGGAGGAGGCACTCGCGGCAGGCGCCCGTCTGCTGGAACGCGCCCGTGCGGCCGGCACCCCGGTCGTCCACATCCTCAACGACGGCGGCGAAGGCTCCCCGTACGACATCCGTGCCCACATCGGGGCCATCAGCGACGAGGTCGCCCCGGTGAGCGGCGAGGCGGTCGTCGTCAAGCAGTTCCCCAACTCCTTCCACGCCACCGAGCTGGAGAAGACGCTCACCGGTCTGGGCTTCGCCGCGGGCAGCGGCAAGGATCTGGTGCTTGCCGGGTTCATGACTCACATGTGCGTCAACTACACCGCTCAGGGCGCCTTCAACCTCGGCTACCGCCCCACCGTCGTCGCCGAAGCCACCGCAACCCGCGCCCTCACCGCCCCGGACGGCACCGTCCTGCCCGCCGCCGCGCTCCAGAGCGCCGCGCTGACGACGGTCACCGACCTGTTCGGAACTGTTGTTCCCTCCGTCGACGGGGTCCCGGCCTGAGCATGCACCTCTTTCGTGTCATAGGACACGTCATTACCCGGCGTCGTCCTGGGTAGGGGGTGCATGATCGCCTGGGCTCGAGCCCAGGAAGTAACACCGGAACCACGGAGGTATCCATGTCCTCGAAGCGACGTCGCAAGAAGAAGGCCCGCCGCAAGAACGGCGCGAACCACGGCAGCCGCCCCCAGTCCTGACGGCGGGCGCGGCGATCGGGGGCGGCACCATCTGGTGCCGCCTCCGAAGCATGTCCCGTCCCCGTCCCCGTCCCGTCCACACCGGACCGGAACGGTCAGGAATCGAGAAGCCCCGGCCCCCGAGCCCCGCCTAGCGTGAAGTCCATGGACGTCACCCTGCACGCGAGCTTCCTCCCGCACAGCGACCCCGACGCCTCCCTGGTCTTCTACCGCGACACCCTCGGCTTCGAGGTCCGCCACGACATCGGACACGACGGGATGCGCTGGATCACCGTCGGCCCCGCAGGCCGGCCCGGCACCTCCCTCGTCCTGCAGCCCCCGGCCACCGGTCCCGGCATCACCGACGCCGAGCGCCGCACCATCGAGGAGATGATGGCCAAGGGGACCTACGCCGGCATCCTGCTGGCCACCGCCGACCTGGACGGCACCTTCGCGCGGCTCCGGGCCGAGGACGCCGAGATCGTCCAGGAGCCGACCGAGCAGCCCTGCGGCGTACGCGACTGCGCGGTCCGCGACCCCGCGGGCAACCTTCTCCGCATCCAGGAGCTTGGCTGAAGGGGGCGGCCCCGAGAACGCGCGCACCGAGCCGGCACCGCCAAGCGGAACCACGGCGACCCGTTGCCGCGAACACGCCGACGAAGTAGAACCTGACGTATCGCTCGACGATGATCAGATCGAGCCAGGCGGCACCGACGGACGCCGCGCAGGCGGCTCCGCCCGACAGATGGAGACACCATGAGCCCGGCCAAGAGAAAGACCGCGCAGTCGCCTGCGCTCCATGCCGCCGACAGTCACGACTTGATCCGTGTGCACGGCGCGCGCGTGAACAATCTCAAGGACGTCAGCATCGAGATCCCCAAGCGACGCCTGACGGTGTTCACCGGCGTCTCGGGCTCGGGCAAGAGTTCGCTGGTGTTCAGCACGATCGCCGCCGAGTCGCAGCGGATGATCAACGAAACGTACAGCGCCTTCGTGCAGGGCTTCATGCCGACGCCGGCCCGCCCCGAGGTCGACGTACTCGACGGTCTGACGACCGCGATCATCGTCGACCAGCAGCGGATGGGCGCCGACCCGCGCTCCACCGTGGGCACCGCCACCGACGCCAACGCGATGCTGCGCATTCTGTTCAGCCGGCTCGGCAAGCCACAGATCGGCCCGCCCAGCGCCTACTCCTTCAACACCGCGTCGGTCCGGGCGAGCGGCGGGATCACCGTCGAACGCGGCGCCGCCAAGACCAAGACCGTGAAGGCCACCTTCAACCGCACCGGCGGCATGTGCACGCGCTGCGAGGGCCGTGGCTCGGTCTCCGACATCGATCTCACCCAGCTCTACGACGACTCCAAGTCGCTCTCCGAGGGCGCGTTCACCATCCCCGGCTGGAAGTCGGACAGCCAGTGGACCGTGCAGGTCTACGCACAGTCCGGCCTCGTCGACCCGGACAAGCCGATCCGCAAGTACACCAAGAAGGAACTGCGGGACTTCCTCTACGGGGAGCCCATGAAGGTCAAGGTCAACGGCGTCAACCTCACCTACGAGGGGCTGATCCCCAAGATCCAGAAGTCGTTCCTCGCCAAGGACAAGGAGGGGATGCAGCCGCACATCCGGGCCTTCGTGGAGCGTGCGGTCACCTTCACCACCTGCCCCGACTGCGACGGCACCCGGCTGAGCGAGGGGGCCCGGTCCTCGAAGATCAAGAAGATCAGCATCGCCGACGCCTGCGCGATGGAGATCCGCGACCTGGCCGAGTGGGTCCGCGGCCTCAAGGAGCCCTCGGTCGCGCCGCTGCTCACCGCGCTGCAGCAGACCCTCGACTCGTTCGTGGAGATCGGCCTCGGTTATCTCGCCCTCGACCGCCCCGCGGGCACGCTGTCCGGTGGCGAGGCACAGCGCGTCAAGATGATCCGCCACCTCGGCTCCTCGCTCACCGACGTCACGTACGTCTTCGACGAGCCCACCATCGGCCTGCACCCGCATGACATCGAGCGGATGAACAAGCTGCTGCTTCGCTTGCGGGACAAGGGCAACACGGTCCTCGTCGTCGAGCACAAGCCCGAGGCCATCGCGATCGCCGACCACGTCGTCGACCTCGGCCCCGGGGCCGGCACGGCGGGCGGAGCGGTCTGCTTCGAGGGCACCGTCGACGGACTGCGGGGCAGCGACACCGTCACCGGGCGCCACCTCGACGACCGGGCCGCGCTCAAGGAGACGGTCCGGAAGCCCTCCGGCACGCTGGAGATCCGCGACGCCACCCGCCACAACCTCCAGGGTGTCGACGTCGACGTCCCGCTGGGGGTGCTGTGCGTCGTCACCGGGGTCGCGGGCTCCGGCAAGAGCTCACTGATCCACGGCTCGATCCCCGCGTCCGAAGGTGTGATCTCGGTCGACCAGGCGCCGATCAAGGGCTCGCGGCGCAGCAACCCGGCCACGTACACCGGACTGCTCGAACCGATCCGCAAGGCGTTCGCCAAGGCCAACGACGTGAAGCCGGCGCTGTTCAGCGCCAACTCCGAGGGTGCCTGCCCCACGTGCAACGGCGCGGGCGTCATCTACACCGACCTCGGGATCATGGCCAGTGTCGAGACCCTCTGTGAGGACTGCGAGGGGAAGCGGTTCCAGCCCGCGGTTCTCGAATACACCTTTGGTGGCCGGGACATCAGCGAAGTACTCGCGATGTCGGTGACCGAGGCGGAGGAGTTCTTCGGCGAGGGCGAGGCGCGTACGCCCGCCGCGCACAAGATCCTCGAACGGCTCGCCGACGTGGGACTCGGATACCTCAGCCTCGGGCAGCCGCTCACCACGCTGTCCGGCGGCGAGCGGCAGCGGCTCAAGCTGGCCACCCACATGGCGGACAAGGGCGGCGTCTACATCCTCGACGAACCGACCACGGGCCTGCACCTCGCGGATGTCGAGCAACTGCTCGGCCTGCTGGATCGCCTCGTCGACTCCGGCAAGTCGGTGATCGTCATCGAGCACCACCAGGCGGTCATGTCGCACGCCGACTGGATCATCGACCTCGGCCCCGGCGCGGGACACGACGGCGGCAAGATCGTCTTCGAGGGCACGCCGGCGGATCTCGTCGCCGACCGCTCCACGCTCACCGGCGAACATCTCGCGGCGTACGTCGGCTGATCGGCGGGGCACGGCTCCAAGGCTCGGCTGCTCTCGTTTGGGTACGAATCCGAAGATTGCACGCAGACGGTCCATGGAGTCAGTAATCTGCGTCTGACGTTCCATCGAGCCCGTGGCATCCGCATGCCACGGGCTCGATGCCGGACGCGGGCGGATTCCTGAAGGTGCCGGGGCGGAAAGGAACGTTGGACTGCGCATGAGCGATGCGGGCAACGGAATTCCTTCGCCGCGGCCGCCCCGTGCCGGGACGAGGACCGGTGGCGAAGAGGCCGCGTCGTCGTCCCCGATCTACGACGCGCTGGTACGGGAGTGGCAGGCCCGGAACCGGGAGGTGCCGCGTACGCCGGCCCCGCGCTCACGCTGGGAGCGCGTCGACCCGCAGGACTTGTTCCACCGGGGCTGACCGGCGGGCGACGACGCGTCACGTGAGCGGCGCCGCCGGATGGGCGTGGGTGCTGAGCCAACGACAGATCGCCAGGGCGACCGTGGCGTCGAGGGTGCTCAGTGCGTCGATGGCCTTGGCGTCGTCGGGGTGGGGAGGGACCGCGGCCGTGGTGAGCGTCGCGTGCAGGCTCAGACGGTGCCGGTCGCGGGGCGTGAGTGCGGCCGGGGGTGCCATGTCCAGACGCTGCGTCGGGTCGGGAGGGGGCAGCAGGAAGTCGGCCTCCACGTCCCAGTTGACGGTCGGCAGGATGGTGGCGGGTGAAGTCATGGCGGCTTCCTCACGACGTGCGGGCAATGCCTGTGTCGGACAGGAAGCGGTTGGGGGGCTCTCCGGTTGCGCGGGTCCCGCCAAGACACCCGAATGCGCTAATCATTGGGCGTCCAGGGCCCGTACGAACCGCTCGGCAGGGGGAGTTGAGGCCCCACCCGCGAGACCGTGCGCCGCGCGCCGGGCTCACGCCGACTCACGCCGACTCGTACCAGCCCGACGCCCCGCTGCCTTCTGACGGGTCGAACGACTGGTGCAGGAGGAGCAAGGTGATGCCCCACACCAGGCTGAGCGGCAGTCCGACGGGTTCCACGGGATCTGAACGCTCATGATCGCAACGGCCATGATTTCAGGAGAGTTTGCGCTTCCTTCACCCGATCGGGAGGACGCGTACAACCCTTCTGCCCCATCCGGTGTCGAACAGGGCGCCGGACAAGGAACGGGCCCTTTCCGGACACCCTCGCGCCTGCCCGGCCACCTTCCTTCATAGGAGCCGCTCGTGCGCAAGAACCGTTCGGCCGCCCTCGCCGCGGCCTCATTCCTCCTCCTCACCGGGGCGGGCATCGTTGCCGCTCCGTCCGCTGTCGCCGGCACTCCTGGGGGGACGCACGCCGACGACCGCAACAGTGACTTCAACGGCGACGGATACGAGGATGTGCTGGTCGGAGCCCCCGGGGCGACGGTCAGCGGCCAGAAGGGCGCCGGTCTCGTCACGGCGCAGTACGGCTCCTCCATAGGCATGAACACCACCTCCGTCGGCAGATTCAGCCAGTCGACGGCAGGCGTCGCGGGCGCCGCGGAGGCGGGCGACGGCTTCGGGACGGCCGTCGCCACCGGCGACCTCGACGGCGACGGCTTCGACGACGCGATCGTCGGCATCCCCGGCGAGGACATCGGCGACACCGCGGACGCCGGTGGCGTCGCGATCCTGTGGGGCTCGAAGCAGGGCCTCAGCGGCGCGTCCAGCGACTGGCTGGAGACCCAGGAGCCCACCAAGGGCGAACAGTTCGGCGTGGGACTCGCGGCGGCGCACCTCACCGGCGAGACCCCGGGCGACGTGCTGGCCGTACTGGACCGCGACGACCTGGAGCTCTTCGCGTACGACGCCGCACCGCAGGCCGACGGGCAGGCCCCGCTGCGGCGTCAGGCCTCCGAGCGTCTCTCCGCGGCGACGGAGGAGCGCGACATCCTGCCGAAGTCGCTGACCACCGGCGACTACGACGACAACGGCTACGCCGATCTCATCGTGTCCGGCGTGACCGTGGGCGACGAGCCGGGGCACGGCTGGTCCGCGTACTTCAAGGGGAGCGCCGACGGTCTCACGTACGACAGTGATCTGCGCGGCGGACCCGCGGCGGCGTCCGGCGACATCAACCACGACGGGTACGACGACCTGGTGACCGGCGAGCCCAGCTCCCCGGACGACGGCGGCGAAACGCTGACCGGCGGCCTGGTCGGCGTCCGCTACGGCGCCCCGGAAGGCCTCAAGGACGAGGCCAAGTGGTGGACGCAGGACAGCGTGGACGTGCCCGGCGTGGCGGAGCGCGGTGACGGCTGGGGCGCCGATCTGTCAGTGGCCGACACGAACGGCGACGGTTACGCGGACGTCGCGATCGGCGCTCCGGGCGAGGACATCGGCACGGTCGCGGACGCCGGGGCTGCCTGGGTGCTGCGCGGCTCCGAGCACGGCCTGACGGGGGTCGGCGCCAAGTCCTGGGACCAGAACTCCGCGGACATCCCCGGCGTGGCCGAGAAGGGCGACAAGTGGGGCGCCCAGGTGCGCCTGACGGACCCGAACCGCGACGGCCGCTTCGGTCTGCTGGCCGCCGCCCCCGGCGAGAACGTCGGTGACGGAGTGGTGTGGGTCCTGTCCGCGGGGACGGGCGGCGTCACCGCGTCCGGCTCCTGGACGTACGGCGGGGATTCGCTGGGCACGCCGGGCAAGGGCGCGGCGTTCGGCGCGGCGATCGACGAGTAGGTCACCGAGCACGTCGCGCGGCAGTAAGCGCCGTGGCCCGAAAGGGCCTACCGGCAGACCGACCGGACGCGGTCGTGAGCGGCCTCCGTATGATCACGGCCATGTGCTCACGACCGCGTTCGGAGGCTGAACAGGCATGACGGATAGTCGAGTTGTCATCGTCACGGGCGGCGGGACGGGCATCGGTGCCGCCACGGCCCGGCAGCTGAGCGCGGCCGGGCACCGCGTCGTCGTCTCCGGGCGGCGCCCCGAGCCGCTGCGCCGCGTCGCCGATGAGACCGGGGCGCTGGCGCACCCCGCGGACGCCGGTGATCCCGCGGAGGTCGCCGGTCTCGTCGCGGCGGCCGTGGAAGCCCATGGCCGCGTCGACGGGCTCGTGCTCAACGCCGGGGTCGGGCGCAGTGGGGCGGTAGGTGACCTGTCCGACGAGGACTGGGAGGCCGTGATGCGCACCAATCTCACCGGGCCCTTCCTGCTCCTGCGTGCCGCGCTTCCCCATCTCCTGGAGGCGCGCGGCTCGGTGGTCGCGGTCGCCTCGGTCGCCGCACTGCGCAATGGCGTGGCCAACGCCGCGTACGCCACGTCCAAGGCGGCGCTGCTCCAGCTGTGCCGCTCCCTCGCCGTCGACTACGGCAAGGCAGGGCTGCGCGCCAACACCGTGTGCCCCAGCTGGGTGCGCACCGAGATGGCCGACCGGCGGATGACCCGGTTCGCCGAGGAAGCCGGGCTGGGGGACGGCGGGGCCGACGCGGCGTACGAGGAGGCGACGCGGCTCGTGCCCGCGGGCAGGCCGGGCGAGCCGGAGGAGGTCGCGGAGGCGATCTCCTGGCTGCTCTCGCCCGCCGCCTCCTTCGTCAACGGTGCGGTGCTGACCGTCGACGGCGGCGTGACGGCGGTGGACCCCGGTACCTCCGCGTTCGACTTCAGCATCGCGCCGCGCGCCTGAGAAACCCGCCAAGTCCTTTGTGCGGCAAGCGTGTTGACTGCACGGGTAACGTGACGCGTCGACTGAGGGGTGGACGCTTCACATGACATCAAGCATTTTCCGTATCGGCGGCGAGATCGACGTACACCGGCTCGGGTTCGGGGCGATGCGGCTCCCGACCGAGGCCGGGGCGGCGAGGGAGGCCTCCGTCGCGGTGGCCAGGCGCGCCGTCGAGCTGGGCGTCACGCTGATCGACACGGCGTACATGTACGGGTGGGGCGCCAACGAGGAACTCCTGGCAGAGGCGCTGTACCCGTATCCGGACGACCTACTCATCGCGACCAAGGTCGCGATCGAGCGGCCGGCTCCCGGCGAGGAGGCGCAGGTCAACGGCCGGCCGGAGTTCCTGCGTGAGCAGGTCGAGCAGGCACTCCGCCGGCTGCGCGTCGAGCGGATCGGGCTTCTCCAGATGCACCGTCTCGACCCGAAGGTGCCACTCGCCGAGCAGCTCGGAACGCTGCGGGAGTTCCAACTCGCCGGAAAGATCGGCCATGTCGGCCTGTCGGAGGTCACGGTCGACGAGCTCGACGAGGCACGGCGGATCGTCGACGTGGCGAGCGTGCAGAACCGCTACAGCCTGCTCGATCGCGAGCACGAGGCCGTGCTCGACGCCTGCGAGGAGGCGGGGATCGCCTTCCTGCCCTGGCGTCCCGTCCACCCGGCGGCCTCGACCGCGACAGCCGGGATCGCGGCCGTCGCCGCCGAACTCGACGCCACCCCGGCGCAGATCGCCCTGGCCTGGCTGCTCGACCGCTCCCCGGTCGTCCTGCCGATCCCCGGCACGGCCTCGCTCGACCACCTGGCGGAGAACGTGGCGGCGGCGGAGCTCCGGCTGAGCGCGGACCAGCGCGAGCGCCTGGGCCGCATCACGCCTGCCCCTGCTGGATGAGCTCCGCAGGACGGTCGATGCGGTAGAGGTAGTGGGCGCGGTCGTCGATGGGGTTGTCCGGTTCCAGTGACACCTCGGCGACCCGCCGCAGGCCCGCCTTCTCCAGGGCGCGCCACGACGCGGGATTGCCCACGTGTACGGGCACGAGTACCGCCGTGGCCTCGGGATAATCGCTCCAGGTGGCCGCGAGGACCGCCCGGATCATGCGTGTACCGAGGCCACGGCCGACCCGCCGGGGGTCGCCGATGAGGTAGTCGATGGACGCCGCACCCGGTGGGATCTCCACCTGGCCGACCAACTCACGCATGTCGTCGGGGTAGTCGGCGAGGCGGCAGCGCTGGACGAGGCCGAACGGTTCGCCGTCGAGCAGCATGAGCAGGTCCTCCGACGCCTCCTCGCCGCGGGCCGCCGGGCCGAAGTCGCGCGCCACCGCCTCGGGTGACGTCTCGTGGTTCCACCAGCGCGCGACGTGCGGCTGCTCCAGCCACTGCCGCAGCAGGGGGAAGTCCGGTTCGTCGAGTCGACGCCAGCTGATCATCGGGGCACCTCGGGGGAGAAGTTGGGGGAGGCTCGGGGCGGAACGGTGGCAGATTCGGCCATTCTCCCGCCTGCCGCGGACTCAACCCCCGTACGTGGCCTCGGACTCGCCGAGCACCGCGGCGAAGTCCTGCGCGAACCGAGCCGCTTCCGCCACCTCTAGTGTGGCCGTGGTGATCCGTACGGCGGTCGGGGCGGCGATGCGGAAGCGTGAGCCGGCGGCCACCCACCACCCCCGTGAGCGCAGCCCGTTGACCACAGCGGACTCGTCCCGCACCGGCACACATACGTTCAACCCGCTCGCCCCGTGCGCGGCGATTCCACGCCGCGCGAGCTCCCCGACGAGCGCCTCGCGCCGCTCGGTGTACGTGCGCTCGGCCCGCCCCACCAGCGCTCGTGCCGTGGCGTCGGCCATCGTGCGCTCGACCGTCTCCTGCAGCAGGTGACTGACCCACCCCGACGTGAGCAGCATCCGCCCCTCGTGCCGGGCCAGCGTCGCCGCGTCGCATGCCAGCGCGGCCCACCGCAGGTCGATGCCCAGATGCTTGGACACCGTCCTCACCTGTGCCCAGCGTTCGAGTCCGCCCGCCGCCAGCGAGTACGAGGGCGCCCCCGCGACCTCCGCGTTGTGATCGTCCTCGATCACCAGGACGTCCGGGAAATCGCCGAGCGCTTCGAGCAGGGCGTCGCGCCGCTCCTCCGAGAAGCAGCCGCCCATCGGGTTCTGCCCCCGGGGGCTGCACACCACCGCCCTGACCCCCGCCCGCAGCGCGGCGCGCAGCGCCTGGGGTCTGATCCCCTCGTCGTCCACCGCGACCGGCACCATGCGCAGCCCCAACGCCGGTACGAGGTCGAGGAGATGGTGAAAGCCCGGGTCCTCGACGGCCACCGCGTCGCCCGGCTTCAGCTCGGCGGAGAGCAGCCGGGCCATGCAGTCGAGTGCTCCGTGCGCGAAGGTCACGCGGCTGTCCGGAACCCCGTCCCGTGCGAACCACTCGCGGGACATGTCCTCAAGCCCCGCGCGGCGCGGCGACCCGCGGTGCGAACCGCTGACGGGGACCAGTCGCTCGGGCGGCAGCAGCACCGGCAGCAGCGCCGGGTCCGGGTGTCCGCCCGCCAGGTCGCGCACCCCTCGCGGCACCTTCGGCGGGCGGCGCGCCCCGACTGCGGGGGTCTGCGCGACCACCGTTCCGCCACGGCCCCGCGTCACCACGATCCCGCGCTGCCGGAGCTCCTTGTAGGCCGTCGCCACCGTCCCCGCGCCGACACCGAGCTCGTCGGCGAGCCTGCGCACCGGGGGGAGGGCGTCGCCCGGACCCAAACGGCCCTCGGTAACGGCCTGTTCGACCGAGGAGGTAATGCCCTTGGCGGTCGTACCACTGATCGCATATTGTGCTGACACGTATTCAAATATGTATCGGTACAAAGTCATACGTCAAGTCGCAAGCCAAGGGGGAATGGTGAGCCTCAGCCGTGGGCGGGCCGCGCTGTACGAGCGCATACCAGGGGGTCTCGACGGCCGTCGCATGCTCTGGATCGCCTTGATCAACAAGGCGGGGACCGGGCTCTGGATGGGGGCGGCCGCCCTCTACTTCACTCTGGTCACCGGGCTCTCCGTCGCCGAGGTCGGCGTCCTCATGGGCGTCTCGGGGGCCGTGGGTATCGCGGGGGCGCCGCTCGCGGGCCACCTCGCCGACCGCTTCCCTGTCACGCGCGTCATCATCGGCGCCCAACTTCAGCAGGCCATCGCCCTGTTGGCCTTGCTGACGACGGACGACTTCTCGCTGCTCCTGCTGTACTCGGCCGTGAGCAGCCTCGCCGACCGGGGCGCCAACGTCCTCACCAAGCTGTACGCCGCCCGTATCGCGGGTCCGGACCGCACCAAGTACCAAGCCGTCCAGCGCACCGTGTCCAACGCGGGCTGGGCCATCGGCGGTCTGGCCGGCGCGCTCGCACTCGCCGTCGGCACCACCCACGCCTACCAGGCCCTGCTCGTCGGCAACGTGCTCAGCTTCCTCGTCGCGGCGGTCCTCACGCATCGCTGCGCGGAACCACCGTCCCCGTCCCGGGTGGTCACCGACTCCACGGCGTCCGCTCTCCCCGCCCCGCCGTCGAGCCCGTGGCGCGACCGCCCCTATCTGCTCTTCACCGCCACCGAGGCGGCGCTCTTCCTGGACGACGCCGTGCTCCAGGTCGGCATGCCCCTGTGGATCGTTCACGCGACGGACGCCCCGCACGGCCTCGCCCCGCTGCTCATGGTCCTCAACTGCGTGCTCGTCGTCTGCTGCCAGGTACCGCTGTCCCGCTTCGGGAGCACGCCGGACGCGGCCCGTGCCCTCCTCCTGCCCCTCGCCGCCTGCTTCGTCGTCGGCTGCGCAGCGATGACCGCTTCCGTGGCGGGCGGTACGTGGGTGGCAGTCATCGCTCTGGTGGTCGCGGCCATCGCCTTCACCTTCGCGGAGATACTGCACGCCATCGCGTCCTGGGAACTCTCCATCGCGCTCGCCCCCGACGACGCCCAGGGCGCCTACCTCGGCGTACACGGCCTGTCCTCGTCAGCCCAACGCAGCGGTGGGCCGCTCCTGGTCACCGCTGTGATCGCCGCGGGCCCCCTGGCCTGGCCGCTGCTCGGCGCGGGCGTGATCGCGACGGTCGCGGCGCAGAGCCGGCTCGTACGCAGGAGGCTGCACCGGTCGAACGGGCCGACGGACGCGCCCGGCGGCGCGCGGCGCGAACGAGGGATGCGGCTCGGGTCGTAGCCCGTCGCCGCACGGGGGCCCGACGACGACGTCCCGCCCGCCACGACTGCGTGGCGGGCGGGGAGGTGTCGTCGGTGTGGCGTCGGTTTCCGAGGTGGCTCAGTGGCCGATGCGGATGCGGTGCGCCTGGTCCTGGCCCTCGGGGCCGGAGCCGGACTTGTCCAGCACGAACGCCGTACCGCCCGTCACCTGCACGTGGTTGGGGTTGGCGCCGGTGGCCAGGGTCTCGACGACGGAGCCCTTGGCGGGGTCGACGACCGTGACGGTGCCGGGGGTCCGGTTGGCGACGAGGACCTTGCCCGAACGCCGGTCGGTGGCGACCGACAGGGCGCCCGCGCCGGTCGGCACGGACTTCGTCACGGTGCCCTTCTTGAGATCGACGACCGAGAGGCCGCCGGCGGCCTGGTCGGCGGTGTAGGCGGTGCGGCCGTCCTTGGAGAGCGCGATGGAGATCGGGCCGTCACCGGTGGGGATGAGACGAGGGCTCTCGCTTTTCCGGGTGATCTCGATGATGCGGTCGCCGTTGAGGTCGGCGGCGTACGCCGCGCCGGTCCGCGTGTTCACGGCGAGCCCCGCCGGGCCCGCGCCCTCGACCGTGACGCGCTTCTTCTCCTTGAAGGTGCGCGTGTCGAAGGCGACGACGGTGCCGTCACCGAAGCTGCTCGCCCACGCCGTGTTGTGCCTGGCGTCCACGACGACCTCACGGGCGTGGTTCACGCCGGGCAGCGACGCGAGGTGCTTGCCGGTGCGCTGGTCGTAGACGGCGACGGAGTTGTCGCGGGTGTTCGTCGTCCAGACGGTGTTGTGCTCGTCGTCCACGGCGATTCCGTAGACGGCCTCGACGGCGCCGGTCTCGGTGTTCGTGACCGGAGGCGTGTAGCCGGCCTTCACCTTCAGCGTGCGCGGGTCGACCTTCAGCAGGGTGGAGTTGGTGACGGGCGGCCGGCCCACCGCGGAGGTGGCCCACAGCACGTTGTTCCGCTCGGAGTACGCGGACTGGTAGAGACCCTTCACGAGCGGCGCGGACTCGACGGTCGAGCCGGCCGCTTTGCCGGAGTGCTGACCGGGCTGCGCGGACGCGGCACCGGTCAGGGCCAGCGAGCTGCCCGCGGCGAGCGCGACGGCAACTGCGGCGGTACGGCGGATGCGGCTGGTGAGTGAGGTCATGCTGCGTCAATCTCCTTGACTGAGGCGCCTCCGAGAGAGGCGATCACTCGATAACTTAGCTTAGCCTAACCTAAGTCGCACGCTCGTCATCGTGTGGCGCCCGCCACAGCCGACCCTATGGCCCCAAGGGGGAGCGCGGGGTAAATCCCCATCCCCACTTGCCAGTTGAGACATGAATCGGCCGTTCTTCAGCAGAGCAGCTCCGCCGTGTCCAGGAAGGGTCGGCCCAGTTCCTTCGCGCCGAAGTCGAGCATGTAGAGACCGGTGGACACCCGCTCGAGGTAGCCCCACTCCCAGATCGCCCGCTCGTCCATGCCGGTCCGGTTCGCGAGCAGCGCGCAGTACGAGCGGATCAGAGCGCGGGCCGCGGCCTTGTCCCTGCCTCGCAACTCCGCGCACCAGTCGCGGAGTACGACACCCAAGTCGTACGTGGGGTCCGCGAGGAAACCGTCCGGGTCCACGAAGACGAAACCGGCCTCGGCCCCGGCCCGAGGTGCGGTGACCCGCAGCGCGTTGCCGGGGTGCGGGTCACCGTGCACGACGACGCAGCGGCCGGGATCGAAAGCGGCGGCGCGGCGTTCGGCGTACGTCAGCGCTCGGGTCACCACGCGCTCCGAGCAGGGGCGGCCGAGGCTCTCCCACAGCCGTGCGACCAGCTCGCCCAGGGCGCCGGCCTTCTCCTCGGCCCGGTCGGCGGTGAGCTCCGGGGCGCGCGGCACCCGCCAGGCGCTCCGGAGCATCGCGCACAGCGTCTCGATCTGCTGCGGGGGAGCGAGGCCGAGCCGGTCCAAGGAGGGGCCGAGCGCTTCCTGGAGCATCGCGTGCCGGTCCAGGTCGTGGGCCAGGAGCCTCACATACTCCCGGCCGTCCGCGAGGCGCAGGGTCCGCACCTGGCTCGCGAAGTCCGGTGCGGGAAGGGACACCTTGAGCACCGCGTCCCGGCCGTCGCGGGTGCGGGCCCGCGCCACGTAGGAGGTGGTCCCGCCGGGTAGCGACGGGCCGGTCTCGATCGACAGGCGCCGCTCCAGATCCCTGACGAGAGCGGGCAGTTCGGCCAGCCACCGCTCGCCGGCGCCTCCAAGGCTGATGGCCTTCCGGCGTACGAGAGGCTGGACTTCGACGGCGGGTTCGCTCACGGCATCGATGTTGGCCGAAGGGGTGCGCCTAGGGCAGTGGGCCGCCCCGGGCCGTGATCCACAGGTCGTACCACTCCTCGTGGGTGAGTTCGGGCTCGCGGTGCACCGCGTCCCGGCAGGCGAGGATGCGGTCGGGGCGGCTGGTGCCGATGACGGGGGCGATCCGCGCCGGATGCCGCTGGAGCCACCACAGGAGGATCGTCTCCGGGGTCGTCCGCTTGCGTGCCGCGAGGTCGGCGACGAGCCGCGCGGTCGGGGTCTCGCCACCACCGGTGAACCGGCCCCGGGCGAGGGCGCCCCAGGCCTGCAGTTGGATGCCGTGGGTGGTGCAGTACTCGAGTGTCCCGTGCGGGAAGCCGCTGTCGGCGGCGGCCGGGGTGTTCACGAGCACCCCGGCCTCGATCCAGTCGCGGCTCTCCAGGCTCATCTCCAGCTGGTTGGCGACCAGCGGTACGTCGAGGTGCGCCCGCAGGTGCGCGATCTGCGCGGCGCTCATGTTCGACACGCCGAACCGGCGCACCAGGCCCTGCCCGTGCAGCGAGGCAAGTGCCTTCGCGATCTCCTCCGGTCCCGTCAGCGGATCGGGCCGGTGCAGGAGCAGTACGTCGATCACGTCGGTGCGCAGCCGTGTGAGGCTCTCCTCGACGCGCTGGACGATGGTCGGCCCCCGCAGGTCGTACAGGCCGGGCCGGACGCCGTCGGTCAGGCGGATGCCGCACTTGGTCTGCAGGACGATGCGCTCGCGCAGCCCGGACGCCCTGGACAGGACCTCACCGAAGACCGACTCGGACTTACCGTGCCGGTAGATGTCCGCCTGGTCGAAGACGGTGATGCCGGCCTCAAGTGCGGCCTCCACGGCGGCCTCGGCCGCGGCGATGTCCGCGGCGGCGTACGGCGTGGTGTCCCAGGTGCCACCGAGTCCCATGCAGCCGTACAGCACACGGCCGGTTGTCACGTCGGTCCGCGATGCCATGTCTCTTCCTCCGTGTCGCTCCGTGTCACTCCGTGCAGCCGCGTTTCGCTGCGTGGACGGCCTAGGCGTCTCGGCGCTCCGGCCGGCCGGACGCGGTCGATCCGCGGACCACGAGCTCCGGCATGAAGAGGAACTCGCTGTGCGGCGCGGGAGTTCCGCCGATCTCCTCCAGGAGGGTGCGGACCGAGGCCTGCCCCATCGCCTGGACCGGCTGGCGGACGGTGGTCAGTGGTGGATCGGTGAACGCGACGAGCGGGGAGTCGTCGTAGCCGACCACCGAGATGTCACGCGGTACTTCCAAGTCCCGTTCCCTGGCGGCCCGGACGGCGCCGAGCGCCATCATGTCGCTGGCGCACACGATCGCGGTGCAGCCCCGGCCGATCAGCGTGCCCGCCGCGGCCTGGCCGCCCTCCAGGGTGTAGAGGGAGTGCTCGACGAACTGCTCGGAGTCCGCGGGCGACATCCCGAGGCTTTCGCGCAGGCCGATCTGGAAGCCCTCGATCTTGCGCTGCACGGGCACGAAGCGCTTGGGGCCCACGGCGAGCCCGATGCGGGTGTGCCCCAGGGAGGCGAGATGGGTGACGGCGAGCCTGGCCGCGGCGCGGTCGTCCGTGGAGACGAAAGGGCCCTGCACCTTGGGGGAGAAGCCGTTGACGAGGACGAAGGGCACGCCCTTGCCGCGCAGCACTTCGTACCGCTCCATGTCGGCGGTGGTGTCGGCGTGCAGCCCCGAGACGAAGATGATCCCGGAAACACCGCGGTCCACCAGCATGTCGGTGAGCTCGTCCTCGGTGGAGCCGCCGGGTGTCTGGGTGGCGAGGACCGGCGTGTAGCCCTGGCGGGTCAGAGCCTGGGCGATGACCTGGGCGAGCGCGGGGAAGATCGGGTTGTCCAGCTCCGGCGTGATCAGGCCGATGAGCCCGGCGCTGCTACGTCGGCGCAGCGGCGAGGGACGTTCGAAGCCGAGCGTGTCC
The DNA here is from genome assembly GCF_044455475.1 of Streptomyces sp. NPDC051218. Classification (NCBI taxonomy): domain Bacteria; kingdom Bacillati; phylum Actinomycetota; class Actinomycetes; order Kitasatosporales; family Streptomycetaceae; genus Streptomyces; species Streptomyces sp. NPDC051218. The sequence goes on along the minus strand of NZ_JBITEU010000008.1, from coordinate 50,566 downwards.
AGGGCGGCGAGGACGGATTCGCGGGTGGCCGCCGCCACGCCGGGCTTGCCGTTGAGGACACGGCTGACGGTGGCTTCGCTCACTCCCGCCTGCGCTGCGATGTCGACGAGCCGTGCGGTCATGCGGGGACTGTACCGGTGATCCGCCGGATTGCACACCGGTTGTGAAAGCTTGCAGAAAGTGCCGGTCCTGCAAGGAGCTTGCGGGGCCTTGCAGGTGACCTAGGGAGGGTCAACTGCCACCTCAGGGGCCTGTCAAGCGCAGCAAGGGCAACCGTAAGGACACACAGCGGTAACGATCAGCAGCCCTTGCTGAAATTTCTCGCAAGGTCTTTCGGTGGCTTTTCAATCCTGTTACGTTCCCTGGCAACCCGGCGCCGCGTCGAGTGCGGCTCGTAGGAGGCAGCTCTGTTGGGGGTCTCGCCTCCCCTTGTTCCGGGATCAGTTGAAGGAGTTCACATGCGGCGTGGCATAGCGGCCACCGCAATGGTCGCGGCCCTGGCCCTGACAGCGGCGGCGTGCGGTGGCGATGACAGTGACAGCGGTAAGAAGGGCTCGGGCAAGCTGTCCGGAACCGTCACTTTCTGGGACACCTCGAACGACGCGGAGAAGGGGACCTACGAGAAGCTCGCCAAGGGCTTCGAGAAGCTCCACCCGGACGTCAAGGTCAACTACGTGAGCGTCGCTTTCGGCGAGGCCAACGCCAAGTTCAAGAACGCCGCGGGCGGCAACTCCGGCGCCCCCGACGTGATGCGCACCGAGGTCGCCTGGGTCGCGGACTTCGCCAACCTCGGCTACCTCGCCCCGCTGGAAGGCACCCCCGCACTCGACAAGGCGGACGACTACCTCCCGCAGGCCGCGGCCAGCACCAAGTTCAAGGGCAAGACCTACGCCGCGCCGCAGACCATCGACACCCTGGCGCTCTTCTACAACAAGAAGATGCTCAAGGCCGCCGGTGTCGAGGCGCCCAAGACCTTCGACGAGGTGAGGACCGCCGCGAAGAAGATCAAGTCGAAGTCCGGCAAGACCGGCCTCTACCTGCGCGGCGACGACCCGTACTACTACCTCCCGTACCTCTACGGCGAGGGCGGCGACCTCCTGGACACCAAGAACAAGAAGATCACCGTCGACGACCCCCAGGGCGCCGCGGCCTTCAAGGTCATGAAGGACCTGGTCGACTCCAAGGCCGCCACCACCGACGCGAGCGACGGCTACAACAACCAGCTCAACGCGTTCAAGGACGGCGATGTCGCGATGGCACTCGACGGACCCTGGTCCATCGAAGGCGCCATGCAGGGCAAGGAGTTCAAGGGCGACAAGGGCAACCTCGGCATCGCCCCGGTCCCCGGCGGCAGCGACCGGCAGGCCTCCCCGCAGGGCGGCTGGAACCTCGCGGCCTACGCCGGGTCCAAGAACCTCGACGCGAGCTACGAGTTCATCAAGTACATGAGCTCGGCCAAGGTGCAGCAGCAGACCACCGAGAAGCTGAGCCTGCTGCCCACCCGCACCTCGGTGTACGACGTGAAGTCCGTCAAGGACAACCAGATGGTGCAGTTCTTCAAGCCGGCCGTGGACAAGTCGGTGGAGCGGCCGTGGATCCCGCAGGCCAACGCCCTGTTCGAGCCGATCCGGCTGCAGATGGAGAAGGTGCTCAGCGGCAAGACCTCGCCCGATGACGGGGCGAAGGGTGTCGGCGACGCCTACCGCAAGCTGCTGAAGGACTACAAGTAAATGGCTGTTGACAGCAGCCAGACCCTGACCGGGGCCGTGGACGCGAAGGGCGTCCACGGCCGCGGCCGGGGGACCGGCAAGACTCCCGGGCGCCTGCGCAGGTCCCTTTCCACGCACTGGTACGCGTGGAGCATGGTCGCCCCCGTGGTGGCCGTGATCGGCGTGATCATCGGATACCCGCTGGTGCGGGGCCTGTACCTGTCGACGACCGACGCCAACGAGGCGAACGTCGAGCGCACCATCGGCGTCAACCACATCCCGGCGACCTACGAGTCCGTCGGCCTGGACAACTACACCGCGGTCTTCAACGACGGCGTGTTCTGGGACCGGCTGACCTGGACGGTCATCTGGACCGTCTCCTGTGTCGCGATCTCCTTCGCGCTCGGCCTCGCGCTGGCGAACATGCTCAACCGCAAGCTGGCGGGGCGCTCCCTCTACCGGATGGCGCTGATCCTGCCGTGGGCGGTGCCTGCCTTCGTCTCCGTGTTCACCTGGCGGCTGCTCTTCAACGAGAAGAACGGCATCCTCAACAAGATCCTCGCCGGCGGCGGCATCGACGCGATCCCGTGGCTGAACGACCCCACCTGGGCCAAGCTCTCGGTGATCACGGTCAACGTCTGGCTCGGCGTCCCGTTCATGCTGGTCGCCATGCTCGGCGGACTCCAGTCCATCCCCGGAGAGCTCTACGAGGCCGCGGAGATGGACGGCGCGAACGCCTGGCAGCGCTTCCGGCACATCACGCTGCCGGGTCTGCGGACCGTCAGCAGCACCGTGATCCTGATCAGCGGCATCTGGACCTTCAACATGTTCCCGGTGATCTTCCTGCTCACCCGGGGCGGTCCCGGAGACGCCACCGAGATCCTGGTGACGTACGCCTACCGGCTCTCGTTCGTCGTGAGCCCGCGCGACTTCGCGGGGTCCGCGGCCTGGGGCGTCATCATTCTGCTGCTCCTTTCGCTCTTCGCGGTCGTCTACCGCCGCGCGCTCCGCAAGCAGGGAGAAGTGTGGTGACCACCGTGACCGACCCGAAGAAGTCGCCGTTCTCGTCGGACTCGTCCGACTCGTCCGCGAGCCGGCCCAGGAAGGTCAGGGAGCGCGGCGAACGCGGCCCGCTGGCCTCGGTCGCGCTCCACGTGGGCCTGCTCGTCGCATCGGCCACCGCGGTGCTTCCGCCGCTGTGGCTCCTGATCACCTCGTTCAAGCCGACGAGCGAGGCGTTCTCCACCGACCTGGTCAAGGACTTCACGTTCCGCAACTACGACCACGTCGTCAACGACACCGAGTTCCTGAGCTGGCTCGCCAACTCGCTGCTCGTCGTGGGACTGACCACGGTGATCGGTGTCTTCATCGCCGCGACCACCGGCTACGCCGTCAGCCGCTTCAAGTTCCCCGGCATGCGGCCGCTGATGTGGCTCCTGCTGATCACGCAGATGTTCCCCGTCGCGGTGCTCATCGTGCCGCTCTACAACCTCCTGGCGAGCCTGGGCCTGCTCAACCAGCCCATCGGCCTGGTCGTCACCTATCTGACGATCGCCGTGCCGTTCTGCGCCTGGATGATGAAGGGGTACTTCGACACCATCCCGGTGGAGATCGACGAGGCCGGGCGGGTGGACGGGCTCAACCCGTTCGGCACCTTCTGGCGGCTCATCGTGCCGCTCGCCAAGCCCGGTCTCGCCGTCACCGGCTTCTACAGCTTCATCACCGGCTGGGCCGAAGTCGCCTACGCCTCCGCCTTCATGACCGGCGAGGAGAACCTCACCCTGGCGGGCGGCCTGCAGACCTTCGTCAATCAGTACACCAGCGACTGGGGCTCGCTGACGGCCGCGGCCGTGATCGTCGCCGTGCCCGCCGCGGTGATCTTCGGCTTCGTGCAGCGCCACCTCGTCTCCGGTCTCACGGCCGGTGCGACGAAGTCCTGACTCGAAGCCTTGACACGAAGCCCTGACACGAAGCCCTGAATACGTCGCACACGTACGGCACACACCCCTCTCGCACTCGACCTCTCGATCTCAGGGAAGACATGACCCAGCATCTCGCTGCCCCTGCAGCCCCCGCCTCCGGCACGCACACGGACTGGTGGCGTGGCGCGGTGATCTACCAGGTCTACCCGCGCAGCTTCGCCGACGGCAACGGTGACGGAATGGGCGACCTGGACGGCGTCCGTGCCCGCCTGCCCTACCTCAGGGATCTCGGCGTCGACGCCGTCTGGCTCAGCCCCTTCTACTCCTCACCGCAGGCCGACGCCGGCTACGACGTCGCCGACTACCGAGCGATCGACCCGATGTTCGGCAGCCTCCTCGACGCCGACGCCCTGCTGCGGGACGCCCACGACCTGGGCCTGCGCGTCATCGTCGACCTGGTCCCCAACCACTCGTCCGACCAGCACGACTGGTTCCAGCGCGCCCTGCGCGAGGGCCCGGGATCGCCCCTGCGTGAGCGCTACCACTTCAGGACGGGCAAGGGCGAGCACGGTGAACTCCCGCCCAACGACTGGGAGTCCGTCTTCGGCGGTCCGGCCTGGACGCGGACACCGGACGGCGAGTGGTACCTGCACCTCTTCGCTCCCGAGCAGCCCGACTTCAACTGGGAACACCCCGCCGTGCACGACGAGTTCCGCTCGATCCTGCGCTTCTGGCTCGACATGGGCGTCGACGGCTTCCGCGTCGACGTCGCCCACGGCCTGGTCAAGGCCGAAGGCCTGCCCGACATCGGCCGCAGCGACCAGCTCAAGCTCCTTGGCAACGACGTCATGCCGTTCTTCGACCAGGACGGCGTGCACGAGATCTATCGCACCTGGCGCAAGGTCCTCACCGAGTACGCGGGTGAGCGTGTCCTCGTCGCCGAGGCGTGGACGCCCACCGTCGAGCGCGCCGCCGCGTACGTGCGCCAGGACGAGATGCATCAGGCCTTCAACTTCCAGTATCTGGGCACCCATTGGGATGCTGCTGAGCTGCGCGAGGTCATCGACGCGTCGCTGGCCGCGATGCGGCCCGTCGGCGCCCCGGCCACGTGGGTGCTCTCCAACCACGACGTCACCCGTCACGCCACGCGGTTCGCCAACCCGCCAGGACTGGGCACTCAGCTGCGCACCGCGGGCGACCGCGCGCTCGGCCTGCGCCGCGCCCGCGCCGCGACCCTCCTGATGCTGGCACTGCCCGGCTCCGCCTACGTCTACCAGGGCGAGGAACTGGGCCTGCCGGACGTCACGGAGCTGCCCGACGAGGTGCGCCAGGACCCCTCGTTCGTCCGGGCGAGCGGACAGGACGGCTTCCGTGACGGCTGCCGGGTGCCGATCCCCTGGACCACTGACGGCTCCAGTTACGGGTTCGGCGCGGGCGGCAGCTGGCTGCCGCAGCCCGCAGGGTGGGGCGAGCTCAGTGTTCAGGCGCAGACCGGCGACCCCGCGTCCACCCTGGAGCTGTACCGCAGTGCGCTCGCCGTGCGCCGCGAGCAGCCCGGCCTCGGCGCGGGTAACTCGCTGGAGTGGCTGGAGGCGCCCGAGGGGGTTCTCGCCTTCCGCCGGGAGAGCTTCGTGTGCACGGCGAACACCACCGGCGCGGCGGTGCGTATCGCGGCCCCCGGCCGCATCCTCCTGACCAACGCCGAGGTGGAGACGGCGGACGGCAAGGTCGAGCTGCCGGCCGACACCACCGTCTGGTGGGCGGTGTGACCCTCTCCCCGCCGCGGGACGCCGACCCGGGAGACCGGGGCGTTCCGCGGCTCGCGGACATCGCGGCCCAGTCCGGCGTCAGCGAGGCCACCGCGAGCCGGGTGCTCAACGGCAAGCCGGGAGTGGCCGCGGGCACCCGGCGCCGGGTGCTCGCCGCCCTGGACGTGCTCGGTTACGAGCGGCCCATGCGGCTCAAGCGGCACAGCGCGGGCCTGGTCGGTCTGGTCATCCCCGAGCTGAGCAACCCGATCTTCCCCGCCTTCGCGCAGGTCGTCGAGCAGGTGCTTTCCGGGCACGGCTACACGCCGATGCTGTGCACCCAGATGCCGGACGGGGCCAGCGAGGACGAGCTGGTCGAGCAGTTGGAGGAGCGCCGGGTCAGCGGCATCGTCTTCCTCTCCGGGCTGCATGCCGACACCACGGCCGACCCGACGCGGTACCTCGAACTGCACGCCAGAGGTGTGCCGTTCGTCCTGATCAACGGCTACAACGAACACATCCCGGTGTCCTTCGTCTCGCCCGACGACCGCGCGGCCGTCCGGATGGCGGTGCGCCACCTCGTCGACCTCGGCCACGAGCGGATCGGTCTCGCCATCGGCCCCACCCGCTACGTCCCTTCGCTGCGCAAGGCGGAGGGCTTCACGGCGGCGCTGCACGCGCTGCTCGGTCGGGAACAGGGGGAGGCCGAACAGCGCGTGCAGCGCACGCTGTTCACGGTGGAGGGCGGGCACGCGGCGGCCAGCGCGCTGCTGGACCAGGGATGCACGGCGATGGTCTGCGGCAGCGACATGATGGCGCTCGGCGCCGTCCGCGCGGCGCGTGAGCGCGGCCTCTCGGTGCCGGGAGACGTCTCCGTGGTCGGCTTCGACGATTCTCCCCTGATCGCCTTCACGGACCCGCCGCTGACCACGGTGCGCCAGCCGGTGCAGGCGATGGCGAGCGCCGCGGTGGGCGCGCTGATCGAGGAACTGCACGGAAACCCCGTACAGCACACGGAGTTCGTCTTCCAGCCCGAGCTCGTGGTGCGTGGATCGACGGCGCAGGCGCGGCGCTGAGTGTGTGCGGAGGGTTGACCGGGGTTCTTGAGGGTCGTACGGTCTCGACCGAAAACGGCGTCGCAATATTTCTGCAACATCCTTCAATGGCCATGCAGGAGGCCCTCATGACCGGCCGAAAGAGCAGAGTCCGCAGACCCTTCGCCGCCTCCCTCGCCCTGGTCGCGGGCGCCGCCGGCAGCCTCGTCGCCGGAGCACCGCAGGCGCAGGCCGCGCCGCCCGGCGCCAAGGACGTCACCGCCGTACTCTTCGAGTGGAAGTACGACTCGGTGGCCAAGGCGTGCACGCAGCAGCTCGGCCCCGACGGATACGGCTACGTACAGGTCTCCCCGCCCCAGGAGCGCATCCAGGGCGAGGCGTGGTGGGCCGCCTACCAGCCGGTCAGCTACAAGATCGGCAGCCGACTCGGTGACCGGGCCGCGTTCAAGAACATGGTCGACACCTGCCACGGGGCCGGGGTGAAGGTCGTCGCCGACGCGGTGATCAACCACATGACGAACGCCTCCGGTACGGGCTCGGCGGGATCGGTCTTCACCAAGTACGACTACCCGGGCACGTATTCGGGCGCGGACATGGACGACTGCCGCTCGGACATCAGCAACTACCAGGACCGCTGGAACGTCCAGCACTGCGAGCTGGGGGGCCTCGCCGATCTCGACACCGGTGAGGAGTACGTACGGGGGCGGATCGCGGCCTACCTGAACGATCTGCTGTCCCTGGGCGTCGACGGCTTCCGGGTCGACGCGGCCAAGCACATCCCCGTGGACGACCTGAAGAACGTCAAGTCCCGGCTCAGCAACCCCGGCGTCCACTTCAAGCAGGAGACGATCCACGGCGCCGGAGAGGCGGTGTCCCCGAGCGAGTACACCGCCACCGGCGACGCCCAGGAGTTCCGCTACGGCTGGGACCTCAAGCGGGTGTTCAACGACGAGAAGCTCGCGTACCTGAAGAACTTCGGCGAGGGCTGGGGCTACCTGCCCGGTGGCTCGGCCGCCGTCTTCGTCGCCAACCACGACACCGAACGGCACGGCCAGACCCTCACCTACAAGGACGGCGCGAACTACACCCTCGCGCACGTCTTCATGCTGGCCCTGCCCTACGGCTCACCGGACGTGCACTCCGGCTACGAGTTCAGCAGCAACGACGCCGGATCGCCGAACGGCGGCCAGGTGAACGCCTGTTACAGCGACGGCTGGAAATGTCAGCACGCCTGGCCCGAGATCAGGAGCATGGTCAAGTTCCGCAACACCGCGCGCGGGACCGGCATGACCAACTGGTGGGACAACGGCAACGACGCCATCGCGTTCGGCCGGGGTGACAAGGCGTACGTGGTCATCAACCACGAGGGCTCGACCGTCGACCGGACCTTCCAGACCGCACTCGCCGCGGGTAGCTACTGCGACATCCAGAGCGGCAGGAGTGTCACCGTCAACGGCTCGGGCCAGTTCACGGCCGCCGTGGCGCCGAACACCGCGCTGGCCCTGCACACCGAGGCCAGGGGCTGCTGACCGCCACGCTTCACGGGTCGCCCGGCGTTCGCTTCCCCGCAGCCGGGCGGCCCTGCTCCCGCACCCTCCCGTACCTCCGGCCCCCCGCTTTCACCCCCGTACCTCCCGTCATTCATCCGCAAGGAGAACCGCCCGTGACCGGCTCCCCGCGCCGCACCCTCGTGGCCACGGCCCTCGCCCTGCTCGCCGCCGTCGCACCCCTGACGTCCCTGGCCGGCGCTGCGCCGGGAGCTCCGGCCGCCGCCGCCGACGCGCCCGCCCAACTCGACCTGGCCACGTCCCGGGCCCAGTGGATCGACAAGAACACCGTCGCCTGGGACGTCCAAGGGGACGCCTCATCACAGGAGTTGGTGTATGCCCGCGACGGCCGGCTCACCCTCAAGGACGGCGAACTCGCCGGCGAGGGCCGTCGGATCCGTCTCGCCCCGGCCGACGGCGGGCTCACCGAAGCACAGCGCAAGAAGTACCCGCACCTGAAGGACTACGCGGCCTTCACCGTCGACCCGCGCGACCGGGACCGCATCCGGCATGCCCTGACCGGCCAAGTCGTCGCCACCCGAAGCGGCGCCGACGGCACCCTCCTCGCGGCCACCGGCGTACAGACGCAAGGCATCCTCGACGACCTCTACAGCGCCACCGCCACCAAGGCGGCCCTCGGCCCGCAGTTCCGCGACGGCCGCCCCACGCTGGCCCTGTGGGCTCCCACCGCGCAGTCCGTCAGCCTCGAACTCGACGGCAAGCGCGTGGCGATGCGGCGCGACGACGCCAGTGGTGTGTGGTCCGTCGCCGGGGGCCGCAGCTGGTCGGGCCAGCAGTATCGGTACGTGGTGAAGGTGTGGGCGCCCAGCGTCCAGAAGGTCGTCACCAACAAGGTCACGGACCCCTACTCCACGGCTCTCACTGCCGACTCCCGGCGCAGCATCGCCGTCGACCTCGACGACCCGAGGCTTGCGCCCAAGGGCTGGGAGCGGCTGAAGAAGCCGAAGGCCACACCGCTGCGCGACGCGCAGATCCAGGAGCTGCACATCCGTGACTTCTCCGTCGAGGACCGCACGGCGCGCCACCCAGGCCAGTATCTGGCCTTCACCGACAAGGCGTCCGACGGCATGAAGCACCTGCGCAAGCTGGCCAAGTCAGGGACTTCTTATGTCCACTTGCTGCCCGCCTTCGACATCGGCACCATCCCCGAGCGCGCCGCGGACCAGGCCGCACCCGACTGCGACCTGACGGCGCCCGGCCCGGACTCCGAAGAGCAGCAGGCCTGCGTGACCAAGACCGCGGCCAAGGACGCCTACAACTGGGGTTACGACCCCCTGCACTACACCGTGCCCGAGGGCAGCTATGCGAGCGACCCCGCCGGAACCCGCCGCACGGTCGAGTTCCGGCAGATGGTCCAGGGCCTCAACGGCTCCGGCCTGCGCACCGTCATGGATGTCGTCTACAACCACACGGTGGCGAGCGGGCAGGCCGACAAGTCCGTACTCGACAAGATCGTGCCCGGCTACTACCAGCGGCTGCTCCCCGACGGCACGGTCGCCACCTCCACCTGCTGCGCCAACACCGCGCCCGAGAACGCCATGATGGGCAAACTCGTGGTCGACTCCCTGGTCACCTGGGCCAAGGAGTACAAGGTCGACGGCTTCCGCTTCGACCTGATGGGTCACCACCCCAAGGCGAACATCCTCGCTGTGAGAAAGGCCCTGGACGCCCTGACCGTCGGGAAGGACGGCGTCGACGGCAAGAAGATCGTCCTCTACGGCGAGGGCTGGAACTTCGGTGAGATCGCCGATGACGCCCGTTTCGTCCAGGCCACCCAGAAGAACATGGCGGGCACGGGCATCGCCACCTTCTCCGACCGTGGCCGCGACGCGGTGCGCGGCGGCGGCCCGTTCGACGAGGACCCCGGCGTCCAGGGCTTCGCCAGCGGCCTGTTCACCGACCCCAACGCCTCGAAGGCGAACGGCACCCCGGCCGAGCAGAAGGCGAGGCTGCTGCATTACCAGGACCTCCTGAAGGTCGCCCTCACGGGCAACCTCTCCGCGTACACGTTCACGGACTCGGCGGGGAAGCGGGTCAAGGGCTCCGAGGTCGACTACAACGGCGCCCCGGCCGGATACGCGGCGGCCCCCGGCGACGCCCTCTCCTACGCCGACGCCCACGACAACGAATCCCTTTACGACGCCCTCGCGTTCAAGCTGCCCGCGGACACCACGGCAGCCGAGCGCTCCCGCATGCAGGTCCTCGCGATGGCGACCGCGACCCTGGCCCAGGGCCCTTCCCTCTCCCAGGCGGGCAGCGACCTGCTGCGCTCGAAGTCCCTGGACCGCAACTCCTACGACAGCGGTGACTGGTTCAACGCCCTGCAGTGGAACTGCCGGGCCGGCAACGGCTTCGGGCGAGGCCTGCCCCCGGCCGCCGACAACAAGGACAAGTGGCCTTACGGAAAGCCCCTACTGACCTCCACGTCCCTGACCCCGGGCTGCGCCGAGATCAACGGCACCTCGGCCGCCTACCAGGACCTGGTCAAACTGCGCGCGACGGAACCGGCGTTCTCCCTGACCACGACCGCCCGGGTCCAGTCCCACCTCACGTTCCCCCTCTCGGGCACACCAGCGGAAACCCCGGGCGTCATCACCATGCAGCTCGGAAACCTCATGGTCATCTTCAACGCAACCCCGGAGCCCCAGAAACAGAGCGTCACACTGCCGAAGGGCGCCACCTACTCCCTCCACCCGACCCAGGCAAAGGGCGCGGACGAGGTGGTCAAGTCCGCGTCTTACGAGAGGGGTTCGGACACGTTCGACGTCCCTGCTCGCAGCGTCGCGGTCTTCGAGCGAGACTGAGCGTCGCTCGGAACGAGGTCAGTGTCGCGTGGTCCCGGCCACTCGCAGCGCGGCGCGCGCGCCGGTGCCGCGTTAGCGTGGGCCCTTCAGGGAAAGGCAGTGGAAGTCGCTGCAGGCGCTACTAGGCGGGGAGATCCTGACGTGGCCAGTAAGTTCACCGAGCTTGCGATCGACTGTGTCGATCCTGACGCTCTAGCCCGGTTCTGGTGCGCCGTCCTCGGCTACGAGGTGCAGGAGGCCGAGGACGGGTTCATCTCCATCGGTTCGCCTCTTGAGGCTGACGGCGCGCAGCGCGTCGGGTCGGTGCCGCCCACGCTGGGGTTCGCGCGGGTGCCCGAGGGCAAGGCCATCAAGAACCGGCTCCACATCGACGTCAATCCGACCGACAGGGAGCAGGACGAGGAGGTCCGTCGACTGCTCGGCCTCGGTGCTCGGCACGCCGACGTCGGCCAGACCGGCGACGAGAGCTGGGTCATCCTCGCCGACCCTGAAGGCAACGAGTTCTGCGTCCTCGCGACTCGCCGTCCTTGAGAAGCGGCGCTCCCGCAGCACCGTGGCCGCGATGATGGGCTCCGACCGGTAGGGAACCGCGGACTCACGCGCCCGTAGTCGAAGGAGCCGCATGGCCAAGCTCATCTACTCGATGATCACCTCGCTCGACGGCTACGCCGAGGCGGCGGAGGGCGACCTCGGCACCGGCGCCGAGGACCAGGAGGTGCACACCTTCATCAACGACCTCTTCCGCCCCGTCGGCACGTACCTCTACGGCCGACGGATGTACGAGACGATGGTCTACTGGGAGACCGCGCACACCGAGCCCGACCAGCCGCCGCACATCCTGCAGTACGCCCGCGACTGGCAGGCCGCGGAGAAGATCGTGTACTCCACGACGCTCGATTCGGTGTCCAGCGCGAAGACCCGGATTGAGCGCACCTTCGATCCGGACTCGGTGCGCAGGCTCAAGGCGGAAGCCGAGCACGACCTCACCGTCGACGGCCCGAACCTCGCAGGCCAGGCGATCGCAGCCGGCCTGGTGGACGAGTACCACCTGTTCATCACCACGAGCGTGGTCGGCGGCGGCAAACGCTTCTTCCCCGACGGCGTGCGCCTCGACCTCGATCTCGTCGAGGAGCGCGCCTTCGACAGCGGACTGATCTACGCGCGCTACCGGACCCGCTGAGTCGGCGCCGTGCCGCCGTTGCCGGTGTCTCCGAGGCGGCAGACGCCGAACGCAATTCGGCGAACAGAACCAGCGCGGAACGACTCAACTTCACGCACCCTCGATCGCCAATAGGGGGTGCGGCGTCAGGCGGCTGCCGCTATCTGCGGAGACGCGCCGCCGTCGGGTAGGGCCCGCTAGCGTGTGGCCCGCACTTGTTCCCGTCGGGCCACCTCGGCCCCGGAGGTGAGAGATGGCGGATACCGGCTCGGCGTCGGTCGGTACGGTCCCTGTCCAGCATCTCCGGGCCGGCGACCACGCGTTCGTCGGTTACGCCGACGACGACGCGGGCCGCGACGTGGTGTCCGCCTTCGCGTGGGCAGGGCTCGTACGGCGCGAGAAGGTGATGGTCTTCGCCGCTCCCCACATGGACGACGAACGGGTGTGGTCCCGGCTGGACGCGCCGGGAGCCCTGCTGGGATCCGCCCGCGAGAGCGGGCAGTTGGTGCTCAGCAGCATGCGTGCCCTCATCCACCCGGAGGACGCGTTCACCCCCCACCGCCAGTGGGAGCGCATCACGGAGGAGACCGACAGGGCCCTGGCCGAGGGCTACACCGGGCTGCGCACCTATATCGACATGCACTGGGTGGGGGCCCTGGGCGCTGACATCGAGGTGATGATGCACCGCGAGTCCCACGCTCAGCATCTGTTCACCGACCGCCCCTACACCGAGATCTGTGCCTACGACACCCGCTGGTTCGATCCCGACGTCGTGACGGCCATGCACAAGGCGCACCCCTGTCGGCTGCTGCCACGCCTGGGTGCTCTGCACGCCGAACTGGCGGAAGGCAGGGTGCAGTTGGTCGGCGAAGCGGACCTCGCCACTCGGGAGCAGTTCATCGGCGCCGTGCGCGAAGGGCTCAGACGAGCCGAGGACTCCCGACAGCCGCTGGTCGTGGACCTGTCCGGTCTCGTGTTCCTCGGCGTCGCATGCGCCGTGGACCTGCTGCGGCTGGTGCTCGACCATCCGCACGGCCCGGTCCGGGTCCACTGTCCACCGGCATCGGCCCGCATACTGCGCCGAGCCGGCGCCGATCAGGTGCCTCACCTGGTGCTCAGCGAGGTGGCCCGCTGATGACGACCGCGCCGGGCCCGCACGAGGCCTCTCCCGTCACCCTGCTGGAGTCTCGCTTCACGCAGGACGACCTGCCCCGGCTGCGTATGCTCGTCGCGCAGTTCGCCGACCACCAAGGACTGCCCGAGCCACGGCGCAGCGAATTCATCGTGGCCCTGGACGCGGTGGCGGTCAACGCGGTCGAGCACGCGGGCGGCGGCGGCACGCTGGTCCTGCAGCGCAGCAACGGCCATCTGGCCTGCCACATCCACGACGCGGGCCCCGGCTTCAGCGCCGACGTCATCCCCGACCTTGCCCCCGGTCTCGACGGTCGCGCGAGCGGCCGAGGCCTGTGGCTCGCCACCCTGCTCACCGACGAGCTCACCGTTTCAGGCGGCCCCGACGGCAGCAGGGTGACCCTGGCCGTGCGGCTCCCCGGCCCTCACTGACGCGTCGTCACCGGCTGAACGGGCGCCGCAGCTTGACCGTGTAGTTGGTCCGGGTGGAGGGCGCTCCGTCCGGGGCCGTCAGGGAGTGTTCGTGGGTTTCGCAGGCGAGTACGTCCCACTGCCCGGCCGGCAGATCGAGTGAGGCCAGGACCTTCTCTGGGGTGGGGAAGTCGACGCCCGGGTGAGGTTCGGTCTCCCAGGCGGGGAAGCCCATGTGGCCGACGATCAGGAGTGTGCCGCCCTCGGCGACGGCCGCGGCGGCGGCGCGCAGGATCTGCTCGCGCGGCATTTCGTGCAGGGAGTGCAGGAACTGGGCGGAGACCAGGTCGTAGCTGCCGGCCGGGAAAGAAGCGCCCAGGTCGTGGTGCTGCCAGTCCACGCGGTCGGTGACCCCGGCCTGGTCCGCGTGCTCGGCCGCGCGGGCGAGGGCGACGCGGGAGATGTCGGTGGCGGTGACGCGCCAGCCCTGCCGCGCGAGCCAGATCGCGTCGCCCCCCTCTCCGCAGCCCAGATCGAGGGCGCTCCCGGGGGTGAGCCCCTCGGTCTCGCGGACGAGGGCGGCATTGGGTTCGCCGCTCCACAGACGGCCGCTCTGGTTGTAGCGCTCGTCCCAGAACTCCTCGGCCGATTCGGCGGCGGAGACGGCGGGGGCGCCGGAAGCGGCGTGGGTGCCGGGCGTGGGGTCGGTCGTGTGCTCGCTCATGTGGGCTCCTTCTGCTCTGCGGCAACCCTGCGCGCGGCCCCGGCCGCTTGACAAAGATATTTGCCGACCCGGCAAATGGAGGGATGAGCGACGATGCCGAACTCACGGATGTGCTGACCGCCGTCGGGCCGCGGCTGCGGGCGCTGCGCAAGGCGCGGGGCGCCACCCTGGCCCGGCTGAGCGAGGAGACCGGCATCTCCCTGAGCACGCTCTCGCGCCTTGAGGCCGGACAGCGGGAGCCGACCCTGAAGCTCCTGCTCCCGCTGGCCAAGGCGTACGGAGTACCGCTCGACGAACTGGTCGGCGCGCCCCAGACGGGTGACCCGCGGATCCACCCGCGGCCGTTCCTGCGCCACGGCAACACGTGGGTGCCCCTGACCCGCTACCTCGGCGGAATGCACGCCTACAAGCAGGTCATGCCGGTCGCCGGGAACGGCAACCGGCAGACCACGCGCCCCGAGCAGGGCACGCACGAGGGCTACGAGTGGCTCTACGTACTCTCCGGCCGGCTGCTCCTGGCCCTGGGCGACCACGACCTGGTGCTCACGGCGGGCGAAGCCGCCGAGTTCGACACCCGCACCCCGCACGGCTTTTCCAACGCCGGTGACATCCCCGTCGAATTCCTCGCCCTGTTCGGCGCCCAGGGCGAACGCATGCACGTACGCGTCAGGCCGGGCGGCGGCGAGGGAGACGACGGGGACCAGCACCCCTAGGGGGACCCAGCACCCCTAGGAGGCAGTCAAGGCGGCAGGGTCAGGCCGTGCGGAGCGCCGGGTCGCTGGTGCCGGGCTCGCCCGTCTCGACATGCCCCGCCAGCCGCCGCAGATAGGCGCTGTCGCTGTCGGACCGCACCCGCAGGTCGTACCAGCGCTTGCTGTGGCCGAGGTCCACCCAGCGGGTCTTGCGTCCGCCCGCGGCGACGGTGAGCTCAGTGCTCTTGTCGCCGTAGGCGTTGGTGATGGTCAGGCGGCAGGCGGTCTTGGCGTGGTTGGTGAACGTGAGCTCGATGCGACCACTCCGCTCGTCGTGACGGCCGGCGACTTCCGGGCCCGGGGTCGCGGCGGTGCCTTCGTACGTCCGCAGATATCCGCCCGGCCCGTGCACCGTCAGCTCGTACGTCCCCTCCGAGGGGGCGGTGCTCCACGTGTCGGAGATCTCCTTGCCCGCCGATGCGGTGTACGTCCAGGGCCCGTCGTCGCGGTTGCCGGACGTGACGAGGAAGCAGGCGCCCGTCTCGTCACCCGGCGTGAAGGTGAGCCTGACGTTGCCGTCGGCGGGCTTGACGGCCGCCGTGACCAGCGGCGCGTAGGGCAGGGGCCGGGTGGGCCGCGCGCCCTTCTCCTGCTTGGGCAGGGCGGGGGAGGCCGGCGGGGAGTGCTGGTAGCTGCCGTGCCGTTCCTGGTCCGGCGGCTCATAGGCGTCGGTTCTCGGCAGGTCCGCGCGCTCGGTGTGCTTGAGGCTGAAGTCGAAGGCCGATGTGAGGTCGCCGCAGATGGCGCGGCGCCAGGGGGAGATGTGCGGTTCGTGGACGCCGAAGCGGCGCTCCATGAACTGGATGACGGAGGTGTGGTCGAAGACCTCGGAGCAGACGTAGCCGCCGGTGGACCAGGGGGAGACGACGAGGGTGGGGACCCGCATGCCGAGCCCGTAGGGGCCCGCGCTGTAGTCGCTGTCGCCGGGGAAGTGGTCGAGTTCGGTGTCCACGGTGGACGCGCCCCAGGAGGAGTCGGCCGGCGGGTAGGGCGGCGGCACGTGGTCGAAGTAGCCGTCGTTCTCGTCGTACGTGATGATCAGGGCGGTTTTGCTCCACACCTCGGGGTCGGACGTCAGTGCGTCCAGGACCTGCGAGATGTACCAAGCCCCGTAATTCGCGGGCCAGTTGGGGTGTTCGCAGAAAGCTTCCGGGGCGGCGATCCAGGAAATCTGCGGGAGTTTCCCCGCCTTGACGTCGGCGCGCAGGTCGTCGAGGAGATGGCCGCCCTCCTTGACCTTCGTTCCCTTCCTCGCCTTTTCGTAAAGGGGGTCGCCCGGCTTCGAGTTGCGGTACTTGTTGAAGAACATCAGCGAGTTGTCGCCGTAGTTTCCGCGGTAGGCGTCCTCCAGAACGCCCCACAGCCCGTCCTCGGTGAGTCCGTCACCGATGTCCTGATAGATCTTCCACGACACCCCGGCCTTCTCCAGACGCTCGGGATAGGTGGTCCAGTCGTAGCCGACTTCTTCGTTGCCGAGGACCGGGCCGCCGCCCTTGCCGTCGTTTCCGGCATGCCCGGAGTAGAGGTAATAGCGGTTGGGGTCGGTCGCGCCCATGAACGACGAGTGGTAGGAGTCGCAGACCGTGAAGGCGTCGGCCAGCGCGTAGTGGAAGGGGATGTCCTCCCTGGTCAGATAGGCCATCGTCCCCGACGACTTGGCCGCTATCCAGTCGTCGTACTTTCCCTTGTTCCACGCCTGATGGCCGGTCTCCCAGTCATGGTCGAGGCCGGCGATGAACTGCATGCCCAGGTCGTCCGCGTCGGGGTGATAGGGCAGAACTTCCTCACCGTCGCCGGACTGATGCCATACGGACTTTCCGCTCTCCAGGGTCAGTGGGCGGGGGTCACCGAAACCGCGGACGCCGCCCAGCGTCCCGAAGTAGTGGTCGAAGGAGCGGTTCTCCTGCATGAGGACCACGATGTGCTCGACGTCGTCGATCGACCCCGACCGGGCGGAGGCGGGGATGTCGGCGGCGCGCATGATGCTGGCGGACAGAGCCGCGACGCCGGCGGTGCCACCCGCTGCCTGGAGGAAGCGTCGACGGTTGAATGCGGGCATGAAGATGTACCTCTGAAACATGGGGGATAGAGGACCGGTCACCGTAGACCGGCCTGCCCTCGGCGTTCAAATAGTGAGAAGAAAAGGTGAAGGAATGAACGGCGCAGCCGATGCGAACGACGCAGCCGATGCGAACGACGCAGCCGACGCGAACGACGCGGCCAGCGCCGACGACGCGGTCGAAGCACCCGTCATCCTGAGCAACGCACCCGGCTCCTTCCCCCGAAGCGTGCTCGCGGAGCGGCATCCCGCGCTCATCAAGAAGGTCCGCGACGCCTTCCCCTACGGCCCTCGGCAGCATCGCGCCCTCGACGCTCTCCTGACGCAGGCCACGGAGGGCGTGATCGAGCCGCTGGGGCCCGAGGCGCACGACCGCCACCTGTGGGAGCGATGGGGGCGCGAGTACTTCGGCCTGTCCTGGTTCGACGTGCCCTTCCTGTGGGCCGAGAGCTACTTCTACCGCCAACTCCTCACCGCTGTCGGTTACTTCGAGGCCGGCCCCTGGCAGGGCATCGATCCGTTCCGCCCCTTCAAGCAGGCCGAACTCCACACCGGGGAGGCCGACGAGGAGCTGGCCGCACTCGGCCGCCTGGCCCCGCGTCCGGACGACGAACGGCGCCAGGCCATGCTCCTCGGCTCCCTGTGGGGCAACCGCGCCGACCTCGGCTTCGCCGTGGGCGGCGGCGGATCCGGGACCGTCGACTCGCGGCTCGTCGCCGACGACTCCGAGCTGCTGTGGTCCCTGCTCCCCGAAGGTGGTGCGGCCACGCTGTGCCTGGTCGCGGACAACGCCGGACGCGAGCTGCTGCCCGACCTCATCCTCATCGACCACCTCCTGCGCCGACGGCGCGCGGAGCGGGTCGTGCTGCACGTCAAGCCCTACCCGTACTACGTCTCGGACGCCATGACCGCCGACGTGATCGACTGCCTGCACCGTCTGAAGGGCGCACGGGGCGTCGCCGCGGAGGTGGGCGAACGCCTGTGGTCGGCCATGGGCGACGGCCGGATCACCGTACGCAGCCACACCTTCTCCAGTGCCCCTCTGCCGTACGCGCGGATGCCCGAGGATCTGCGCCGGGAATTCGCCGAGGCCGACGTGACCGTCATGAAGGGCGACCTGAACTACCGGCGCCTGGTCGGCGACCAGCTGTGGCCCGCCACCACGCCGTTCGCGGAGCGCACCGCGTACTTCCCGGGACCGGTGGCCGCCCTGCGGACACTGAAGTCCGACGTGATCGTCGGACTCGACGGGCGGACCGAGGCGACGCTCGTCGCCGAACACGGCCAGGGGTGGCGCACCAGCGGCACCCACGCCCTGATCCAGGCACGGCCGTGACCCCGAGGGTCATGATCCCGAGCGCCGTGACCTGCAGAGATGGCGTAAGGCTTTGCCAATCTCCCCCAAGGTCGTTATCGTCTCGAACGGCCCTGTTGTCTCCGATAGAGGTGGACGTTGCGCATCTGAGGTTCGCGATCATCGCGCCGTACGGCCCTCGCCGTACGCCCGTCACGCCGCAGCCCGGCCTTGCCGTGCCGCCCGTGACCCCGCGTGGATGCGACCTCGGTGCATGAGCCGTCCCTCGATCTCCCGGACCGCCGCACCCCTCTCTCGGCCGGTCGCCGCGTGGTGCTCGCATACGACGCCCCCGCCCACTGCGCCCTGCGACTGCGAGATTCATCATGTCTGTACCCACCACCCCCAGCGCCTCCCTGACCTGCTCCGCCCTGTCCTTCCAGTGGCCGGACGGCACGAGCGTCTTCGACGGTCTCTCCGTCAGCATCGGCAGGGGCCGCACCGGACTCGTCGGCGCCAACGGCACCGGAAAATCAACCCTGTTGCGCCTGCTCGCCGGTCAACTGCGCCCCTCCCAAGGGTCGGTGACCGTCGGCGGCACCCTGGCCCATCTCCCGCAGAACATCACCCTCGACACAACCCTGCGCGTCGACCAGGCCCTGGGCATCGCCGAGCGGCGTGCCGCACTGCGTGCCATCGAATCCGGCGACGTACGCGAGGAGCACTTCGAGACGGTCGGCGACGACTGGGACGTCGAGGAGCGGGCGCTGGCCCAGCTGGGGTCACTCGGCCTCGGTGACATCGAACTCGACCGGACGGTGGGCCAGTTGTCCGGCGGGGAGACCGTGCTGCTGCGCCTGGCGGCGCTCCTCCTGGAACGCCCGGACGTCCTCCTCCTCGACGAACCGACCAACAACCTCGACCTGTTCGCGCGCCGCAGGCTCTACGAGGCCGTCGACTCCTGGCGCTCCGGCGTCCTCGTCGTGGTCAGCCACGACCTCGACCTGCTGGAACGCGTGGACCGCATCGCCGAACTGCGTTCCGGGTCGGTGAGCTGGTACGGCGGCGGCTGGTCCGCCTACGAGGAAGCGCTGGCCACCGAGCAGGAAGCGGCAGGACGGATGCTGCGTGCCGCGGAGGCCGACGTACGCCGCCAGAAGCGCGAACTGGAGGAGACCCAGGTCAAGGTGGCCCGCCGCCAGCGGCACAGCAAGAAGATGGACGCCCAGCGGCGCGCCCCGCGTATCGTGGCTGGCGAGAAGAAGCGCTCGGCGCAGGAGTCGGGGGACAAGCTCCGGGGTCTGCACGAGGAGCGGCTCAGCGAGGCGCGCGAGCGGCGCGAGGAGGCCGCGGACGCGATCCGCGACGACGCCGAGATCCGCGTCAGCCTCCCGCACACCGCTGTGCCCGCGGGCCGCACGGTACTGACCCTGCGCGAAGTGCGACCCCGCTTCGGTACGTTGCGGGAGGGCACCCTGCAGGTGCGGGGGCCCGAGCGGATCGCGCTCGTCGGGCGCAACGGCGCCGGCAAGACGACGCTGCTGCGCACCCTCACCGGGGGGTTGGCCCCACTGTCCGGCGAGGTCAGGACGTCGGTGCCGCTGAGGTTTTTGCCGCAGCGCCTGGACGTGCTCGACGACGGGCTGAGCGTCGCGGCGAACGTCGCCCGCCTTGCACCCGGGCTCACGGAGAACCACATCCGCTCGCAGCTGGCGCGCTTCCTCTTCAAGGGGGCTCGTGCCGAACAACTGGCGGGCACCCTCTCGGGCGGCGAGCGCTTCCGTGCCGCGCTCGCGGCGATGATGCTCGCCGCGCCGGCCCCTCAGCTGCTGATCCTCGACGAGCCGACCAACAACCTTGACCTGGCCAGTGTGCGCCAACTCACCGGCGCGCTCGAGTCGTACGAGGGAGCGCTCCTTATCGCCAGCCACGACTTGACGTTCCTGGAGTCGATCGGCGTCACGCGCTGGGTGCATGTCGCGGAGGAACTCCAGGAGACCACCGCGGACGAGGTCCGCGATGTCTTGGCGGCGCGCGGCAAGGCGGATACCGGAGAATCCTCGGCCTAGGCCAAGAACCTGACGAGAAGCCTGACGAGAAAGCTGACGAGAAGGGAGAGTCACCAAGTGCGTGTGTTGTTGTCTACGTACGGTTCGCGCGGGGACGTCGAACCGCTGGTGGGACTCGCGGAGCGGTTGCGGGAGCTCGGCGCGGAGGTGCGGGTGTGCGCACCGCCGGACGAGGACTTCGCGCAGCGGCTGGCCGCTGTCGATGTGCCCTTGGTGCCGGTGGGCCGGTCGGCGCGCGCCCTGACCACCGCCGCGCCGCAGCCGTCGTCCCTGCCCCAGCGTGCCGCCGAGTTGATCGCGAGCCAGTTCGATGCGGTGAGCGCGGCGGCCGAGGGGTGCGACGTGTTGGTGGCGACCGGTGTGATGCCGGCCGCGGCCGGTGCGCGGTCCGTGGCCGAGAAGCTCGGTATCCCTTCCGTGTCCGTGACCTTCCAGCAGATCACCCTGCCGTCGCCGCACCACGCGCCGCTGGCGTATGCGGGGCGGCCGTTCCCGCCGGAGGTGACGGACAACCGGGTGCTGTGGGAGCTGGACGCCGAGAGCATCAACGCGCTGTTCGGCGAGGCGCTCAACAGGAACCGGGCGTCGGTCGGCCTGCCCCTGGTGGACAACGTCCGTGACTACGTCATCGGCGACAAGCCGTGGCTGGCGACGGACCCGGTCCTTGACCCGTGGCGGAAGACACCGGACTTCGACGTCGTACAGACCGGTGCGTGGATCATGCCGGACGAACGGCCGCTCCCCGCCGAGCTGGTGGCGTTCCTGGACGCCGGAGAACCACCGGTGTACGTGGGCTTCGGCAGCATGCCGATGGGCGCGTCGAAGGAGGAGTCACAGGACGCGTCCCGGGTGGTCGTCGAGGCGGTCCGCGCGCAGGGCCGCCGTGTGCTCGTCTCCCGCGGCTGGGCCGATCTCGACCTGCTCGACGACCGGGACGACTGCTTCGTCGTCGGCGAGGCCAACCACCAGACCCTGTTCGGCCGGGTGGCCGCCGTGGTGCACCACGGCGGCGCGGGCACCACGACGACCGCCACTCGCGCCGGAGCACCCCAAGTGGTGGTGCCCCAGGCCACGGACCAGCCGTACTGGGCCGCCCGCGTAGTCGACCTGGGCATCGGCGCGGCACACGACGGCCCAACCCCGACCGTCACATCCCTGTCCGCCGCGCTCGGAACGGCCCTGACCCCCGAGACCCGCACGCGAGCAAAGTCGTTGGCAGCCACGATCCGCACGGACGGCGCGCAAGTGGCGGCGAAGCTGCTGCTGGACTTGGCCGGCCGCGGGGGGCAGGGGGTCGCCGGCTCGCGGGGGTGAGCCTTCGGCTGAGGGCCGCTCGCCCCGACGTTCGCCTGCCTTCCGCCGCGCTCGGGGCGGCCTTGCCTCCCGAGACCCGTGCGCGTGCCTGCTCGGCATGGTCGGCCGCGGGGAGGCGGGTGCGGCTCGGGTGGGTGGGTCTTCGGCTGCGGGCTGCCGTCAGTCGTGCAGGGCCACCAGGACGATCGCGGCCGAGACCGCGCCGAGGGCCACGGCCGCGAGGCCGTGGGAGAGGCGGTGGCTGCGGGGGACGGGCAGGAGGTGGTCCGCGGCGAACCTGCCGGGGCCGGCGAGGGCCAGGCTCACTGCCGCGGTGAGCAGGACCAGGTCGTACTCGATGCCGGAGGGGTTGAAGAAGCCGTTGCCCCATTTCATGGCAATGGCATTGAGCATGATCCCGACGATGCCCGCCCCGGCGAGCGGGGTGAGCAGGCCGATGACGAGGCCGAGGCCGCAGAGCGTCTCCGTCAGACCGGCGACCGTGGCCATGGTCTTCGGGACGGAGTAGCCGTCGCTCGCGAAGAACCCCGCGGTGCTGTCGAGGCCCGCCCCGTTGAACCAGCCGAAGAGCTTCTGGCTGCCGTGGACCGCCATGGTCAGACCGACCGCGCAGCGCAGCAGAAGGAGGCCGATGTCAGCGCCGTACCGCGCGGGGGCGAGCGGGGAGTTGGTGCCGCGGAGAGCGGCGGTGTGCGTGCTGGTGGACGTGGAAGAGGAAAGGGGCATGCGGATCTCTCCTGTTGATCGATGCAGGTTGTGCCGTGAGGTGGTGATGTGGTGACGCCGACCGGTCCCGTCGGCGGGGTGCGGGTGGAGAGATCCCGTCTACGTTCTGATGACCTGGGTTCTGTAGAGGTCGACGGACGTCGCGTCCGGGGGAGCGGCGCCGGGCAGTTCGCCGGCCTCGTCACGCGTCTCGTACGGCGCGGGCGTCGCCTCGAAGGTGGGTGAACTGGTCCGCTCGGGAGCGGGCAACGCCCCGCGCGGCGCCCTGTTCTCCCCCTCGTGACAGCCACGTCCGCCGTCACGTCCCCCGTCCCGTCCGCTGTCACGGCTGTCGGCCGCGCGCTCGGCGTGCGAAACGTCGGGCATCGCCGTCACGACAGCACTGCCCGACGGTCCGTCGATCCCGAGCAGGGCGAGGAGGAAGAGAGAGGCCATGGCGAGCAGAGCCGTGCGCACCGCACCGCCCTGGAGTCGCATCTCCCGTGTGGCCATGTCCGATCGATGGTAGGTCAGAGCGGGCGGCCGGCACAGGAGGAGACCCCTGGCGGAGCAAGAAGCAGCGGTGCGGCTCGCCCACTACCGCCGGGCGCACGCGATGTCGCGGGCCGGAAGAGCGCCGGTGCGCAGGTAGTTGTTGACCGCGCGGTCGGCGCAGGGGACGGGGCGCAGTCCTTCGAGACCGCGGCCGTACACCCCGTGCGAGCGGATGTCCGCGGTGATCAGGCGGGAGCCGGTCAGTTTGCGGTGCAGGGCCAGGGCTCCGGCATAAGGGACGTTGTTGTCGCGGCGGGCCTGGAGCATCAGTACGGGTACGTCGTTGGAGATGGCCGTGCCGGGCTCGCGGGGCTCCGCGGCCCAGAACGCACACGGGGCGATCATGCCGTTGACGTAGGGGCCGAACATGGGCTGGGTGGTACGGCTGCGCACGCTGTTCTTCCAGTACGTCTCCGGGTCCTTCGGCCAGCCGCCGGCAGGCCAGCCGCCGTCACCGCACATGAAGAGCGCCCCGCCCACCATGCTGTCCGCGAGGTCGGGCGAAGCGAGCAGCTCCAGCATCGCGGCGAGCTCGGGGCCGGGCTCGACCGGCTCTCCCGCCGCCGCCTCGACCAGGTCCCGGACGATGGCGGCCAGCGTCGGGTCGTACTCCGTGTGCTGAATCGGCTGCTTCAACAGCAGCCGTAGAACAGGGGCGTTGAGACGTTGCCCCTGGACGCTTACCGGCTGACGCTCGGCCTGCGCGATGAGCTGCTCGACACGCATCCGTACGTGCGAGGCAGTGCGGCCGAGCCGGTACGTGCCGTGGTGGCGTGCGGTCCAGGCGGCCCACTCGTCCAGCGCTTCCTCGGCCGGTGCGCCGGAACTCTGGAACAGTTCGTACTGGGTGGCGGACGGGTCGGTCGAGGAGTCGATGACCATACGGTCCGTGCGGCGGGGGAACAGCTGCGTGTAGACGGCGCCCAGGTCGGCGCCGTAGGAGATGCCGTAATAGGAGAGCTTCCGCTCGCCGAGGGCGGCCCTGATCACGTCCATGTCGCGGGCCACGTTGCGGGAGGAGGCGTGTGGCAGCAGTTCCGCGTTGCCGCCGTGCTCCGAGCAGCGCCGCGCCGTGTCCCGCGCGGACCGCACCGATGCGTCGAAGTCAGCGCGGGGCGATGTCGAGGGGCCGGGCGGGGCCGGCGGCTCGGCCCGCGCACAGGTGATCGGGGAGCTCTCGCCGAGGAACCGCGGGTCGAACCCGATGAGGTCGTAGCCGTCCGCCACCTGCTTCAACGCGGGCCGCAGAGCAAGGGTGTTGGCGAGGCCACTGCCGCCCGGTCCACCAGGATTGGACAGCAGCACGCCGCGGCGGTGTGACGACGACTTGGCCTTGACGCGCGAGACGGCGATCCGGAGGGTACGGCCGCCGGGGGCGGAGTAGTCGAGGGGGACCTTCACCTTCGCGCACTGCGCCCCGGCGGCGCTCAGCTCCGCCTGCGCCTTGGAGCAAGGACCCCAGCTCAGCCGCTGCTGCTCGTAGGAGGAGAGCGGGCCGGTGGCCGGGAGGGAGATCGCCGTCGACGGCGCTGCTCCGGCGAGCAGCCCGGCCAGGCTCAGGCCTGTCGCGAGTGAGGGGATGACGCCGCGCATCGTGCTCCTTGGGTGTGCCTGAGGCAGGGACGGACGGAGTCGACGCTAGGAGCAGGGGAGGTGACAGAACATCAGGTCACCTGGTCGATGCGTGCGGGGGCTAACCCCCGTCGGCGCCCCGGCGATAGCGTCCGGGCGTCGTGCCCACGTGGCGGGTGAAGTGCCGGTTCAGATGGGCCTGGTCGTGGAATCCCACACGGGTCGCGACCTCGGCGGGGCGACGGCCGTCGAGCAGCAGGTGGCGCGCCCGGTCGATGCGCTTGCCGGTGAGGTAGGTGTGCGGCGGCAGGCCGTAGGTCTGCCGGAAGCAGCGGATCAGGTGGGTGGGGTGCGCGTGCAGCGCGTCGGCGGCCTCCTGCAGCGGGAGGCCGGTGACGGTCCGGGAGTCGAGGAGTTCACGCAGTCCGGTGGCCAGGCGGTTGGCCTCGCGGCCGGGTGTGCGGGGCCGCAGCGCGTCGAGATGGACGTGGAGCCGCTCGCGGACGAAGGAGAGGCGCGACTCCGCTTCGAACTCGTCTCCCGTGTGGCTGAGCGAGGCATGGAGTTGGTGGATGCGCCGGCGCAGCAAGGGGTCCAGAAGGATCGGCCCGTCCACCGCGCCGCCGATCAGGCGCCGGGGGAGCACGGAGTCATCCAGATACAGGACGCGTTTCCGGAAGCCCGATTCGGTGACCGTCCGCCCGTCGTGCGGCACGCCAGGAGGAAGCAAGAGGACGTTGGCGGTGCCGGTCGCATCATGGCGGCGGCGGTCGAGCGCGAAGTCGACGGCTCCGTCATCGAGGATCATCAGGTCCCACGTGTCGTGGGTGTGAGCCGGATACGCGTGGTCGGTGAAGTGCGCGTGGAAGACCTCGGCGATCCCCGGAACCGACGGCCGCCAGGCGCTGATGGACGTGCGGGGCCGCTCTTGGCTCATGCCAGGAACGTACAAGACCGTTCGAGTCCGGTCGCGGCAAGCTCATGGTCATGGAAAACGAACACCGCACCTCCAAGAAGTCCGTCCCCGTCAACATCGCCGACAAGCTCGCGGGGTTCAGCGAACTGTGGTCGCAGAAGACAGTGGCCACCCTCAACGACTACGAGGTCAAGCTGGCCAAGGTGCAGGGGGAGTTCGTCTGGCACAGCCACGAGGACACCGATGAACTCTTCCTGGTGATCAGCGGACGGCTGACCATCCAGCTCAGGGACGGCGACGTGACCCTGGCACCGGGCGAGCTGTTCGTGGTCCCCCGCGGCGTCGAGCACTGCCCGGTGGCGGACGAGGAGACCGCCATCCTGCTCTTCGAGCCCGCGGGGACACTGAACACCGGCGACGTCGGCGGCCCGATGACCAAGGCCGCCGAGCTCGTTTCGTGATGTGAGGGCGGTCACAGCAGGGACCCCGCGACAGTCCTCCTGAGAGTGACGAGCACCACCTGCCGGGGCATACGCAGGCCATCGCTTTGTATCCTCGGCAGGCAGTGCCGATACCTCCGTCGCAGACCCGGGCAGCTCACAGGACCGGGCGGCGCCGACAACGTAAGGACACACCATGACCACCGAGCTGAGCCCCGACGCCGTGACCGGGCTCCTTGAGCGGGCCCGCCAGGACTACCAGGACCTCGCAGGACGCGGGCTCTCGCTCGACCTCACGCGCGGCAAGCCGGCGCCCGAGCAGCTCGACCTCTCCGAGGACCTGCTGAGCCTGCCGGGCGGTCGGCACACCTCCGCGGACGGCACGGACGTACGTAATTACGGTGGTCTGCAGGGTCTGGTGGAGCTCCGGGAGATCTTCGCGGACGTGCTGCAGGTGCCCGCCGGGCAGCTCCTCGCGCTCGGCAACTCCAGCCTCGAGCTGATGCACGACTGTCTGGTGCACGCCCTGCTGAGCGTGGTGCCCGGCGCCGATTCACGCTGGGTGGACCAGGAACGGATCGCGTTCCTGTGCCCGACTCCGGGTTACGACCGGCACTTCGCGCTCTGTGAGCGGTTCGGGATCGACATGATCCCGGTGCCGATGACCGCCGACGGCCCGGACATGGACGTCGTGGAGCGGCTCGTCGCCGAGGACCCGGCCGTCAAGGGCATCTGGTGCGTCCCGAAGTACAGCAACCCCGACGGTGTCTGCTACAGCGACGAGACCGTCGCCCGCCTCGCCTCGATGCAGGCCGCGGCGCCCGATTTCCGGATCTTCTGGGACAACGCGTACGCCGCGCACCACCTCACCGCGGAGCCCGTCGAGATCGCCGACCTGCTCACCGCCTGCGCGGACGCCGGCAACGCGGACCGTGTCTTCGTCTTCGGCTCCACCTCGAAGATCACCGCCGCCGGTGCGGGCGTCGCCTTCTTCGGCTCGTCGCCCGCGAACCTGAAGTGGCTGCTCGCCAACAACGCCAAGCGGTCGATCGGCCCGGACAAGATCAACCAGCTGCGACACGTCATGTTCCTGCGCGACGCCGAGGGGGTGCGCGCCCACATGGAGCGCCAGCGCGCCCTGCTCCAGCCGAAGTTCGAGGCGGTGGCCCGGATTCTGGAGGCGGAGCTCGGAGGCACCGGCCTCGCCCGCTGGACCGACCCCAAGGGCGGCTACTTCGTCACGCTCGAAGTGACCGACGGCTGCGCCAAGGAGGTCGTACGCCGCGCCGCGGAGGCAGGCATCGTGCTGACCCCGGCCGGCGCCACCCACCCCTACGGCGACGACCCGCGCGACGCCACCATCCGCATCGCGCCCAGCTACCCGAGCCTCGCCGAACTCGAGCAGGCCATCGCGGGACTCGCCGTGTGCGTACGGCTCGTGGGGTACGAGCAGCGGGTCGCCTAGCCCCGAGGACACTCACGGGCAGAGCCCGAAGCCCCGAAGCGGGAACGCGTGCCCATGCGTTCCCGCTTCGAGGCCTCGGCCCTGGTGACAGCAGTCCGGTTCCGGCCAGTAAACTGCGCGCGCTCAGAGGCGTCGCAGGAGGCGAGGGGGAACCGTGGCACACGGGGGATATCAGGGCTGGGGACCGGGAAACGGTCAGCCGCAGGGCGGTGGCCCTCATCCGTACGGGCCGCAGGGTGGTGGCCCGAATCCGTACGGACCGCCGCAACCCGGGCCATACCCGCCCCCGCAGCCGTATCCGTACCCGCCGCAGCCCGTCCGGCGGCGGCGCTCGGGGTGCGCGCTCTTCTTCGTCTCGCCGCTCATCCCGTTCATCCGCTCCGCACGCCGCCGCGCCGAGGCGATCTTCAACCAGCCCGGCGCAGGCCGCGTCGCGGACCCGCTCGTGACGAAGGTGCAGCTGGGGCGCGCGATCATCGGTGCGGCAGCCAGCCTCCTCCTCGTCTACACCTACGGCGCGGACGACGGCTGGAGCGGGGTCGCCAACGACGGCGTCGTGAAGCTGATCCTCGCCCCGCTGCTGCTCATCTTCACCGGGCCGCTGGTCGTCCTGGGCTTCATCCGCTACGCCCCCGCCGCGCAACGCCGTGTGCTCCGCTCCCGGCTGCGGGCGCCCCTCAAGGCCGTGGCCTGGTACGTCGGCATCCTGGTCGGTGTCGTGCTCGTGCTGGCGGGCAGCGCCCTGGTGCTCAAGCAGAACTACGGCACGCTCGTGAACGGCCTCATCGCGCTCGCCCTCCTCATCGGTCTCGTCTGGCTGCTGCCGTTCCTCCTCTTCGCCTCCGCGTACGCCGCCCGCTACGCCTTCAACACGTCCAACGTGCACGCCGCTCTCCCGGCCGCGCTCACCGTCGTGCTCGTCTGGGAGCTGATGCTCTTCAGCGTCGCGCTCGAAGGGGGTCTTCCGTACGGGCCACCGGCCGCGCAGTGGAGCGCGGTCCTCGGCGGCCCGGTGTCCGTGACCGCGGTGGCCCTGTGGGAACTGCACCGCATGCGAACCCGCCACGGCGTGCGCATCCGCACCCACGGATGACGCGCGGGGTGCGCGGTCGCGAGGCGACCGCCACCTGCCTGACGAGGCCCTGACCTGGCACGTTACGGTGTGAATCCGCCAATACGGCGCGAGCCCGCCCTATTACGGTGTGAGCCGTCCCCGTTCCCGCTTCCTCGCCCCGCAGGAGAACCCCCCATGCCCGCGCGCACCGTCCTGATCCTTCAGCACGTCGAGGTCGAGAAGCCCGGCCTGATCCTGGACGTGCTGGCGGACAGCGGCCTCGACGTCGACATCCGGAACCTGATCGACACTCCGGACGCGTCGGCCCGCGAGCTGCCGCCGGTGTCCGAGCTGGCGGGACTCGTCGTGATGGGCGGTCCCATGAACGCCGACGACCTGGCGGCACATCCGGCCCTGAAGCTGGAGCGGGACCTCCTTGCCGACGCGCTGCGGGCCGGGGTCCCGACGCTGGGGGTATGTCTGGGCGCCCAACTCCTCGCCCGCGCCCAGGACATAGCGGTACGGACCGGTGCCGCTCTAGGCCGGGGGAGCGAGATCGGCTGGGCTCCGCTGCTCGACGTGGACCGTGCCGATCCGGTCGTCGGCCCGCTGGCCGACGCCCGCGCGGTGCTCCACTGGCACGGCGACCGCATCGTTCCCGCCGACGGCACTCGCGTCCTCGCCAGGACCGGTACCACCGAGTGCCAGGCGTTCCGGGCCGGACCGGTCGCCTGGGGGCTCCAGTTCCATCTGGAGGTCACTCCGGCGCTCCTCGACGACTGGCTCGCCGAGCCGTCCTTCGCCACTGAGGCCGTGGACGTCCTCGGCGCCGGTGCCGAGGAGCGGCTACGGGCCGATGCCCGTGCCGTGGCCGCGGAGCTTCGTCCGCTGGCGGAGCGGAGCCTGTCCCACCTGCGGGGCCTGTTCCTCGGGCGCGCCGGCCTCTGACAACTAGCGCTCCTCGAGAACCATTTCCCGCTCCACCTTGGAGGGATCGTCCTTCATCGGGACGGTCTCCCCGGAGCGCACGAACCCGTACCGCCGGTAGAAGCTCTCGGCCCGCGCGTTGTCCTCGTGGACGTACAGGCGCACCCGCGCCACATCCGGCACGGACCACGCCCACTCGACGGCCGCCCCGAAGAGTGCGTCGATCACTCCGCTTCCGCGGTGGTCGGGGCGCACATAGACACCGGCGAGATGCGCCTGGCGCTTTTGAATGGGTCCACCGAACACGTCGTCGCTGTCCGCGTCCTCGATGAGCACGGTCACCGATCCGTTCCAGGTCCCGTCGGTCCCCTCGGCCACGAACTGGCGCACCCGCGTGCCGTCGGCCGCCTTTTTGGCCCGCTCCTGCCAGAAGGAGTCCGGCTCCGCGGCGGCCTTCTCGTACGTCTCGAGAAAGGCGATCGGAGCCACCGGATCCTGTAGCGACGAGAGCCGCAGCTCCTTCACCTTCGGCCACTCATCGGCACGTATCGGGCGGACGGCATGGCGGGAAACTTGGTTCATGCAGCCGCACCCTACGTGACCCCTGCCGGGGATGCCGCGGCATTTTCGCAGGTCCACGGGCCGCGGCCGCGCGCACCGGGGGAGCGGCCTACTCCTCCGTCTCGGCCGTCACCACACCCAGGAGCCCGGGAAAACGCTGCTCAAGATCCGCCCGGCGCAGGGTGGCCATCCGGCTGTTACCGCGGGCGACCTGCTCGATCAGCCCGGCCTCGCGCAGCGCGCGGAAGTGGTGGGTGACGGTCGCCTTGGAGACAGGCAGCGCGAAGGAACTGCAGGTGCGCGCGGTGCCGTCGGGCGCGGCGGCCAACTCGCGCACCACGCGGCGACGCAGCGGATCCGCCAGTGCGGCGAGCACCGGCCCGAGCCGCATCTCCTCGACGGTCGGATGACCTTCGTCGTCGGGCATGCCGGACGCCTCCCTTTAGGTACGGCTTGCATCGTACCTCTGGGCCCGCTAGCGTCCGTCCGGCAGATAGGTACGAGATCAATCGTACCTATGTCTTATGCATCGGGCCGCCCGACAGAGGAGAACTTGCATGGCGCGACTGGAACAACTGGAGCAACTGGGGCGACGGGACCGGCCGTTCACGCTGGTCGGCACCGCTCGCCCCAAGCCCGAACGCGCGGCCGAGCTGAAAGCGCTGCTGCTCTCGTTCGTCGAGCCGACGCGGCAGGAGGCAGGCTGCCTGGAGTACCACTTCCACGAAGACCGGGACGAGCCCGGGGTGTTCGTCTTCTACGAGGCCTGGCGCTCCCAGGCCGATCTCGACGCCCACCTGGCTCTCCCGCACCTGCGGGCCTTCTGGGAGCGGCGGATGGATTACCTGGAGTCCGACCTCGACATCCGTTTCCTGACGATGCACAGTCCGTACGAGTACCCGGTCGAGGCCTGAGGATCGGGCCCCTGGTGGGTGAATCCGGCCATGTTGAGGGCTTGTTCGGGCACGTTGCTACTCATCGATGCCCCTCACACCTATGGTGATTGGGACATGACTGGGTGCCTGGGGGTGAGACCGATGGCTTTCACTGAGATTGCCGTAGCCGTGATTACGGCCGGGCCTGCCTATATCGCGGTCTACTTGGCCGCGCGGAAGGCCCAAGGCGAGCCGGCGCAACCGCAGGCTTGTGCACAGCACGCCGTCTGCGAGCAGTGCACGGGTCGAACCACGAGGGACAGCGTGCCGGACAGTGTCATGGGCTGG
Organism: Streptomyces sp. NPDC051218; assembly: GCF_044455475.1. Taxonomy (NCBI): domain Bacteria; kingdom Bacillati; phylum Actinomycetota; class Actinomycetes; order Kitasatosporales; family Streptomycetaceae; genus Streptomyces; species Streptomyces sp. NPDC051218. The sequence goes on along the minus strand of NZ_JBITEU010000008.1, from coordinate 19,429 downwards.
GCCCTGGCAGCCTGACCCGACCCCCACCACTTCGCAGTACCGCACCGGGCCCGCCACCTTCAGGGTGACGGGCCCGCTGCGTGCTCGGGAATCTCCGTCGGCGGCGATGAGTTGCTCACGACTACAACGGCAGCTACAAAGAAATGAGTCGATGAGCCTTCGTCAGTACGAGTACGCCCTGGCCGTCGCCGAGGAGGGCTCGGTGACCGCGGCGGCGGAGCTCCTGCACGTCGCTCAACCGTCGGTGTCCCAGCAGATCCGCGGTCTGGAGCGGAAACTCGGCGTGGAACTCTTCGCCCGTACGCCGACCGGCCTCGTGCCCACCGTGGTCGGCCGCGCGTTCCTGCGGGAGGCGGAGATCGCGGTGAGCGCGTCCCGGCGGGCGAGGGCGACGGCGCGGGCCGGCGCCGACGAACTGGTGGGCGAGCTCGTGGTCGCGGTGCAAATGGGCTTCGGCACCCGGCAGTTGCCCGGTGCGCTGGCCGCACTGCGACGCCGTTTCCCCCGGCTGGAGGTCACCGTCTTCGAGGAGCCGAGCTCCGCCGAGCTCGAACGCCTCGGGCGGCGCGGCGCGCTGGACCTGGCCCTGATGGCGGCCTGCGAGCAGAGCCCCGACGACGCCCACCACCTCGGCGACGAGGAGTTCGTGGTGGTGCTCGCCGCCGGGCACCGGCAGCTCGCCGTGGACCGGGTCGAGCTGCGCGAACTGGCGGGCGAGCCATGGCTGAGGTTCGACCGTGACAGCGCGCTCGACGGCGTACTGCTCGACGTGCTGCGGACCAACGAGCTGACTCCGGCCACAGCCGCCCGCGTGTCCCAGACGGCGACGGCCGTGCGCTGGGCCGCCCACGGGCTGGGGGTGGCACTCGTCCCGGCATCCGCGGTGCCGCACGGGCACGAGCATCTCGTCCGCCCCGTCTTCCCGGCCGTGTCCCAGCCCGTCATCGCCGTGGTCCGGCCCGCGGCAGGCCCGGCGGAGACGGCCCTGCTCGAACTCCTTCGCAAGGAGAGCTGGTCCACCGAGCCTGCTATTTCCTTCGCGGTGTCCTGACGGTTGTGAATGCGGAGGAAATGGAGAGGATGAAAAGCGGCGTCAGCTCCTGGGGAATTCACCGCCGTCCACGACGAGATTGCTCCCGGTCAGCCAGCCCGCCCGGTCGGACAGGAGGAAAAGCATCGCGTCGGCGATGTCGTCTGGCCGCCCGTCGCGCCCCAGCGGAGGCCGCGTGGTGTCCTGGCCGGGCCCCGCGTCCAGACGCGCCCACTGCTCCCGCGTCGCTTCGCCCCCGGGGGTGGCGGTCCTGCCGGGAGACACCGTGTTGACCCGGATTCCGAACGGGGCCAGCTCCGACGCCAACCCCCGGCTGTAGGCCTCGAGCGCCGCCTTCGCCGTCACGTAGTGCAGGAACGGTGGCGCCACAGTGGGGACCGCGGCCGACGAGACGTGCACGACCACTCCCGAACGCCGCTCCCGCATTCCCGGTGTCAGCAGCGAGTTCAGCCGCACGGACGCCAGAAAGTTCAGGTCCAGCGCGTTCTGCCACTCCTCGTCAGGGATGGCCGAAGCGTCCTTGTACGGTTGCGCCCCGCCCGCGTTGTGGACCAGGACGTCCACCCCGCCGAGCTCTTTGTGCGCGACCGCCGCGAGCGCCTCCGCCCCCGCACGCGTCCGCACGTCGGCCTCCACGAAGGTGGCCCCCTCCGGCACTGTGCCCGTCGCCGACCTGGCGGTCGTGAGCACCTCGGCCCCCGCGTCGAGGAGCCGGCGTACGACGGCCGCTCCGATTCCGCGGGTTCCGCCTGTGACCAGAGCCCGCTTTCCCGCGAATTCCCGCATTCCAAATTCGTTCTCAACCGTGGTCATGTCACCGGTCCTCTCCATCACTCATTCGTCCGATCGACCTGTTTGACGGTAGGTCCGGAAAAGGAGTGAAAGCAAAGACGAAATGGCAGCAGGCGATATAGGGGATGCCTATATCCGGGAGGGGAACGGGGGAACGGGGGAACGGGGGAATCGGGGAATGGGGCGAAGAGCTCGAAGCTGTAGGGGCCCGGGGGGTCAGGCGGCCTTCCAGGCCGCCTCGATCATCTGGAAGATCTCGTCCACCGCGGCCTCCGGATCGGCCGCATCGCGGGCCAGCGAAAAGGCGTCGATCGCGAACCGCGCGATCGCCCGGCAGGCCGTCGCGGACCGTGCCAGGCCGGGATCGGCGGCGATGACGCTCGCCACCGCCTCCGCGTGGCGCAGCCTCATCGCCTCCTCGTACTCCCGCAGGGCGGGCGAGGCGTCGATCATGCGCCAGAGCGGGGCGGCACCGTCCGCCGTGCAGTGCCGCACGAGAGCCAGGATCTCGCGGTGCAGCGCGGGGACAAGCGGCTCGTCCGGGGCGCGGTCGGTGACCGCCCTGGTGAGGCGTTGCTCGAAGTTCTCGTCCTGCTCGAACACCAGCGCCTCTTTGGAGGCGAAGTGGGAGAAGAGCGTGGTGACGGCCACGTCGGCCTCGGCGGCCACGTCGCGGATGCCCACCGCTTCGTACCCGCGTTCAAGGAAGAGCCGCAGGGCGGTCTCGGCGATCTTCTGGCGGGTCGCGGCCTTCTTGCGCTCGCGACGTCCGGTCGGCACGGTCATTCGCTGATGCTACCAGTTACAAAGTCACAACCGTTGTTAAACACTAACCGTTAGTGTTATGTTCGGCGACATGAAGAGAGTGAGCTTCACCGAGTTCGGTGGCCCTGACGTACTACGACTCGAAGACGCCGATGAGCCCCACGCGGGCCCCGGCCAGATACGCATCGCCGTGCGGGCGGCGGGCGTGAACCCCGTCGACTGGAGGGTCCGCGAAGGTCAGAAGCTGGGAGCCCATCCGGTCGAGTTGCCCGCCGGAGTCGGGCTGGACGCCTCCGGTGTCGTGGACGAGGTCGGTGAGGGCGTCGAAGGGGTCGAGGTCGGCGACCACGTGTTCGGCGAAGGCTCGTGTACGTATGCCGAGTTCGCCGTGCTGGGGGCCTGGGCCCGGATGCCCGAGGGGCTGACGTTCGAGGAGGCGGCCGGCTACCCCTCCGTGGTGGAGACCGCGCTGCGCATCATCGACCAGGTCGGTGTGCGGGCCGGGCAGACGCTGCTGGTCAGCGGTGCGTCCGGGGGAGTGGGATCGGCGGTACTGCAGATCGCCCGCGAGCGCGGCATCACGGTGATAGGTACGGCGGGGGCCGCGAACCAGGACTATCTGCGGGGCCTGGGCGCCGTTCCCACGACGTACGGCGATGGCTGGGTCGAGCGGGTGCGGCAGCTTGGAAACGTCGACGCGGCTCTCGATCTGGCAGGTTCGGGCGTCATCCGTGAACTCGTCGAACTGACCGGGGATCCACGGACGGTGATCTCCATCGCCGATCTCGGTGCGCCGGAGTTCGGCGTCCGGTTCTCCGGCGTGGCCGGGAGCGTGCCGGAAGCGCTCGCCGAGGCCGCCGACCTCATCTCGCGGGGGAGGCTCCACATCCCGGTCGAGAAGTCGTACGCGCTGGCCGATGCCGCGGCGGCGCACATCGACAGCCAGGCCGGCCACACGCGCGGGCGCCGGGTCGTAGTCATCTGAGCCGATTCCCGCGCAGGCGCAGGCGCAGGCGCAGGGGCAGGTGGCGCCGGCCGACGTCTGTGAACTGTTGCGCGGCGGCCCGCGGTTCGCGTGATCGTCGAGCCGGCGGCCGCGCTCCGACGGTCGGGAAAAAGTTCGTTCCCGTCTCTTGACCCATCGCCCCGAGCCCCGCACAGTACTCGTTAATGCGCATAACTAATACGCATTAACGACGGGGGGCAGCGGTGGACCAACCCAAGAAGCGGGCCGCGCGAGGCCGGGCGTCCGCGCCGGTAGGGCGCACCGGACGCCCGCGTCAGGCCGAGGTCGCCCGGCTCGCGGGGGTCTCGCAGGCCACGGTGTCGTTGGTCCTCGCCGGGAAGAAGCAGGGCGTGGCCATCTCGGACGAGACCCGGCAGAAGGTGCTCGACGCGGCCGCGAGCCTCGGCTATGTTCCCGACCCCGCGGCGCGGCGCCTAGCGGCGGCACGCAACGGCCTGCTCGGAGTCTTCAGCTTCACGGCCACCTTCCCCACGGATGTGCAGCACTCGTACTACCCGTTCCTGGTGGGCGTGGAGCAGGAAGCCGCCGCGCAGGGATACGACCTGGTGCTCTTCACCGGGTCGAGTACCGGCGGCGCGGGGGCCGGCGGGCCGCGCGCGCTCAACAGGGCGCGGCTCGCCGACGGGTGTCTCTTCCTCGGCCGCCACGCCCCGGTGGACGAGCTGCGCAGGCTCGTGGACGACGGGTTTCCCGTGGTCCACCTGGGTCGCAGGGAGGAGCCGGAGGGGCTCGCCTGGGTCGGCGCCGACTATGTGAGCGCCAGCCGCGAAGTCGTCCAGCGGCTCGCCGCCCTTGGGCACCGTCGCATCATTCTCGTACGCGAGGACGACGACGCGCCCGCTTCGACCGACCGCGAACAAGGCTTTCTGGAGGGCCTGAAAGCCGCGGGACTGCCCGGTGGGCACGCTGCCGTGTTCCGCAGCGCGAAGCCGCAACGCGAGCTGGGCCCCGAGCACTTGCGGCGGTGGGCGGCAGAGGGTGTCACCGCGTTCGTGGCCGAAGAGACCGACAGCGGCGCCGCCTGGCGAGCGCTGAGCACGGCTGCCCGCGACGCCGGTCTGCGATGCCCCGACGACATCTCACTCGCGGTGCTCGGCAGCCCGCCCCCGGATCTCGCGGACGAGCCGCAGCCCAGCGGATTCGACATCCCCCGCGCGCAGTTGGGCGCCGCTGCCGTGCGCCTGCTCGCCACGCTCGTCGCGGGCGAGGACGCTCCCGACCCCCTGGTGGCCTGCACATTCCGGCCGGGCGCCAGCACGGGCCCCCCACCCGAGGTGCTCCCGGACAGCGCATGACGGGCGCGGGGGGCCACGCCCCACCGGGCTCGCTCCCCGCATCCCACTGCACAACCACGTACAGCACAGCCAGCACTAGGAGAACCGTGATCCCTGAACCGGACATCCTCATCGTCGGTGGCGGCCTCGGTGGCGTGGCCGCCGCGCTCGCCGCCTGCCGCGCCGGCCGGACCGTCGTCCTCACCGAGGAGACCGACTGGATCGGCGGCCAGCTCACCTCCCAAGCGGTGCCGCCCGACGAGCACCCCTGGGTGGAGCAGTTCGGCACGACCGCCTCGTACCGCAAGCTGCGCGAGTCCATCCGGGACTACTACCGCCAGTGGTATCCCCTGCGTTCGGAGGCGCTTGCCCTGACCGGTCTCAATCCGGGAGCGGGCCGGGTGAGCAAGCTGTGCCACGAGCCCCGCGTCGCCCTCGCCGTGATGGAGGGTATGCTCGCGCCCCATCTCGCCTCGGGACGGCTGACGCTGCTCACCGAACACTGGGCTGTCGCTGCCGAGTCCGACAACGATGTCATCACCTCGGTGACCCTGGAGAACCTGCGCGACGGCGACCGCACCACACTCCACGCCCGCTACTTCATCGACGCCACCGAGACCGGCGAACTCCTCGAACTGGGCGGTGTCGAGCACGCCGTCGGCGCCGAGTCACGCGCCGAGTTCGGCGAGCCGCACGCGCCGGACGAAGCGCAGCCCCTCAACCAGCAAGGCATCACCGTCTGCTTCGCGCTCTCCCACCACGAGGGCGAGAACCACGTCATCGAGCGCCCCGTCGACTACGACTTCTGGCGCTCCTACCAGCCCGACTTCTGGCCGGGACCGCTCCTCGGCTTCCTCGCCCCCGACCCGCGTTCGCTCGAAGCGGTCCCGCGTACGTTCGTACCGAACCCGGAGATCGACCCGCTCGCCGTCAACGCCGACCAGAGCGCCGACGCGGGCGACAAGGAACTGTGGGGCTTCCGCCGCATCCTCGCCCGCAAACTGCACCGGCCGGGCGCCTTCGACTCCGACATCACCCTGGTCAACTGGCCCCTCAACGACTACTGGTTGAAGCCACTGATCGGTGGCGGCGAGCAGACCTCGGTCCAGGCGCTGGCCGAGGCGCGACAGTTGTCGCTCTCGGTCCTTTACTGGCTGCAGACCGAGGCGCCCCGCGAGGACGGCGGCACCGGCTTCCCCGGCCTGCGCCTTCGCCCCGACATCACGGGCACGGCGGACGGCCTGGCCAAGGCGCCCTACGTGCGGGAGTCGCGGCGGATCAAGGCCGTCACCACCGTCACCGAGCAGGATGTCGCCATCGATGTCGTCGGCCCTTACGGGCGTACGAAGTACCGGGATTCGGTGGGTGTCGGCAACTACCGGATCGACCTGCACCCCTCCACCGGCGGTGACAACTACATCGACATCGGCTCCGTGCCGTTCGAGATAGCGCTCGGTGCCCTCGTGCCCCGCCGGGTCCGCAATCTCCTGCCCGCGGGCAAGAACATCGGCACCACCCACATCACCAACGGCTGCTATCGCCTCCACCCCGTGGAATGGAACATCGGCGAGGTGGCCGGCGCCCTGGCCGCGCACTGCGTGTCCGAAGGGGTCGAACCCCATCAAGTCCAGGGCGAGGACAAGCGGTTCGACGAGTTCGCCCGGCTGCTCGACCGAGACGGAGTGCAGCGCCACTGGCCCGACGTACGCGGCTACTGAGAGCTGACCGCTCTCACAAGTGCCGGGTGGGACAGCTCCACCTGTCCCACCCGGCCCGCCCGCGCACCGCCAACCCGCACAAGGAGGTGCCCAACCATGACCACCCACCGCATCCGCGTCGGCATCGACGTGGGCGGAACCTTCACCGACGCCGTGGCCGTAGACGCCACGACCCTGGAACTCCTGGGACAGGTGAAGGTCCCCACCAGCCACCATCACGAGGACGGCGTGGCCCACGGCATCGTGGAAGCACTGAGCCGTCTGCTGGAAGAGACCGGCCGCGCACCCGAGGATGTCGCCTTTCTGGCGCACGGCACGACACAGGCTACCAACGCCCTGCTGGAGGGCGATGTCGCCACCGTGGGCCTGCTCGGCATCGGGACAGGCCCCGCCGCCGCCCTCACCCGCAGGCTCGCCGCGCTCGGCAAGCTCCAACTCACCCCGGGCAAGAGCCTCCCGCTCGTCTACGCCCACGTCACGGACCCCGAGGATGCGGCGGCCGTCCGGCGCGCCGCCGACTCGCTGGCCCAGGCGGGCGCCCAAGTCCTCGTGGCCACCGAACCGTTCAGCGTGGACCGTCCCGAGGGCGAGCGGTCCGTGGTGTCGACGGCGCGTTCCGCCGGGCTTCCGCTGACCGCCGCGCACGAGATCACTTCCCTGTACGGGCTGCACAAACGCACCCGTACGGCCGTGGTCAACGCGGCGATCCTGCCGCGCATGCTGGCCACCGCGGATCTCGTCGACAGCTCCATCACCAAGGCCGGAGTCGACTCCCCGCTGATGGTGATGCGCTGCGACGGCGGCGTGATGTCGCTGGACGAGATGCGGCGCAGGCCCCTCCTGACGGTCCTCTCGGGCCCCGCGGCAGGCGTGGCGGGCGCGTTGATGCAGGAACGGATCAGCGAGGGCGTCTTCCTGGAGACCGGCGGCACCTCCACCGACATCAGCGTCGTCCGGCGCGGCAAGGTGGCCGTCCAGCACGCCACGATCCTCGGCAAGAAGTCCTACCTCAACGCCCTGGACGTACGCACCGTCGGAGTCGGCGGCGGTTCCATGGTCCGGGTCGGCGGCGGGAAGGTGACCGGCGTCGGGCCGCGCAGCGCCCATATCGCCGGGCTGCCCTACGCGTGCTTCGCGACCCTCGACGACCTGCGCGACGCCACGCTCACCACCATCCGCCCGATGCCCGACGACCCGGCGGACTACGCCGTACTCGACGCCGCGGGCGGCCGCTTCGCCCTCACCATGACGTGCGCGGCCAACGCGGCAGGACGCGTGCCCGAGGGCGACTTCGCCCGCAGCGACCAGGACGTCGCGCGCGCGGCGATGACCCCGCTCGCCCAGGCGCTCGGCGTGGACGTCGCCACCGCGGCGGCCCGACTCCTCGACGTGGGAACGGCGCACGTCAAGAAGGTCGTCGACACGATGATCCGCGACTACCGGATGGACAAGGACACCGCACTGCTCGTCGGCGGAGGCGGCGGCGCCGCGTCCGTCACCCCGCACCTGGCCGAAGTCAGTGGCCTGGAGGGGCGGATCGCCCGCCACAGCGAAGTGATCAGCCCCATCGGTGTCGCGCTCGCGCTGGTGCGCGAGCAGATCGAGCGGACCATTCCCGGAGCCGGACAGGAACAGATTCTCGCCGTGCGGGCGGAGGCGGAGGCGGCCGTCGTCGCGCAGGGCGCCGCCGCCGACGGAGTCGAGGTCGAGGTCACCGTCGACCCGCAGACCAGCACCGTGCGGGCCGTGGCCACCGGCGCCACCGAACTGCGCACCCAGGACCGCGCGCACCGGGCGGACGAAGCGGAACGGCTACGGACGGCGGCCGCCAGCCTCAAGGCCGACCCCTCCCAAGTCACGGTCCTCGCCGGCACTTCCGCCCACACCGTGTACGGGACCGAGGTGAGGCGCACCCTGCGCACCACCCGGCATCCGGTACGGATCGTCGACGCCGACGGAGTCATCCGCCTCCACGTCCCCGACGCCCGCGTGGAGGCCACCCGGGTCGCCGACGCCCCCGACGTCCTGGCGAAGCTGGTGCGCGAGACCACCTCGTACGGCGACGGCGGCGTCCGCGCCCCGGCCGTGCGGCTGCTGCTCGGCTCCCGGATCGCGGACCTCTCGGGCGTGCTCGATCCCGGGGCGCTGCTCGCGCTGGCCCGCAGCGAACTCGACGCGCGCGCCGCCGACGAGCCGGTCATCGCCGTGCTCGAGGTACGCATATGAGCACGCCCGCGCGCGCCTCCACGAGCAACCTCACGGAGCCGCCGCCCGAGGCCCTCGACGACCTGGAGCACGCCGTCCAACTCCTCGCCGCGACACCCACCCACGAGGGTCGCGACCCGCGGCTGCTCCGCCAATGGGCGCGCACGGCTGAGGAGTTCGGTGCCGCGCTGGCCCCCGTGCCGTGCCGGGCCAGGATCGTGGAGCGCTCCGACGGCCTGGAACGTGGTCTTCTCGCCCGCTACACCTCACGTCCGACTCCCACGGTGGAGCTCTACACCGACACCCTCGCGGCGGCCGAAGCGCTGATCGACGAACGGGGCTGGCGGCAGTGGTACCCGCCAGGATCGGTGCGCGCGGCGGCCATCGCCCATGAATCCGTGCACGAACACCTCCACCACGGCCCGGCGAAGGCCGCGCTGAAGCGGGCGCTCGGCCATGTCGTCCTGCGCGCGGGGCGGCTGCGGCTCTACGGGCACGTGGCGGGCGCGGAGGAGATCGCCGCCCACGCCCATGCCCGTACCGTCTGCGGGCTCGGCCGCAGCCCCCTTCTCCTCACGGCCGCGCTCGGCGACGCCGTGACCCAAGTGACCCACGAGACCCCAGTGACCCACGAGACCCACAGAGGGAAGTAGCGCCATGGGCGTTGTCATCTTGATCGTCATGGCGGTGGGTGTCGCCGCCATGCTCACCCGCAAACTCCCCACGGCCTTCGCCCTGGTGCTGCTCGGCGTCGTCATCGCACTCGTCGCCGGCGCACCGCTGACCGGCAAGGAGAGCGTCTTCGACACCGTCCTCCAGGAGGGCGCCCCGATGCTCGCGTCGACGATGATCGCGGTGCTGCTCGGCTCGTGGCTCGGCAGACTCCTCGACGAGACCGGCATCGCCGGGACCATCGTCCGCAAGATCGTGGAGTTCGGCGGCGACCGGCCCACGGTCGTGGCACTCGGCGTGCTCGCCGTGTCCGCGCTGGTCGGCACGGTCACGGGCTCGGCGCCCGCCGCCATGCTGGCCGGCATCATCGGCATCCCCGCGATGGTCGCCGTGGGCATCCCCAAGGTCACCGCGGCGGGCACCATCCTCATGGGCATCGCCGTCGGAGTCCCCTTCGAGCTCCCCATCTGGCAGTTCTTCTCCACCGCCCTCGACCTGCCGGTCGCCACGGTGCGCGACTTCATGGTGAAGCTGTTCCCGCTGGCCCTGGTCGCTGCCGTCGCCTTCGTCCTCGTCGAATCCCGCCGCCGCGGGGTCGAGCACACCTGGGCGCTGAAGACGGCCGTCGACAAACCTCGCTCACGCCGCGAACGGCTCGGCGACGCACCGTGGTACGCGCTGCTCACTCCCGTGGTGCCCCTGGTCCTGGCCCTCGGCCTCGAACTGGCCATCATTCCCTCGCTGTTGGCCGGTGTGCTCTACGCCCTGGTCACCACGACCCGCCCGCGCGAGATGAACAAGCGCCTCCTTCGCACCCTGTACGGCGGCTTCGAGGTCGCCGCGCCCCCGATCGCGCTGTTCATCGCGATCGGCATCCTGCTCGCCGCGGTGAAACTGCCGGGCGCCATCGAGGCGCTCGAACCGCTGGTCAAGGCCGTCAGCCCGCAGAACCCGGTGCTGTTCGTCCTGGTCTTCACCCTGCTGGTGCCGCTGTGCCTCTACCGGGGGCCGCTGAACGTCTACGGCTTGGGCGCCGGCATCGCGGGCGTCCTCATCGCCGCCGGCATCTACCCCGCCATCGCCGTGCTCGGCATCGCCGCCTCGTACAACCAGGTCTTCGGCGTCGCCGACCCCACCAGCACCCAGACCGTGTGGAGCGCCCAGTACGCGGGCGTCGGCCCGCAGCAGGTCATGGTGCGCACCCTGCCCTACGTGTGGGCCGTCGCGCTCGGCGGATTCTGTGTCACCGCCGCCACCTACCTCTGACACCGCCACGCCCGTCCGACCCTGCCACGCACCTCTGACATGCACCTCCCGGGACGGAGAACAGCAATGAACGAGCCGCAGCACGACACCGCACAGCACGACACCGAGCAGCACCACCCCCGGCCCTTCCCGCGCCGCGTCTTCCTGCGCGGGGCCGCCGCCACCGGTACCGCCCTGGCGCTGGGCACCACGACAGGGGGCACGGCCGCGGCGGCCCCGGGCGGCTTCCCCGACTACACCTACGTGAAGACGGTCCTGAAGCCCGGAGACCTCGCGTACAACCCCACGGGCGAGATCATCTTCCCGTGCCTGCGCGGCACCGTCGGCCGGATCTCGGGCGCACTCGGCCGCTACTACCTCTACTACGCACCGCATGACGCCCCCGGCGGCATCTGCCTGGCCTACGGCGACTCGATCGAGGGGCCCTTCACCGAGTACACGGCCAACCCCATGGTCACCAACGACTGGCAGCCGCACTACAAGGTCAGCCATGTCTCCTCGCCGCACGTGCTGTGGAACGAGGACGCGAAGGAGATGTGGCTGTACTTCCACGGCGAGAACACCACGACACGCCTCGCGCGTTCCAAGGACGGCATCCACTTCACGTACGACAAGGTGGTGCTCTCCACCTCGATGCTGCCGAGCGGCTCCACCGAGACGTCCTACGCCCGCGTGTTCCGTCACGACCTGCCCTCCCGGGGCGCCCGCTACGTGATGCTCTTCATGCTGAACAACACCACCAACCACCGTGACATCGCCTGGGGTTGGTCGCCCGACGGCCGCAACTGGACCTTCGACCAGACCCCACTGATCCGTCACGGAGAGGTGGGAGCGCAGAACGTGGGCGGGCCCCACCTGCTGACGCGCGGGGACAGCGCCTACGTCGTCTACAACACGGACAAGGCCAGTGGCGGCAACATCCTGATCACCGAGGTCGGCAAGGACTTCTCCCGCCGTGACCACCTCGGGATCTTCCACGACTCGATGACGGGCGCGCCGGACAACGGGCGCAGCGCGTCACCGAGTTTCGGGACGGAGAACGGCGTGCCCTACATGATGTACGAGGCGGGGGAGCGGCTCCAGGGGGCGATAGCCCTGGCTCGGGCGAAGTAGCCCCGCCCCTTGAAGCCGCTGCCCTCCTCGTGACGTGAGGGTCAGCGCGAGGTGATGGTCAACGCGGTCAGTGAACCTCCGGAGCGGGCGGTGACACGCAGCGCCACATAGCGTGCCGTGCGGTCGACGCGCAGGGTGCCGCGCGTCGACAGCCGTGCGGAGCCGCTGTACGTGCGGCCGTCCACGCTGAACTCCACCTGCGCGGCGGGGGCGTGGCCGCCGCGCCACCGGGTGCGGATCTCACCGACGTGCTGTTCGGCGCCGAGGTCGACGACCATGCGATCGTCCTGGCCCGCGGTCCACGCGGTCGCCTCGTCACCGTCCACCGCGGCCCGCGGGTCCGACATGCCGGGCGGCAGCGGCGACGTCGGGAAGGTGACGCGGCCCAGCGCCAGGTCGGAGAGGGGGTACGGCGTGGCGCGAGGCACGGTGACCGTGGTCGTGCGGCCCGCGCGGACCGTCGCGCCGACCCGTCTGCCCTGCGCGGAGACGGTGACCCGGCAGGCGGGACCGCTCAGCCGTACGGTGCTGCCGTCGACGACCTCGGCACGTAGGCCTACGGGAAGGCGGCCGGCGGACAGGGTGATGCGGGGCGGCGCCAACACGGCGGATGCGGCGGGCAGTTCGGCGCGCAGGGCCGTGCCGGACTGTGTGAGGGTCTGGACGCCCTCGTAGAGCTGGACCTCCTCAGCGGATGTGCGCGGGATCGTCACCGTCGCGGTCACGGGGTCGCCTGAGAGGTTGAACAGACTCAGGTGGTGTTCGGTGAGGGCGGCCTTGACGTCAGCGGCGTCCGCCGAAGGCGTCTTGCGGGCGGCAGCCGCGCGCAGTTCCGCCGGCGTCGCACCGGGCAGTCCCTCGATCAGCAGGCTCTCGGCCGGTCCGTCGGAGAGCACGACGGTGTCGCCGTACACCGCGATCGGATGGGCGCCACCACGCACGACGAGACCGGCACGGCCGTCGATGTCCAGCCACTGCCCGCGGCTGGTGAGATCCGGCCGTGGCCAGGCGACCAATTCCGTCCACTCCTGTCCGTCGGCCGACCCCTGGAGCCGGTAGGCCCGGCCCGCCGCGGCCTCCCAGCGCAGGGTCACCCTGTCCATGGACCGGGAGGAACCGAGGTCGACGGCGATCCAGCTGTCCGGCCGTGAACGGTCCGCGCGCGACACGGCCCAGCGGCTCGAACCCCCGCCGTCGATCGCGAGCGCCGCCTCCTTGCCCGGTTCGAAGGAGGAGGCCGTCGCCGCAGCCGCGTCGCCGCGTGCCAGGTCCTCGCCCGAGGCGCCGTCGCGTATCTCGAAGGCGTACAGCGAATAGCCGTACGACGGGTCGGGTCGCACCCCCAGCATGCGCACGTGCCGGAACTGCCTGCGCGGAAAGCTGAGTTCGTCGACGCGCGGCCCCGCGGACGACTGGCCCTCGGTCTTCGCCTTGACGGTGGCCCTTGCGTCGGCGGCCCGATAGGTACGGCTGCCGTCCAGGCCCGGTACGCCCGGCATGGACAGGTTGCGCACCTCCAGGTGGCCCTCGCCGTCCGCCGTGCCCGATGTCGCGTAGACCACCGCGCCCGTGGGCAGGGTGGTGAACCCCGCATGCCCGTGGTCCAGCGTCAGCAGGCTCGCGCTCCCGTCGAAGCCGTCCCGCCGCCGCGTGTACGTGACGGCGGACCGCTTGACGACCTTCGCTCCGGTGCTGGGCAGGAACATGGGTGTCGGGCCGCTGAGTGCGAACAGCCAGTCGTCGTGGGCCGGCTGCCAGGCGAACTTCACGAAGCCCGGCTTGCTGACCGTGCCCGCCCAGGCGCCGCGGGACTGATGGGAGACGAGGCCGGGCCCCGTGCCGTGATCGGTGACGCCGCTCGCCTGCTCGAAGAGCTCACTCGGGGAGAGAGGGCGAACGCGCGGGTGTCCCGAGCGGTCCCGCCACTCGTGCAGGAGGTAACTGATGGCCAGTTCGGCGCGTGCCTCCGGCTCGTACTTGGGCTCGCCCGAGAACTTCGCGATGCGGTACTGCGGCGGATACTGCTGGTACGCCTCCAGCCTTTCCGCGAGGGCGTGTTCGCAGGCTGCCGCGGCGCGATCACCGGCGACCTGGGCGAGGAAGGCGAGGGGGATGACGTCGCGGCCGTAGAGGTGTTCGCGGTCCGCGACCATCGGCATCAGGGGCTCGCCCGCGTCGCTCATCACGCCGAGCAGCGTGCGCCACAGCGGAGCGGCGTTGGGCTGGGCGGTCAGCACTTCGGGCAGGGCCTGGCCCGCCGTGAGGAAGTGGGCGGAGTTGCGGCCGGACGTACGCCAGAGTTCTTCCTGGTAGTGCGGGCCGAACGACCCGTGATTCTCGACGATGAAGGTGTCGTACAGGTTCTGCGCGGTGTTCTCGCTGACGGCGACGCCGTCCACCCGGGCGGGGTTCGCCAGGTCGGCCGCGGGCAGTCCCGCCTCGTTGCGGCTCCACCGGCCGAAGGCTGCGCGCCACGCGTCGAGCCGCTGGTCGTCGCCCGCCCAGGCCAGGGCAGGCGCGAGCGTCTGGGCGTAGATGCCCATCTCCTCGAGTTTGGTGTCGCCCTCGAAGCCGCCCGTGAGCCCGTGGGGTGACCAGTCGCCGGAGTCGGGGTCGTCGCCCGTGCCCAACTCCACGGTGTACTGGGCCTGTTCACGGACGATGGTGTCGACGTTGTGCCGGGTCGCCTCGTCGAGGTCGTCCCAGAGCAGGCGCGCCGCCAGGACGAAGTAGGACTGGAAGGTGGTGTCGAAGAACAGCTTCCGGCCCCACTCGGTGCCACCCGTCAGCCGGTTCGATGCGGCGAAGTGCTTCAGCGTGGCGAGTGTGCGGGTGCGCAGGGTGTCCCTGGAGACTCCGGCGCGCTCTGCGTCGTAGGGGCCACGGGTCAGCAGTACCGCGTTGCCGAGCACGACGGCGAAGCCGAAGTCCTTGTTGGTGTAGTGGCCTTGGGCCCCGTCCCACTGGGTCTCGGACCAGCGGGTGTGCGACAGCAGGACGCGGTAGTACGTGTCCGCGACGGCGTCCTGCTCCCGGGGGTCCGCGTCGGCAGCCGTCGCGGACCCCGTGCCGAGGGTGAGCGGGAAGGCCGCCACGGCACTGGAAACCCCTAGGAGCTGCAGAGCTTGACGTCGGGTGGGGCCCCAGGCGTGTTGCGGCATCGTGCGCGACCTTCCCTTAGACAACGTTGTCAGAGTGGGGTCATTCTTCGGTGGCCTCGTCGGCACGTCAAGGGTTCTGCTGCATCACGGGTCACTTCCCGATCGCATTACGGGGCCCTTGCGAATCCGGTGATCGGATCGTTCCCGCCCTGTTGACCGGTGCGCCGGCGCGATGCTTAGGTGGCGCGAGTTCGGAAAGCGCTTGCTGTCCCAGGTCGTCGGGAGCGGCGGCGAGTTGGAGTGGCTGGGGGTCCGTCCGCGTGGGCCTTAGGGCGCGCCGTTCCGAGGGGTTCCGTGCGGGGCGTGGAACGAGGTGCCCCTGCGTTCCGACAACGATGTCAGAGCGAGTCGAGCGAAGGCAATGACGAAGGATGGTGCCGCAATGTCCCCACTGAGCCGTCGACTCTTCCTTGGCGCGGCCTCGGCCGCCTTGGTGGGCGCGGGTACCGGGACCGGAACCGCAGCCACGGTGTCGGACAGCATCGCGCGAAGGGCCAGACACTGGACCTTCGAGAACGACTCCCTCAAGGCCACCGTCACCTACGAGCGAGGCGGCATCCAGCTCAGCAGGCTCCGCAACAAGCCTGCCGCACGCGACTACTTGAGCGGCCCCTCTCTGCTCTTCGCCCACGAATTCGACGACGGCGACACCGTCCGCGCGGACGACGGAGGGTGGAGCCTGGGGGCGGCGAGCAGGGAACTCATCACCGTTCGCACGAAGGAGAAGTCCTGGCGGGTCGGCGAACGCATCCGCATCCCGCTGCGCAGGGCCACGCCCCGCCGGTTCGCCGTCACCCTGGTCTTCGAGATCTACGACGGTGAAGCGGGTCTGCGGTACTACACCCTCGTCCGTAACGAGGACGCGGCCCGCGTACTCACCCTGACCCGCTCCACGATTCTCGATCTGCGCCTTCCCGACGAGCCGCACACGCTCCACTACGTCCCGAACATGAAGTGGTTCAGCACCCGCGGATCGCTGAGCACGGAACCCGTCGGCAAGTCCTGGCCGAAGAAAGCTCTCACCGTGTACGACTCGGGGGACGGCTGGAGCGTGAGCCCCGAGCTCAACTGGAAGACGCAGCGCGGCAACGGCAATCACGAGACCGACTACATGCTGCCGCCGTTCGCCGGGATCAACGCGTGGCACGAGCAGGCGAGCGTCTCGGTCGACACACACCCCGAATCGCTGCACCTGACGCTGTTCCCGCAGGAGGAGTTCGAGTACCTCGCGGTGAATCTCACCGTCTTCAAGGGCGATGTCGTCGACGGCAAGATGGCGGACGAGCTGCACTTCCGCAAGCGGTTCAAGTACCACCACACGACCACGCTGTTCCACCAGAACGACTGGGACTACCGGGGAGGCCCGGGTCAGGAACTGCCCCCCGGCTACTACTACGAGGTCGTCATCCCGCAGACCAAGCGGGCGGGCCTCGACATGGTGATGCTCGACGACTACTGGAACACCACCCGTGACACCATCGAGCCCAGTGACTCCATGAAGAAGGCCATCACCAGCCTGGGCACACTCTCCAAGACCCTCAGGGACAACAGCCTCGGCTTCGGCCTGTGGTTCTCCCTGTCCGGCGGCGGACACCTCCAGGGGCGCGACCTCGCCGACCCGGCCCAACTCGCCTACAAGAGGCGGCAGATCGAGTCCCTGCTCAACGATCACGGTGTCACCCAGCACATGATCGACCTGACCGAGTACTGGCAGAACGAGAGGACGACCGCGTACTCCCACGCGGGCGACAACGTCTACCGCAAAGCGGTTCTCACCCGGAGCATGCTCGACGACCTGGTGACCGAGAACCCGCAGTATCTGCCCAAGCTCACCAGCGAACTCGACATCGCGCCCACCCAGGGCGACCGCAACAACGGCCTGCTGCACATCGCGTACAACGGCTGGAACACCTCCAACGGCGGCATCACCGGAGAGGACCTGTCCCTGCGCACCGCGCTCACCGCGTTCGGGCATCTGCCGATGAACTCGACGTATATGAACGGCGGCAAGATGACCGGCCGCATGGAGGACTACTACTCCTACATGGCTGTACGCGCGGTCAAGTTCGGCCAGGACCCTGGTGACGAGGCCAAGTGGCCCGATGCGGCGGTGAAGTTGATGGGCGTGTTCAACGCCTGGCGGAGGAGGCCGGAGATCACGGCCTTGACGGACGGTCAGTTCCTCCCCGTCCACCTGGGCCAGGCGTGGGGCACCGAAGAGTGGGACAGCAGCAAAGGCCCGTACGTATGGATGTGGACGGACGACCGGCGCCGCCGGGCCCTGCTGATCGCGACCGGGGCCGGCACGGCGCAGACCCGAGTCGACGCCAAGGTGCGCTGGCTGGAGGACCGTACGACCTACGGCGTCACCGACATCACGATCGACGACGACGGCACGCAGGCCCGCGCCGCGAAGGGGGAGTTCACCGGCGAACAACTCCGTGCCGAGGGGCTGCCGGTCGATCTGTCCGAGAACACCTCGAAGGGCAAGGCCTTCTGGCTCGAGGCCAGGTGATCAGGGCTCAGAAGGCGGGGTGTCGGCCGCCGCACCGTCCGAGCGGGGTGACGGCGCGGGCGGCCATGTGGGGCGGTGCGCGGGGGGCAGGGCAAGCAGGGCCTGGCCCACCGTGAGATAGCGGGGAAAGATCTCCGTGCTGCCGGTCAGCGTCAGGAGTTCGGCGAGATGCCGACCGGCCCCCGCCAGCAGCAGCCGGCCCTCGCGGCGCCTCAGCAACCACCGCACTCCGAGCAGGCAGTTGAGCCCGCGGGAATCGCAGAACACCAGCGCCGTCACATCGAGCACGAGATGTCGATGACCCGCCATGACGGCGGCGCCGAGGGTGCGCAGAAAGAACTTCTCGCCGCTCTGGTCGAGTTCACCGCTCACCCGCAACACAGCGCACTCGTCACACCGTGCGAGCTCGTGGATGATGAGGCGATGGGTCTGCGTCGGCATCGCGCCTCCCTGTGGCCGCCCCGTTCCGGGTCCCCAGTCCATCCTCCCCACGCCTCGCCCCTCCCATCCCGACACGGGAACGGCGAGTGACGCCGCCCACGCCCCCGGACCGGTCGGTAACCACGGGTGGTGGCATAGAACTGCGAGGGGGCTTGGCCGTCAGGCCGGGCGCCACGTTGATGACCGATCCGGGTGACCGGGGATTGAGGGGGCTTTACTCATGGCGCTCACCAGCTGGGGCTTCATCTACACCGCGGCAGGCAGCGAGGCGAGTGGTGAGGTGAACGTCGTCGACACGGGGCAGTGCCGCACGGTGCTCGTGGGGGTGCCCAAGCCGGAGGACGGCGTCGAGGCCGCGCGCCGTCTGGTCGGTGAAGGTGTGCAGATGATCGAGCTGTGCGGAGGCTTCGGGCCCGTGTGGGCCGGGCGCGTGATCGAGGCGATCGACGGCGCGGTCCCGGTGGGCGTCGTCGGTTACGGGCCCGAAGCGGTCGACCAGGTGCACGCGATCTTCTCCTGAGCCCAGGGGCGGGGCGGGCTCGGCCCTCCCCGCCGGAGCGGCCGGATGGTAAGATCTTCGGTGTTCGTGTGATCCGGTATCGAGGATGTTGGGAGTTGGGGCTGATGACCGCGCTCAAGGCCACTGCCATGCGCACCGCCCGGACCACCCTCACGTCCCGGGTCGTGGCCTGACCTCAGTTGGATTCGCCCTCGCTGGGAGCGTGAGCTCGCGGGGCACCACCCACACGAACCCACCATGAAACGGATCTCCGTCCATCATGAGCAATTCCCTGAGCAACACCTGGATCACGCGCGCCGAGACCAGCGCTGACATCCCCGCCATTCGTGCCGTCGTCGTCGCCGCGTTCGACACCCCGGCCGAGGCCGACCTCGTCGACGCGCTGCGCGCCGACCCCGCGTGGATCGACGGACTTTCCGTCGTCACCACCGACCAGGGCGGCAAGATCGTCGGCCACGCGCTGCTGACCCGCTGCCACATCGGGGACACCCCGGCCCTGTGCCTGGCCCCCGTGGCCGTACTCCCCGAGTACCAGAAGACCGGTGCCGGTTCCTCGGCGATCCGGGCCGCGCTCGACGTGGCCAGGGACCGGGGCGAGCGCTTCGTCACCGTCCTCGGGCACCCGGCGTACTACCCGCGGTTCGGCTTCACCCGTGCCTCCGCGCACGGCATCGGCATCAGCATCGAGGTTCCCGACGAGGCCATGATGGCTCTCGCCCTCGACGCGGGTCACCCGCTGCCCAGCGGCATGGTGCGCTACGCCGCGCCGTTCGGCATCTAGCCGAAACCCCCGCCGTGGGGGGGGGGGCCCCCCCCCCCCCCCCCCCCCCCAACCCCCCCCCCCCCCCCCCCCCCCCCCCCCGGGGGGCCCCCCCCCCCCCCCCCCCCCCCCCCCCGCCCCCCCCCCCC